>SVTH01000003.1 GCA_015063885.1 Oscillospiraceae bacterium | reverse complement strand
TAAGTGCACACAACCTTATATGCAGACAATAGTTGGTTTAATAACGTTAGCTCATGTTTTGTCAAATATTTAGCATCATATGATTTTGATAATTCCTCAAGAACTTTATAGCTTTTCCAAGATCGAGGTTCTTTCAATATGTTTTTAATCGGGAATATGATATTTATGCGTAAAGAATTGCGATTTCCTTTTCTGAAATAAAGAGCAGATATGAGCCAAGAGACTAATCCGGAAAGCACAACAGTAATCAACCCAAAAATATTTGAATTGATATTATCAGGGTTAACTAACCATCTAAAAAAATCAAACATATACTAACCTCCTAAGTACATTTATTATATCACGTTTTATCGAAATTTTCAATATTTAGCAATATGAAGATGGTTGATGATAAAACAATATCTATTGCCTTTTTGTGAAATAAGATTCGAACTCTCTCGTAGTTACGGACAAGATGATACCTACTCAGTTTATTTGCGTACCTACCCGTATCTATCCGTCTCTAAAAACAGGGTGTTTTTGACCAGCCTTGCAGTTGCCTTGCACTGCCTTGCAGAAAAGTGATAGACAACAGAAAGGCGGCAAGGTACATTTTTCTCGAAAGTGGGGAACGAACACCAAAAATCAAGCAAAATCGAAAGAAAAAGAGCCCAAAATCGACGATTTTGGGCTCAAAGTGGCGGAGAGAGAGGGATTCGAACCCTCGTGTGCTTTCGCACAAACTGATTTCGAGTCAGCCCCGTTATGACCACTTCGATATCTCTCCGTATTAAGTTGAGTTTGAATTTTGCACGGCTTTTGCAAGGCCGAAAGTGAAATGCTGTCATCCAAAATTCAAGAAAAATGAAGCATTTGCGAGGAAATCGGAGAAAATGCGAGATTTTGCAAGTTGCAGAGTGATAAGCTCGGCTACCTTTCGAGTCAGCCCCGTTATGACCACTTCGATATCTCTCCGTATTAAGTTGAGTTTGAATTTTGCACGGCTTTTGCAAGGCCGAAGTTGAAATGCTGTCATCCAAAATTCAAGAAAAATGTAAGCATAGCCCAAGCGCAGATCCGAGCCGCATTCGAACTGCGCCTCTATGAACCCTTCGATATCTTTGTTTATCAATTTCCGTTATTATACCACGGAAAAGAGAAATACGCAAGGGTTTTCCCAAAAGTTTTTTCTTTTTGTCTCTGCGGGGGAATTTGGGGCAATACTCCTATCAAAATATCTTTCGCAGGAGGAACGCTTATGACCGAACAAAACCGTCCCGACGAGGCGGACGTAAACACCCAGCCGGAAGTCAAGGCCGAGGACATTGAACGCTCCGGGAGCATCACCACCCACGGCAAGCGGGGGAGCATCCACGCCCTGATCATCGCGGGGCAGGTGGAGGGACACTACGCCGCCTCCCCGGACACCAAGTCCACCAAATACGAGCAATGCATTCCCACCTTGGTGGCGGTGGAGGAAAGTGACGAGATCGAAGGGCTGTTGCTTCTTCTCAACACCGTGGGCGGGGACGTGGAGGCGGGGCTTGCCATCGCAGAGCTGATCTCCGGAATGAAGAAGCCCACCGTCTCCCTGGTTTTGGGCGGGGGACACTCCATCGGCGTGCCCTTGGCGGTTTCCGCAAACAAGTCCTTCATCGTTCCCAGCGCCACCATGACTTTGCACCCCGTGCGGATGAACGGGCTGGTGATCGGGGTGCCCCAGACCTTCGCCACCTTTGCCAAAATGCAGGATCGGATCATCGATTTCATCGTCCGCAACTCCCGCGCAAAGGCGGACAAGCTGAAGGAGCTGATGACCCGCACCGACGAGATGACCACCGACATCGGCACCGTGGTGGACGGCAACGAGGCGGTGGAGCTGGGCCTCATCGACGCCGTGGGAGGCTTGGGGGAGGCTCTGGCGGCGCTGAAGGAAATGATTGCCCGGCGGAAGGGATGATCACACCTTTCGGATCACCCCGCAGGCGATCTTCGTTCCCGCATTGCCCGCAGGCTGTGACGTGAAGTCGTCCGCCTTGTCGTGGATCACCACCGTGCGCCCGATGATCTCCTCCACGGTGAAACGGTCCGTCTGCACCGCCAGGTATGCCTGGCCGTTGACGCTCAACAGCGGGGGCAGATCCCCTGCGTGCATGGGATGGGGAGAGGGAGTAGGGGAGTAGTGACTGCCCGTGTCCTCGAAGCCCTCTCCGCCGCAAGCCGTCCCTTCGTGGATATGGAACCCAAAGAACCCCGCACTGTTCCCCTTGGGCAGGTTGGAGACCTTGGCCACCACCAGAACGCCCTGCCTTGCATGGTAAAACCGCACCTCGCCGTGGAGCTTGGGCACGGAAGCCCCGCCCCGCACAATGGCTACCGCGGCGGGCTTTGCGGGAAAAATACTCATGAAATCACCTCTCTTTCAGAATATGCTTCCGCAGATCGGAAAGTCATCCCTACAGCCGTATTCTTGCGGCTGTTTTTGCGAAGAAATCTGCAACCTGCTATTGACAATCGCATGATTGCGTGGTATACTGTAAGCAAGGAGGTGGAAATATGTCCATGTCGAGATATGAGGTGTTCGGTGAGAACTTTCTGGAGGTCAGGCGCAAAATGAACCGCATGGCAGATTTCTTTGCTTGGCTGGGTGTTCTTTTTTGTTTGGGCACGCTGTTCTGTTTTTGGTATTTTGGGGATCTGCAGGGAGAAGATCTTGCTATTTTCGGCTCTATTTTCGGCGGTTGTTCGTTGCTTTTCGTGTTTCTTTGGTTTTACGGCCGTTATCAATACCGAAAGAACTTCCTGTGCACCGTTTTCGTCGATTCCGAATGGGTCAACCTGTACGACTATAAGGGGGAGTTTGTCCGCGCCTTGAGATTTGTGGAATGCCACAGAAAAATGGTGGAGATCGATACGGTTCTTCATACGGCGAGAAAAGGCCGCTACGGATCTATGACTGCCTTGGAATGTTTGGTCTTGTACCGCAACGAGGCGGTATTTGAGGATTGCATAAACGAATCCAGCCTTCTTCCTGCCTACGGAGCTTTGCAGAAGCACGAGGATGCCATGGTGATCCATAACCCAAAGGCCATCAATGCCATTCGGGAGCAATGGGCCGTATTTTTGAGACGCAACGGCGTGTCCGTTGTCGATGAAAAGCGTGAGACTCCTCGAGAACCTATGCGGGAGCAGTTTGGGAAACCGTTGTCCTTGCTGTATAAGGGTATATACCACAGCGAAGAGCGGTTCTACTTTTGGATGTCTGTGGTGTGTTTAGTTATCGGAGCAGTCGTGTCCGCGTTTGCCGTGATAGATCTTCCGTTCTTGGCATTGGGAGGGATGAGCTTTCTTTTGGGCTTGGTGGTCGCCGGCTTGTATTACACACAGATAAGGCTTTATCGCTATGCCGTCGCAGACGAGACCGGTGTTTCCGTCTATTCCCACGGCGGAAAGCTGTTGCAGACCTTGCGGTTTTCGAGCTTGAAAGCAGTGCGAAGAAAATACATAGTGGAGTTTGGCGAGGTTGATTTACGTGAAAAGACGTGCCTGGTTTTGTACAGCAGTGTTTATTTCCCCCGCAAAGACGATTTTGATTCCCTTTGGAAGAACGAAGACGTCCTCGTGACCTGTAACCCCGCCCTGATAGAGCTGTTGGAATCCTGCCTGTCCCCCGAGCAGATCCTGGAGGAGTGAACAGCACATTTCGACGCACGGCAGGGCGCCGATACCGCCCGAGGCGGTGAGACGTCGCCCCCTACAAGCACGCATGATGCATTGGTTAAAATCATGCTATACTTTCACGTAAGGGGGGGAAGGGCGTAAAACAATTTTTTCCATTCCCTTATGCGGGAGCTTCGGTTGCTTTTTAGACTTTCTTAATTCGGGTTTGTAGGGGCTGACGTCCACGGCAGCCCGAAACCTAAGGCAACGGTTTTTGTCTACGAAAGGCTTTTTTCACCTGCTTGTGCAACCTCACCTCTTGACAAACCCGACGATCTGTGATATACTCCACCCATATTTTCAAAGAAAAGGAGAAACGGCAATGACTTTCGTGAGACGCAATGGATCCTTCGGTCCTAAGCACGTAGCGGGTGAGAACGCTTACGGGCTCACGTTGTCGTACCTTTTTTGAGGAAATTAAACGTATTTTTCCAAAAAACGGCAGTGTGAGGAAGGGTTCTTCACACTGCTTTTTCTTTCGAAAGGAGAGTAAAAACATGGACATTCAATTTGACGTCACCAAGGTCACCTTGGAAACGCCTCGGCTGCTGTTGCGGGGATTCCGCGAGGCGGATGCGGCGGATTTTTACACTTACGCCTCCGTGCCCGGGGTAGGGGAGATGGCGGGCTGGAAGCATCACGAAAGCATGGCGGATACCTACCGCGTGCTGGGGATGTTTCTGGAAGAAAAGAACGTGTTTGCATTGGTACATAAGGAAAGCGGCAGGGTGATCGGCTCCCTGGGGCTCCACGTTTCCTCTACGGCGGGAACGCCCTACGAATTGCTCAGGAGCAAGGAGATCGGCTACGTGCTGGCCAAGGATTTTTGGGGCAAGGGCCTCATGCCCGAGGCGGTAAAGGAAGTGATCCGCTATTGCTTTGAAGAGCTGGGGGCGGAGCTTCTCACCGTGGGGCATTTCCGGGGGAATGAACAGTCCAAGCGGGTCATCGAAAAGTGCGGTTTCACCTTCCTTCGTTCTTACAACTCGGAAAAGCACGGAAAGGACGTGTGCGAATACGTCTTGAAGCGGGAGACCATGGGAGGGCGGTAAAACGTCCTCCTTTTTGCCCAAAACTTTTTGAATTTTTTCTGCAAAACCCCTTGACAAACCGCCGTCTTCGTGCTAATATATCACGTGGTTAGCAGAGGCTAACGCCCATTACCCGCCATAGAAGGTGACCTTATGAACTTGACCCACGCAGAAGAAGGAAAAGAATACGTCGTCTCCCGTATCGACACCGATGATGAGGAGCTGGATGCCTTCTTGTTCTCTTTAGGCTGTTACAGCGGGGAGCCTGTTACGGTGATCGCCCACCGCAAGCACGGGTGTGTGATCGCTGTCAAGGACGGCAGATACAACATCGATACCCAGTTGGCGCAAGCCATTATTATTGAAGGGTAGAAACGGAAGCAGGGCTTTGCCCTTTCCTTTTTACAGAACAGTTAGCGGAGACTAACCAGCAAGGAGAAGCAAGTATGAGAATCGCATTGACCGGCAACCCCAACAGCGGTAAGACCACCATGTACAATGCCCTCACAGGACAAAGTGAGAAGGTAGGTAACTGGGCAGGCGTGACCGTTGAAAAGAAGGAGCATCCCATTAAGAAGAGCTATTGCGGCGGGGTAGAGAACCTGATCGCGGTGGACCTTCCCGGTGCCTACTCCATGTCCCCCTTCACCTCCGAGGAAAGTGTTACCAGCGAGTACGTAAAGAACGAGAATCCCGACGTGATCATCAACATCGTGGACGCCACCAATCTGAGCCGCAGCTTGTTCTTTACCACCCAGCTTCTGGAGCTGGGCATCCCCGTGGTGGTGGCCTTGAACAAGGCGGACGTGAACAAGAAAAAGGACAATAAGATCGATTCCAAAGCTCTTTCCGAAAAGCTGGGCTGTCCCGTGGTGGATACCGTTTCCACCTCTGCAGACGGTTTGGCCGAGGTGGTCAAGGCCGCTCTTGCTCAGGTTGGCAAGGGGCAG
Source organism: Oscillospiraceae bacterium (assembly GCA_015063885.1). Classification (GTDB taxonomy): domain Bacteria; phylum Bacillota; class Clostridia; order Oscillospirales; family CAG-382; genus Coliplasma. The sequence goes on along the minus strand of SVTH01000003.1, from coordinate 201,696 downwards.
ACTGCTCCCTACGAACAGGGGGATATCGACCTCACCGACAAGAAAACTGTGGAGCAGGCGGACAGAAAGCGTTTCGCCTTCGTCAACGACATCGTTTCCAAGGTGGAGACCCGCAAGGTGCGCTCCAAGGATAAAAACTCCCAGGACAAGATCGACGCCGTCCTCACCAACAAATGGGTGGGCATCCCCCTGTTTGCGGTGGTGATGTGGCTGGTGTTCTGGATCTCCCAGGTAGGCCCCGGCGTTTGGCTGGCAGAGGGCTACGTCTTTAACGAAGGCGCAGACAACGAGCTTGCCATCCCCGGTCTGGTCACCTTCATCGAAATGTTCGGTGAATGGGTGGGCGGAATGCTGGAAAACACCGCTCCCATTCTGCAGACCATCATCATCGACGGTATCATCGGCGGCGTGGGTGCCGTAGTAGGCTTTCTGCCCCTGGTCATGGTGATGTACTTCCTGCTGGCACTGCTGGAGGATTGCGGCTATATGGCCCGTGTTTCCGTGGTGCTGGATCCCATCTTCAAGAGAGTGGGTCTTTCCGGTAAGTCCGTCATCCCTCTGGTCATCGGCACCGGCTGTGCCATCCCCGGCGTGATGGCTTGCCGTACCATCCGTGACGAGCGTGAGCGCAGAGCCACTGCAATGCTCGCTCCCTTCATCCCCTGCGGCGCTAAGATCCCCGTGATCGCCCTGCTGGCAGGTCTGTTCTTCCCCGAATCCGCATGGATCGCTCCCGCAATGTATTTCATGGGCTTGGTGCTGGTATTCTTCGGCGCTCTGCTGGTGAAGTGGATCTCCGGCTATAAGTACAGAAAATCCTTCTTCATCATCGAGCTTCCCGAATACAAGATTCCCTCTTTCTGGAGTGCCTTCAAGTCCATGTGCTCCCGGGGCTGGGCGTACATCGTGAAGGCGGGTACCATCATCCTGGTGTGCAACGCCGTTGTTACCATCATGCTGAACTACTCCTGGACCTTCTCCGAGGTTGAGCCTGTGGACTCCATCCTTCACAGCATCGCTTCTCCCATTGCCGTCATTCTGATCCCCCTGGGCTTCGGTATGTGGCAGCTGGCGGCGGCGGCCGTCACCGGCTTCATCGCTAAGGAGGAAGTGGTGGGTACCTTGGGTGCCGTCTTTACTGCCTTGGCGGTGAACGAGGACTTCGAGCTGTTGCAGACCGGTAACGGCGAGGCTGTGCTGGGCATCACCGCCGCGGCAGGTCTGGCGTACCTGATCTTCAACCTGTTCACTCCTCCCTGCTTCGCGGCCATCGGCGCCATGAACTCCGAGATCAAGAGCAAAAAGTGGCTGTTCGCAGGCATTGGGTTGCAGTTCTCCATCGCTTACGTACTTTCCTACCTGGTGTACCAGATCGGTACGATCATCACCCTTGGTAAGGTGGGCGACGGCTTCGTTGCAGGCCTCGTTGCTGTGGTGGCTATCATCGGCATCGTGACGATCCTGGGCATCCATTCCAACGCCAAGGCAAAGCTGGCGTACGAGAACAAGAAAGCCCAAAAGAAGGCGGTGTAAAAGATGGAAAATATCATTGTAACCGTCATTCTGGTTGCTATCCTCGGCGGTGCGATAGCTTATCTGATCAAAGCGAAGAAGAATGGCCAAAAATGCATTGGCTGTCCCGGCGGCTGTAAGACCTGCCATTGCAAGGACGGCAAAAAGGACGCATAACGCAGATAGTTCTTATTGACATAGACTCCAAATGAGTAGCAAAACGCCCATGGAAGTTTCAGTGAGCTTCCATGGGTGTTTGCTTTTTGTTGGTGTTTGACAAACGGAACTTTCGTTTTTGTGCATCTGTACGGATTTTCGTCGGAAGTGTAATTTTTTGTTGACAACCTGCGCCGCATCCTGTATACTGTAAATGCAAATCCTTCCCAATCATAAATCGGGAAGAAAAACGAAAGGAGACCTCCTTATTGATGAAAACCAAAACTTTGATTCTCACCTTGCTTACGGTGGCACTCCTTTTGCCCACCGTTGCCCTTCCTGCTTCGGCGGCGCCTTCTACTTATGGAAGCAGTTTGGGCGATCTTAACGAAGACAGAAAGGTCAATTCCTTGGATTACGTCATTCTGAAGAGTTACGTTATGAGGCTCTACGACTTGCCGGAACAGTTGGTTTGCTCTGCGGACATTACTCTGGACGGCAAAGTGAACGCTTTGGACTACGCGATGCTGAAGCGCATGGTGATGAAGACCTATCAGCCGGACCGCTCTTGGCTTGGCAAACCCGTCGAGGAGCTGACCGACGAAGAACTGTGGAAAAGCATTTATTACGATTTGTCCTTTGCCCGCGTGGAAGGGGAACTGATCGTAAACTTCCGCGAGGGAATGGATGTGGAGACCATCAGCGAGGTGCTCGCATCCGTGGGCTTGTCTCCCGATTTGAAAAATTCCCACCAGTATACCTACGTTGATATTTTCCACCCCGATTTTTGTTGGTTGACGCTGAAGACGGAAGAGGCTCTGCTGCCGGAACTGTATTTCGCACTCAGCCGCTGTGACGCGGTGAGAAGTGTATATGTCAATGCAGTCTCCTTTCTTGATTGATGAAACAAAAAGCCTCCGTGTAATAAGCCGCTCCCATGGGCGTTTGCTTTTTTGTGTAAATGGCAAAAAAAGAGGTTCCACTGTTGGTTTTTATTGACAAACAGAGCTGTTTTTTGTATACTGTAAATGCAAACCCTTCCTAATCATAAATCGGGAAGAAAAATGAAAGGAGACCTCCTTATTGATGAAAACCAAAACTTTGATTCTCACCTTGCTTACGGTGGCACTCCTTTTGCCCACCGTTGCCCTTCCCGCTTCGGCTGTGGTGGGTGTTTATAACCAGAGCTTAGGGGACCTGAATGTTGACGGGAGAGTTAATTCCATTGACTACATGATTTTGAAGCGTTACGTTCTCAAAACCTATTCTCTTCGTGATTCTCTGTTGTATTCTGCAGATTTGAATTTGGACGGCGATATCAACGCATTGGATTATATGGTGTTGAGGATGATGGTGATGAGGACTTATACGTTAGATCTTTCATGGACTAAGAAACCTTATTCCGAAATGACCGATGAAGAATTGCGGCGGGCGATACGCTATTCCCTTGTTCTCATGCACGAAGAAGGTCAGCTTTTTATTGAATTTGAGACCGGCATTGGGGAAGCAGAGGCAAGAGCGATGCTGGAAGCATTGCCGTTCTACTCTCAGCTTGGCAAAATTGAGTTTTTCGGAAGTTCACAGCTCTATTGTTACCTTGGGGTGGAACCCTCGGGGCTGCAGGAAATGATGTTTGCTCTTGCACGTCTGCAGGGCGTAGAAGACGTTAGTCCGGGATATCTGTCTCTTCCCGCTTGACGAAGCAAAAAGCCTCCGTGTAAAAGCGGAGGCTTTTGTTATGCCTTTTTAAAGCTCGTGTCTGTACTTACCGAACTCCACCGCTTCTTCCAAGGGGGAGTACATATAGCCCGGGTGGTATTCGTTGCCTGCGGCACGGAACTCCGCCAGACGGGTCTGGAGAGAGGAGCCCTTGCGGATGAACATGAGGTTCTCGTCCATGGTGGAAACGATGGGGCAGAGGTGGACGCACTTTTCGATCTCCAGGATGCGGCTCCCTTCTGGGAACAGATGCTTGTTCTGCGGGGAGTACAGCCAGGAATAGCAGGCGATGGCCTTGAATTCCATATCCGGGTAGAAATTGCGGTAGAAGTCCAGCGCCAGCAGGATGGACTTGCGGTGCTGTTCGGGAGAATACTCCGAGTTGGGAGGGATGTGGATCCCCAGCGCCGCATCCTTGTGGGAGAGGGCAAGCTTCCAAACGGACTTGGGGAACACCTCTGCGGTATCCTTCACCCGTGCGTTGGGCAGTACCTCGTGGCCGATGAAGGCCTCCTCCGTCTCCTCCAAGGGAGCGGTACGGAAGGCGACACGGCTTGCGTCCGCCGTTAAGGCGCCGTCCTTGTCCCCATCAAACCCGCCGATGAGCAGGGTGCGGTATTCCTTGCCGTCGGTGATGGCAATATAATCGCGGGAGAACTGCTCGGGCTGGAATTTCAGGGTGTTGAACAGGAACATACAGCCCCCTGCACAAAGGAGGTTCCAGTTCCGTTCCCCAATGCCCCAATATCCGTTGGGCACGGTGAAACTCATAGTGTACCCGCGGTAAGCGCCGGTGTTCTCTGCGTTGAGATCTGCGGGAGGCTTACGCACCGTCAGGGTGTAACCCAGAGCGGCGGTGACGAACAGCAGATCCACGCTGGGGGTCTGATACCCGGGGATCTCAAAGAGCACGGGTGCCCAGATCTCGTTTTCCCAGGGCTTTCTTGCCTCAAACAGGCAGTACCGCAAAAATCTTGCAGCCAGGTTGCGCTGTGTATCCGCCAACAGCTTGGCGTTCATTTTCTTCAAAAAGTCAAAGCAGGCGTGATCCACTCCCGTGGCGCTTTCCACGGCAGCAAATTCTTCATCACTCACCAAGGGCTTGGTTGCGTCTCCGTCAAAGCTTTCTGCCAAGGGCAGGAACGCTTCCGGGAGATCATAAGTAAAGAAGCCTTTTACGGCATTTATATCAAGCATATTCACAAACTCCTTTTTTCTTTTATTGTACCAAAAAGCCCCTCTCTTGTCAAGCGTATGGCAAAAAATGGGGAAAACCTATGGACATTTTCTGTTTGCCGTGTTAAAATAAAAGGGAACAGGAGGATATTCCCATGGATCAGCAACAACTCAAATTCCAAAAGATGACACAAACACCCGTCAAGCCCTTGATCTTAAGGCTTGCCATCCCCACCATTCTCTCCATGCTGGTGACCACCTTCTACAACATGGCGGACACCTATTTCGTGGGAATGCTGGAAAGCAACAGCATCACAGGCGCCGTGGGCGTGGTGTTCTCCATGATGTCGGTGATCCAGGCGGTTGGCTTCTTCTTCGGCCACGGCTCGGGGAACTACGTCTCCCGTGAATTGGGCAAGCACCGTGTGAAGGAAGCGGAGACCATGGTTTCCGTGGGCTTCTTCACCGCCTTCGGGGCAGGTGTCCTCATCGCCCTCTTCGGCTTGCTGTTTCTGGATCCCTTGACCCGTCTTTTGGGGGCAACGGATACCATTCTGCCCTACGCCAAGGCATACTTAGCGCCCATCCTTTGCGCCGCCCCCTTTATGTGCTCCTCCTTGGTTTTGAACAACCAGCTCCGCTTCCAAGGGAACGCCACCTACGCCATGGTGGGCATCGTCTCCGGTGCGGTGTTGAACATCGCCCTGGACCCTTTGCTGATCTTCGTTTTCGATATGGGCATTGCAGGCGCCGCCACGGCAACGGCCATCAGCCAGCTGGTCAGCTTCTGCCTCCTTTTGGTTGGGGTGCAAAAGAGCGATACCCTGAAGGTACGGCTGAAGAATTTTACCTTCGATTTCCACTACCTCAAAAATATCGCAAACGGCGGGACTCCCTCCCTGTGCCGCCAGGGCATCGGCTCTATTGCCGCCATCGCCCTGAACCGCGTGGCGGGAGGATTCGTGGACCACGACGCAGTGATCGCCGCCTTCTCCGTGGTGCAGAGAATTATGATGTTCGCCGCCTCCGCCTTCATCGGCTTCGGCCAGGGCTTCCAGCCGGTATGCGGCTTCAACTGGGGCGCCAAGCGCTACGACCGTGTGAAGGAGGCCTTTTGGTTCAGCACCATCGTCTCCATGGTCTTTATGGCGCTGTTCTCCGTCGTAGGCTTCTTCCTTTCGGGAGATTTGATCGCCTTGTTCCGTGACGAAGCCCACGTCATCGAGGTCGGCACCAAGGCCCTGCGGGCGCAATTGTGCGTCTTCCCCTTGATGGGCTGGGTGTTCCTGTCCAACATGATGCTGCAGACCATCGGCAGAGTGTTCAAGGCCTCCATCCTGGCCGCCGCACGGCAGGGGCTGGCGTTCATCCCCGTGGTGCTGATCCTGCCCCATTTCTTCGGGCTGGAGGGCTTGGTATGGGCTCAAGCCGTGGCTGACGTGTGCGCCTTCTTGATCGCCCTGCCCATCCAAATCTCCGTCCTGCGGGAGATGGAAGGGTATATGAAAGAGGAAAAAGTTTGAAAATGGATCCTTTTTCAAACATGATTTTGTAGCTTCGCTCACAAATCTTTTAAGACCGCCCGCACAGGCGGGCTACGAAAGGAAGGGTCATAAGTATGATCGATCTTCTTGCCACCGAAAAAGAACTGATCTCTCGCCACATTATCCCCGGCGGGGTTTGTGCGGATTTTACCATGGGCAACGGCCACGACACCCTGTGGCTCTCCCGTGCCGTGGGGGAAACGGGGAAGGTGTACGCCTTTGACGTACAGCAGGCCGCCCTGGACAGCACCGCCGCACTGCTGAAGGCGGAAAACGCCCCCGACAACGTGACGTTGATCCTGGATTCCCATCACAACGCCGCGAAGTATATCCAAGAGCCCATCTGCGTGGGGATGTTCAATTTGGGCTGGCTTCCCGGCGGGGACAAAAGCATCACCACCCTGCGGGAGACCACCCTCCCTGCGGTAGAGACCGCCATCCAACTTCTTGCCCCCGGGGGCGGCATCCTGCTGGCGGTTTACCCCGGCCACGAGGAGGGAAGGCTGGAAGGGGAGATGATCACAGAGTACCTCTCCACCCTGAACCGCAAGCAGATCTGCTGTTCCAAATTGCAGATCGTCAATTCTCCCACCTCCCCCTTCTTCTTTTTGATCGAAAAGAAATAAGACGCCTTACAAAGCCGTGTCGGAAGACGCGGCTTTTTTGATGGCGAAAGCTGCGGAACGCAGGGCTTAAGAGAGAAACAGGCAGGCTACCCCATGAGCGTCACCTTGAGCAAGCCCGAAGGGCGCGTCGAAACTTTTGGAGGTCAAGCCCGTTAGGGTTGGCCTTGCTGGGAAAACGGCGCCGCAGAGGCGACGTTTTCGGTAGGGCGCAACCAAAAGTCGGGAAATAGCGAAGGTTTTGGCGCCCGATAAGGAGGGTCTAGTTTAGGGTTTAGAATACCCTTTTCAAATGCAAAGAACTGTTTTAAACGCTACAAAAAGATGTAAGTTTACCCACGGAAGGGATCGTGCCATGTGCGGCTTAGACCCTACGGGCGCTGATGCACCCGTAGTTTTTGCAGGCTAAATCCTGAAGGATTTAACCTGCAAAAATTTCGACTCCGACGCGGGACGGCCGCCCTTTTCCTGTCCCTCCCCCTTCTCCGCGTCTCCGCTCAAGGTGACGCTTCGGAGTGGGTAGGGTGATATGCTTTGCAAAGCAGAGCGCTTAAGGGTGATGAGCTGACGGGAAATTGGGCGTAAAATGTTTTTTCTCTCCCCCCTTGACAAAACTGTCTATTTATGATAGACTATAACCGTAGTCTATAACGAATAGACAAAAAGGAGGTCATTTTCATGGAAGAACGGAAATTAGGCTTGGTGGAAGGGAAGTTTGCAGACCTGATCTGGCAGCACGCGCCTCTCACCACCAAGGAGCTGGTTATTTTGTGCGAGCAGGAACTGCACTGGAAGCGCACCACCACCTACACGGTGCTGAAAAAGCTGTGCACCCAGGGCATCTTCCGCACGGAGGACAGCCTGGTGACGGTGGTGATCACCAAGGAGGACTTCCACGCCATGCAGAGCGAGAAATTCGTGGAGGAGACCTTCAAAGGCTCCCTGCCCGCCTTCATCGCCGCCTTTGCCTCCCGTAAGAAGCCCTCGGAAGCAGAGCTTGCGGAGATCCGTAAGCTGCTGGATGCATTTTCGGAGGAATCAAAATGAAAGAAATCTTCTGCGAAATACTGAATCTCAGCCTATCCGCCGCGTATTTGGTGCCTGTGGTGCTGGTGTTGCGGTTGGTGTTGAAGAAAGCGCCCCGCTGGACCATGTGTCTGCTGTGGGGCTTGGTGGCTCTGCGTTTGGTGATGCCCTTCTCCTTGGAAAGCGACGTCAGCCTCCACCCGGGGAGGGAACCCATTGCCGACCTGCAAACCCAATGGGGAGGAGATACACAGCCCGACACTTTGCCGGAGGTTCAGCCCGAGCCTCTGCCTGAAGCTCCTTCCGTAACACCTGCTCCCACCCCTGCGGAAGAGCTTGACCTTATGGAGATCTTGGGCTGGGTATGGCTGGCAGGTGCCTGCGCCATGGCTTTTTACGGTGTCGTGTCTTACGTCCGCTTGAAACTCAAAGTCCGCCCCTCCTTGCAGGTGGAAAAACGGGTCTTCGTCTGCGACGGCATCGGCTACCCCTTCCTGCTGGGTGTCCTGCGCCCCAATGTGTACCTGCCCTCCGACTTAGAGGAACCCCACCTTTCCTACGTGCTTGCCCACGAGAAAGCCCACGTGAAACGAGGCGACCACCTGTGGAAGCCCTTGGGATTTGCATTGCTCACCCTCCATTGGTTCAACCCCTTGCTGTGGGTGGCTTACCTGCTGTTGTGCCGTGATATCGAGTCCGCCTGTGACGAAAAGGTGGTGCGGGATATGGACAACACCCAAAAGGACGGCTATTCCCGCGCCCTTTTGGCCTGCAGTATGCAGGGAGCCTTCCACCGCAGATGGATCTCCGCCTGCCCCGTGGCCTTTGGGGAAACCGGGGTGAAGACCCGCATCAAGTCCGTTCTCCATTACAAAAAGCCCGCCTTCTGGGTGCTGTTGGTTGCCGTCCTGGCTTGTATCGCCGTGGGCGTGTTCTTCTTGACGGATCCGGCGGGGGAGGAGAGCGGAATTCCCATTTTGCAAAACTCCCACATCATTCCGTTGGACGATCATTTGCCTGTGGAACTGACCACGGAGGACTTTCCGGGCGTGATCTTCCGCGTTACCAAGAACCACCGATTGGAGATCCAATCTGCCGGCGAAACGAAAACGCTGGACGTATTACGGGAGATTTTCTTCTTTGCCTTGGCGGATGCATCGGGAGACGGCTTAGCGGACGTTTGTGTCAGCGGATATCAAGACGAAACCCGAGAAAAAGCCTGCGGATTTGTTTACGACTATGCCAACGATGTATATTTGGAGATCAAAGGGGTAGAAGCTTTTTCCGGCTGGTGTTTTGCCGATTCGGAACAGTTCCTCTGGCTGCAAACCATCGAGGGAGATGCGCACTATTTCGGTCCCGTTACAAGAGAGGGAGATGGGCTCACCTATCAGAAGCAGTACCGCCTCATGGGGATGTATACAAGCGAATATGAGTCGGGCAGAGTCTCCGCCCTGTATATGGTGCAAAAGCAAGAGGAAAAGCTTTTCGGCTGGTTCTTCTCCGAGGACGACGAAACAGAGCAGATCAAAGGACGTTGGAAATTGCAAGACGATCGTCTGGAATTGCTCGCCGAAGATGAAAACCGCCGTGCTGTCTTCCGCAAAACGAAAGACGGCTGGACGTATCTGCCGGAGGAATCCTTCGGCGAGTTCCCCTTTGCAGTAGAATTGCTTCGAGCCACGTGGGTGGATAGTACACTTTCCGTTCCCTCGCAAGAAGAACCGGAGGAAACCTCACAGGATAGCTCTTCGGAATCCTCCGAGGACAAGGAAAGCTATACCGTGGAGGGTGTCTACGGTGACGGTGTGGAGCTGCTCTCCCGCGAAGTGGTGGAATATTCCGAAGGTGCGTTGTACAGATACATGGAATACGCCGTGGCAGTTGACGGAGAGATTTTGTACGTCTCTGAACAAGGAATGCAGATCCGCGAAGAATACGGTTATCTGCGGGTGTTGGGAAACGAAAGCAATGCTTTATTGACCTTGCAGGGAGAAGAGATCTTCCCTTTGGGTATGTACGACTTTATTGTCATCACCGGGGAGTGGCTGACGGCGAATCCTCCGGAAGGCGGTTCCGTGATCTACCGCTTGCAAGAGGGGGAATGGAAGGAGTTCTACCGCTCGGAGGAAAGAAGATATTATTATGAGCTTACCTGTAACGGAATCGCACAGTTTGGATGCGCCGAGGGATCGCTGTTGGTCGCCAAGGACTGGATGTCGTTTCGCGATATTCCTTTTGGTGAAGACTTAAAAGCCAACGAGGATAAATTGGAGGACTTTGCCAGAGAATTTTACGCCGTGCTGCGAGAGTGTGACGAACAAAATTACCAAGCTTTGCTTCCGTACCTGCCGCTGTATGCGGAGGATATTTTGGCGGAAACGGAGATTCCGCAGTATGCGGATCCCATGGAGCTGCACGGCTACGAGCTTCTGCTTTGGACGTTGCGGTACAGCCACCGTTTATCAGAGAAGTGCGATCCCAATAAGGATTGGCAGCTCTGCTGCACTGACGTAGGCGGCACCTCGGAAGGATTTTTGGAGTTTTCCTGCGGAGAGCATGATTTCTGGATCGGTTTCGGATTGACCGCGAAAAGCAACGGAAGCTACTACGTCAGCAACTTTGAGGGCGCTTTGGCATAACCGTTGGAAAACCCTCCCGAAAACGGCAGTTTTCGGAAATAGATTTTCTTTGGATGATCCCACACCTCGCCGATGGCGAGGCAAGAACCTTTCTTCTAAAAAGAAAGGTTCTTATGCGTTCTTTAGATTTTTCTCTTGACAAAAAACGGGATTTTCTGTTATACTGCAGGAAAGTGTCAAAAAGGAGGCTTTCCATGCTTCGCCATTTTATTTCCTATTATAAGCCGTATAAAGGGCTGTTTGCCCTGGATATGCTGGCTTCTCTGCTGATCGCGGCGGCAGACCTGTTCTACCCCATGATCGCCAGGAACATCATCAACGACTACGTGCCCAACCGCAACCTCCGCCTGCTGATCGTCTGGCTGGGGGCTTTGCTGTTGATCTACCTTTCCAAAATGCTGCTGAACTACTTCGTGCAGTATATGGGTCACGTCATGGGCACCCGTATGCAGGGGGATATGCGCCGTGATATGTTCCGCCACCTGCAGAAGCTCCCCCTTTCCTTCTTTGACGAAAACAAAACGGGCAACATCATGTCCCGTATCATCAACGACCTGTTCGACGTGTCCGAGCTTGCCCACCACGGCCCGGAGAACCTGTTCCTGTGCGTGGTGATGTTCATCGGTTCCTTTACCATCATGGGCTCCATCAACCCCATTCTGGCGCTGATCATCTTCGCCATGGTTCCCGTGATCGTGCTGTTCTCCCTGAAAATGCGGGGCAGAATGCACAAGGCCTTCAAGGAATCCCGTGAACAGATCGCAGAGGTGAACGCCGAGGTGGAGACCTCCATCGCAGGCATCCGCGTCTCCCGCGCCTACGTCTCCGCAGATCATGAGAATCAGCGGTTTGACCTGGAAAACGGCAGATACGTCAACGTCCGCAGTAACTCCTACAAGGCCATGGGACAGTTCCATTCCGGCATGGGCTTTTTGTCCGACCTGCTGTACCTCATCGCTTTGGCGGCAGGGGGTATCTTCTTCTACAACGGCTGGATCGACAGCGGCTCCTTCGCCGCCTTCGTGCTGTATATCTCCATGGTGCTCAAGCCCATCAACAGCCTTGTTGCCCTCATCGAGCAGATGCAAAACGGCATGACAGGCTTCCACCGCTTCCGTGAGATCATGGAGGTGGCCCAGGAAACCGAGCCGGAAAACCCTGTGGAAAAGGACAAGGTAGACGGCCGCATCACCTTCGACCACGTCTCCTTTCGCTACGACGGGGAAGGGATGAAGGGGGATAAGTACGTCATCGACGATCTGTCCCTGGAGCTGGAAAGCGGCAAGACCGTTGCCTTGGTAGGCCCCTCCGGCGGCGGCAAGACCACCTTGTGCCACCTGATCCCCCGCTTCTACGAGCTGGAAAAGGGTACCATCTCCATCGACGGGGTGGATATCCGTGACTTTAAGCGAGAGGATCTCCGCCGTGCCATCGGCATCGTGGCTCAGGACGTGTTCCTGTTCAACTGCTCCATCCGTGAGAACATCGCCTACGGCAACCCCGACGCCACCGACGAGGAGATCATGGAGGCCGCCAAGAAGGCCAACATCCACGATTACATCATGACCCTGGAGCAGGGCTACGACACCAACGTGGGTGAGCGGGGCATTAAGCTTTCCGGCGGTCAGAAGCAGCGCATCTCCATCGCCCGTGTGTTCCTGAAGAACCCGCCCATCCTGATCCTGGACGAGGCCACCTCCGCTCTCGATAACGTGACGGAAATGCTGCTCCAGCAGTCTCTGGAGGAGCTTTCCAAGGGCAGAACCGTGGTGGTAGTAGCACACCGCCTTTCCACCGTAAAGAATGCCGACGAGATCGTGGTGCTCACCGCCGAGGGCGTGGAGGAACGGGGCACCCACGAGGAGCTCCTTGCAAAAAACGGCATGTACGCCACCCTGTATAACCACCAGTTCAAACAGTAAAATTAAGAACGATTCTTAATTTTAAAAACTTTTAAGAAACCTATTGACAATCGAAAAAAATCTTGCTAAAATGAGCATGTCAATAAGAGATACCACTCAACACATTTCAAAAACAATTTGGAGGATTTATTTATGAAGAAATTTGTATGTCCCGTTTGCGGTTATGTTCACGAAGGCGATTCCGCCCCCGAAAAGTGCCCCATCTGTAAGGTTCCCGGCGAGAGATTCGTTGAGCAGGTTGCCAACGAGATGACCTGGGCTGCAGAGCACATCGTAGGCGTTGCCAACGGCGCTCCCCAGGAGATCATCGACGGTCTTCGCGAGAACTTCGTAGGCGAGTGCACCGAGGTCGGTATGTACCTGGCTATGGCAAGAGTTGCTCACCGTGAGGGCTACCCCGAGATCGGTCTGTACTGGGAGAAGGCCGCTCTGGAAGAAGCAGAGCACGCTTCCAAGTTTGCAGAGCTGCTGGGCGAGGTGATCACCGACAGCACCAAGAAGAACCTGGAGCTCCGCGTTGAGGCTGAGAACGGCGCTACCGCAGGTAAGTTCGAGCTGGCTAAGATGGCTAAGGAGCTGGGTCTGGACGCTATCCACGATACCGTTCACGAAATGGCTCGCGACGAGGCAAGACACGGCAAGGCATTCGAGGGTCTGCTGAAGAGATATTTTAACTAAGAGTACGGTCTTAAGGGATGCTTTTTGTGGTGCGAAGCGCCTGAGCACCCCTTAAGAATCCCCGAAAAGCATTGTGAGGATAAGACGATGAACATTGCAGAACAGCTTTCCGGTAAGGAAGTCTTGGTCAACCGCCTGGTTCTCCAAACAGAGGACGGAAGCCCCGCCCTTTTGATGGAGCTTACCTGCGAGGATGCGGATTATAAGATCCTGTTCGAGGAAGTAACCTGTTTCACCGTCGCATTCCAAGGCTATCCCTTCCTGATCCAAGGATTTGAGATTTTGGATCACAGCACCGACGGTTGGCAAGCCGACGCCCGCTACGAGATACGGGATTACGAGGACCATTCCATCGCGTTCTATTGTCAGAACATCACCGTTACGGAATAAAGGAGTACACCATGGATGTATCGCAGCTCAAAACTCAAGTGAACGAAACCGTCGTTAATTCTATGATTGCGTATTTGGATGAATATGACGGAGACGGCTATACCAAAGAGGATATTGCAAAGTGCGAAGCTTTGCTTTGTGAGTATTTAGATGCACTTGCCGCCATCACCGATCCAACGGATGAACTGATCATGGCGCAGGTCAAGACTGTTGTTCTGGCGCTCAATGATCTGAACGAAGCGGTTGATTATTCTATGATTGAGACCGAGGAGCGCGAGGCGATCTGGGAGATCATTCAGTCTGCTGCAGAGGCTTGCGGCTTGCAAGACGTTCCCGACGATGTTACCGAGGAATGGCGAGAATGGTAAGAAAGGAGAAACGACTATGAAATACATCTGCCCCTGCGGCTATGAATACGACCCCGCTGTAGGCGATCCGGATAACGGCATTGCCCCCGGCACTCCCTGGGAAGAGGTTCCCGAGGATTGGGTCTGCCCCGTTTGCGGTCTGGACAAGAGCGTATTCGAAGAAGCGTAAACCAAAAATCAATACACCCGACATCGCCTGAAAACGATTTTCGACCCTGCCGGGAAACAAAAACGAACCACGGCAGGAGCGGCTAAGAGCTGTTCCTGCCTTTTTCTATCAAGCATGAATTGAACGCTTAGCGTGCAATTCTTTACAGCCAACGACCCGACAAAAATGGAGGAAAACCATGTACAAGAAACTTTTTGCCGCTTTGCTGACTGTGATCCTGTGCATTGGCGGCGTTGCCATTGCGGCAATCGCCTTGGAAAACTGGGAAGTCTCTTCCGCAGCACTGACAGCAGAGCAAGCCGAGAACATCGCTCTGGAATCCCTGGGGCTCACCCGTGACCAAGTACGCTTTGACCGTTCGGAGCTTGACTACGAACGGGGCGTGCAGGTTTGGGAAGTGGAGCTCCGACACGAAAACACGGAGTACGATTTTGAGATCGACGCCAACACGGGAGAGATCCTGCGACAGGACACCGATCGGGACGACTTCTACAGAAAGCCGGAGGCTACCCCTTCTCAGCCCGTAGAGACTCCCGTGACCCTTACGGCAGAGCAAGCCGAGACCATCGCTCTGGAATCCCTGGGGCTCACCCGTGACCAAGTACACTTTGACCGTTCGGAGCTTGACTACGAGCGGGGCGTGCAGGTCTGGGAGGTGGAGCTCCGACACGAAACCACGGAGTACGATTTCGAGATCGACGCCACCACGGGAGAGATCTTAAAGCAGAAGAGCGAGCAGGAAAAGCCCGCCAAGCAGCCGGAGACCCCCGTCGTCCCCGAGCCTCCCGCAGAACCTCCCAAGGAGGAGACCGGGGAGCTGACGGAGGCGGAAGCGGTTGCCATCGCCCTCGCTCACGCAGGACTCACCGAAGAACAGGTCACCCGCCTGCGGGTGGAAAAGGATATCGACCGGGGTATCACCCTCTACGAGATCGACTTTGACCACGGCGGCTACGAGTACGAATACGAGATCCGCGTTTCCGATGGTAAGATCTTAAAGCAGGAGCTGGATTGGGACGATTAACGCGCATCAAAAAGAAGCCGGGAACGGCTTCTTTTTTGCGCTTGCGTGGCAGTTTTATGGAACTTTTGACTTTCCGGACGCTGCAAAGGCTTCAAAAATGGAAGTCGGGGAAGTGGAAGTTTTACGGGAGCGCTCTGTATGACGAAAAGCAACCTCCTCGCGAATATGAACAGGGGGAGTGGGCAAGTAAATTGACAATGTTTTTGTTACATTTCACTATTTGTACGTAAAAGTGTTGACAGAATGTTAACAACATGATAAAATCATTATGCTACGATAACGTCCCGAGGGATTTTTTTATTTCGGAGGTGTTCTATGACACGCAAAGGAAGGATCATTCTTGCGATCATACTGGCCCTTGTACTGATTACCACGGCTATTACGGCTGTGTTGATTCATCAAGTGGTGCAGACTTCTCGGCTTGAGGAGTTGCGGAATGAAGCTTTGGAGGAATTGGAGCGCGATCTTGGCACGTACGACGAGCAGAGTATTGTGCTGAACCAGACCTCAAAGGCCAATGCTGAGGAGCTTGCTACCCTTTTGGGGGCAGAACTGCGCATCACCAAGGATGGGCGGTTTGCCAAGCTGACCTTGCCTGAGGGAACTACCATCCGTGACGTATATGCTAACGATGCTAATCTGGAGCATATCGAAAAGATGGCTGCGGACTATCAGGTGCGTATCAGCGATTTAGAGACAGAGGAGGAGACGACAGGGGAGAGACTGCCTACTCGTCCTACGTACTCCGTTTCCGATACAGACTATGAACTCCAAACTTACCTGGATTATCTCAACATGAAGGACGTTTGGAGTTCCTACACCGGTTGGGGTGTTACGGTAGCGGTCATCGACACGGGTATTGATACGGATCATCCCGAGTTTGCCGGGCGTATCAGTGAGTATTCTTACAACGCCACGGAGGATAAGATCGTTAAGGACTGGACGGACGAAAACGGTAATTATGACTGGTCTTTGATCGAAGATGAGCAAGGCCACGGTACCGCCGTGACCGGTGTTCTTGCCGCGTCTATGAACGGGGATGGTATCGTCGGTATTGCGCCCAACGTGAACATCATCGTTATCAAGGCGGAGTGTGACGAAAACGGTACTTTCAAACGCACCTCCGACTTGGTGTTTGGCCTTTACTACGCCATTGAGCGAGACGTGCAAGTCATCAATATGTCCTTCGGCACGTATGAAGCATCCAATCCCTTTGCGGCCGCAACTCAGCTTGCTGTTGACAGCGATATTGTTTGCGTGGCAGCAGCGGGTAATGATGGAACCTCTTCTTTCATGTATCCTGCGGCGGACCCCAACGTCATCGGTGTCGGTGCGTTGGCGGCAGATAGCTGGGAGCTGGCGGATTACTCCAACTACGGTGAGAATACAAACTTGGTAGCCCCCGGTACGACGTACACTGCACAAATGGGTGGTGGTTACGGCACCATGAATGGTACCTCTTTGGCGTCTCCTGTTGTGGCAGGTGCTGTTGCCTTGTTTATGCAGAACAATCCTTACATCACGGTAGAGGACGTCACCGAGGTTTTGTACGCTTCCTCCTGCGATTTGGGTGACTTGGGTCGAGATTGGACCTACGGCTTTGGTGCGTTGGATATGAATGCTTTTTTGCTGGAAGATCGCGGGACCATCACCTTTGATATGCTTACCGATGAATTGGAGAATCTTGAAGGCCTGTTTATCAAGGGACACACCCTGCAAGAGCTTCCCGAGCCGGAACGTCTTTATGCAGTATTCGATGGCTGGTACTATGACGATACCTTTACCCAGGAATACGTCTACTACGAAGATAAGTTCTATGACGACATTACCCTTTATGCCAAGTGGGTCAACGAAGACGATGGAGTTCCTTTTACCTACGTAGAGTTGGAGGACGGTACCATCGAGATCCGTTCTTATACCGGCAGACGCCGCTTTATTACGATCCCTGAAAAGATCAACGGTAAGGTCGTTTCTTCCATCGGTGAATTTGCCTTTGCGGGCCAGACTCGCCTGCGTGAGGTGGGCTTGCCTTCCGGTCTGACCACCATCAAGTGGTATGCTTTCCAAGGGTGTTCCAACCTTGTGAGTATGTATATTCCGGAGAACGTTACTTCTATCGGGGAATATGCGTTTGTAGATAATATCCGTCTTTCTACCATTGCGTTTACAGGCGTCAGCAAGTTGAAAACTGTTGGGAACTATGCTTTCAGAGGGTGCGGAAAACTGAGGACCATTGAACTGCCTGCCGCTTTGGAAAGCATTAACGCCACTGCGTTTTTGGGAGACATTTCCCTATATGAAATTAAGGTGCAAGCAGGGAATGCCTATTTTACTGCCCCCGATGGTGTGCTTTACAATGCTACCCAAAGCACACTGGTTGCGTATCCCGCCGCAAGGGGAAGAACTTACGCCTTGCCCGAGCAGACGATTTCCATTGCCGACTGTGCCTTTGCGTATGCGCGGATTGACGAGGTAGATCTGAGCCAAGTGCAGACCATTGGTGGATCCGCTTTTGAGGGCTCAACTCTGGAAGCTTTGTTCTTGCCCGACACAGTAGTTATGATGGGCGGGAAAGCTTTCGCCGGCAATGCCGAGCTTTCTTCTGTGCATATCGGCAGCGGCTTGACTGAAATAGCGGGTGATGCTTTCTCCGGTTGTTCCTCGTTGCATAAAATTGAAATCCCGGCACAGGTTGTGTCTATTGGCAGGAGTGCTTTCGAGGGGAGCGGACTCGTTTCTGTGACTTTTGCTTCCGACAGTAGGTTGCAGTCTATTGGAGAAACGGCATTTTCCAGTTGTTCTATTCGCGAAATCGGTATTCCAGCTTCGGTTGCAGAGATCGGAAAGGAAGCTTTTAAAAACAATCCGCTTAGCCGGGTAACCTTCCCCGAAAACAGTGAGCTATTCACAATCGGAGATTCTGCCTTCTTTGGTTGTTATCTCCCTGCAATCACGTTGCCGCAAAAATTGAATTCAATAGGGGATATGGCGTTTGCAGCAACAGGATTGGAAACTGTAAATGTCCCCGCAAGCGTAACCACGCTTGGCAACGGTGTGTTTGCATACTGCTCTTATATAACAGACATCAATATCGAACAGGGCAATACTGTATACCACGACCTTGACGGTATTGTCTACACGTTGGATAACGTTACCATTTGTGCGTTCCCGGCAGGCAAGAATATCGACACCTATTCTTTGGAATCTACTGTTCGCACCATTCAATCCTATTCCTTTGCCGGAACGGTATATCTTCGCCACGTGAACATTCCGGAGGGGCTTTCCATCATCAATGAGTACGCCTTTATTGATTGTGGTGCGTATACCTATACGTTGCCTTCTACGCTGACGAATATTATGGAAGGCGCTTTTTACCAAAACCGTAATCTCTCCTCCATTCAATTTCCGGAAGCCTTGGTGCAAATTGCCGAGTATGCTTTCTATCGATGCAGTAGTTTACCGTATGTACATATTCCCGATAACGTTCTGCAGATCGGAAGATATGCCTTTGCAGAAGATTGGGATCTTGGATCCATCACCTTTGGCGAAAACGCGAAAATCCCTCGTCTGAGCTATGGCGCATTCGCATATACCGGCTTGTGGTCCTTTACCGTGCCTGCCAACGTTTCCACTATGGCACAGGGCGTGTTTGTAGGCTGTCCTTGGTTATCATCCGTTACCTTTGCCGAAAACAGCAAGCTGGAGAGCATCTCCGCCTATATGTTCGACGGTTGCACCAACCTGCAATCCATCACCTTTATGCCCGGAAGTAAATTGACTTCTATCCAGGCGCACGGTCTGGAAGGTATGGATAATCTTACTTCCGTTGATTTCGGCGATGCCAAACTGGAAAATATCGATAACTTCGCATTCCGTTTCTGCTATCGCTTAAGCACTCTGAATTTGCCCTCTACCGTTAAGAACGTAGGCCGCTACGCCTTCTACGGTTGCAAGTCTTTGTCCGAGCTTTCTCTCCCCAGATCTCTTGAACATATCGGAAGCTATGCCTTCTTGGGCACCAATGACCTTGATCTTTACTTAGCTTCCGAAACCATGCCCGCCTATCTGGACGAGAACTGGGATCACGGCATCCGCGGCTATTACACCGGTGTGACCAACGTAGAGACCGTAGGCGACTACAAGTACGCAACCCTCACCTCCGGCAACATCGCCATCATTGAATACTTGGGAACCGATAAGACGGTGGATCTGACTACCGTCAACCTTGGTGCGCCCATTACTACCATCGGCGGCAGTGCTTTTGAGGACAGTACGGTGGAGATCATCGTCTTGCCCGAAACACTGACCTCCATCCAGGCGGAGGCCTTCCGATACGCGCCGCTGAAGAGCATTGCCATCCCCGCATCCGTTACCTTCATTGGTCGAGAAGCCTTTGCTTACTCCGCTATCGAAAGCCTCACCTTTGCAGAGAATGCTTCCCTTGCCACCATTGAGCAGTACGCTTTCGAGAGAACGGACAAGCTGACTTCCGTCGCAATTCCCGCCTCTGTCACCACCCTCGGCACAGGCGTATTCCAAAAGAGCGGTATCTCCTCCGTGACCTTCGAGAAGGGTATCGCATTGGAAGAGATCCCCCAGAACGCCTTTATGGGCACTAAGTTGACTACAGTCACTCTGCCCGACGGCGTGAAAACGGTGAATCACAACGCATTCCGGGATATCCTCACCTTGAAGACCGTTTCCTTCGGCAACAGCGATGGCATCCGTCTGCTGAGCAACGTGTTCTACAACACAGGGCTGGAAAGCCTGCATATCCCCGCAAACGTCACTTACATCGGGGAATACTGCTTCGTGGGCTTGGAAAAGCTTTCTTCCATCACCGTGGATGAAAACAACCCCAACTACAAATCTGTTGATGGGCTCCTTCTTACCAAATCCGGCAGAAAGCTGGTCACTGTACCGGCGGGCAGAACGGGTTCTTTGACCGTGCCGATTTCCGTGGAAGAGATCGGATTCGGTGCCTTCGAAAACACGGCACTGGACGAGGTTCTCTTTGATCCCAATGCTAATATTCTTACCCTCGGCTACCGCGCCTTCTTCGGTGCAAAGAATCTGACCTCCATCCATATTCCCGCCAGTGTGGTGTCTATCGACTACTATGCCTTCGCGTACTGCGAAAAATTGCACACCGTGACCTTCGCGGAAGACAACAAGCTGAAAGGTATCTACGAGGGTGCCTTCTGCGGCGATATCAATCTGGAGAACATCGTTATCCCCGAAGCTATCGTGGAGATCTCCGATTTCGCCTTCTATGGATGCACCAAGATCACCAAGCTTCCCATTAGTGATACCCACAACCTGAAGGGTATCTACGACTACGCCTTCGCGTACACTTCCATCGGCGGTGAATTTACTACCCCCGAAACGCTGATCGATATCGGCTCCTACGCCTTCCTGGGTACCAAGATCACCAAGCTGACCATCCCCGATACCAACAAAAAAGACCTGATCATCGGCATCGGCGCTTTTGAGGATTGCAACAAGCTCACCGAGGTCACCCTGCCCTTTATCGGCGCCTCTTACGAGGACGAGGAGATCTCTTGGTTTGGATATATCTTCGGTGCGGGGGCGTATGAGGCGAACCACGTGTATGTTCCCGAAAGCTTGAAAACCATTACAATCACAGATGGCATTACCTTCGTGGGCGTTGGTGGGTTTTATAATTGCACATCTTTGGAACGGATCGATGTACCCTTCAGCGTAAGTGTATTGTGGGAGTGTGCATTTGGAAATACCACTGCGAAACACGAATTGCTAAATGTTATCACAACACGCTATAAGAATCTTCCTTACGACCACAACGATTACGAAGTATATAACATGCATTTTGGCAAAGGGCTTTCCGGAAATCTTGTTCTTTCTTCCGACATTCGCAAAATCAATGGAGGCGCCTTTATGGATTTCCTTTCCCTGTTGAATGTTGTTTTGCCTGATAGCATCACGGAATTAGGCGACAATGCTTTTGCCGGCTGTTCTTCGTTAAAAAGTGTCAATATCCCCGAGGGTGTAAAAATACTCAACTGGTACGCTTTCAAAAACTGCACATCCTTGGAAAGTATTGCATTACCCGTAGAATTGACTACGATTCGCGGATCCGTATTCGCCAACTGTACCGCATTGAAAGAGATCTCAATTCCGGAGCATGTGGTGAATGTCGGTTCCTATGCATTTGCAGGTTGTACCTCGTTGGAAACAATATCCTTTGCGGAAAATAGTCAATTAACCGACATTGGCTACCAAACATTTCACGGCTGTAGTTCTTTGAAAGAAATCACTATCCCCGAAAGTGTAACTTATATTCAGGAGGCTGCTTTCTATCAATGCGATTCATTGGAAAGCATTCATATTCCAAATAGTGTCAACGATATTGGAGCTTCCGCCTTTTTTGGGTGTTCTAACCTATCCGCCGTATATATCGATGACCTTGCTACATGGTGTTCTATCTTGTTTGAAGAGACACTGTCCAATCCCCTTTATTATGGTGCTAACCTATACGTTGATGGTAGCTTATGTGAAACGCTTGTGATCCCCGAGGACGTAAAAAGCATCGGCAAACGCGTATTTTACGGCTGTTCATCATTGAAAAACGTAATCCTTTCAGAGGGTGTGACAAGTGTCGAAGACAGTGCCTTTGCTTTCAATTCGTCCTTAACGGAAGTGTATGTGTCGTCTACAGTTACAAGTCTTGGCAACAATTGCTTCCGGAGTTGCGCCTCGTTGAAAAAACTGACATTTGACGAAGGTAGCGAGTTATCGGATATAGCAATGAGTGCTTTTTCAGGCTGCGCTTCGCTTGAAAGCCTTTTTGTGCCGGAGACGGTGACTAACATTGGCATGTCTGCATTTGCTGGTTGCGCTTCGTTGGAATGCATTTCATTCGGTGAAAGCAGTGCTTTAAACAACATCGAGAGCTATGCATTTTACAGTTGCGAAAATCTCAAGAAAGTTTCGCTTCCTTCGCAATTAGCTTCCATCGGAGATTTCGCTTTTGGGAGTTGCTCAATGTTGGTAGGTTTGGTTATTCCTGAAAACGTTTCGCACATTGGATCCAAGGCGTTTGAAAGCAGTTTGTATATTCTCTTTAACAATAGCGAGGTAGATATCTCTTTCGAAGAGCATAATGCCACAATACTTGTTAATCGGGACGGTACTGTTCAGTACAGGCCCAATACCGGATACAACCTTGTTGAACTAATCGATGGCTTCATTTTTGAAGCAAGCAACGGATATAGGCTTTTGGCGTATATCGGAGATAGCGATACCATCGCTTTGCCATCTCAGGTTAATGGTCAAAGCTACCAAATCGGACTTCGGTATAGTGCCAAACATGTGATCATCCCGGAAAGCTTTTCGACTATTGATAGTCAGGCTTTTGCTAAATGCTATTCATTAGAGCAAATAACAATTCCGGATAGCATAACTTATATAGGCAGTTTGGCTTTCGCGGATTGCGTTTCGTTGACCAATATTGACATCCCGCAAAGTGTTACTCATATAGAATCGGGAGCATTTGATGGTTGCGCCTCCTTGCGTGAAGTCACGTTTTATGAAAACCTTCCTGTGATAGCTGCTTCTTTCCCCTCAAACGTCACGATTAAATACGTTCTCAATAACGAATATACCATCATTGATGGTGTTGTTTACGACAAAGAATGCACGCAAATCTACTACGCAGAACCGAGTGTCGAACATGTGTCCATTCCGGATGGTGTGACATGGATCAGCGACAATGCATTCCATGGCTGTACAATGCTCAAGAGTGTTGACATTCCCAACAGTGTGGTTGGAATCGGTTCAGGAGCGTTTTATGGTTGTACATCACTTGAAAGCATTGTCATTCCCGGCGGTGTGGTGCAAATTGATTCGAATGCATTTCAGAATTGCACGTCGCTGCTGAAGATCGTTATTCCGGATAATGTAATTACTATTGGAAGTCAAGCTTTCAGGGGATGCACAGCATTGGAAAGTGTATCTTTCGGGGAAAACTGTCAGCTTTCGCAATTCCACGAGTATGCGTTCGCAGATTGTATTGCACTGAAAGAAGTTGCCCTTCCGGCGTCCTTGAATGATATTCCCACAGGTCTTTTTGAAAATTGTGCGTCGTTAGTGCGAATTATATTTAACGGTAATAGCCGAGTGAGCAGAATTGGCGCTTCTGCTTTCCACAACTGTACCTCGCTGAGAAGCATTTCTCTGCCGGATTCCGTTTTGTGCATTGAATGGCATGCCTTTTCAAATTGCGCTTCTTTAGAAAATGTAGTTTTGAACGAAGAGAGCTGCTTGAAAAGCATAGGAAGCTTTGCCTTTGAATCATGCATTGCATTAAAAGAGTTTGCTGTTCCGGAAGGAGTAACAGAGATAGCCATGGCAACTTTTCAAAACTGCCCTTCTTTGTCAAGCGTCACCCTTTCGAACGGTATTACAGCCATCGCTTCTTCTGCATTTGCAAACTGCACTTCGTTAAAAAGCATTATGATTCCGGAAAGTGTAGCAAGCATTGAGATTTCTTCTTTTGGGGGATGTACCTCTTTGGAAGAAATTATCATTTGCGGCGAACTGCTTCCCATGATGGATGTCGTTCCCGCTCAAGCAGAGATCCGGGTTTTGCAAAGCGAAAAATATCCTACCATTGACGGTGTCATCTATAACGAGGATTGCACGCAGCTTTTGTATGTTTCTCCCAACGTGAGCGAGGTTGTGATTCCCTACGGCGTTGAAAGTATTAGCGCCTGTGCGTTCCAGAATTGCACTTCGCTAAAACAGATTTTCATTCCCAAAAGCGTAACCGGCATTGATTACGCAGCTTTCGAAGGCTGCACATCACTCATGAGTGTAATCTTTGAAGAAAACAGTCGCCTGACCGAAATTTGCGAAAGGGCTTTCTGCGGTTGCTCCTCATTGTTGGAATTATATATTCCGGATAGTGTAACCACCATCGGTAGAATGGCTTTCTACCATTGCACCTCGCTGAAGAGCGTTCAGTTCGGAAAGGGCAGTCTTTTATCTGCTGTAGAGGAATCGGCATTCGAGTGGTGTACCTCTCTGAGAGGCATTGTCCTTCCGGAAAGCACTGAATTCCTTGGGGGTGGAGCATTTTACTACTGCACATCGCTTAAAAGCATCGCAATTCCTAAAGATATAACAATCATAAACGGATATACATTTTACTATTGTACGTCTCTTGAACAAGTCACTTTTGACGATAATAATCGGTTAAGTTATATCGACAGCATGGCGTTTCACAATTGTAGTTCTCTAGAGAGCATTACCATTCCCAATAATGTAACAAGTATTGGCGAGTCGGCTTTCTCTTGTTGCAACTCGCTAAAGGAGGTTCACCTTTCAAGCAACTTAAAAAGCATTGGCAATGCAGCGTTTTATCTCTGCTCTTCGTTGCAAATAATGGTTATTCCGGAAGGTGTGACCGATATAGGAGCAAGCGCTTTTTCGTTCTGTAGTTCGATGGAGAGCATAAGTCTCCCGGAAAGTTTGAATATTCTGGGTGAAGAAGCATTGTATGGATGCCCGCTGTTTGTGATCTTTAACAGCAGTTCTTTGGATCTGCCATTTGATATACACAATGCCGATGTGATCCTTGACCGTCAAGGAAACCTTTTGGCAAGGCCTCATGATACGGGTTATTACGAATTGGACAATAATTTCATCTTCTTCTGTGATCAGGGGAACTATGTATTGCGCGGTTATATTGGGGATAACGAGACAGTTATTTTGCCTGTCAACATTCATGGCTTCACGTACAGCATATTCAATTTCCGCGGAGCGAAGCATGTCATTATTCCCTCCGGTATGACAAAAATTGGTGACTCGGCTTTTGAGTGCAGTACTTTGTTGGAGAGCATCGTCATCCCGAGCAGTGTGGAATACATCGGGCACGGAGCTTTTGCCTATTGCCCCTCACTACAGGTCATCTCATTTGCGGAAGATAGCCATCTTGCAAGCATAGGGGGAAGGGCGTTTGCCCACTGTCCCTCGCTGAAGCATGTCGATTTAGGCAATCAAAAGCAATTGCTTGATATCGGTAACAGTGCGTTCGCTTACTGTACCTCGCTGCAAAGCATCACTCTCCCTGATAACCTATCTCGTATTAACGATCACACTTTCCTGAATTGCAGTTCCCTGAAGGAAATTCGAATCCCTGACAGCGTAACATTCCTGGGGCTTGAGCCTTTTAGAGATTGTGAGACACTGCTGGAGAATCCGGAATACTATTTCAATGGTGCAATCATCATAGACGGATGGCTGATCCATGTTGATGCTTCCCTGAAATATTTGCCGGAGATAGGTCGAATTAACGGCGTTGCAAATGGTGTTTATTTCTCCGAACTAATGTTGAAGAATGCCGTGTACAATTATGGGGCTTCAAATCTTTCGAATGTGCAAACGTTGGTCATCAAATCCATTCCCCTGGGAGAAGTGGTTCAACCGCTTACTTTAAAAAATATTGTTATTACAGGGGATGTTTCAACAGGAGATTTGCGTAATAACCCGTCCATGCTTTACCAGCTTAGGAACATCACTATTTTTGTAGAGGGATTGGAAGACGATCTCTGTTGGGATTCAACCTTCCCGGGGTGGAGCAACGGAAATCGAGTTGTATACGGCGATGAATGGTCCTGGGTGCATTTCTACGACGAAAGCGGAAATCTTCTTTACAGTGAGCCGAGGCTTACCGCAGGCATTATACGACGTCCGTACTACGAGATTCCCTCCGATGAGCGGAACGATTATATTTTCCTCGGGTGGGACTTGGATGGTGATGGCGTTGTCGACTCGGTTCCGGCTACTGCCGCACAGGATATTTTTGCGAAAGCGGTTGTGGAAAAACGTGCCAAAACCTATTCCGTCACCTTCCGGGATTCCGAAACGGGAGAGATCTACCTGCAGGAAGTTCTTCCCTACGGTACCACTATTCAACAGCCTTCAGATCCTTACAAAGAAGGCTATATCTTTGAAGGCTGGTCCGGTTTTGCCGAAGGGATGACCGTAACGGGTGAGCTCCTCTTTGAGGCAAACTGGCATCAGCATACTCACCAAGCGAACGTCACCCCGCCCACTTGCACCGAAGAAGGCTACACTACTTACACCTGCCACTGCGGTGACAGCTACGTAAGCGATTACGTAGAGCCTGCAGGCCACACCTGGAGCGACTGGTACGGCGTAGCACTGGGCGTGGAGGAACGCTCCTGCGAGACCTGCGGTGAGACGGAAAGCCGTGACAAGACCCCCGACTTCGACGTGGATGGCAATGGTACGGTGGAAGAAGCCGACCTGACGCTTTTGATGTCAATTCTTGTTGGCAATACCGAGACGGACGTGGTGTTCGATTTCGACTTTGATGGCGAACTCACCATTTACGACGGCGTACTTCTCATGCAGCAAATCCAATAATTCCCAAAGCAAAGCCTGCCTATTCCAAGGCGGGCTTTTGTTATGTAGAAGCAGAGGGATCGTGACGACGGCAGATGGGTCTATGAGATCGAGTTTTGCGAAGGCCGCACCGAGTACGAGTACGCAGTGAACGCCTCCAGCGGCAAGATCGTAGATTACGATAAGGATTGGGACGATTAACGCACATCAAAAAGAAGCCGGGAACGGATCAAAATAAAGAAAAAGCCCGACTTCATTCTTGCTGAAGTCGGGCAATTTGAAAGCAGAATTTACAGTAAGGCTAACTTATTTTTTTCTCCTGCGCGATGCTAATGTAATTACATTTGTGATAAGTAGGATTGAAATACATATCAGCCAGATCGCAGTATTGTTATCGGAAGCGTCAGCCTCAGTGGGCTCGGACTCCTCGGATGACGCCTTAGACTCGCTAATTTCCTCGACACTGGGAAGCACCGTAACGTTTACCGTGTTGCTGCCTATTAGCTTGCCGCCAAGGTATATTTCGTACGTAAATACGTCATTACCCTCAAAATTCCTGTCGGCACGGTAGGAAAAGCTGTTTTCGCTGCTATCAAAAATCGCAACACCATTTTTGGGGGACTCGGTTAATTTATATTCGTAATACCAATCACCGACAGCACCCGTTTTTCCGATTATACGCTCGTTGCCCACTGCGGTGAGAGCCGTATCGGGCGAAACGGGTGTGATATCCTCGGGAAGCGAGAGCGTATGCTTTATAAACTTGTACGTAGCGTCGTATATCCAGCGTGCGTATCCATCGGATCTGCAGGCATCGTAAAAGGTTCCGGGACCCGCACCATTATAATATGCATGCACGGTGTCGGTCATAAGTGAGTTGGAGGATGCCGAAATGAGATATTGCTCGTAAAATTTTCCGTAGTTCTCGGGCTCCCATCTAAAGCCGTCGGCAAGCTCCATCTGTATTCCCAGACCGTATTTCCTTGCCGTTTTGTAAAAATCCTCCATCGTTCCCGCAGGGTCGTCCTGCAGCGTGGTATTGAACGAAAGATTTGGTTGCATCAATGCTGCATCATAGCCGATATCGTAAACCGAATCGATGCCTACCGCCTGATAAAAGGGAATCATCACCGAGTAGAGTCCGTAAGCATGAATTGCCTCGACCGTACGGGGAGCAAGCTCAAACTCATAGTCGTGGAACTGTCCCGTTATGGATTCGGAATAGTAAAAATATCCCTTGAGAGTAAGGTTTTTGTATCCCTTTTGAGTCCAACGGATGTTCACCTCGTCCATAAACCATTTTATAACCTCAATGCAATCGTCAACGCTCTCGATCTTGTCGTCAATTCCATCGCCCGTGTAGTCGCCGAAAACATCTGTGCTGATTTTGGGGAATGGTATAGTCAGATAAACCGAGGTGGTGTGGTCATCGGGCAGGCCAAGCGTTGATTTTACCGCCGAAGTAGCCTTGTCAAGTGCGGTGAGATTATATTCATCGCTGAAATAGCTGTCGAGAAGCATATTCCAGTCCGAAATAACTGTAGTGCCGCCGTCAATCGTCAACTTTCCGCCCGACGGACAGTTGCCCTGTAGGGTCAAAAACATAACCGAGTCGAACATCGTGTCGGTTATCTTTCCGTTGGCGCTTTTGTAGCCGACGTAGGGCATAAAGAAATCTACTGTGTTATTGACAAGGGCCTCGTTATCGGGCGAGTAGCCTGCGTGGAAGCAAACGATGTCCCTGTCACCGCCAAGCTTTTCGGGATCGGCAAGCTCATTCATCGGCTCAAAGCCGACGTAGCAATAATCGGTCGGGGGTGTAAGGCTGCTGCCCTTTTCGCCGTATACCGCAATCTCATCGCAAAAGGTGTTGACCGAAACGTCAAACCTCACCGCAACGTACCTTGCACAAACGGGTGTTAGAACGATATCGTGATGCGAGACAATGTGATTATCAGCCGACTGAGTGATCTTTACACTCGGCTCGTCACCCGATATAATATCGTTTTTGCAGTAATTCTCACCGTCAACAGAGGTATAAACTTCAATATATCTCGGGGCGTAGATTCCCCAGCTGTTGTTCTGAAGAAATCTCGTTTCAACTCCCGTTACGGTGCAGCTCTCGCCGAGGTCAATATAAATCACCCTGGCTGTAGCGCGGTAAAACCACGCCCATTTTGAATTAAAATCGTTCGTGTCTCCGTAAACTCCGTCGGTAAGCACATCGAGATTTTTTTCGTGCTCGGGATAGCTGCGCTCGTTGGCTGTCTCGGTTACGATCGTGTATTCCTTTCCCAAAGCAAGGTTTTCTTCCTTGGCGTATGCGAGGAGCGCCGAACCCGGTAAAAGGATCGCTAATATCAAAATAACAGAAATACCTTTTTTCATCATAATAACCTCCGTCTTTTTACAGTATAAGTCAAATGTGCAAAAAAAGCAATAGTTTTTCGCATTTCTGCCCGTTTTGATATATGATGCTGTAATCGGTTTGAAGGGGACTTTACGATTTGCAACGGAATTATTTCGTTTGCAGGTAATACTCCGCTCATTTGTCTCAAACGTTTTTCGGCTCGTGTCGGTGCAAAATATACAATTTTCGGAAAGGCGGAGTGCTTTGATCTCTGCTGCTTAGGCAATGATGCATTCGAAGAAGCGTAAAACACAATTCCATACATCCGACATCAATTAGAAAACGATTCCCAACCCTGACGGGAAGCGCAAAAATCAACGAGCCTACCGCAGAATTGACGGAAGACCAAGCCCTCGCCATCGCCCTCAACCACGCAGGGCTCACCGAAGAACAGGTTACCCGCCTGCGGGTGGAAAAGGATATCGACCGGGGCGTTACCCTCTACGAGATCGACTTTGACCACGGCGGCTACGAGTACGAATACGAGATCCGTACTTCCGACGGCAAGATCTTAAAGCAGGAGCTTGACTGGGACGATTAAAAAACAACCAAACGAGAAGCCGAGCGATCGGCTTCTTTTTTGTGCCTCCATCGGGACGGTATCAAGCGGTCGGTTATGCGTGGTTTTTGCATATCTTTACCTAAAAATCATCGTTTTGCCCTTGCTTTTTGTTCAATACGGTGGTAGAATAAAGAAACCAAACGGGATCTTGCCCCGGCTTTTGTCTGTTGCGGGATCTTGCTTGTTCATCACGAAGCTGTTTTTGTATGAAAGCGGGCTTTGAATACGGAGGAACATCATGAAGAAAAAACTGTTTTTGGTTTCAAGCGTGTTGGCCTTTACGCTGGCACTGCTCACCGCTTGCCTTTGTCTTTCCGCTGCTGCGGAGGACGTGATCCACAGCGGTACTTCGGGCAATCTGACCTGGACGTTCAACGAAACCACCGGAGAGCTGGTGGTCTCGGGAGAAGGGGGCATCTACTCTTCTCCGGCGTGGAGTGAATACGCTTCCGCCGTCAAAACCGTAAGATTGGAGGACGGCGTAAATACCATCGGCTACGGTGCTTTTCAGGATTACGCCAACCTTACCGAAATATTCATTTCTTCCGACGTGACTTTGATCGATGACGATGCGTTCTATAACTGCCAAAGCCTTGCAAACGTTACTTTCGAGGACGGCAGCATGGTGTATTATATTGACCCATACGCGTTTCACGGGTGTACAAGCCTGACGAGCATAGAGATTCCCGCCAACGTCAGGGAGATCGGC
Source organism: Oscillospiraceae bacterium (assembly GCA_015063885.1). Taxonomy (GTDB): domain Bacteria; phylum Bacillota; class Clostridia; order Oscillospirales; family CAG-382; genus Coliplasma. The sequence continues at coordinate 171,657 of SVTH01000003.1, read as the reverse complement.
GAGCAGGCGTTTTACGGATGCAGCGGTCTTACCCGGGTTTCCTTCGGCGAAAGCTGCCTGCTGACCTCCATCGGCGATGCGGCGTTCCTGGGCTGCGAAAGTCTTACCGACGTCACCATCCCCGCAAGCGTTCAGGAGCTGGGGAGCTTAGTGTTCTCCGGTTGTACCGGTCTTGAAAGCATTTCCTTTGAAGAGAACAGCCTGTTGTCTCTCATTGGGAACAACGCATTTTATGATTGCCAAAGCCTGGCTGCGATCACCGTTCCCGCAAGCGTTACCCAGATCGGCACCAGTGCTTTCTATCATTGCAAGGCGCTCTCCGACGTCTCGTTCGAAGAGAACAGCCGGCTCTCCTCCCTTGAAGAGGGCCTCTTCTACGGCTGTGACAGCCTCACCTCCTTGACCATCCCCGCAAGCGTTACCCGGATCGCACAGCGGGCTTTCTCCGGTTGCAATTATCTTACCGAGGTTTCCTTTGAGGACGATAGCTGCCTGTCTACCATCGGTGAGCGGGCTTTCTCCGGCTGCGATAGACTTGCCCGGGTTTCTTTCGGCAAAAACAGCCAGCTGTCCGTTATCGGCGAGTATGCATTCGCTTATTGCAACAGCCTCACCGCTATCACCCTTCCCTCCGGCGTTACCCAAATCGAAAAAAATGCCTTCGGAGAGTGTAAAAATCTCAAGAGCATTACCTTTGATCATAATGCAAAGCTGACCTATATCGATGAGTATGCGTTTTACCGTTGTGCCTTTGAGGACGTATACGTCATGGGCTTGGAAGAATGGATGGGCATCCCGTTCTACAGCGATGAACAGCGCCCCAATTTCAACGGCGTACTTCATCTCCTGGATGAAAAGGGTGAGGAGATCACCCATCTCGTGATCCCCAAAGAGATCACCGCCATTCCCAATTATGCATTCAGCAATTGCCGGGCGCTGGAAAGCGTTACCTTTGGCGTGGGCGGCGGGTTGACCTCCGTGGGCGATTATGCCTTCGAGAACTGCACCAACCTGAAGGATACCTACGTTACCGATCTGAAGGCGTGGCTTTCCATCTCCTTTGGCTCGTACCCTTCCCATCCCAACAGATACGGCGTTCTTCACGTTCTGGACGAAAACGGTAACGAGATAAACGACGTGGTACTTCCCGAAGGGATCACCCAGGTTCCCGCTTTTTCCTTCTATCACTGCGCTTTCAGGAGCGTCACCATTCCCTCCTCCGTTGAACGGATCGGCACAAGCGCATTTGCCTACAGCGAGACTTTGGAAAGCGTTACCATTCTTTCCGGCGTTACCGAAATAGGCAGTGAGGCGTTTATGTACGACGACAACCTGAAGGACGTGTATATTGATGACTTGGAATCCTGGCTTGCCATATCCTTTTCCGGCGACAAAGCTCATCCCAATTACTACGGCACCCTGCATATTTTGGATGAAAAGGGCGAGGAGATCACCGAGCTGGTCATTCCCGAGGAATTGACCGAGATCCCTCCGTATACGTTCTGCAACGGCACCTTCAAGAGCGTGACCTTCCCTTCAAGCCTTACCTCCATCGGGGTCGGTGCTTTCTCACGCTGTGATAACGTTACCCGTCTGGTCATCCCTTCCGGGGTAACCGAACTCTATTACCGTGTTTTTGAGGATTGCGCCGGTCTGGTGAGCGTGACCATTCCTTCCTCCGTTACCTATATTGATTCCCTTGCGTTTAATAACTGTACCAGCCTGGTAGAGATCATCAACCACTCTGCGGTCTCCCTTGAGAAGGGGGATTTCACCGCCAGGTATGCTCTTGAGATCCACACGGGGGAGAGCAAGGTGTTTGAGCTCGACGGATTTTTGTTCTATCCCTACGAAGGCGTCAATTACCTGGTGAAGTATGCGGGAAGCGATGCCGATGTGGTCCTTCCCGATTCCTGCAACGGGCAGGCGTATGAGATCTACCAATATGCGTTCAACAGAAACCGCGTCGTTTCCGTTACCATAGCCGAAAACGTGAGCAAATTACACCCGAATGCCTTTGTGGATCTGTTCGATCTGCAAAAGGTGGTCTTCAACGCTGTGAATTGCGCAGACTCGGAATGCCCTCAAAGCGGAAGCTACGCCCCGCTTACAAAGGCGGGCTCCAAAGGATTTTCGGTAGAATTCGGCGCAAAGGTCACGAGAGTGCCCGACTATTTGTTCTACGAATCCAACGTTGTCAGCGTCACCTTCCCGGAGGGCTGTGTTTGCTCCGAGATCGGCTCCGGTGCGTTCTATAATTGCTTCCATCTCGCAGAGGTGGTCAACAACGGCTCCGTTTCCATCAAGTACAACCATCTTTCCGACTACGCTCTGGAGGTGCATACCGGCGAGAGCAAGCTGTTCCGGGCGGACGGATATCTGTTCTATCCCTACAACGGCGTCAACTATGTGGTGGCTTACCTGGGAAGCGATCCCGATTTGGTCCTTCCGGAAACCGTCAACGGGGAATCCGCCGTTGCCATTTGGAAGTACGCCTTCTATCGGGACAGCGGACTCACAAGCATCACCCTTCCTTCCGGGATCACCGAAATAGGGGAGCGTGCGTTCTATAAGTGTGAGAACCTTACCGCCGTTCACTTTGGTGAGGACAGCCGACTGTCCGTTATCGGCCCGTGGGCGTTCGATGAATGCGAGAGCCTTGCAAGCATTACCATCCCTTCCACCGTTACCCATATTGGCGATTATGCCTTCACGGGCTGTTATGCGCTGGACGATGTTTACGTCGCCGACGTGGAGGCGTGGCTTGCCATCAGGTTCGGCGAAGACCATCATTTCTATTCCTATCCCAACTATTACGGCACCCTTCACTTTTTGGATCGGGACGGAAACGAGATCACCGAGCTTGTCCTTCCCGATACCGTTACCGTGATTCACGAATATACCTTCTATAACGGAAGCTTCAGGAGCGTCACCATTCCCGCGGGTGTTACCGAGATCGGCAGCACCGCCTTTGAGAACTGCACAGAGCTGAAGATCGTTTACGTGAGCTCTCCCGCAATCGCAGGCCTCCTGACCGATCAATACGCCTGCGGTTCTCTGATCGCCAACGCAGAGGTGATTCTGGCGGAAGACTCCGTCACCGATCTTGCGGACTATATTCCCTCCGCCTTCCCCTACGTGGAGGAGGTGCTCTGCGGGGACGTCCGTTACGTTTCCTACAGCCTCCACGGCCACGTTTGGGAGGCGCACAACGTAGAGTATATCAAGTGCGTGCAAGACGGGTTTGAAGGACACAAATGCGCCGTATGCGGCCTTTTGAACGGCACCGTCCTCTATGCCCACACCTTCTCCGAGTGGATCGAGGCCGTACAGCCCGATTGCTTGACCGAGGGTATTTTGGGGCACTATCATTGTGAATGCGGCCTTGACTTCAACGAGAAAAAGGAGCAGCTTGAGGACTTGACCATCCCCGCCGCCGGGCATAGCTACGAAGGCGCGGTCACTGCTCCCACCTGTACGGAACAGGGCTATACCACCTATACCTGCCATTGCGGAGACAGCTATGTGGCAGACTACGTGGAGGCGGCAGGACACAGCCACCAAGCGGCCGTCACTTCTCCTACCTGTACGGAACAGGGCTACACCACTCATACCTGCCATTGCGGCGATTCCTACACGGACGATTACAGAGAGCCCTTGGGTCACAAATACCGCAGTAAGCTGACCGCTCCCACCTGCACCCAGCAGGGCTACACCACCTACACCTGTTCTCAATGCGGCGATAGTTACGTGGACGACTATACGGATCCCAGAGGACACTCCTTCTTCAACTGGCACACCACCGTGTCCGCAACCTGCGTTTCCGACGGCGAAAAACAGAGAGACTGCCACGTCTGCGGCTTCTTTGAGACCCAAACCATTCCCGCTACCGGACACAGCCATCAAGCCTACGTTACCGAACCTACCTGTACGGAACAGGGCTATACCACCTATACCTGCCATTGCGGGGACTTCTACGTGGACAGCTACGTGGATGCCAAGGGACATTCCTTGGGCTATTGGTACACCGTCACGCCTGCCACCTGCGTTTCCGACGGCGTGGGACGCAGTGACTGCACGCGGTGCGGCTACTTCGAGACCTACGTGCTTTCCGCCACCGGCCACAGCTACCTGTCGAACGTTACTTCTCCCACCTGTACGGGACAGGGCTACACCACCCATACCTGTCATTGCGGAGACAGCTACGTGGACAGCTACGTAGATCCCACGGGACACACCTTCAGCCATTGGTACACCGAGGTATACGCCGCCTGTACCGAAGACGGCCTGGAGCGCAGAGACTGCACGAGCTGCAGCTACGCAGAGACCCAACCGATCCCCGCTACCGGGCATACCTACGAAAGCGTGGTCACCGAACCCACCTGTACCGAACCGGGCATTACCACCTACACCTGCCATTGCGGAGACGTGTATACGGCGGGCTACGTGGATGCCAAGGGACATTCTCTTGATTACTGGTTCACCATGACCTACGCCACCTGTACCGAGGACGGGGAGGAGCGCATCAACTGCTTGCATTGCTCTTACTACGAGACCCGTTTGGTTCCCGCCACCGGGCATCGCTATCAAGCGTTCGTTACCGAGCCCACTTGTACCGAAGAGGGCTACGTGGTCTATACCTGTCATTGCGGCAGCTCCTACACGGTAATTGACGGGGACGCCAAGGGACATTCTCTTGGCAATTTGTACACCGTGGTCAGTGCCACCTGCACCGAGGCGGGGGAAGAACGCACCGACTGCTTGTATTGTGACTACTTCGAGACCTACACGGTTCCCGCCGTCGGGCATCGCTACGAAAGCATGGTGACGGAGCCCACCTGTACCGCAGGGGGCTACACCACCTATACCTGTACAGCGTGCGGAGACCGGTATACGGCGGACTACGTGGACGCCAAAGGACACGCCTTCGGTGATCGTTACACCGTGATTGAAGGCACCTGCGTTTCCGACGGCTTGGAGCGTATGGATTGCAGCGTCTGCGGTTATTCCGAACAGCAAATACTCCCTGCCACCGGTCACAGCTATCAAGCGTCTGTGATCGCCCCCACCTGTACCAACGTGGGTTACACCGAGTATACCTGCCATTGCGGCAGCTCCTATATGGAAGACTACGTAGACGCCAAGGGACATTCCCTCACCGATTGGCGTACCGTGACCAACGCCACCTGCGTTTCCGCTGGGGAAGAGCGCATAGAATGTCTGGATTGCGACTATTACGAGGCGCGCGTGATTCTTGCCACGGGGCACTCCCTCACCGATTGGTATACCGTGGTGGAAGCCACCTGTACCACCGACGGCGAGGAGCGTATGGACTGCCGGAACTGCGGCTATTTTGAGACCCACGTGCGTCCCGCCACCGGGCACAGCTACGAAAGCGCCGTAACGGAGCCCACCTGTACCGAGGATGGCTACACCACCTACATCTGCCATTGCGGAGACAGCTATACGGCGGAGCAAACGCCCGCTCTCGGCCATGCCTGGGATGAGGGCGTGGTGACCGTTCAGCCCACGGAGGACACCGCGGGAACGAAGCTCTTCACCTGTAACGCCTGCGGCGAGACCCAAACGGAAACCCTTCCCACGTTGGATCACGTCCACAAGTACGAAGAAACGGTAGTCCCGCCCACCTGCACCGAAGAGGGATACACCGTCTATACCTGCCGCTGCGGTGATTCCAACGTCGCAGACCGGATCCCCGCCACCGGACACAGCTACGAAGGCGTGGTCACCGACTCCACCTGTACGGCAAAGGGCTACGTTACCTACACCTGCCATTGCGGCGACTATTACGTCGGCGATTACATCCCCGAAAAAGGACACGATTGGGATGAGGGCGTGGTGACCGTTCAGCCCACGGAGGACACCACGGGAACCAAGCTCTTCACCTGCAACACCTGCGGCGAGACCCAAACGGAAACCCTTCCCAGATTGGATCACGTCCATCAATACGAAGGCGTGGTCACCCCGCCCACCTGCACCGAAGAGGGCTACACCACCTACACCTGCCGTTGCGGCGACGACTATACGGCGGATCGGGTCAGCGCTACGGGTCACAGCTTGGGTGAACGGTACACGGTCACGGAAGCAACCTGCACGGCAGAGGGCTTGGTACGGAGAGACTGCGCAAATTGCGGCCATAGCGAGACGGAAGTGCTCCCCGCAAAGGGGCACAGCTACGAAAGCGTCGTAACGGCGCCCACCTGTACCGAACAGGGCTACACCACCTATACCTGCACGGCTTGCGGTCACGATTACGTGGACGATTACGCAGATGCGGCGGGTCACGCCTTCGGGGAGTGGTACGATATCGCTCCCGGCAAGGAGGAACGTGCCTGCGCTTCCTGCGGCGAGACGGAACGCCGTGAAAAGGCGGTCAACTACGACGCGGACGGGGACGGAACCGTTACCGAAGGGGACGCACAGCTGCTCCTGTCCATCCTGGTGGGCAATACCGAAACGGAGACAGTGTTCGACTTCGACTTCGACGGGATCCTCACCATCTACGACTGCGTTCTGCTGATGCAGCAGATCGGCTAAATAAACAAAAAAAGAAGACGGTTTTCATGCCGTCTTCTTTTGCGCTTTAGGAGAGAAATTCTTCCAGGTCGATGTAGTACCGATAGTCGCCGTAAATGGGGAAAGAGCCATGACCGGGGACGTCCACCGAATCCTCGATCTCTGCGCCCCAGCCAAGGATCCCGAAAACGTCTCCGTAAAAGCTTCCTGCTTCCTCGAAGGAAAAGTTGATTTTACCGAGATCGATTTGGTAGAACCCTTTCTTCGTTTCGCCCGCAGGGACCATCAGCTCGTTCCCTTCTTCATCCAGCCACAAGCCCATGCCGCCCACTTGAGAAAGCCCGCTGTACGGACACGGTGCGACGAGATTGGGCGTGATCAGAATGGATTGGTCAAACCGTTCTTTTCCGGTGTTCCTGCATTCAAACTCCAAGGTTACGTTTTGATCCCCACAGGTTACGTTCAAAAGCTTGAGGGTGATCTCCGCATCCCAGCGGTCGTACCGTAGTACGTATTCGTCGCCCGCGGATATTTTTTCCGCCTTGCGCGTTGCTTCCTTTAGTTCATCCCGTAACGCCTCCCCGTATTCACGGCGGGCTTCTTCATAGCTGTCGGGATGGTAGAAGCGTGTTTGCCCGTAACGGGACAATTCCACGTAGATAGAATCCCCATCCAACTCAAAGCGGTGGGTCTCCACGTAAAGACAGCCTTCCTCCTGATCGTACCGCCAGGCCATCACTTCGTTTTCCCGACCCTCGCGCAGGTATTCGCAGGTGCCGTCCTCACGGAAGATCAAAACGTCCCGGTGATCCACCCCGCGCCATTCTCCCGGGATCTTAAGATCCTTCGGGACAGTATCGCAGGAGGACAAAAGCAGGCAAACCGTCAGCAAAACGGCCATCAGGAGCGTGATTTTTTTCTTCATAGCGTTTTCTCCCTTTTGTATGTTCGTCAGTTTGCGTTTTTTAAGATCTCCAGCCTGGAAAAGAACATTTCCCGCAGAGCCTTGTCGGGGAACCACTCCCGGGGGATTTCGGAGATCTGATTCAAGCCGACGCTTTTGACCGCTTCTATTGCCGCCTCCTGCTGGGTCATCCTCCGTTCGGTGGTTTGGCATTTTGCGCCGTATACGGTATCGTACGCCAGGAACGACTTATTGAAGTCCATAAGGGGGTAAAGCGCTTGCAGCTTGTTCGTTGCGTTATCCACGAAGAAGCCCCAATTGCCCCAATGTCTGTCCGTGTTTCCCACCAGGTAATCGATGACGTTCATCATATGGTAGGAATAGGGATCCTTTTTCAGGACGTACGCATGCTTGTCAAGATCCCGGTTGGTGCAGTATACCTCGATGAATTCGAAGGGGACGATGCTTTTCTCAACGGAAGTGATGATCTTGCATTTCGATACCCGAACCCCGTCAAAAACGTCTTCCTCATAGGGAACGCAGGCAACACGGAAGCATCCCGCGATCTTTGAGGCGAGGAGCTCTGCGTTCACGTCCCGTTCGTCTCCGTCCTTCAAAAGGTAAAACTCTCCGTTTTTTCTGATCCATGCCTTGGGAGCAACGCCCGGTGTGCCGACGTCTCCCGCCGCTTCCCGGGACATAAAGAGCTCTGCATTTTGAAGGGTGATATCCCTTCCCCGCAGGCTTACGTCCGCGAAAGCATCCGATAGGGAATGGTTGTACAAATTCAACTCCGCAAAGGAGATCTTCTCCTTTGCGCGGCGGATCCAAAAAACGTCCGTCAAGGATAAGCCGTGGTAGGAAACGGCGATCATCGCCCGGTCTTTATCCGTAACGGCCTGGCTGGCACCGATGGCTCGCAGGATCTCCTTGGCGTACTTTCTGTCCAAGGTCAAAACACGGGAGGAGCACCAGTAATAAAAATTATTCAGATTGTTGATCCTGCTGTCCAGATCGTCGGAGCTTTCCAGATACAAATTGTACGGCATAAACGAAGGGAAATTGACGGTGCATCTGCCGTCCTCATAAATGCGAGCGACCCTGCGGTCCTTGTGCATGACGTCGAAAAAACCCCAGCCTTTTTTCAGTACCTCGCGTTTGATTCCGATGCTCATAGTCTCACCTCGGAGGATATTATACCATATTGCCGGCCCGAATTGCAATAGCAAGCGGAGTCTTTTTTCAAAAAAAACAGAAGACGGCCGAAACCGTCTTCTTCTAAGCGCTCTATCTTATTTCTGAGGGTAATCGTAGCCCGTCTCGCAGGCGATCTTGGCGCACTCCTTCAGCTTGGCAACGGTGGCCTCGTCCAGACCTGCGGTGTAGGTGCACTTGTCCAGATCCAGATCCAGGAACTCGATGGCCATGACGCAGGCCAGGAGGTAGGCACCCTCACCCGCACCGTGGTGGGAGTTATCGGTGTGATACAGGTTGATCTCGGGATACTTCTCGGTGCAGATCAGGAAGGCGTCCGCCCCGGGAGCCACACGGTCCACCCCGAAGGTCTCTGCCAGCTTGGAGTAGTTCACCTCGTGACGGTAAGCGCTGTCCAAACGCTGAGCGGGATCGTCGTTGGAGGAGTAGCGCTTGTACAGCAGCATCTCCGCGCCGTTTTCCTTGATGAGGGGGAGCAGGATGTCAATAGCGGGCTTGGAATCCTCGTAGGAAGCACCGCTGTTGTCCTGCAGTACCACGTAATCGTACTTCTTGGATGCCAGGTGCTCACGGAGGGGAATGCCGTGGCGTTCGTTGGCAGGGTCTGCAAAATAGCTGAGGTAAGCACTGCCCACGCAGCTGTTGTCCACCTCGATCTCCACCCCTGCGGAAGCGGCCAGGTGCATCAGCTTCACGGGGATGTTGAAGTAATAGGTGGAGCTGTTGCCCACGAACAGGAAGGAGATGATCTCCTCCTCGCCGGGGAAGGGGAGCTCTTCCTCACCCTCGATACCGAAGGCCTCTACCTCGCAAACGAAGATCCAGTTGCCGTCCCCCAGGAAACGGTACTGCACGTAACGGGCGGAAACGGCGTACTCCAGCTCCAACGTGCTGGGGATGGAGGCAATCGTCTCGCTGTCCTCGTGGGAGGTGTAGCCCACCTTATGCCAGGTCTCTCCGTCGCGGGAAACGTAAATGAACACGATCTCGGGAGCGTTGATGCCCACGCTGAGATGCTTCTTGGAGGCCACGTGGGCCACGAATTTATCCAGGTAATGCAACCCGCCCAGATCCACGGTGACGGCGGAATAGCCCTTTGCGGTGTAATCGTTGTTGTTCTTGTTAAAGCCCATAAAGGAAGGGTCGGAATACTTTGCGTCTGCGGGAGCGATCACGCCGTCGGTCATGGAGATCCCGCCCTCGTCGGGGTAGGAGGCGTTATCGTTGCCGGGATGCAGAACGGTGTGGGTGTAGCTCTTGTTCAGGGCTACGTTGGCGTAATTGGGATCGTTTTTGATGGAGATCATAGGTCTTTCCTCTTCTTTAGAAACTTCCTCGGACGATTCTTCTGCCGAGCTTTCCCCTTCGGCGCTTACGCTCTCGCTGACTGCGGGGGAAGAGGTGTCCGCCGCAGGGGCGTTACACCCTGCCAAGGAAAGCAGCAGGGAAGCGGCGAGAAACAATAACAATGCTTTTCTCATAGTGTGTGGTTCCTTTCCGTTTTCTTTCTTACGTTCATTATAGCAGGAACCGGGGAAAAGTCAAGGCTGACTTAAGAAAATGGCAAAAAGCCCTGCCCTTTGTGGAAAAACGATATCTTTTCATGGAGGAACAGCAGAAAATTTACAAAAAACAGCATTGACGGACAGGGAAAAGTGTGGTATGATAATTCGTAATTAAAATGGCGTCGGTATATTCCGAGGGAAGACCTTCGCCGAAGGGGAACATGAGGATGAAAAAGTATTTGATTTTGATCGCCGCGATCTGCCTGGTGCTGTTTGCGGCAGGGTGCGAAGAGCAGTGGGGCACCGTCAGCGGGGAAAGCTCTGCGGCCCCTTCCCAAAGCGAGGGGGAAAGCTCCGTGGGGACTTCTTCGGGGGAAGACAGCTCCTACGTCAGCGAGATCAGCATTGACTGGCCCTCCGAGGACAGCTCCGCGGATGACTCCGAGGATGAAAGCGATCCCGAGGACAGCTCCGCTATGGAAAGCTCTGCGCCGGAAAGCTCCGAGGAAAGCAGCTTCGTGCCGGATTTCTCCGGGATCTACCGTGATGAAAGCGAGCCCAAGCTGGAGGATATCGTGATCTCTCCCATCGAGGAGAAGGAGTTTGTCTTTAAGCAGACGGAGATGATGGCCCTTTTGGGAGGCAAGGTGGAGGTTCCCTACGAGTTCACTCCCGTGGGTACCACCAACCGGACCCTGATCTGGCAAAGCTCCGACCAAGAGGTGATCCGCGTGGAGGAGGACGGCAGTCTCACCGCCGTCAGCCTGGGCGTGGCCACCGTCACCGCTACCACCCCCAAGGGGAACCAAGCCACCTGCGTGGTGGAGGTGGTGGAGGAGATCCCCATGTCTCCCTTGGCGACCTTGATCTATCATAAGACCCAGGGCGGCTTTACGGGCTGGACCTTTGCTTTGCAGGACGTGGACCAGGACGGCACCGCCGAGCTTCTCGCCCGTACCCACGGGGAGGACGGTCTGCCTGTGATCTGGGTGATGAACGCCGCCACCGGGGAGGAGTTGTACTCCTTCAAGACCGGCGTGGACGAGGAATGGGCCCTTTGGAAACGGAAGGACGGCAGCCGCTTTATCCTGGTGTCCTATACCCAGAATCTGAAAAACGGGGACGTTGTTTACGCCATGGACGAGTTGACCTCTGCCGGTGGAAAAGCCGTCTGCTCTCCCGTGCTGTGCCGTAAGGTCAGCGGGGGAAACAGTCAGTACAACGCCCGTATCGACGGGGTGCTGATGTCCTGCGACAAGGCCACCTATAACACCGTCCGCACTACTTATTTTGCCGAAAATACGCAGACCGAAGAGCTCGCTCCCCGTTGGGTGGGCGGCCCGGATGCGGAAACCATCGCCACTGCCTTGCAGAGCGAATAAACCTACAGCAGAGAAGAGGGATTTTTATGTCCACCAAACGGATCTTAATACTGTTGCTTTCCTTGCTGATGCTTCTTTGCCTCGCCCTTTCTGCCTGCGGCGGGGAAGAGGAGACCTCCTCCGGGGAAGCGTCTTCCCGCGAGAGCTCGGCGGAGACCTCCTCGGAAGCCTCGTCCGAGGCGTCCTCCGAGGAAGAGTCCTCCAAGGTGATCAGCAACATCGAATTGCCTTCCGAGAGCTCCGAAGAGGAGTCTTCCGAAGATGAATCCTCCGAGGAAGAGCCCTCCGAAGATGAAAGCTCCGAGGAAGCATCCTCCGAGGCGGAAAGCTCCGAGGAAGAATCCTCCGAAGACACCTCCTCCGAAGAGGAGTCCCTGCCTCCCGTGGATACCGATCCTTATCGGGATGACGAGGGGAATTATACCCTGAACGAATTGCAGATGCCTGCCTTTACGTTCCCCGACACCCTGTTCACCGTGTGCGTCTACAACGACAATCTCCAAAAGACCTATTACTCCGAGGAGATCGCCTCCGGGGTATACGGCACCCGTATCGAGACCTACGTCAAGCTCCGCAACAACGACCTTCTGCGGGATTACGGTGTACAGGTGCAGGCTTACCGGGTGGACGACGTTCTGATGACTCTGCTGAACGATTGTATGGCAGAGACCGCAGAGTATGATGCGGCAATGCCCTTCCTGAAGGACGCCATCGTCCTGGGGCAGGAGCAGCTGCTGTTCAATCTGAAGGATTTTGCGGATCTCATCCATCTTCAGGCCCCCTGGTGGGAGCAGGACGCCAATTCCGCTTTGGGCTTTGAGGGCAAGCAGTATTTCGCCGTGGGCGACGTGACCTTCTCCCATAAAAAGGCTTCTGCCGCCGTGCTCTTCAATAAGACCCTGGCTTCCGATCTGGAAACGGATTTCTACGCCCTGGTGCGGGAGAAGAAGTGGACCCTGGACACCATGTACGAGAAGGGTAAGCTCCTTTCCGCAGACATCGACGGCGTTCCCGGCATGGGCTATACCGACACCTGGGGTGTGGTTGGCTCCTACGATAACGCCCTTTACCATTACATAGCCTCCGGCAAACAGGTGCTCACCACCGACGCCGTCGGCATTCCCAAGGTCACCCTGGGAGACGCCACCTCTCTGACCACCGTGCTGAAGGTGCTTCAGACCCTGCAGGGCAAGAGCGACACTCTTCTGGTGGTTGAGACCCTGGAGGGTCAGGTAGAGGACGTTTGGAAGACGGGAAAAGAGGTCTTTGAAGCCGGCCGAGCCCTGTTCTACGTGGATACCCTGGCATCCGTGACCTCCCTGCGTAAGGGAGAAAAGGTGGATCTGGGCATCCTTCCCATGCCCTTGCATTCCGCAGGGCAGAGATCCTATTACACTCCCGTGATGGGGCAGTACGCCTACGGCATCTGTATCCCCAGAAACGTTGCGGACGCACGGTTCTCCGCTTACATGATCGAGGCGTTGGCCTGCTACTCCAAGAATACCGTCACTCCCGAGTATGAGGAAGGCCTCCTGCGCAGTACCCATACCGCCGACTGGGATTCCAGAGAGATGCTGGAGATCATCTTCTCCTCCATGACCTACGACCTGGGGGTGATCCACGGCATGGGCGGTGCAGGCACCCTGATCACCGATATGTACCGCGAGAATACCACCACCGTGGCTTCCCGCATCTACGGTGCCATCCCCGCCATCAACGACGCCATTGCGGATTACCAACAGCAATACAGAACCTGAAGCAGTATGCGCTCTCCTTTTGGGGAGCGCTTTTCTTGTTGTGAATTTTGCCAAAAAAAGGACCGGGTTTTTGGCTTATTCGCAGATTGACAGGAAAGATGGAAAGTGATATGATATGTACAACCATAAATGTCAGAAAGGATCTTATCATGACAAAAAGACTTTTTGCTCTCCTGTTGGGGATGCTGTTGCTGGTCTGCCCCATGCTGGCCTCCTGTAACAACACCTCCGGCGGCACCGAGAGCACGCCCGCCGTTTCCGACGGCAACACCTCCGGCACCACCTCCGGCGGCGAAGGTACTCAAAACTCCAAGTACCAGGACGAGAAGGGTAACTACACCGTTGAGAACCTGGACATGCCCGAGTTCAACTTCAACAAGGATACCTTCACCGTTTGCGTTACCAGCAAAGAGGGTGACGGCACCTACTTCTCCGAGGAGATCGCTCCCGATCTGTACGACACCACCGATTCCGTTCTCAACGAGGCGGTCAAGGCTCGTAACGACCTGATCTCCGAGAAATACGGCGTTGAGATCATCGCTTATCAGGTGAAGAACGTTGCTACCACCGTCAGCCAGGACGCTACCACCGGTACCGCAACCTACGACGCAGCTCTGCCCTTCATGGGTCAGGCCGCTTCCCTGGCACAGCAGAACATGCTGTACGACCTGAACGATTTTGCCGATTACATCCATCTGGACGCTCCCTGGTGGGATCAGGATGCAAACAGCAACCTGTCCATCGCAGGCAAGCTGTACTTCACCACCGGTGATATCTCCATCATGCAGAAGATCGTTTCCTCTGCGATCCTGTTCAACAAGAACATCTACAACGAAGTATTCGCTCAGAAATACGGCTCCCTGTACGACATCGTCCGTGACGGCAAGTGGACTCTTGACCTGATGGTAGAGATGGGCAGAGAGGTGACCTACGAGACCGACGATATCGCAGGCATGAACTTTGAGGATCACTGGGGCATGATCGGTACCAACGGTATCGGCGGCTTCTTCATCGCATCCGGTAACAAGCTCATCGCAAAGGATCAGAACGACATTCCTTACCTGCAGTTCGGCTCCGAGGCTTCCTTGCTCTACGCAGAGAAGGTCCTCAAGACCTTCCAGGATTCCTCCTGGTTTGCCAACACCCAGAAGCTGACCCCCACCTGGCCCGAACCCAACGTTTGGGAAGGTGCAATGGGTGCCTTCGGTAACGACCGTACCCTGTTCTACCCCTCCGCATTCTCCGCCGTTAAGAAGCTGCGTAACTACGACGTAGCGGGCCACATGGGTATCATCCCCTCTCCCAAGGCTTCCGAGGAGCAGGATACCTACTACACCTCCGCAAACATCTACTACGCATACGGTATCTGCATCCCCACCAACGTTGAGGACGCTGAGTTCTCCGCTTACATGATCGAGCTCATGGCAGCAGGCGGTAAGAACCACATCACTCCCGCATACTACGAGGTCACCCTGAAGGGCAGAGACGCCAAGGACTTCGACTCCGAGAATATGCTGGACAACTACATCTTCAACAACGTGGTTTACGACCTGGGCGTTCTCTACGACTTCGGCGGCATCAACTCCATGTTCGCCAGCCTCATGAGCTCCGACGACACCAACGTTGCTTCCCATCTGGAAGGCATCGAGGGTAAGATCCAGGATAAGATCGACGAATACGTAGAAGCTTACGAGCTGAACGGCTGATTTGTTTCCCTACAAGGCATCCGCAAGGGTGCCTTGTTTTTTTGCTTTACAAAACGAAAAAAATGTGTTATACTGAAAAAAACGAGAAAGGAGCGTTTCCCCATGGAGCTGTACGACCTGTTGACCGCCCTGAAGGGCATCGGCGAGGCAAAAGCCAAGCTGTTCGCCGCCAAGGGCATCCACACGGTGGAGGATCTGCTGATGACCTTCCCCAGAGCCTACCAGAACCGGGGGAAGATCACCCCCTTACGGGAGTGCACCGGGGGAGACGTGTATTCCGTGGTGGTGAGATGCACCAAGCTTCCCACCGTGGGGAGAACCTACACCGGCATCGAGCTGTTGCGGATGCAGGCGGAGGACGACACCGCCGCCATCACCGTCACCTTTTTCGGAAAACGTTACCTGGCACAGAAGATCAAGCCGGGAAGGTATTACCGCCTTTACGGCCATATCCAAATGGGGCTTTACGGCGCGGAGGCCACCTCTCCCGATATCGAGCCCATATTCCCCGGTCAGCCCTTGCCGGATATTTTGCCCGTCTACCCCTTAGGGGAGGGGCTGAATCAGAATCTCTTCCGCTCTGCGGTGGAGAGTGCTCTCCCCGCTCTGGAGCGGGTGGAGGAATGTCTCCCGGAGGCGCTTCAAAAGGCCTACGGCTTGTACCCCTACAAGGAGACCCTGCTGAGGCTCCACCGCCCCCGCAGTATGGAGGAGTTGGAGACTGCCAAGCGCAGTGCCGCCTTCCGTGAGCTGTTGGTGTTCCGTTTGGCCCTTCGGAAGATGCGCCACGCCAAGGAAGGGGCGGCGGCAGTTCCCATGGTACCCATGGAAAGCGAATTGCTGAAGCGCCTCCCCTTCAAGCCTACGGGAGCCCAGGAAAAGGCCATCCGCAGGATCACCGAGGATCTGGCAAAAGAGGTTCCCATGACCCGCCTGGTGCAGGGAGACGTGGGCAGCGGTAAGACCGTGGTGGCCGCGGCGGCCTTGGAGCTTTGTGCCAAGAACGGGATGCAGGCCGTCCTGTTGGCGCCTACGGAGATCCTTGCCACCCAGCACGGGGAAAAGATCGCCTCCTACCTGGAGCCTTTGGGAATCACCACCGCCTTGCTGACGGGGGGCATGACGAAGATGCAAAAGACCATGGTCAAGGAACGCCTTGCCGCGGGAGAGATACAAGTTTTGGTGGGCACCCACGCCGTTTTGCAGGAGGACGTCTCCTTTGCCAAGCTGGGCTTGGTTGTCACCGATGAACAGCACCGCTTCGGGGTGCGGCAACGGGCCGCCCTGTTGGAAAAAAGCGAGCAGAGCGGGGGCAAGCGGGCCCACATGCTGGTCATGTCCGCCACCCCCATTCCAAGATCCCTGTCTCTCATCCTGTACGGCGACCTGGACGTCACCGTCCTGGACGAGCTTCCCCCCGGCAGACAGACCATTGATACCTTAGTGCTCACCCCCAGGGACCGCAAGGGCATCTACGGCTCCATCCTGCGGCAGCTCTCTCAGGGAGGGCAAGCCTATATCATCTGCCCCCTGGTGGAGGAAAACGCCCTGGCGGAGGAAAAATCGCCCAAAAAGGCGGCGGAAAGCTATTTCCGCGAGCTCCAATGCGGCGCCTTTGCGGGGATCCCCATGGGGCTGATCCACGGCAAGCAGTCTCCCGCCCAAAAGGCACAGGCCATGGAGGACTTTGCCGCAGGGAGAACCAAGGTGCTGGTTTCCACCACCGTCATCGAGGTGGGGGTGGACGTGCCCAACGCCAACGTGATGCTTATCGAGAACGCAGAGTGCTTCGGCCTTTCCCAGCTCCACCAGCTGAGAGGACGGGTGGGCAGAGGCACGCGGAAATCCTTCTGCGTGCTGGTGAACGGGAGCGGCAAGCCCTGCGAGCGTCTGAACGTGATGAAGGAATCCTCCGACGGCTTTTTCATCGCCAAGGCGGACCTGGAACAGCGGGGTCCGGGAGACTTCTTCGGAGAAAAACAAAGCGGGGAATTGGTGCTTCGCACCGCCTCCCTGACGGATATGCCCCTCATCGAGGAGACGGGGAACGCCATGGAGCGGATCCTGCCCGAGATCGGGGACGCAACCTATACGGTACTGAACAAGCAAGCGATCCGCATGGTGAAGCAGGCGGGGAGCGGAAAGACCTTAAACTGATATGAAGAGATATGAATATCGGAAACTTTGAAATCAAGCACGGCATTTTTCTTGCCCCCATGGCCAATATCACCGACTACGCATACCGCTCCATCTGCGTGTCCTACGGGGCGGAATGCGTGTGTACCGAGCTGATCTCCTCCAAGGGAGTGGTGTACGGCGACCGCAAAACGGACAACCTTGCCATGCTTCACGAGGACGAGCGTCCCGCCGCCATTCAGATCTTCGGTCACGAGCCGGAGACCATGGCGGAAGCGGCGTATCAATTGCAGAAATTTTCCCCCGCCTTCATCGACATCAACTTCGGCTGTCCCATGCCCAAGATCTACAACAACGGGGACGGCAGCGGAGTGATGAAGGATCCCGCCCTGTGCGAGGCCATCTTAAAGGCCGTGACAAAAGCCGTGTCCGTGCCCGTCACCGCCAAGATCCGCAAGGGGCTGGACGACGCCCATATCAACGGGATAGAGGTTGCCAAGGCCTGCGAGGCGGGAGGCGCCTCCGCGGTATTCGTCCACGGCAGAACCAGGGAACAGCTTTACAGCGGACTTGCGGACAGAGGGTTTATTGCCAAGGTGAAGCAGGCTCTTTCCGTTCCCGTCATCGGCAACGGGGATATCGATTCCGTGGCCAGTGCTTTGGATATGCTGGAAACCACCGGGTGCGACGGCATCATGGTGGGGAGAGGGTGCTACGGCAGACCCTGGCTCTTCCGTGAGCTGATCTGTCACTTCGAGGGCTTGCCCTATACGCCCCCGGACAACGCCGAGATCCGTGAGGTGATCCGCCGTCAGATCCGCCTGTTGGAGGCAGACCGAGGCACCAAGGCCTTGCTGGAAATGCGGAAGCACCTTTCCAAATATTGCCGCGGCGGCGTGGGAAGCGCAAAGTTTAGGGAAAAGATCAACGCCGTCTCCACAAGGGAAGAGATCGAAGACTTGATCGGGATCTTGTTTCCGTAAGGGGGAAGGGGTAAAATTTCGGAAAAGACTTGCTTTTCCGTTTCAAGTGTGGTATAATGCCATTTGTACCTGAAAGTACAAAAATAAAAACAAGAAAAGGAAAGAAAATCATGAGAAAGATTTCCCTTCTGCTGGCACTGCTGATGGTTGCTACCTGCTGCATGCTGGCTTCCTGCGGTGAGGAAGAGACCTCTTCCGCTCCCGAAGTGTCTTCCCAGGCACCCGCTACTTCCTCCGAAGCTCCCGCTACCTCCTCCGAGGCTGAGGTTGAGTCCTCCGAGGAAGCTCCCGAGTCCTCCGAAGAAGTTTCCACCGAGCCCGAGTACGAGAAGAACCCCGACGCTATCCCCACCGAGGGCGCTAACGTTGCCGCAGGCAAGGAGTACGTCATCTCCGAGCAGTTCCGCATGGGCGGCGCTGACGCAGGCTGGGGCTGGGACGAAAATGCAGCTCCCTCTTACCCCGACGAAAACTTTGAGCTGACCGACGGTCAGATCCCCGCAGCCGGCTATCAGGAAGCAGGCTGGATGGCCTTCAACCAGAGCACTCCCGCTCAGACCGAGCGCGGCTATGCTTACGTTCAGTTCGACCTGGGCCAGAGCTACGAGATCAGCGAAGTGACCATTCACTCCCTGAAAGAAACCGGCCCCGGCATCACCTGCCCCCACACCATCGAGATCCTGGTTTCCGAGGATAACGAGAACTGGTACTCCGCCGCTACCATTTCCATGATGAGCGACCTGGAAGGCCTGGAGGACAACGCCGTTCACGCTCTGACTGCAGAGATGGACGTTACCGGCCGTTACGTTGAGATCCGCGTGATCTCCCACACCTGGGGCTTCATGGGCGAGATCGAAATTAAGTAATTTCTCCCATCAAAAAAACACACAAAGAGCAAGAGACCTTCATCGGTCTCTTGTTTTTTGTCAAGAAACCCTTGCCAAAAGGAAAAAAGTGTGATAGAATGGGCTAAACAAAAATAAAAACACAAGAAAAGGAAAGAAAATCATGAGAAAGATTTCCCTTTTGCTGGCCCTTCTGCTGGTAGCTACCTGCTGCCTGCTGGCCTCCTGCGGCGAGGAAGAGACCTCTTCCGCTCCCGAAGTGTCTTCCCAGGCACCCGCTACTTCTTCCGAAGCACCCGCTACCTCCTCCGAGGCTGAGTCCTCCGAAGAAGCTCCCGAGTCCTCCGAAGAAGAGTCCAAAGAGCCCGAATACGTGAAGAACCCCGACGCGGTTTCCACCGAGGGTGCTAACGTTGCTGAGGGCAAGACCTACACCCGTTCTCTGCTGTACCGCCAGGGCGGCGCAGACGTAGAGTACGGCTGGAATCCCGATGTCAACATCGCATACCCCGATGAAGGCAACGACCTTACCGACGGTGTTCTCCCCGCTGACGACGCCGCGTACACCGATGCTGCTTGGATGGGCTTCCATAAGAACTGCCCCGACTACGCTGAGAACAACGGCGGCTGGTTCATCGTTGACCTGGAGCAGAGCTACCAGCTTTCCGAGCTGACCCTCTACACCGGCAGCGTGTTCCTTGGCAGCGGTATCGCCGCTCCCACCAACGTTGAGTTCCTGGTTTCCGAGGACGGCGAGAACTGGTATTCCGTAGGCTCCGTGGTTCCCACCACCGACGAGACCGTTGCAAACGCTCCCGCAACCATCGAGTGCGACGTCACCGGTCGTTACGTGAAGGTGGTCATGCAGACTCCCGGTTGGGCATTCGTTTCCGAATTCACCGCGAAGTAATCACGTGAACAATAAAAGGACTGCGAAAGCGGTCCTTTTTTGTGTTGACTTTTGGTGACGAATGTGTTATGATAAGGTAAACGTGATGATTGCATCATATATTGCGAGGTTCTTCTTATGATCAACAAGAAAATCGACTATTTCCTCACTCTTGCAGAGTGTTTGAATTTTACCCAGGCGGCGGCGAAGCATTCCGTTTCACAGACCGCCATCAGCCAGTACATCGCCGCTTTGGAGGACAAGCTGGGGATCCGTCTGTTCAAGCGGAGCTCCCACTCCGTTTCCCTCACCGAAGCGGGTGCCTTCTATTACGAGCGGGTGAAGTTCCTGCGGAAGTATTACGAGGATACGGAAAAGCGTGTCCGCGCCATTGATGCGGAGTACAGCGGCTATGTGAAGGTGGGCTTCGGCGTTTACGAGTATTGCAACACCGAGGAGTTCTTCGCTTCCTTCCTGAAGGCCTTCCCTGCGGTGAAGGTGGATTTCTTCCAGTACCCCTACGGGGAGCTGACCGCCAAGCTGAAGACGGGGGAGCTGGACGTGATCGTGGCGGACAGCATCTGCGAGCAGGCCCTGCAAAAGGAGGAGTTCTGTTCCCGCACCCTGTTTGAATCTCCCAACTTCCTGGTGGCAGACAGCACCCTTGCCAAAAAGTACGCAGGGGGAGATCCCGTGGAGCTTTTGAAGGGGGAATACCTCATCACCAACTGCGAGGACTCCGGCCCCTCCTCCATGGAGATGCTGCGGAGACTGCTTTGGGATTCCTTCGGCTTCGTGCCGGAGAAGATCTCCCAGACCAACAGCATCGGCGCCCAGCTTCTCATGGTGCGCTCTCAGCACGGCGTTGCCATCGTTCCCGGCTTCATGCGGGAGATCCAGGGGGAGGAATTCGTGAAATTCCCCATCCCCGGCAACAAGATCGTGAAGTACAACCTGATGATGCTTGCCGACAATACCAACCCCATCGCACAGCGGATCATGCATTTTGAGCCGGATCACTACGAGGAAGTATTGAAATGACCGTTGACCTTACGGCGGGAAAGCCCTCCAAGGTGCTTTTGCGCTTCTCCCTGCCCATGATCTTCAGCGTATTGCTGCAACAGCTGTACGTTTTGGTGGATCTCTTCGTGGTGGGGAACTATACACAGACTCCCGAGACTGCCGTGGCCGCCGTGGCGGCGGCTTCCTCCGTGACAGCCATCTATACCGCCGTGGCGGTGGGCTTTAACACGGGCTGTTCCGTGCTCATCGCCCGCTTTTTCGGCGGAAAGCAATACAGAGATCTCCACACCGCCATGCGCACCGCCTGGCTGGGGGCTTCTCTCATCGCATTGGTGCTCACCGTTTTGGGCTTCGTTTTCTGTAAGCCCTTGCTGAACCTGATCGATACCCCCGCCACCGCCATGGACAGCGCCGTGGAATACCTGAACATTTACACGGCCTCTTTGCTGTTCGTGTTCCTTTACAACATCTCCACGGGCATCTGTACCGCTTTGGGAGATTCTGCCACACCCTTGTATTTCCTGGCGGGCTCTTCTTTTGGAAACGTGGCTTTGGATCTGCTGTTCGTGGCCGTCTTCGGCTGGGACGTGCAGGGCGCCGCTTGGGCCACCTTGATCGCACAGGTGCTGTCCGCCTGCCTGCTGTTGGCCTTATTACTGCGCCGTGTGAACCGCCTGGAGGGGAAGGACGCACCCTGGGTGCAGACCCCGATCCTGAAGGAGCTGGTCTCCCTTTCCGTCCCCACCGTCCTGCAGCAGTCCTTCATCGCCGTGGGGAATTTCTTCATCCAGCGGGTCATTGACGGATTGGGCTCCGAGGCCACCATTGCGGGCTTCTCCACCGCCCTGAAGGTGAACGGCTTTGCCACGGCCTGCTTTGTCACCGTGTCTGCCGCCATTGCCGCCTATACCGCTCAGAACCTGGGCGCCAAGCAGGAATCCCGTGTCAAGCAGGGCTTCTCCGCAGGGGTGAAGATGCTTTACCTTCTCATCCTGCCCATTGCCGTTGCTTTCTTTATCTTTGCCCCCTTCTTTGTGAAGCTGTTCTTGAATACCGACGATCCCGCCATTACCGAAGAGGCCTTGCAAGCGGGAAGCACCTTCCTGCGTTGCGTGGCGCCCTTCTACGCCGTTATCGCCGTGAAGATCGCCATCGACGGTATCTTGCGCGGGTACGGCGCTATGAAGTACTTCTCCGCCAGCACCATTGCCGATCTCATCATCCGCGTGGCGCTGTGCTATCTCCTTGCCGCCGTGGGCATGGGGATCTACGCCATTCCCACCGCCTGGGCGGTTGGCTGGACCGTGGCATGCCTCATGGCCTTCGCCTTCTATAAGATGCGTGTGTGGGAGAAGAGGAGAACGTAAAGGGGCTCTGCCCCTTAACCCCCGGCAGGGGGATGATCCCCCTGCACCCTGCACTCCAAAGAAATGCCCTTTCGTTCCGATGAACAAAAGGGCATTGTTTTTTATTCCGAAAACGACAGTTTTCGGCAGTGCTTTTCGGGGATCAAAAGGGGTGCTTTTTCAAAAAGCACCCCTTTATTCCGTACTCCTATTAAGCCGTTTCGATCTTAGCCGCTGCTTGCAGACCTAGCTTTTCCACAGCCGCCTCCCGCATCTTGTACTTCAGGATCTTGCCCGCCGCATTCATGGGGAAGGCATCCACGAAATCAAAATACCTGGGCACCTTGTGCTTGGCCATGTTCTCCATGCAGTAGGTGCGGATCTCTTCCTCCGTCAGTGTCTCGCCGGGCTTGACGATGATGCAAGCCATGGCCTCCTCACCGTACTGCTTGTCGGGCACGCCGATGACCTGCACGTCGCTCACCTTGGGATGGGTGTAGATGAAATCCTCGATCTCCTTGGGGTACAGGTTCTCGCCCCCGCGGATGATCATATCCTTGATACGTCCCGTCACCTTGAAGTTGCCGTCGGGAAGCTTGCGCAGCAGATCCCCGGAATGGAGCCAGCCCTCGCTGTCGATGGCGGCGGCGGTGGCCTGGGGCATCTTGTAGTAGCCCTTCATGATGTTGTAGCCCCGGGCGCAGAACTCGCCGTCCACGCCGTCGGGAACCTCTTCGCCCGTCTCGGGATCGATGATCTTACATTCCACACCGAAGATGGCACTGCCCACCGTGTTCACACGGGTCTCGATGGAATCCGTGGTCTTGGACATGGTGGTGGCGGGAGAAGCCTCCGTCTGTCCGTAGGTGATGCAGAGCTCGCTCATGTGCATCTTATTGATGACCTCTTCCATCACCTTCACGGGGCAGGGCGAGCCCGCCATAATGCCGGTACGCATGTGGGAGAAGTCGGTTTTGTCAAAATCCTCATGCCCCAGCATGGCGATGAACATGGTGGGCACGCCGTGGAAGCAGGTGATCTTCTCACGGTTGATGCAATCCAAGCCTCTCCTGGGAGAAAAGGCGGGGATGGGGGACATGGTGACGCCGTGGGTCACGGAGGCCGTCATGGCCAATACCATGCCGAAGCAATGGAACATGGGCACCTGGATCATCATGCGGTCTGCGGTGGACAGATCCATACAGTCGCCGATGGCCTTGCCGTTGTTGATCACGTTGTAGTGGGTGAGCATGACCCCCTTGGGGAACCCTGTGGTGCCGGAGGTGTACTGCATATTGCACACGTCGTGCTTGTCAATGCGGGAGGCACGGCGGTACAGCTCCTCTACGGGAGTTTTGTCGGCATACTCCATGGCCTGCTCCATGGTGAGGGCGCCGGGCATGGAGGACTCGCAGGTGATCACGTTGCGCAAGAAGGGGAGACGTTGGCTGTACAAGGGCTTGCCCGCCTCGTGGGTGGCAAGCTCGGGAACCAGCTTGTTCACGATCTCCTTGTAGTCCGTGCCCTTGTAGCCGTCCACCATCACCAAGGTGTGGGTGTCGGACTGACGGAGCAGATATTCCGCCTCGTAGATCTTGTAGGCGGTGTTCACCGTCACCAAAACGGCGCCGATCTTGGTGGCCGCCCAGAAGGTGAGGTACCATGCAGGCACGTTGGTGGCCCAGACTGCCACGTGGTCGCCCTTGCGCACTCCCAAAGCCATCAGAGCACGGGCAAATCTGTCCACGTCCTCACGGAACTGGGGATAGGTACGGGTGTAATCGTGGGTGGTGTAACGGAAGGCGTATTGATCGGGGAAGCAGTCGCAGATGTGATCCAAAAGCTGGGGGAAGGTGAGGTCGATCAAGGTCTCCTTGGGCCAGGGATACTGACCCGCACCCCGCTTGTCCACCTGGAGAGCGTGTCCTGCGGGAGTTTTGCCCAGATAGCGGGACATGAAGTGCATATACTGGGGGAACACGATGCCTGCGTCAAACAGCTCGGGCATCCAGGTCTTTACCCACTCCAGGGAGAGGTAGCCCTCGAAATTGATGGAACGCAGAGCGTTCATAATGTCGTCTAAGGGCATATCGCCGTCGCCCATCATGCGGTAGGCGATCTTGCCATCCTCCTTGACGGAATCCTTCACGTGGACGTAGCGGATGTATCTGCCCAGGTTCTGTACCGTCTTTTCGGGGGATTCGCCCAAATGACGGTAGGGATGGTGAATGTCCCACAAAGCGCCCACGGACTCGCTGTGACAGCGGTTCAGCACCGACGCCAGACGGGCGGTGTCGCAGTAAGCGCCGTTGGTCTCCACCAACACGGTGACTCCCGCCTCCTCCGCAAAGGGCAGGATAGCGGACAGCTGTGCGAAGACCTCCTCGTCGTCGATCTCCTTTTCGGGCGCGGGGGTGGCTTCACCCAGCACGCGGATGTATTTGGTACCCAGCGCCTTGGCGGCACGGATGTATTCCTTGGCTTCCTCCAGATTCTGTTCCCTTCTGGTCCCATCGCTGAGCACCACGCCGGAGGAGAAGCAGGAGATCTTCAGGCGCAGAGCCCGTAGCTTCGCCGCGGTGGCGGGGATGTTTTCCGCCGCAAAGGGCTTGGAAAGACGGTCGATGAGATCAATGCCCAGACCGCGCACCTCAATGCCGTCAAAACCGAGGTCGGCGGCCATGGTGGTGATGTCCTTGAAATCGTAGCCGGGGCATGCGAGGGTGGAGAATGCTGTTTTCATGGTAGGCTGTTCCTTTCCCGGAAAAATGTAGAGCAAAAGCAAGGAAAACAAAAATAACCCTATCGGGCATGGATACACCGACAGAGCCATCAGGGAAAAAACACGTAACCTATGAAAATTGCAAAAAAATGCAACACCGATCCAGCAATCGGTTCTCCTGATCACGGTGAGAAACCCGTTCACTCCCTACTGAAGGGCACGATGCCCCGGTTCGAAAGGAAAGCTCTGTGGTGAGTTCGCATTCCGGCCCCATACCGTCTCGCACCAACCGACGGCTCTCTGAAAAGGGAAAACGGACGCTTGTTCCACTTCCATGCTTTTGATGTTAGGGATTATAGCAGAGCATGGTGGATTTGTCAAGAGCTTTTTGAATTTTTTTTGAAAATCTCTTGCAAAACGGAATAGAATATGGTAATATGCAAATAAGGTGAAAACCCAATAAAATCTTGAAATTCAATCATTTTCGGAGGTTACCCACTATGGCAAAAATGAAGATTGCGATCATCGGTTGCGGTACGATCGCCAACAGTGCTCACATCCCCGCTTATATGAAGAACGAGGAAGTTGAGATCAAGTATTTCTGCGACATCCTGCTCCACAAGGCAGAGAAGTGCGTAGAGAAGTACGGTTGCGGCACCGCAGTTGAGGATTACCACGTTGTTCTGAACGATCCCGAGATCGAGGCAGTATCCGTTTGTACTCCCAACAAGATGCACGCCTTCATCACCATCGACGCTTTGAAGGCAGGCAAGAACGTTCTTTGCGAGAAGCCCGCAGCCCGCGTTTATTCCGAGGCTCTGGCAATGCAGCAGGCTCAGCACGAGTCCGGCAAGGTTCTGAACATCGGCGTGGTCAACCGTTTCAACTCCGCCGTGAACCGTCTCCGTGAGATCATTCAGTCCGGCGAGCTGGGCGAGATCTACCACGTTTACGTTTGCTTCCGTTCTCAGCGTTCCATCCCCGGTCTCGGCGGTGCCTTCACCACCAAGGAGATCTCCGGCGGCGGCGTTCTCATCGACTGGGGCGTACACTACCTGGATATCGTGATGTACTGCACCGGCGACCCCAAGGCTACCTCCGTCTCCGCCAAGGCGTACAGCAAGCTGGGCGTAGATATGCCCAACTACGTATACGAAGGCATGTGGGCTGAGGATACCAAGGATCTGAACGGTACCTACGACGTTGATGACTTCGTAACCGGCTTCGTTCGCACCGACGGCCCCACCATCACCTTCAACGGCGCTTGGGCGCAGAACCTGGGCGTTAACGAAAGCTATATCGACTTCCTGGGCACCAAGGGCGGCGCAAGACTGAACTACGGCGGCGACTTCACCGTTTACACCACCGCTTGCGGCAGTTTGGTGAACTTCAAGCCCAAGTACAAGGATGAGCCCATGTTCCAGAAGGAGATCGACGGCTTTATCAACTGCATCAAGACCGGCGAGAAGCTGCCTTCTCACATCGACACCGTTATCAAGACGGCAGAGATGATGCAGGCTATGTACGATTCCTCCGAGTCCGGCAAGGAAGTTATCCTGGGTTAATTTTATCGTCTGTGAAAAGGGCTGTCCTGCGGGATGGCCCTTTGCTCATTTTGAGGTTCTTTTATGGAATTCTATTCTGCCTTCGGCAAACGCCCCGTCCGTTTGAGTGACGCTACCCGCAAGTTCGCATACGACTCCTTGCATTGCCGTTACGGCAAAGAGACGGCGGCAACGCCCACGGTCTCCCTGGATCACGTGGAGAACTTTGCGGCGCTGACCGAGCCGGAAAAATACGATCTCGCCATCCGTGAGATCTGTCTCCATGCGCCCTTGCGGATCTGCGAGGGGGAAAAGCTCAGCGGCAGTGCCACCCTGGGGGAGGCCATCCGCCACCACGTTCCCGCCTCCTTTGAAGGGAAGACGGTGTTTTACGCCGTCAGCCACCTTACAACGGATTTTGAGACGGTGGTGAGGCGTGGAATAGGCGGCATCCGCGAGGACGTTCTGGCGTCTCTGGAACGCCACAGAGGCACGGACAGGGAGCCCTTCCTGCAGAGCTGTCTTTCCTGCCTGGACAGCTTCGCCCTTTGGCACGGCAGATACCTGGAGGCTCTGAGAGAGGCGGGATACGAGGAGAATTACCAAGTTCTTTCCAAGGTGCCCTTCGGCGTGCCCGCAACCTTTCGGGAGGCCTTGCAGAGCATTTGGTTTGCTTTCGCCTTCCAGCGGCTTTGCGGCAACTGGCCCGGCATCGGCAGGATCGACTGGCTGTTGGGAGACTTTTTGGACCGTGACCTGGCGGAAGGCAGGCTCACCATGGAGGAAGCGAGGGAGCTTCTTGCCCACTTCTTCATCAAGGGCTGTGAATGGATCTGCGGGGGCAATTACGGAAGCGGGGACGCCCAGCATTACCAAAACCTGGTGATCGGGGGCAGAGACGGGGAAGGGAAGGACATCACCAACCACGTCACCTACCTGGTGCTGGACGTGATCGAGGAATTGGGCATCGGAGATTTCCCCACCACCCTGCGGTTGCATAAGGGCACGCCCCAAAAGCTTCTGCGTCGTATGGCGGAGGTCATCCGCTACGGAGGCGGCGTCCTGGCGGTATACAACGAGGAGCTGATCTACCAAAGCCTTTTGGCCTACGGCTACCCCAAGGAGGAGGTCTGGAAGTTTGCCAACGACGGCTGTTGGGAGGTGCAGATCCCCGGGAAGACCAATTTCGGGTACGACCCCTTCGACGGCTTGCAGGTATTACAGCAGAAGACCCTGCAGCCCGGGGCGGATTTTGCCACCTACGAAGCCCTCTATCAAGCCTACCTGGCCGATCTGGAATCCGCCGTGGCGGGGATCGTGGAGCGTCATTGCTATGAAACGCCGGGGAAGGACGACTTGGGCAGATGGCGCTGGTGCGATTGGACGCCCTCCACGGTGATCTCCCTGTTTGAGGGCGGTTGTATTTCCGCGGGACTCCCTTATTTCCGCGGCGGCGCCGTTTACAATATCCGTTCCCCTCACTTTGGGGGCTTTGGGGACACGGTGAACAGCCTGTACGCCATCCGCAAGCTGGTCTATGAAGAACGAAAATGCACCCTGCCGCAGCTTCTTTCCGTTTTGGCAAAGGACTGGGAAGGGGAAGAGGTGTTACGGCGGTACGTGCAAAGCCGCTACACCTATTTCGGCAACGACAACGACGAATGCGACACGATCGCCGTCTCCCTGGCAAAGGAGTTTGCCGCCATCTGCCGCAGGCAGGAGGGGAGATGCGGCTACGGAACCCCTCCCGGGATCAGCACCTTCGGCAGACAATTGGAATGGGCGCCCCGCCGCACAGCCACTCCCTACGGCAGAAAAGCGGGGGAGGTGCTGGCGGGGAATTGCTCTCCCACCCCCGGGACGGACAAGGAGGGCGCCACCGCCGTGATCCGTTCCTATTGCAAGATCGACCTTAGGGAAATGACCACCGGTGCGGCCTTGGATCTGAAGCTGCTGCCCTCCGCCGTGAAGGGGGAGGACGGTCTTTTTGCCATCATGGCGCTTATGCAGGGCTTTGTAACTTTGGGCGGCTTCTTCCTCCAGCTTGACGTGGCGGATGGGGCCATTCTGAGAGAGGCACAGGCCCACCCTGAGGCCTACGATACCCTTTCCGTGCGGGTCTCCGGCTGGAACGCCCGCTTCGTGACCCTGGATCGGGGCTGGCAGGACATGATCATCGCCCAAACGGAGGAGCACTCATGAAGGTAGCGGAGATCCAAAGGTTCTGTATGCACGACGGGCCCGGGGTACGGACGGTGATCTTCTTCAAGGGCTGTCCCCTGCGTTGCGCCTGGTGCCACAACCCCGAGACCCAAAGCCCCGCTTCACAGCTTTTGTTCGAAGCGAAAAAATGTATTGCCTGCCGTTCCTGCGGGGAATGCCCTCAGGGGGTACACGGGTTTGAAAGCATTCACACCCTGCGGCGGGAAAACTGCGTTGCCTGCGGGGATTGCACCTCCCTTTGTCCCACGGGAGCCTTGTCCCTTTGCGGCAAGGAGATGACCCCCGTGGAGCTTTTGGAGGTGATCCAAAGGGACGCACCCTTCTACCAAAACGGAGGCGGGGTCACCCTTTCCGGGGGCGAGCCCTTCCTGCAGGGAGAAGCGGTCTTGGAGCTTTTGACGCTTTGCAAGGAACAGGGCATCTCCACCGCCGTGGAGACCTGCGGGTACGTTTCGCCTGCCCTTTTGGAAAAAGCCGTTCCCTTGGTGGATCTGTTCCTTTGGGACGTGAAGGACACCGACGACTTGCGGCATAAAGCGTATACGGGGGTCTCCAATCAGC
This sequence comes from Oscillospiraceae bacterium, assembly GCA_015063885.1. Taxonomy (GTDB): domain Bacteria; phylum Bacillota; class Clostridia; order Oscillospirales; family CAG-382; genus Coliplasma. The sequence continues at coordinate 142,379 of SVTH01000003.1, read as the reverse complement.
ATATTTTGGAAAATCTTCGTATGGTGGATGCCTTGGGCGGTAAGACCCGCCTGCGCTGTATACTGGTAAACGGCGTGAACACCGATGACACCCATTATAACGCCGTGGCAAAGCTTTTCCACAGCCTGCAAAACTGCGACGTCGTCGAGCTGTTGCCCTACCACCCCTACGGCGGCGCCAAATCAAGGGCGGCGGGGATGGAGGATACATCCCGCGAGAAATGGATCCCCTCCGCAGAAACGTTGTCTCACGGAAAAAACGCCCTGCTTTCGCAAGGCGTTTCCATACACGGATCAGTTATTCTTCCGTAACCGTCACCGCAATGGTGACGGTTTTTTTGTTTCCTGCGGTGTCGTAAAGCTCCAAAACCACTTTGTCCTCCCCGCGGAAGCCCTTCATGGCCCGGTAATAGCCCTTGCCGGAAAGATCCAGCCGGAAGGTGCCGTACACCGTGCTTTCCATGATCCGTGCCTTCACTCCGTCGGGAAGTGCCAGGTCGAACTCCGCCTTTTTGCCATGAACCACCTGCAAGGCGATATCCTTGATATCATCCATGGAAACGGCACTGCCCTTGTTGTAGCTTTCGTCAAGCTTTTCCTTGGCGTACAGGTAGGTGTCCTCGTACACGGAGTGAGCCAGGGGATCCTTGGAATCGTAAGCGGAGGCGATGGCGCTGGGAGTGCCGCTGACGTAGTACAGCTTCACGGAGTGCATATAGCCGCTGTCAAAGCCCTCACGGAGGTATTCACGGTATTTGCCCACGGAGCCTTCACCGCTGACCACCTCGATCTCGATCTCCACGCACATACCGTAGATCAGCGCCGTATCGGCGGTGCTGGTCAAGCGGGTGGGCTCTGTGACGTAGAACATATAGTTGGGCTGGAGGCAGGCCACGTCGAAGCCAAGCTCCTGCCACAGCCAGGTGCCGTAGGCACTGTAATAGGGGCACCAGAAGCTCTTGTAGCCTTTTTCGTGAATATAGGCGTTGATCCCGCCGATGACGGCCTTTTCCATGGCCAGGTTATCCTTGTGGATGGTCTCGTTGTTCCAGTAGAAGCCCAGCAGGGAGATATGCTCAAAGTCCGCTTTCTCCCAGGCCTTCAGATATTCGTCCACCTGGTATTTCAGATAGGCAAGCTGACCCTCCACGGTGGAAAGATCCTCCGCTTTGCCGTCCCCGTCCAGGTCGGGACAGGTCTGCCGGCTGTTGGGACACATCAGGTTCAGCCAAACGGTGGCGTCCGCCGTACCGGGGATGGCTTCCTGTACCTGCCGTGCCGCCTCGTCCCAGGCGTAAAGGTTCAGCCCTTCCGTAAACATATCGGCGCGGTAGAGATCCGCATTGGCCTTCACGTCGGAGGTGAAGGGGAAGCTGTTGGAGGGGCAGAACAGCACGGAATCGTAGAAGGTGTCCAGAATATTGCCCTGCTCGTCCAAATACGCCTGGTGCTTCAAGGCGCCTGCAACGTCCAGATTGCGGGTGGGATTCTCCTTGGCGTTGCCGTTCACCGCGGCCAGAAGCACGTTGTTACAGCCCAAATCCTCGATATCGGGGTAACGCCCCATGACGATGGAGGGGTCGTCCTGCGCCTCGGGGACGTTCTCCGCGTTCTTCTTACCCCAGACTTCGATCTCGGAAAGATACACGTTGGAGGAGGTATTGTTTTCCGGCACGGTGACGAAGGAAATGCGGATATACCGTGCCCGATAGGTCTCCTTAAAGACGGCGGAAACGGTGTGGAGACAGTCCTCCTTACTGCCGTATTCCATGGTGGAGCCGCCGTAGACGGTGATCCAGCTCTCGCCGTCGTTGCTGACGCTGACCATCACCGCGGGGGGCACCCCAATGCCCACGCTGACCTTGTTCAAAAACTCCGCTTCCACGGAATCCACCGCCATCTCGTTGCCCAGATCCACCACGATATGCCGTCCGCAGCCGCGGTAGAAACGGACGAAGGCGGGGTCGGAATAGGCCGCCTTTGCAGCCTTCTCACCGTCGATCAGCTTGGCAAGACCCGCCTTGTCGGTGTTGGAGGCGGTGTGGGACGGATCAAAGGGATCAAAATGCTTGGCATTGACCTCCACGCCCTCCAGAAGGGCCAGGTTCTGACGGGTATTGTAGTCGCTGTCGGAGGGGCTGACCGCTACGGTAACGTCTTTTTTCAGATCGTATTCGTAATAGTCAAACACCATCTCCGCCTCTGCGGTGGAGCTTCCCGTGGATGGATCCAGGGTGCCGTCCTCGCAGTATTCGTATCCTGTGATCTCGTCGAGGAACAGGAAGTTCTGTGCCTTTCTGCGGAAGGTGAGACGGATATATCTTGCGGAAACCGTCACGGGCAGAGCAAAGCGGTAGACGAACACGTTCCCTTCTCCTACGTCGGAGGGGGATTTCAGGGTAGAGAGATCCACAAACTCTTTTCCGTCCTCGGAAACGGAAAGGATCACGCTGTCGGGGAGCTCAATGCCGTAATCCACCTGGCGGAGCATGTTGATCTCTACGTCTGCCAGGGCGTGTTCTCCCTCCCCCAAGTCAAAGGTGATCTTGGGGACGGCACCGCCCGAGAAGCCTACCCAGCTGTACTTGTCAAAGAGATCCTGCTTGTTGCCGTCGTTCAGCTTCTTCATATCGGGGTCGGTATAACTCTCGTTGGCGTCGGTGCTGAAGGTGTAGCTTGCATCGGCAAAGAGGTTTTTGGCAAGCATGGTACGGTCGGGAGCCTCTCCGGTGAGACAGGCGTGGATCTCCCCGATGAGCTCATTTTCTTCAAACACCGTGCTGACCTCGCTTTCCTCCATGGAGGATTCGCCACTGCTTTCCGCTCCGGGGAGAGAGGAGGTATTCTCCGCCGTTTCTCCGCAGGCGCAGAGCAGAAGGGTCAAGGTTAGCAGCAAACAGATGATCCGTTTCAAAAAATTCACAATCCTTTCTTTCTTTTTCTTCCCGTATATGATACAATAAAAGCAGGAAAAAATCAAGAACCCTTGACAAATTCCCTCCGGCAAGGTATCATATCCATAAAAGGAGTGCTTTTTCTATGACCTTGATCTTTTGTATCGACGACGATGGCGGGATGCTCTTTGGGGGCAGGCGCCAAAGCCGTGACCGTGTTCTGAACGAGTATATACAAAACCTGATCGGGGAGTCCCCTTTGTGGGTCACTCCCTATACCGCCAAGCTGTTTCCCGCGGGGAAGCCTCTTTCCGATTGCGACGGGACAGGCTACTATTTCGTGGAGGACGGGGCTTACGATCTCGCCCGGGCGGAGGAAGTCATCCTTTGCCGTTGGAACCGCCGCTATCCCGGGGACGTCTTTCTGGACGTTGACGCCGTGAAGGCAGGCTTTTGTAAGGTAAGCACGGAGGAGCCGGCAGGCTCTTCCCACGAGAAGATCACCATCGAGACCTATAGGAGGAAATGATGCGCACCAAACGATTTTTACTGCCCGCCCTTTTGCTGGCGGTGCTGTTGCTGTTCACAGGCTGTCTTGAGACCTTAGAGCAATTGCCCTCCCTGCTTTCGGGAGACCCCCTGGGAGGAAGCAGTGCTACCCAATCGGAAGTCAGCGTTGAGGACGCAGGAACGCTAACGGCGATCCCGCCGTACAAGGGATCGCCCTACGTCACCATCGAGGGGAACGTACCAAACTTTACGGAGGAAGAGCTGACCCCCGTTGCCTACGAATCCTATGCACCTTTGGATGCTCTGGGGAGGTGCGGTGTTGTCATCGCTTCCCTGGGGCTGGAGACCATGCCCGCCAAGGACGAGGAACGGGGAAGCATCAGCAGCGTGTATCCCTCCGGCTGGATCCAGGCGAAGTACGATAACATTCCCCAAAAGTACTTATACAACCGCTGTCACCTCATCGGCTGGCAATTGTCTGCGGAAAACGCCAACAAGAGCAATCTCATCACGGGCACCCGTTATTTCAACGTGGACGGGATGCTCCCCTTTGAGAACATGGTGGCGGACTACATCAAGGAGACCGGCAATCACGTGGCCTACCGTGTAACCCCTCTTTTTGTAGGCAACGACCTGCTTTGCAGGGGGGTACAGATGGAGGCCTACTCCGTGGAGGACGAGGGAGACGGCGTTTGCTTCAACGTGTTTGTTTACAACGTTCAGCCCGGCATCACCATCAACTACTCCACCGGCGCCAGCGTCAAGGATGCTGAATAAGAGGTGCGCTTAAGGGGCGCCGCCCCTTAAGAAACCCTGCTTAGGGGGATGATCCCCCTAAGAACCCTGCATCTTGTGAGAAAAAAATATAATAATTTTCCGAAAACGCCAGTTTTCGGTATTAAGTTTCTTTGGAGATTCTTAAGAACCTTTCTTCAAAAAGAAAGGTTCTTAAGCGTCCCCTTAATTACACCCAAAAGGAGCCTTTTTATGGAAGAGACCCTTCGTTGCCGCGCCTGCGGCACAGAATACACAGGCGACCATTGCCCGGGCTGCCTGTCCGCCATCCATACCGACGAAGACCCGGAGTACGAATGCGGGGGCGTCATGGAGCCTGTGAGCGTCTGGGTCAAGCCCGACGGAAAATGGGATCTGATCTTACGCTGTAAGTCTTGCGGGGAGATGGAGACCCGCCCCGTGATGTGCGGGGACAACCCCATGAAGCTGCTATCCGTGGCCTCCAAGCCCCTGGCAAATCCGCCGTTCCCCATCGAGCGGCTGGAGGAGATCGCCAAAATGACCGGTGCAACGGGCAGCACGGGAGATTTCGGAGGTGCTTATGAACCGCGAGAATAAGCGTAAGAAATACGACAAGAACTTTTACCGCACCCACCCCTGTATCGACCCCTTCACCTGCAAGAACTGCGGGCAGACGGTGGTTCCCGAGGGGGCGGGAAGCGACCACCGCAACCATTGTCCCTACTGCCTCACCAGCGTCCATCTGGACGAGGAGCCGGGTGACCGTGCCTCCGATTGCCACGGCAAAATGGAGCCCATCGGCGTTTGGGTGCGGAAGAACGGGGAGTGGGCGTTGATCCACCGCTGTACCGTGTGCGGCAAGCTGGATTCCAACCGCGTAGCCGCCGACGACAACCCTATGAGACTGTTGGCCCTGGCCATGAAGCCCTTCGCCAACCCCATCCTCAGCCCGGAAGGGCTGAATGATCTTTGTAAGAACATGGAGGATTGATATGTTGAAGATCGGACTTTCTACCTGTGGCTTCACTCCCGATGAGGAAGCCTTTAAAAACCTTGCCGCGGCGGGCATCGAGGCCGTGGAGATCTCTATGGAGAAGGGCTATCTGGATGCCTTGGATTTGGAGGAGCTGAAGGCCAATGCGGACGCATACGGCGTTGAGCTTTGGTCCTGCCACCTGCCCTACTATCCCTTTACCTTTGCGGACGTTTCCTCCACCGACGGGGAAGTGCGTAAAAACGTTCTGGCGTACTTTACCCGGAAGATCGCCGCCTTTACCGCTATCGGTGTGAAGCGCTTCGTGGTACACCCCAGCGGAGAACCCATTGCAGAGGAGGAACGCCCGGCAAAGCTTGCCTGCGCCAAGGAGTCCCTTGCAAAGCTTGCGGAGATCGCAGAAAGCTACGGTGCCGTCATTGCCGTGGAGGACCTGCCCCGCTCCTGCTTGGGGAACACCGCAGAGGAGCTGGCAGAGCTGATCTCCGCCGATGAAAGACTCCGTGTCTGCTTTGACGTGAACCACCTGTTGCAGGGAACGCATAGCGACTTTTTGAAGACGGTGGGACACCGTATCCTCACGGTGCATATCTCCGACTACGACTTCAAGGACGAAAAGCACTGGCTCCCAGGGGAAGGGGATATCAACTGGCAGGAGCTGTACCAAGGCTTGCTTGCCGTGGGCTATGAAGGCGTGTGGATGTACGAGCTGGGGCAAAAGCCTCCCCGCCACCTCCACAGAGACAGAGACCTCACCTTTGCCGATTACGTGGAGAACGCAAACGCCATCTTCGCAGGGGAAACTCCCAAGGCCTTGGGACAAAGATTGGTATAACGAAAAAACGAGCCTACCGAACAGTAGGCTCATTTTTGTTTTGTGACTTCGGCTTGTTGCGGACGATCTGCAGAAAACGCTCCCTGTATACGTCCTCCATGCTCAAATACTCCGCGTAGGCTTCGCTGGATTGCTTGGGTATGCCCAGATCCATCAGCACCTTGTCGAAATCCAACAGCTCCAAATGGGTATCCTCCGCATAGCGGTCGATCTCGTCGTTCCCCGACACCACGCCAAAGGTGTATGTTTCCTCCCCTTCGGGAGTCCTTACGGTGATGCGGTAAAAGAATTCGGCATCCGTTTTGGATCTGTTGCAGTCGAATCCGGTTTCCACCAGGGTGATATCCTCATAGGAATACACTTCGTCTGCCTTAAAAGGGGAAGAGACCACCACGGAATCCACGGTGACGTAGACGTTGTTGGTAGCCGTGCAGTATGCGGAAAGCCCCCACACCGCCCCGCAGCACAAAAGGATGCCAAGGGTCCTCCAAAGCTTCCTGTCCCGTATGCCGTAGGATAACGCAATGGGAAGACCGAAGCAAGGAAGTACGAGACCGCAAGTGCATATCTCGATGAAGGTTCCTTTTTCACAATAAAACAGCCAATTTTCGGGAGCGAAACCTTCGGAAAGAGATTGACAAGCGAGGATGCTGAAAAAAACCGAAATCAATGCGAAGGGGAGCGCCCGCCAGATCACCCGGTTTTCCCTTCGCTGTGCCTTCAAGCGATCCTTGTATAACCTTTTGAGGGAAAAATACCGCGCCCAAGCAGCGGAAGCGATGCCGACCATCACCAGGGAGAGGAATCCAAACCAGGGAAGCTGCTCCATACGCCCCTTCTCGTATTCCAGGAAGAATACTCCGATGGGTACGATGCAATGGATCGTCAGCCACCACGCCAACCCGCGGGAGGGGAGCTTGGCTTCCAAAAGAACGGATTTGAAGCCGTCGTATTCTTCACTTTCGGAAAGTTCGGTCAATGTGGTGTATTCTTCTATGTCTACCTCTTCCTTTTCAGAAAGCAAGGTCTTCAGGATAGAGGCCTTCAGGGTAAGGTCTTCCTTTTGGCCTTCCAATTGTTGATGCTTTTCCTCCAGCTTGGCTCTGCAGAAAGCTGTATCTTCGGCAAGAAGCTCCTTGATCTCCTCCAGGGAGAACTCCAGATAGCGGTAGAGCTTGATCCATTTCAGAGTCTGAACGTTTTCTTCCGTGTATTCCCGATAATCGTTTCCCAAATTGCGGTCGACCTCCAAAAGCCCCTTCTGCTCGTAAAGGCGAATGCTTTTCGCGGTGAGGCCTGTGCGTTTTTCCACCTCTTTGATGGTCATATGCTTCTGCAACCTCCTTTTTTCTCGTTTGCAAGGGCAGTATACACCTTGACCTTGGGGGAAGGTCAATACCTTTTTGCAAAAAAAGTTGTAATTTTTACGCTTTTTACGGACTGTGATGTGCGGGACTAACTGTTTGCCGAGGGGTGAATACTCTTTCGCGGTCGAAAGGTACTGCTTTTCATTCCGGGTCGCCGTGGACGTCGACCCCTACGAATACGCATAATGCATTGGCTAAAACCGTGCTGTTTTTTCACGCAACGAGAAGGGCAGAGAACTGATTTTTCGCCGTCTTCTATGCGGGAGAGAGGGCTGTTTTTTTGCTTGCACTTGTTTCGTGTTCGTAGGGGGCGACGTCCTTCGGCGCCCCGCGCTCCAATTTTTCAGCAAGGCTCCAAAAGCTTCTCCACCCGCTCAACGCAGGTGAGATAGCGTGGATGCTTCCGAATGGGATCCAGCAGACGGCACTCACGGGTGTACCATTTGTCGTCCTTGTCCGTGGTGAGATAATAGGCGTATTGGGCGGGGGAGACCACGAAGCAATTGTTTTTCGTATCGGTGATGAACAGCTCCCGCTGTCCCTTTTCCTCCCCGGTGGGGGTGCAGATTTGCTCCGTGGCCGTCCAGACCATATCCTTCAGCCAGGGGGAATTGCAGGTGAGAGCCTTTTGCCCTCTGATCGCCATGGCAGACTCCAAAAGGGAAACGGAATCCTCCAGCATTTCCAGAGCTTCCCCTTCCTTTCCCTCCGCCGCCAAATATCCTGCCTCGCGGAAGCCCATCCACAGACGGGGTTCCACCCAAAAATCAAGCCTCTCCACGCCCTTTTCCTCACGGCAAAGGGCGTTCAACAGCTCCATCCCCAGTTTGTTTTTGGCGTGGAGGGCGGGGAGATCCAATTGCTCGTAATCCCCCACAAGCCACAATCCGGAATTGCCCACCAGCTTATCCACCGTGCGGAACAGAGCCTCCTGCCGCAGAAGGTCGGCTTTTTCCTTGTCGCCCCGCTTGCGGTAGCGGGTCAACAGCAGGGTGTCCTTTTGCAGGTCACGGGTGGCGGCGTAGCGGTTCAGAAAGTCTTCGATATGCTCGTCGTCCTCCAAGGCCGCAAAGGCTTCCACCGCGTCCTCCTTCTCCTCCCGGGAGGCGTTGCTTTCCAGAATGGCCTCCACCGTCAGCCGTACCTCGGGGAGAATGGCGGGGTGGCAGTAAACGTGGGTGCTGACTCCGAACCAAAAGTTCCAAAAACAGCTTGCGTGGAGATGATCACGGCGGATCTCACGGATGAGAGCGCAGATCTTTTCCGTGTCAAGGGGTTCCTCACGGCAGGCCTTTGCCAGAGCGGTGAGGGCTTTTTCAGCTTCCTGTTCCCGCTGTACCTTGGGGATCCCCAAAAGAATGTCCGCCGAGACCCCGAAGCATTCCGTCAAAGCGGGAAGCAGCTCCATATCCGGGTAGGTAACTCCCAGCTCCCAACGGCTTACCGATTGATAGGACACGCCCAGCTTGTCCGCCAACTGCTCCTGAGTCAGCCCGGCTTCCTTCCGCAACCTGCGAATGGCTTCTCCAATGTGTAATTTCATATGCGTTACTCCTTTTCTTTAAGCGCTCCGGGGGTATTTTTCTTGACGTCGAACACATTGTACCACGGAGAAGTCCAAAAAGCAATAACGCATACAGAGAGAATTTTTCACGAAGGGTGAGAATCAATCCCACGAATAATACTGGGAGACTTCGTAGTTCCGCTTTTTATCCAGCAGATACATGGCGCCCATCACCATGTAGGCCGCAATACCGCAATGCCCTCCGATCATGTAGCCGTTCTTTCCCGTGTGATCGGCATAATGCTCCACGACGTTGTTTTCGGTAAACAGCAACAGTAGCTCGTTCAGGCGGGGAAGGGGAATCTCCGTTTGCTCTAAAATGGTTTGTTTGGCGGTAGGGCATTCGCAGGACAGGGCGGAGATCAGCTTCTGTCCCTCCGGGGTGGAAAGAGCTTGTACCACCTCTGCCGCGGCAGGGGAAGTGGGCAGCATAGACTTCACCAAAGGGGATTGCACCACACAGGCGATGCCGTCGTCGTCCCACACCTTGGCACCAAAGGAGCCGGTGATCCGCAGAGTGCCCCGCTGTTTGCTTTCCTGCTGGAGCTTGCGGTTGCCCACCTCGGCGAAGTAGATCCCCTTCCACATCTTCCAGAGATCCTCGCCCATCTCCTTGCGGAGGTTTTTTTCGTAGCGGTCACTGTTGGCGGAAGCCCAAAGAAACTCCGTAGCAAGCTGTTCGATCTTGTCCGCCACGGCGTTGACGTCCCCGTTGGATTCAATCTCCAATAATACGTCTGCGGAAAGATGATATGCGTCGCTGATGGCCTTCAGGTTGATACAATCGGGCAGGCAGTCTCCCGCCTCCCACTTGGAGATCGCCTGGGGAGAAACGCCGATGCGTTCTGCAACCTCTTCCTGGGTAAGCCCCAGCCGCTTTCTGTGATTGCGCAGTTTTGCGCCGAATTCTTTTTGGTCAAACATAAATACACCTTCGTTTTTGAATTTGGATAGCTATCTCATGTCCCCAGTATAACACAGGGGAATTCAACTTGCAATAGTATTCTTGTTGTGTTTTCTTTCTGAAACTCTACCTGAGGTTGAAAAAATCCCCTCCTCAAAACCGAGAAGGGGACTCTTCTATTCTTTCTTCACAACGTGCGGGATTCCAAAGGGGATCATCCCCTTTGGCAGGGGATCCTAAGGGGACAGCGTCCCCTTCATCACGCTCCCCCTCACACCAACGCCGTCTTGTTCAGAACCACCTTGCTGCAAGCGCCCAGGCCCAAAGCAAACAGCACGCCGCCTGCAAGACACAACCCTGCATGAAGAACGGTGGCGTTCAAGGGGGAGACCATGGACACCGTCATAAACAACAGCATCCCCGCCCCCAAGGAGCCGCACAGGCAGAGCCACGCCTTCTGCTTGGCCGCCACGCTGACCAATACGTCAATGGCAACGAACACAAGCATCAGGAAGGCCTTGGCAACCATGCAGAACACCAGATTCACAGCACCCAGCCCGCAAAGATCAAAGGAAAGCCCTGCAATGGCGCCGCCCAACAAAGCGCCGACAAAGTACGCCGCCAATAAGCACAGCCCGCAAAGGAAGCCCATGAGGGTCTTGGAGACCATGTAAGCGCCCTTCTTGGCACGGAGGGTGAACAGGTTCTTGGCGTAGCCGGAACGGAAGTCTTCTGAAATGAACAGGCAGATAAACACCGCCACCGCCATGAACATCATGTTGATGTTGCACATGGCCATCACGTCCATACCGCCCATGGCCATGGCGCCGCCGTCGGGGGAGGGCAGGGTGCCGATGGACTGCCAGGCGTTCTCAGGCCCTTCCATCACCGATTCCGCACCCGTCTGGGGATTCACGGTCACGGTGCCGTCCATCATGGACATCATCACCACCATCACCACGGGGATCAACAGAGCGCAGGCAACTAAAATGTAAAACAAACGGGATCTCCCCATCCTGCGGAGATCGGTCCTTACCATGGTGGAAAGATTGTTTTTCATGCTCTCTTCCCCTCCTTCATCAGGTCTACGTAGTATTCCTCCAGCCCAATCTTGTCGGTCTTGATCCCGGAGATCAAAACCCCGTTTTCATACAGGAAGGAGGCCACTTCTTCGGGAGTGACGAGATCGTATACCCGCAGGTAACCTGCCTCGTCCTCCTCCACGCGGGAGAAGCGGGTGCCCAAAAGCAGCTTGGCACGGCTTTGCTCTTCCGCCTGTAAGGCCACGTAGGTGCGGCAGTCGGCGTCCAGCTCCGCGGCGGTCATCTCACGGATCATCTTGCCGTGGCGGATGATGCCGTAATGGGTGGCCACCTTCTGCAGCTCTCCCAAAAGGTGGGAGGATACCAGAATGGTCCGTTTGCCCTCCTTTACGATGTCCAGAAACACCTCCCGCATGATCCGCATGCCGTCGGCATCCAAGCCGTTCAAGGGCTCGTCCAACACCAGCAAGGCAGGATCGCCCAAAAGCGCCATGGCAATGCCCACACGCTGCTTCATGCCCAGGGAGCAGTTCTTGTATTTGTTCCCCGCCGCACCCTCCATGCGGACGGTCTTCAGCATCTCCACCACCGCCTTCTCACGGTCCTTCAACCCTAAGTTGGTGGCGTGGAGCATCATGTTGTCCCACACGGTGAGGGAGGGGAAGCATCCGGGGGCTTCAATGAGCACCCCCATCTTGGAGCGGATCTCCGGATCGGTGTGATCTCTGCCGCAGAGCTTGATCGAGCCGCCGCTTTTGGGGATCAGCCCGCAAAGCATCTTCTCCGTGGTGGATTTTCCCGAGCCGTTTTCCCCGATGAATCCGTAAATGGCACCCATGGGGACGGTCATATCCAAGCCGCAAACTGCCTGCTTGGAGCCGAAATTTTTGGAAAGATTTCTGATCTCAATTGCGTTCATCAAACATACCCTCCGTCAGTATACGTCGCAGGTGGAAAGCAAACGGGTTCCCAGCAGGTTGTAGACCACCGCCCACACAAGGGATACCACCATACAGGTGATGAAGGTACCCACGTTGCTCACCAGGCAGGCGTTCACGGAAGAACCGTACAAAAAGCCGTTCAAAAACCAGGTGGGCAACGCCAGGTTCTCCACCACCGCGGCCACGCCGATGATCAGGATCCCCGTTCCGAAGAAGAAGGAGGAGGCGATGGAAACGCCGAAATACTTGCGGAAGATCACGTTCAAAAAGGTGTAAAGGCTTGCCCAGCCCAGACTCATCACCATCTTCCCCAGAATGGCAAGAATGAGAGAGCCAACGTTCACCTCCAAGGAATACCCTGCCAGCACGCCGCCCAGCACACCGCCTATGAGGTAGGTCACGCACATACAGGCCATGGCAAAGGCGCAGACGATGGTCTTGGACAGCATGTAATCCTGCTTTTTGGCGTGGGTGGTGAACAGCTGCTTCACGTAGCCGCTTTTGTAGTCGTGACCGATGAAGATGGATACCATGATCCCGCCGAAGATGAATACCATGTTCATATTGGCGTAATCCGCAATGCTCTCAATGACGTAAAGAGGCTTGGAGGCGGCGATGATCTGCCACACGTTGGAATACAAGGGCTCCATGGTGTTGCCGTTTTGGTCGGGCATCATGGTCATGGCGGAGACCATGGCGGGAATGATGGCGGCGATGGCTATGAAAATGTAAAACATGGGGGTGTGGAACAAGCGGTAGAAGTCCACGCCCAGCATCCCCTTGATCCGCCTGGAAAAGGTGGGGGAGTCAAAGCGCAATTCCGTGTTTGCCATGTCAATCCTCCTTTTCGGACATCAGTCCTACGTAGTATTCTTCCAGACCGATCTTGTTTTTGGAAAGCTCTTTGATGGCGTGGCCGTGCTTCAGCAGATGCTCCGCCACCGCCTCCGGCTTTTCTGCGTCGTAAATGCGGAGACAGCCCTCCTCCTCCGTCACGTTGGGGAAGTTTGCCTGCAAGACGGACTTTGCCCCCTGCATGTCGGAAGTCTTGACGGAAACGAAGACTCTTGCACGGCTTTCCATTTCCTTTGCGGAGATCTGTCGGATCATTTTGCCCCTGCGGATGATGCCGTAATGGGTGGCGATCTTCTCCAATTCTCCCAGAATGTGGGAGGAGATCAGCACGGTACAGCCGTATTGATGCACGATCTCCAAAAGGATCTCCCGCATCATTTTCATGCCGTCGGTGTCCAGCCCGTTGATGGGCTCGTCCAGGATCAGCAAGGCGGGGTCGCCCAGCAGAGCCATGGCGATGCCGATACGTTGCTTCATGCCCAGGGAGCAGTTCTTGAATTTGACGTTGGCGGACTCCTCCATGCGGACGATGGAAAGCACCCTGCGGATCTCCTCGTCACGGTTTTTCAGCCCTAAATTGATGGCCTGCATCATCAGGTTGTCCCATACGGAGGAGCCGGGGAAACAGCCTGCGTTTTCGATCAAAGCCCCCACTCTCGCCCGTACCCCGGGATCGGTGTACTCTCTGCCGAACAGCTTGATCTCCCCCTTGTCGGGAACGAGATGCCCGCAGATCAGCTTTTCCGTGGTGGATTTCCCCGAGCCGTTTTCCCCGATGAAGCCGTAGATGGCTCCCATGGGGACGGTCATATCCAGGTGATCCACCGCATACATCCCCCGAAAGCTCTTGGAAAGCCCTCGGATCTCAATAGCGTTCATAAATGCCTCCTAAAATATGGAAAGGGAAACAGCGGGACTGTATGCCCCGCTTCCCGTTTCTTACTTTTTCTTTGCTCCCTCGTAGCGTGCGTTTGCTTCTGCAGTTCTTGCCTTGGCGGCGGCGATCTGTGCCTCCCGCTCCTCCTGCATTTTTGCGCTTCTCTCGGCGGGGGACAGATGGGCGTCGTCCCAGCTCTTCTTGGCGTCTGCCTTTGCCTTGGCGAAGGTGTTACGGCCTCTGTTCTCCTCAAAGTTGGCCTTGCTTTCCGCCTTGGCGGCTTCAAAGTTGGCCTTGTCTACCTCATGCTGTGCCTTTGCGCTTTCCTTCATGTCGTTGAATGCTTTCTTGAAAAATTCTCCCATTGCGTCGTACCTGTACCTTTCCGTATATGAATGTATTTTTTCTCAGTTGTTGCTCAGCTCGTCTGCAAGAGCCAGGATTCTGGGGGTGAGCTGTTCCTTGGCCTTGCGGGAGCGGGAGCGGAACACGGGGTAGGCACACCCCATCACCCCGGCACCCAGAAGACCCAAAAGCACTGCGACTGCCATGCTGTCTCCCAGTACCTTCAGCCCGAAGCACATCCCCACACCGAAGATCAAACAGCCCACCACGCCGATCACCAAGGCGGAAAGCTTTCCCGCTTCCCGTGCCTTGCGGTCCAAGCGGCGCAGTACCTCTACCTTGTTTTCCTCCGTGGGGAGATAACGGCTCCTGATCTCACGGATCTCCTTAGCTTCCTTTGCGGAATAGCTGTACTTGAACGTTTCCTGTACCATTTCTTGCGTCCATCCTTTCTTCATCTTACGGGCATAGTATACAGCGGGCATATTTGCGCTTTATTTGGGAAATGTTTCTGAAATATTAAAAACGAAAAAAGTGCCAACCTTTTTTGAATCGAAAGGTTTGGCACTTTTTGAAATGTAAATTTTAATAAAAGAACAGTGTTTTGAGATCGGCGTCAAGCTTAGCTTTACATCCCACAGGCAGAATAGCGTGATTCTGTCCATGCCCGAAATCGTCTGTGTAGACCACGGGAATTCCGTGTTTCTTGCCTAATCTTTTCAAGCGTTCCAGCAAGGGAAGTGAGATGCTTTCAGAATAGTGTCCAAAGATCAATCCGCACACGCAAGACATAAAATTGCTTTGCTCGATAAAGGAAAGCAAGGAGTTGATCTCGGGGATGGAGCTGAAACGCTCGTGGTCTTCCAAAAACAACAGATATTTTTGGGAAGGATCGTAGGAGAAGAACGGATTTCCAAGCCCTAATGCAACATTGTGCAGATATCCTCCAATAAGAATCCCCTCGCTGCTCCCGGATGTAACGGTATACCAGTCGCTATTGGGAAGAAATGCACCGGTGGATTCTTCCAAAAAGACTCTTTTGAATTGGTCAAGCGTATATGGAGCAGGAGCGCAGTAGTCTCCCGGAGTTTGACCGTAATACGTTACGATTCCCGTGCGGGTGTATATGGCGTTGAGAATAGAGGTGCCATCGCTATAGCTTAAAAAGCATTTAGGGTGCTTACGGATGTTTTCGTAATCGATCAACGGTAGCAGATCCACGCTTCCGTAACCGCCGCCAAAGAAGATCAGCTTTACTTCGGGATCACTTACAAGTTCGTTCAGATCGTCGGCACGCTCCCGGTCTCCCGCAATGTATCCATAGGTGTCTTTATATAGGTTTTTTGCTGTTTTTACACGAAACCCTAAGGCTTCCAATTGGCGAATCGCTCCCTCGTACCGTTCTCGGGTGGCTACGTGACTGGGGGAAATGATCCCGATGGTATCGCCTTTTTTCAATTTTGGCAGGTTGACATAGGAGTGGCTCATGTTCAAGTATTCCTCCATCGTCTGATGCAACAGTCCTTCATAAACGTAACGATCTCTCCGCGATCCTCATCCTCGTAATAACGAACCAAGAGCTTTTTGAATTCCGAAACGTTCTTTTCGGGAATGACCAGAAGTCCGCCTCCATGGCTGATGAGGTAGTGATTGGCAAAGATCACGGCTGTACGCTTGTTACCGTCGTTGAAAAGCTGGGCTTTCATGCAGTACAGGCACAGAGAGATGGCGATCTCCTCGGGGCTCCCTTTTCCGGAAAAAAGCTTTGAAAGAGTCTCCTTGACGTCGACTTCAATGGGAAGGGGCGGCGTATACTCCGTTCCGCCGATCTTGACAGGCACACTTCTCAATCTGCCGCCTTCGCGGTAGAAGCCCTCGTTGACAAGACGGGCGATATGTGAGAGAACGTAAAAATCGGAGTCGGCACGCAAAACGTCCTTATCTAAAATGAATTCCCAGGCGTGCTTCAGATTCAAGATCTTCTGCACGTCTGTGGAGGTAACGCCGTTGACGACCCCGCCGTCGATGATGTCCTCCGTTTGGGGGAAGGTGGTGGCGACCCCTTCCAACACCGCCTGGTCGTAGATATTTGCCTTCATGTTGGCACGGGCAAAATCCAGGTTCAGAGAAATCTCCGGAGATAGCTCTCCATCCTCGTATCCCAGAAGAGCCAGCTCTTTTTCCACCTTGCGGATCTGCTTGCGTAATTCTCGGGCTTCTTTCCCGTATCGCAGTATCGATTGGTACAGCTGATCGGAATAAATACCTACGTAGGCACTTTTCAGCTTGCCTGCCTCCCGCTTGCGGACGTATAGATATTTCCCCCCGGAATTCTCCTTTACCTCGGGAGTTCCTTCGTAGGGGAGCAGATTCAACCTGGCGTTCAGATCGGCTCTTTGCCGCAACAGCTCGTCGATCTCCATAAAAGCCATAAAGCACCTTCCTTTCGACTTGGGGAATTTTTATGATATAAATATACCATATTGTTCCCTAAATGTCAACAAGAAAAACAATTATAATAATTTATGAGAAAAATTAGGTTGACAATATCCTAAAATTCGTGTATAATAAGAGCGACCTAAGTAAGGAGGTTATCGTTATGAACATCGATATCGGTAAGATCGTTTCCATCTCCGAGGCAAACCAAAACTTCTCCCGGGTGGCGCGTATGGCGGACAAAAACGGGGAGATCTATATTTTTAAAAACAACAAGCCCAAATATAAGCTGGTAGATCTGGAAAACGATACCGCCATCGAAATGACCGACGACGAGAAGATCGATTTTGTGGCGGCACGTATTTTGAAGCTTTACCGCCCTGCCTTCGAGGAGCTTGCCAAATGATCAAATTCAGTAAAGAAAAGGTATTGCTTCTTCACCAATTGATCACGGCGGAAACGGGGGGAGATCCCAATTTGAGAGACCTGGCGTTGCTGAACAGCGCCTTGGAATCCGCTTTTGCCACCTTTGACGGAAAAGAATTATATTCCACAAAACAGGAAAAAGGAGCCAGACTCGGTTTCTCTCTTATTTCCAACCACGCCTTTGTGGACGGAAACAAGCGCATCGGCATGTACGTCCTGCTTACCTTCCTTGAAACCAACGGCATTAAGATCCGCCCCACCAACGCTGAGGTGGCACGTGTGGGGCTTGCCATTGCGGCAGGGGAGATGGGCTACGAAGAACTGCTGGCATGGATCTTGGAAAATGAAACGTAAAATTGCATTTCATACATATTTGATCTTCTTGTTCACGCTATTGCTTGTTTTTGTTGGATTAGCTATTTTCTTTCTGACGGATCGTGAAGATGCTGATATCGCTCTTTCTGTCGCAGGCTTTGTATTGGCGGCCGTTCTCGGTTTTGCAATTGCCATATCTCCGGCGATCTATATATTTGAGGATGATAAATTAACCATTGTTTATTGTTTGGGCATGAAAGAGAGCGTCACTTGGAAAGAAATACGCTCCGTCAAAAAAATGGGCGGTTGGTTCGGAGGCAAAGGCAAAGGCTTTCCCGTGTATGAGGTCATATATCCGAAGAAAGGAAAAATGCCGTTTTTTATGGAAGGCTCCATTGTAAGCAACAGAAAAACCGCTAAACTTTTGAAGGAGTATTATAAAAAGAATATTAAGGAATTTTGGGATTAGATATTTACACACGAAGCATTGAATACCTTTGGACAAAAGACAGTTGTCCCTTGCAGGACCCGCCGGATGAAGGGCGTGATGCAAGGGACAACCTTTTTATGCGTTTTTTACCCCATTGCTTCCAGCATATTCTCAATGAAGATCCCGTAGCCCTTGGTGGGGTCGTTCACCAGCACGTGGGTGACGGCGCCTACCAGGCGGCCGTTCTGGATGATGGGGGAGCCGCTCATGCCCTGGACGATGCCCCCGGTGATGGCAAGAAGCCTTTCGTCGGTGACGCGGATCAGGAAGTTTTTCGTCTTTCCGCTGTCCTTGTAGATCTCTTTGATCTCAATTTCGTAGTCCTTGATCTCCCCGCTGACGCAGGAGCGCACGGTGGCCTTTCCCTCTGCCGCCTTCCCCAGGGGGATGGGGGAGGCGAGGTGTTCCGGCAGGGTGTGATAGATCCCAAAAATCCCTGCCTCGGTGTTCCCGGTGAGGATGCCCTTTTCTGTTTTGCCGAATTCCCCCTTCAGTTCCCCGGGGACGCTTTTGAGCCCCTTCACCACGCCCTTGAGGGTGACGTCCACCACGCTCCCTCTGCCGAAGGGCATTAAGATCCCCGTGGAGGCGTCGTTGATGCCGTGGCCCAAGCCGCCGAAGGACTTGCTCTCCTTGTCAATATAGGTGATGGTGCCGATGCCCGCCGTGCTGTCCCGTACCCATACGCCGATGCGGTATTCCCCTGTGGTCTTGTCCTTAGCGGGGGTCAGGGTGATTTTGCTTGTTTTTCCCTCTCGTTGATATTCGATCTCAAGCTTTCTGCCGCCGCATCCCTTTACCGTATCCAAAAGGTGCTCCAAGGAGTCTACCTTGCTCCCGCCTGCGCCGATGATGACGTCGCCCTTCATCAAGCCTGCGCTTTCGGCGGGGGAAACCAATCCCGATGCGGTTTCAACGTCACACACACCGATCACGATGGCACCCTCTGCATAATACTTGACCCCGAACGCCATGCCGCCCGGGATCACCTCTTTCACAGGGCTTTCCGCAGCCGCGAAAAGACCTCCGTATAAGAATAGGATACTTGCAAGCAAAAAAATCAAGATCGGTCTGCATACACGTTTGATCATGTCTGTTTCCTTTCCCTTTTGCGATTTTTGCCGCAGGAGTATTGTTTGTTGGAGACGGCGAAAATATGATTGGAACATTTTTTAAAAATAAAAAATAAGAGGCGCCGCCTCTTATGATCTCCGCTTAAGGAACTGCGTCCCTTAAGAATCCCGCATGCTATATCATCCTCTCCCGAAAACGGCAGTTTTCGGCAATACGGTTTCTTTGGGGATTGTTAAGGGGACTTTCTTTTTCGAAAGAAAGTCCCCTTGACGTCAATATTTATTCTACCGTAATCTCCACGGTGCAGGTCTCGGACTCACCCAGGTAGTTGTTATAGGTGTAGGTGAAGGAGTCCGTGCCGGTGAAGCCGGGTGCGGGGTAGTAGCGCAGGGTGCCGTCGGTGGAGAGGGAGACGGTACCGTTCTTGGCGCCGCTGGTAAGGGTGTACAGGGAGAAGCTGTCCTCCACGTTCAGAGTGCCCTCCAGAACGGTGTTCTGCTTGGTGGTGAACTTCAACACGTCACGGGCATCGGGGTAGATGTCCAGATCGTTCTTGATGAAGTGGTAGGTGGCCTCGTACTGGAAGCGGATCATGGGATCCTTGCTGTAAGCCATGAGGGAGATGTTCTCGATGTTGTCGTAGTAGATGTGGATGGAATCCATGTACCCGGAAAGTGCGCCGTAGTACAGATACATCATGTAGTTGCGCAGGAACAGCGGATCTGCAAAGGCCTCGAAGTTGTGCTCGATCTCCACGCACATCTTCATCCACTTCAGACGGGTGGCGGCTACCTCCAGACGGGAGGTGGACTGCTCCAGGTCGAACATATAGTTGGGCTGCATGTTGGTCACGCCAACGCCCATCTCGTGACCCAGGAAGTAACGGTTTGCGGTGTAGTAGGGGATCCACAGCATGTTCTGACCCGCCTTCTTGCAAACGTCGCCCGCCTCGGTGATGATGTGGGAGTCGTCCCTCTCGTAGCCAACGTCCTCGTTGACCCAGCAGAAGCCGTCCAGAACCAGGTTCTCGTAGCCTCTTGCGGCAAACTCGGTGGCCACCTTTTCCACGTACCATTCAAAGATCTTGATACGGTCCTCGGACTTGGTGGTGTCCTCAATGACGCCGTCGCCGTCCACGTCACCGAAGTTCAGCACGTTGTTCTTGGGGTCAAGAGTGCTCTTCGCCACGTCGCAAAGACGCAGCAGGGGGAAGTAAACGTAAACCTTGTAATCGGGGATGTTCAACGTGGACTTGATCTCGCCCACCACCTCTTCCAGCTTCTCAAGACCGTTCTTGCCGTCGAAGGTGGTGTCGAACATGTAGTCCCAGTCCGCCTTACCGCTGGCCTGGTAACCCAATGCGCCGGTGGGCAGGTGATAATCCGGGAAGTACATAAAGCCGTCCATCATGGTATCCTTGATGTTTCCGTTTTCATCCAGATAAGCGGCAAAGCCCATGAGCATATTGTCGGAACCCTCGTTGCCGCCCCACAAAAGAGCGATCTCCTCGGCGTGGACGCCGGTGTTGTCGTCGGTGGCGAATTGGGCGCGGGAGGGGTTGGTGTAGAATACGGAAACACGGAGGTCGGTATCCGCCAGACGGGTGGTGCCTTCCTTCACTTCCTTGGTGCCGTAGGCCTCAAACTCGTCGATGAAGGTGTGGCCGGTGCACTCGATACGGAAGCGGACGAACCGGGCGGCGTAGGTCTTGTCCAGCTGATACTCGTACTGCACGTTGTTGGCGTCTTCAAACTTCTGGTTTTTGGGACGCTGATAGTCCGCTACCTTGTACCAGGTCTCACCGTCGTCGGAAAGGAAGACGGAGTGGAACTTGGGACGCTGAATGCCCCAGGAGCCGTACTCCAGCAGGCTGATGACCACCTTGTCGATGGAGGACAGCTTGCCCATATCGTAGAAGACGTCGATGGCGTTGCCGCCGTAGAAGTAGAACCAGTCGGGACCGTAGCAGGAAGCCACGTTGCCGTGCTTGCCGTCGGTAAGGAGCTTGGTATCGGCGGAGGTGAGCTGGTTGGAAAGCTTGGGGTTGTATGCGGGCACGTAGTCGGAGGCCGCGATCTGCTGGCCCAGCCCCAACAGCAGGTTCTGATAGGTGGTGTAGTCGGAGGCGGAGGCATCCCAGTATGCGTCCTCGGTGACGATGGGGAAGTTCAGCTCCGAGAAATGCTCTCCTGCCTGAACGGTGCCGTGGCCTGCCAATACCTCGATCTCCTCGATCCACAGGTACTGTCCTTCGTTGCCGCCCACAAAGTCAAAGCGCAGGTATTTCGCCTTCAGATACTCGGGCATCAGAAGGGTGTAGGCCTGGTTTGCCACGTCGCCGGGGGCGTAGATCCTGCCTGCCAAAACGAAATTCTTGTTGTCTGCGGAGGCGTAAACGTCGATGGCGCCGGGATAGGTCACGTCAAGGCCTGCGCCCAGCATGTGAATACGGAAGCCGTACAGATTGTCGTAGGTCTGGGGCAGGGTCATGGAGATGGAAGGGGTGCCTTCCGCCTTGATGCCCACCCATACCTTGTCGCCGAAGCGGCGGGTGGTACGGTCGCCGTCGGTGAGGAGGGTCTTGCTTTCGGACGCACGCCGGTCAAAGGTGCAGTCCTTGAAGGTGTAGGCAACGCCGTTTGCCACGTTGGTGCTGTCCACGGGAGCGGCGGTGATGCCGGTGGAAAGTGCCGTCCAGGCGCCGCGGTCGATGTCCTCTGCGTCGTAGACGGGATCGGCGGTGTTCACCTTCTCGGGAGCGTCCACGTTGGCGCAGACCTCAAACTCGTCGATGAAGAAGAAGTGTGCTCCGTCCTCACGGGTGATGGAGGCACGGATGTAACGGTAATCCACGGGCTCCTCGAACTCAACGGTGGCGGTGGACATGGTTCTGTCACCGGTGGGGACAAAGCTTGCCTTGCCCAGGGTCTTCCAGCCGCTGGTTGCGGAGTTACTGCCGTAGAAACGGACGCGCTTTGCCAGCTTGACGCCGTCGGTGTTGATGTCGATGACGCGGACGGTGGCGGAGGTCAGGGCTTTGCCGTCCTCTCCCAGGTCCATGTCGATACGTACGTCGTCGTTAAAGCCTACCAGACGCACGTCGGTGTAGTGAACGGCGGTGTCGTAAGCCTTCTGACCGTCGGTCAACTGCTGACCGAACAGGTCTTCATACCCGGAGGCGGGTTTGGTGGAGGTGGTGTAGGTCTTGCCTACGCTGACCACAGTGTGCTTCACGGTTTCCATAGGCGGCTCCGAGGTGTCCTCAGAGGACTCCGTTTCCGTGGAGGAAGCGCTTTCACCGGAGGTGGTACCGGGGGTGCTTTCGCAAGACGCCAAAAGCAGCATGCTTGCCAAAAGAAGCCAGGCGATCCATCTTTTCATAGCGGAATTTCCTTTCTGTATGTAAGCTTTTTTTTACTGCTTGCGGATCTTCACGGAGATGCCGTTGACGGTGAGGTTGCCCTCCGCATGGATGATGATGCAGGGCTTGCCGTCCAGAAGACGGGTCTCCACCAGGTCGCTGTGTGCGGCGTCCACCCGCACCTTCACGTCGTCGGTGCAAAGCTCCAGTCCGTTTCCGGAAAGCAGATTGCGGGGGCAGATCTCGGTGTGCTCCCCAAAGGACTCGTCAAACTGCTTTTCGAAGGTTTCTACCTTGGCATCGGAAACACCCAGATCCGTGAGGGTGTTCTTCAGATCGGACTTGGTCACCGCCAGGAAGGGCTCGTCCTTCTGCTCCTTCTGCGCCTCCACACGGGCAAGAAGCTTGTCGTGCACCGTCTGCACCACGTCGTAGCTGCATTCCTCCTCCAGGCTGGAGGAAAGGATGCCGCCGAAGGCCTCCTTCTGCACGTTGGCGGGGGTGGGCACGGGGGTGCCGAAGAGGGCAGTGATCAGCGCCTCGCGGTGCTCGCTTAAATTCTTATTGGAATACAGCACGCTGTAAAGGTTGGCACTGCGGTTGTCAAAGGCGGGGAAGAGGAAGCCCAGCTCGGGGGCGGCCACCGTCAGCTCCTCGCTCTTACTGCGGAAGCTTGCCTGAATGGGATCGTAGCACAAAGCGGGCTTGGAGGGCTTCATGGGGCAGACGCACCCGGTGATATAGGAGAACTGGGATTCGGATTCCTGGGATTTCTCTCCGTCCTTGCCGTAGGTGAACACGTCGTAGGTATCGTGAGCCAGCAGGATCAGGTAGTTACAGCCCAGCTCCAGGTTTTCCACGATCTTCCCGCAGAAGGTCTGCAAGGCCTCCTCGTCCTTCAGCTTGCTGTCTCTCAGGGTGCGAAGCAGAATATGCTCCTCCGAGGAAAGCACCTGTTCGTTGGTGAAGGGGAGCTCCAAAAGGTTCTTCCCCAGATTGCCTGCCAGGTTCCTGCGGAAGAAGCCCAGGTATTTTTCCTGCTCGTCCTGATCCAACAGCTGGAAGGAGCGGGAGAAGGTGGTGATGATCTCCTTGTTGCCGTTAACGTAACAGCCGTACAAGGTAGAGAAATTGTTCTTTTGATAGCGGAAGCGTCGTCTCAGCTCCGCAACTTCTTTGTCAAGCATGGTATCTTCCTTTGGTCAATAGTGTATTTATCTTAGTCTACCACAAAACCGTAAAAAAAGCAACCCCTTGACAAGGGTTTTTTCTTGTGTTAAACTGTAAAAAATCATCGACGGAAAAGAGAATGCGGTATGTCTAAGACGTATATGATCAAAGAGGGCTTGGAAGAGGTCTGGAAGGAAAAGATCTCTCCCGAAAAATACGAGCGCTTTACCACAGAAGGCTTTATCATCGACGACGTGGTGGAGCTCTCCCGGGATTGGGACATGGCACTCCAGCTGGTGCTGGACCAGGTGCGGATCATCAAGGACGAGGCTTAAGGGGAACGCTTAAGGGGTTTTCTTTCGAAAAAGAAAACCCCTTAAGAATCCAAAAGAAACTTATTGCCGAAAGCTGTCGCTTTCGGGAGAGGAAGAAATGTAGAGCACGCATACAAGTGTGACCGCTACTTGCTTTTGTAAAGGGCGCAACAGCCCCCCCGGTGGTCACTCTGAGCGAGTGCGGGATAGAGCCGTCGCGGCTGTGCACAATGAAACAACCCGCACGAGTCGAACTCTTATGAGTGGCGTGAGCCCGAATAAGAGTCAAAAAATGCCGAGCATTTTTTGAGGGTATGGTTACACATTTGCACTACCGTCTTTTCCGTTCCGTCAGTTACTAAAAACAGTTCTTGCGTTACAAAAAGGTCGATCTAACTCCCAATCATATCCCTCAGCCCGCTATCGCAGGCTTCGGTTTTGCTCCGAACGGCACTAACGTGCCTTGCTTTCTCCGCAAAACTTCGACTCCGCCGCGGGACAGCCTTTTCTTTCCTATCCTTACACCCTGTTCCGCGGCTCCGCTCAGAATGACAGTCGAATTGATATAGCTCAATAAGCGCTACGTATATCGCAAACCTTGCCCTACAAACGGCACCGCGGTTGAAAAAACGGCGAAGCCGTTTTTAACGTCGGCGTACTGACGCTGCCTTTAAACCCGCACCCATTCGCCGACTTGGTCACTCTGAGCGAGTGCGGGACAGAGCCGTCGCGGCTGTGCACAATGAAACAACCCGCACGAGTCGAACTCTTATGAGCGGCGTGAGCCCGAATAAGAGGCAAAAAATGCCGAGCATTTTTTGAGGGTATGGTCTCCCCTTCGCACTACCGCTTTTTTCGTTCCGTCAGTTACTTTCAAACGAAAACTTCGACGGTTTGCTTGCAAACCTGAGCTCAAGAATGACATTTCGAGGGTTTGAACCCAATAAATGCTACCCATAGCACGAACGCTCCTGATGCGTCCGGAGGATTACACAGGCAAAACGTATTGAAAAGGGACCCTTTTTCAAAAAGCGTCCCTTAACGTACTCTTATTTCTTTTTCCCATGCGGCTTTTTCCCCAAGGGCTTCCCTTGGGGCTTTTTCGTATCCTTCCTGCCGTAGGACTTTTCCTTGGAAAGCACCCGAGGCTTCACCAGGCAATCCGGCCCGAAGCCGATAAGGTCCTGCCTGCCCGCACGGTACAGCGCCTTCCGCACGGTGTCGTGGTTTTCCGGCTTGTACCACTGCAAAAGGGCTCTCTGCTGTCTTTTTTCCTCGTAGTCCTTGGGCACGAACACCGCCTCCCCGGTAAAGGGATCCAGCCCCGTCCAGAACATACAGGTGGAAGCCGTGCCGGGGGTGGGATAGAAATCCTGCACCTGCTCGGGATTGATGCGGTTCTTCTTCAAGTAAAGTGCCAGCTCAATGGCGTCCTCCAGGGTAGAGCCGGGATGGGAGGACATAAGGTAGGGCACCAGATACTGCTCTTTTCCCAATTCCTCGGTGATCTTATAGAACTTGGCCTTGAATCTGTCGTAGGTCTCAATAGAGGGCTTGCCCATCAGCTTCAGCACGTGGTTGGAGCAATGCTCGGGGGCCACCTTCAGCTGTCCGCTGACGTGATCCTTTACGATCTTGCGGAAGAAATCGTCGTTTTTGTCCGCCAGCATATAGTCGTACCGCAAGCCCGAACGGACGAATACCTTCTTCACCCCGGGAACCGCCTCCACCTTCTTCAAAAGGTCTAAGTATTCCTCGTGATCCACCTTCATATTCTTGCAGATGGAGGGAGTCAGGCAGTTCTTGTTCTTGCAGACGCCCGCCTTCTTTGCCTTTTCGCAGTAATTTCCGCGGAAGTTTGCGGAAGGACCGCCCACGTCGTGGATGTACCCCTTAAATCCGGGAAGCTTGGTCAGCAGCTTTGCCTCCTCCAAGCAGGACTCCACACTGCGGGAGGTCACCGTTCTGCCCTGGTGGAAGGCGATGGAGCAGAAATTGCAGTTGCCGAAGCACCCTCTGTTGTGGGTGATGGAGAACTGCACTTCCTGAATTGCGGGGATGCCCCCGTCCTTTTCGTACATGGGGTGGTAAGCCCGCATATAGGGCAGGGCGTACACCTTGTCCAGCTCTTCCGTGGTCAAGGGATGCATGGGCGGGTTCTGCACCAGGATCTTGTTGTCGTATCCCTCCACCAGCGCCTTGCCGTAGAAGGGATCCTGGTTTTCGTTCTGAATACGGAAGGCTTTTGCGTATTCTTTTTTGTCGGTTTTCAGATCGTCGTACTCCCCGATGAATGCAGATTCAAAATGGGGGCAAAACTCTCTTGACTCCATAAATACCGTGCCCCGCACGTCACGGATCTTCCGTACCGGTACGCCCTTGTCCAAAAGGAAGGCCAGACGGCGGAGGATATTCTCCCCCATGCCGTAGGTGAGGATGTCCGCACGGCTGTCCACGAGAATGCTTCTCCGCACGGAGTCCGTCCAGTAATCGTAATGAGCAAACCGTCTTGTGGAGGCCTCCACGCCCCCGATGATGATGGGAATATCTCCGTAAGCCTCACGAATGCGGTTGCAGTACACGATCACCGCCCTGTCGGGACGGTAGCCCGCCTTGCCGCCTGGGGAGTAATAGTCGTCGTTGCGGCGCTTCTTGGCCACGGTGTAATGGGCCACCATGGAATCAATATTTCCGCTGTTCACCAAAAAGGCCAGCCTGGGCTTGCCGAATTTCTTGAAGGCCTCGCAGGAGCGGTACTCCGGCTGGGGCAGGATGGCAACGGAAAAGCCCTCCGCCTCCAGCACGCGGGAGATGATGGCGGTGCCGAAGGAGGGATGGTCCACGTATGCGTCCCCCGTGACGATGATAAAATCCGGTTGTCCCCCCAGTTCCTCCGGGGTAACGGGTAAAAAGGGCATGGTTTTTTCCTCCTCTTGGCGTTTTTTCCATTGTAGCATATTTTTTCGGTTTTGTAAAGAAAGAACTTGACAAAGTCGAAAAAAGGTGGTATACTAAGCAAAGAAATAGGAACTATTCTTAAACGGAGTAGCCATGACAAGACAAAGACAGTTGATCTACAAGATCATTATGAATACGGAAGGGCACTTGTCCGCAGACGAGATCTTCGGCTACGCCAAGGCGGAGATGCCCTCCATCGCGCTGGGGACGGTATACCGCAATTTGCGGCTGATGGTGGAGGACAAGGAGATCCGTCAGATCGTCACGGAATACGGCCCCGACCGTTACGACCGCAACATGATCCCCCACGAGCATCTCCATTGCGACGGATGCGGCAAGCTGGTGGACATCACCTTCGGCGGGCTGAAGGAGCTTCTGGAATCCAGGGGAGAGATCACCGTGCTGGATTACCAACTGAACATCCGCGGCATTTGCCCCGCCTGCAAGGCCAAAGGAAAAAAAGTACAAGTACAATAAATTTTCTCTATCACAAAAGGAGTCTATGATCTATGGAACTGAAGGGCACCAAAACCGAAATGAACCTGCTTGCGGCTTTTGCAGGGGAATCCCAGGCGCGTAACAAGTACGACTACTACGCCTCCGTGGCAAAGAAGGAAGGCTACACCCTCCTTGCCGACGTCTTCACCGAGACCGCCAAGAACGAGAAGGAGCACGCCAAGATCTGGTTCAAGCTTCTCCACGACGGCGGCATTCCCGACACCGCCACCAACCTGGAGGATGCGGCTGCAGGAGAGCACTACGAGTGGACGGATATGTACGCAGGCTTTGCCAAGGACGCCCGTGAGGAAGGCTTCACCCACATCGCATTGCTGTTCGAAATGGTAGGCGCCATCGAGAAGGAGCACGAGGCTCGCTACAGAGCGGTTCTGGAGAAGCTGCAGACCGAGAAGATCTTCGTTTCCGAGGACGTTTGCGTATGGCTCTGCACCAACTGCGGCCACGTACACGTAGGGAAAGCCGCCCCCGAGATGTGCCCCGTTTGCGCACACCCCAAGGCATACTTCCAGAAGAAAGTGGAAAAGTATTAAGTAAGCAAACAAAAAACGCAACCCTTTTTACGGGGTTGCGTTTTGTTTTGCAAATGATCTCAGTCCTTCAGAACGTCACAGAAGTTCAGAACGGAAAGCACGATGCCGATGAGAACGTAGATCTCGATCACGGAACCTACGGCGCCCAGCAGAATGCCCAACAGACCGCCCAGAACGGGGATCCAACCGGTGATGGCGGTAGCCAGCCAGATCAACAGACCTGCCGCAAAGGCAACCAGGATCTGAATGATGATGTTTACTACCAGGGAGGTAACGTCCTTAGCCTTCACGGTGAAGGAATAGGGCCAGAATTTCTTAAGAAAAGCCATGATAAAAACTCCTTTTTCGGATTTTTGTTGCCTACAGTATAGCACGGCAAAATAGATTTTTCAATACCTTTTTTTCAAAAATTACCGTTTTTCTTCCAGGATCCACAAAAGGCTTGTGAATTCCAAAGACAGCGGCACGTGGAGACCGAAATTCATCAGTTGGTCGCCTCGGTAGGAGATACCGGTGTTCTTATCCACGTAGGTTGCCTCGGGCTTCAGTCCTCTCAGGCAGATCCGCTCGTTGTGGCCGTACATCCGCACGTGGGTCAGCACGAAGGAAGCGATACACAAAGACTTGTCTTCGGAAACGGTACACCAGGCGGCGTGATCTCCCGCATGGGGGTCACGGAGACGGTAGTAGGTGCCCTTGGCGATGCGCTCTCCGTATTCCTTGAAGGTGTTCCCGGTGGAAAGCACCAGCTGCTTTTCGGTATCGGAAAGCTGGGTGGGATCCAGCTCGTAGCCGAAGGACCCTGTGAGAGCCACGTTGAAGCGGGTCTCGAAGGAGGTGACGTGCCCCGTCTGATGGTTGGGGGAGGCGGAAACGTGGGCGCTCATGGCAGACAGGGGGTATACCAAAGAGGTGCCGTATTGGATCCGCAGTCTCTCGATGGCGTCGGAGTTGTCGGAGGTCCATACCTGGGGCATATAGTAGAGCAGGCCTGCGTCAAACCGTCCTCCGCCGCCGGAGCAGGATTCAAACAGAACGTGGGGGAAGTCGGTGACCAAGCGCTCCAGCAGGCTGTAAAGGCCCAGGTAGTAGCGGTGGGTGATCTCTCTCTTTTGATCGGCGGGAATATTGGGGTTGCCCACCTCCGTCATGTTGCGGTTGAAGTCCCACTTCACGTAGGCGATCATACCGGTGTTCAGCACGGCGGCAAGGGAATCGTACAGGTAATCGCAGACCTCCTTGCGGGAAAGATCCAAAATCAGCTGGTTTCTGCCCTCGCTGCGGGGGCGGTCTGCAATATGCAGGCACCAATCGGGATGGTTGCGGTAAAGATCACTGTCGGGGGAGACCATCTCGGGCTCAAACCAGATGCCCAGGTCGATGTTCAAGGGCTTCAGATGGTTGTAAATGCCCTCAATGCCGCCCGGGAGCTTTCTCTTATCCACCACCCAGTCGCCCAGGGAGCAGTTGTCGCTGTCACGCTTGCCGAACCAGCCGTCGTCGATGACCAACAGCTCAATGCCCAGGTCGCCGCAGCAGGTGCCGATCTTCTTCAGCCGCTCTTCGTCAAAGCCGAAGTAGCAGGCCTCCCAGCTGTTGAGCAGTACGGGACGGCGGGCGTCGCGGTAGGTGCCCCTTGCCAAACGGGTGCGGAACAGCTTGTGGAAGTTGTGGGACATGGTCTCCAAGCCGGTAGAAGAATAAGTCTGCACCGCCTCGGGGGTGTAGAAGTCTTCTCCGGGATCCAGCTTCCAGGAGAACTCCTCGGGATTGAGACCGATCATGGCACGGGTCACGTCAAACTGACCGGGTGCGGCCTCCGCCGCGAAGTTGCCGGAATACACCAGAACGGTGGCGTATACGTCGCCGCTGGTCTCGTCGGCGGTGGGGGAGGTGAGGATCATAAAGGGGTTGTGAACGTGGGAGGAAGCACCTCTGCGGCTGGACATTAAGAATCTGCCGTGCTTGAGGGCGTGGCGCTCGATCTGACGCTCTCTGCAATGGGTGCCGTAGTTGGAGATGATGTCAAACTCCGCCTTGTCGAAATCAAAGCTTGCGGACATGGCACGGCGGATCTGCACGCTTCCCTCGCCCTCGTTGATGATGCGGGCGTAGCGGGTGAGGATATCGTAACCCTCCATCACGCAGTAATACAGCTCCACGGCCACCTTGCTGTAAGCATCCTGCAAGCGGATCACCAAGGTCTCGCACTCGCTGTCATTCTCTACGTACACCGCAGGCAGACCGGGGATGCCGGGCTTGCCGGAAAGGAGCTCGTGGCTCACGTAGCGGAGATCCACGATGTTACTGCCGTCGGTGTTTTCGATCTCCAAAGCGGGGGTACGCAAGTCGCCTCTGCCCCAGCAGGGGTATTCCAGAGGAACGTCGTCCAGGATAAAGCCTTTGCAGCCCTCCAGACGGGGGGAGAAGGCGGCTCTGCCCTGCTCGCGGAAGAAGTAGGAGTGATCTCCCGCAGAAAGCTTCTTGCCCCAGTACAAATGCAAAAGGAAGCCGTCCCTTACCTGCATCACGTAGCTGAAGCTTTTGGTATTCAATTGAAATTGAAGGATCTCTTTGTCAAAACGGATCATATGACTCCTCCGTGTGTTTGTTTTTTCCTTTTCGTATTTTACAGGAAAAATGTATATTTGTCAAGGGTTATCGGGGAACCCCGCCCATGGAGTACGGCATAAAACCGTTTTTGCCCTTCAACGCAGGCGGGTCGCCGTGGACGTCGACCCCTACAAATACGCAGGGATCGTTATCCGAATCCGTACAGTATTTTCACGCAATGAGGTGGGTATAAACCGGATTTTAAACCGTACTCTATGCGGGAGAGAAGGTATGTTTTTCATCTTTTGTTGATTCGGTCCTGTAGGGGTCGACGTCCACGGCGACCCATCCTGCGAAAGACGAGGTTTGATTTTTCCGCTGTGCTCCCTTCGGATCCGTAGGGGTCACTGTTTTGCCGCCGAAGGCGGTATGGCGTCCCGGAACCGAACGTAACGGTTTTCGCCGACACGTCAATATTTTTTGCCTATGCCACCCATTTCCTCCGTCTCCTTCAAATCCCGTTTTCCCTCTTGCACAAACGAAAATAATGTGGTATACTGCAAGAAAAGGAGGTTGCGTCTATGTTCAAATTCGACAACGGCTGGGACGCCTTGCTGGCGCCGGAATACGACAAGCCCTATTACCAAGCCCTGCGGGGGTTCTTAAAGAAGGAATACCTCCAAAGCGGACACCGTATCTTTCCGCCCATGGAGGACTTGTTCTCCGCCTTCCGTATGACGGGCTACGAGAACGTGAAGGCGGTGATCTTGGGGCAGGATCCCTACCACGAGATCGGACAGGCCCACGGCATGTGCTTTTCCGTGCGGAAGGGCGTGCAGATCCCTCCTTCCTTGCAGAATATTTACAAAGAGCTGGCCCGTGACATCGGCTTCGTTCCGCCCCCTCACGGGGATCTGACGGAATGGGCAAAGCAGGGCGTTTTGCTTCTCAACAGCGTCCTCACCGTACGGGAGGGCATGGCAGGCTCCCACCGCGGCAAGGGCTGGGAGCAGTTTACCGACAGGGCCATCAGCCTGCTCAACGAAAAAGAGGAGCCCGTGGTGTTCTTCCTGTGGGGGAACTACGCCCGTGCCAAGAAGGCACTCATCACCAACCCCCGCCATCTGGTGCTGGAGACGGTGCATCCCAGCCCCCTTTCCGCCTCCCGGGGCTTTATGGGGTGCGGTCACTTCTCCAAGTGCAACGCCTTCCTGGGAGACCGCGCCATCGACTGGACCATCAAGCCGTAGAGTGGTTAACGAACACTGCTTCGCAGTTGTTCACAAAAAAGACTTGACTTAGGGCGATTTTTGGAGTATACTATCGGTAACTGTACAATAGAGGGAAAACAGGCTATGATTTCGCTGATCAAAAAGCTTTGGGGGATGGAGATCATCCGCTATCTGTTCGCCGGAGGAACGGCGTTCGTTTTCGATAATATCTTAGTGTTCAACCTGTTCAATATGTTCCTGCTGCCCGACTTGGGAGTATGGATGGGCATGGACGTGACCAACATGATCTCCGTGACCATGGGGTTCATCGTGGGCTTGCTCATCAACAACTTCATGTCCATGTTCCTGGTGTTCACAAGCGAGGAGCAGAAGAAGAACAGCCGCACGGCGAAGGCGTTTATGCAGTTCACCGTGGTGGGCATCGTGGGCTTGCTTTTGAGCATCGGGCTGAACCAGGGCTGTATCGCGCTGTTCGGAGAGGGCGACCTCAACGAGCTGATCTATAAGGTTTCCATCGCCATCCCCGTAACGGGCTGGAACTACGTCGGGCGGAAGTTCTTCGCCAACAGAAAGTGATTTTTGAGGTGTATTATGTCTAAGACAGCCATCATCATCGGCGCAGGCCCCGCAGGTCTGACCGCAGCCTACAAGCTGCTTACCGAGACGGACGTGAAGCCCATCATTTTGGAGGAAAGCGACGCCATCGGCGGTATTTCCCGTACCGTCAACTACAACGGCAACCGTATGGATATCGGCGGCCACCGTTTCTTCTCCAAGGATAAGGACGTCAACGAGCTTTGGGCGCACATCCTGCCCACCCAGGGCGCTCCCGCATACGACGATAAGGTGCTGGGGAGAGAAAAGCCCCTGGTTGCGGGCGGCCCCGACCCCGAGGTCACCGATCAGGTCATGCTGGTCCGCGACCGTGTTTCCCGTATCTACTTCCTGAAGAAGTTCTTCAAGTATCCCGTGTCCTTAAGCGGCGAGACGCTGAAGAACATGGGCTTCAAGAACACCGTGAAGGCGGGCTTCGGCTACGTTTGGTCCTGCGTCCACAAGAAGCCGGAGGACAACCTGGCCAACTTCTATATCAACCGCTTCGGCAAGCCTCTGTACGAGATGTTCTTTGAGGATTATACCGAAAAGCTTTGGGGCGTGAACCCCAAGTACCTCTCCGCCGATTGGGGCGCACAGCGTGTGAAGGGACTTTCCCTGTGGAAGGCCCTGGCCAACGCCGTCACCGGCCCCTTCAAGAAGAAGGGCGGCAAGGTGGAGACTTCCCTTATCGAGCAGTTCGTTTACCCCAAGAAGGGTCCCGGCCAGCTTTGGGAGACCCTGGCGGAGGAGATCAAGTCCTTGGGCGGCGAGATCCGTATGAACAGCTCCGTCAAGGGCATCAACCTGGGCGAGGGCAAGGTAAACTCCGTGACCTTGTCAGACGGCTCCGTGGTGGAGGGTGATTACTTCATCTCCTCCATGCCCATCAAGGACCTGGTGGAGGGCATGGGCAAGGACAACGTTCCCGCCGACGTCTACGAGGTGGCTACCACCCTGCCTTACCGTGATTTCATCACCGTAGGTCTTTTGGTGAACAAGCTGCAGATCAAGAACCGGACCAAGATGAAGACCCTGGGGGATATCGTTCCCGACTGCTGGATCTACATCCAGGAGCGTGACGTAAAGCTGGGCAGACTGCAGATCTTCAACAACTGGTCCCCCTATATGGTGGAAAAGCCCGAGGATACCGTTTGGATCGGCCTTGAGTACTTCTGCACCGAGGGCGACGAAATGTGGGAGATGTCCGACGAGGACTTCATCGCCTTCGCCAAGAAGGAGCTTGCCCACATCGGCGTCATCGATGAAGCAGACGTTCTGGATGCCAACCGCGTCCGCGTGAAGAAGGCGTACCCCGCTTACTTCGGCTCCTACTACAAGTTCGACGTGGTGAAGAACCACCTGGACACCTACGAGAACCTGTTCTGCGTGGGCAGAAACGGTCAGCACCGCTACAACAACATGGACCACTCCATGGTCACCGCTTTCGAGGCGGCCAAGTGCATCAAAAACGGTTCTACCGACCGTTCCTCCGTGTGGAGCGTCAACACCGACAAGGAATACCACGAGGAAAAGCAGGAAGAAAAGCAGGCGTGAAAACCGCATAACGAAGACGTTTGGGAGCCGGGTCAAAAGACTCGGCTCTTCTTTTGTATAACCAAAAGGAATCTTTCGGCGTGGGTCAACCCCTTGGTTGGCAAAGCCGACTATTCCCCCCTTCCAGGGGCAGCCTGTGGTGCGTAAAGTTAGAGATTTAGCCGAAGCTAAAGGCTCCCCTTAGTAAGGGGAGCTGTCGCGCCGCTTGCGGTGTGACTGAGGGGATTGTCCCGCGGGCAAAACTAACTTTTCAAAAGCCGGTAACAAGCAACACTTTCCCCAAAGACGACGCCGACGGTACGAATCAACCGACGGCTTATACCCACGTCTATTTTCCCGCTACTGAAAGAATCTTTCCGCACGGCTCAACCCCCTCAGTCACGGCGGCCGGACACGCCGTGCCAGCTCCCCCTTCCAGGGGCAGCCTGCGTTGCGGGCAACTTGCATTTTTCACCGAGAAAAAACGCTCCCATCAGTAAGGTAGCAAGCGGAATAAAAAGATTGTCAAACTAAATGATCGCTGTGTCAAAAGGCTCCCCTTAGCAAGGGGAGCTGTCGCGCCGCTTGCGGTGTGACTGAGGGGATTGTCCCACGGGCAAAACTAACTTTCAAAAGCCGGTAACAAGTAGTACTCCCCCCCGGAGGCGACGACGCCGGCACGAATCAACCAACGGCTTATACCCACGTCTATTTTCCCGCTACCGAAAGAATCTT
The DNA here is from genome assembly GCA_015063885.1 of Oscillospiraceae bacterium. Taxonomy (GTDB): domain Bacteria; phylum Bacillota; class Clostridia; order Oscillospirales; family CAG-382; genus Coliplasma. The sequence continues at coordinate 108,252 of SVTH01000003.1, read as the reverse complement.
TCCGCATGGCTCAACCCCCTCAGTCGGCTGACGCCGCCAGCTCCCCCTTCCAGGGGCAGCCTGCGGTGCGGATAACCTGAAATTTTACCGATGTACCCCCCTTAGCAAGGTCGCAAAGGCTCCCCCATTCCGGGGGCAGCCTGCGTTGCCGTGGCGAGATTGTAGCTTTTCCTCATACAATGGGGAGAAACAAACGGGCAGAGATAACTGGGCGTAAAACGTTCAGCCAAGCGAATTCTTCTTGCTTTTTCTCTTTACTTATGATATACTGAACTTACAGGAGGTACCGCATATGGAACTGACGAAGACTTACGAGGGCCGCCGCTTTGAGATCATCTACGGCAGCTACACCGGCATGGAAAAGAATGCCGTGGATCTGGTGCAAAGTGCGGTGAAGCGCTACGTGCCCTACATTTTGGCTCTGTATACCAACCCCACGGGGAAGGCCTGCCCGATATACGTGGGCACCAAGGAAAGCAATCCCCATATCCGCAAGCTTTTATCGGAAGTGGAGCTTCCCGCCGACGCCACCTACGTGAAGGTGTACGGGGAGGGAGACGCACAGACGGTGATCGTCTCCGGGGGCAGTGAAGCCGCCTGCTACTACGCCGCCGTGGAGTTTGCAGACGAATACCTGCCGGATATCCGCCGCCGCAGAGGCTGGGCCAACCCCTATTTCATCAAGCCCTTCATCGACGACCTGCCCGCCTACGAGCATCTCTCCCGCCCTCTCATCAAGGAGCGTGGGCTTTGGACCTGGGGGCACGTGATCTACGACTACCGCAGATACCTGGACAACATGGCACGGCTGAAAATGAACAAGATCACCGTGTGGAACGATTTTGCCCCCGTCAACGGCAGGGAGTTCGTGGACTACGCCCATTCTTTGGGGATCCGCGTGATCTGGGGATACTCCTGGATGTGGGACGAAAAGCCGGAGGGCGTGGTCACCAACCCGGAGCTTAGAAAAGCATGGAAGGAAAAGATCCTTGCCAACTACCAAGGCGATTACGCCCATCTTGGGGGAGACGGCATCTACTTCCAGACCTTTACGGAAACGGGAGTGGAGACCATCGAGGGGCGCAACAGAGCGGAATGTGCCGTGGAATGGGTGAACGAGGTGGCGGAAGCATTGCTTGCCCTGTACCCGGATCTGAAGATCGAGTTCGGCCTCCACGCCACCTCCGTGAAGAACTCCCTTGAGGAGATCGCAAAGACGGACGAGCGGCTTTCCATCATTTGGGAGGACTGCGGCGCCTTCCCCTACGAATACAGCGCCTCCTTGGTGGAGACTGCGGCGGAGACCGAAGCGTTCTCCCGCAAGATCGCATCCCTGCGGGGCGGCAAGGGCTTCGGTGCCGTTCTGAAGGGGATGAGCTGGCTGGATTGGAGCAGCTTTGCCCACCAGACGGGTCCCTACCTTCTGGGCGTCTCCGAAAAGCAGGAGATGGAAGAAAAGCTTCCGCTCCGCAGGGATATCATGCGCAACCAGACCTCCTTCTGGCTGGAAAACGGGGAGTACGCCTTCCGCATGATCCGTTTGCTGGCGGAGGCATCCGAGGGGAGCGCAGAGATCTGCGGGCTGTTGGAGGACGGCTTGTTTGAAGAAAAGCCCTGGCTTCCCGCCGTGCTCTTCGGGCGGATGCTGTGGGACGGGGAGTCGGATTACCAAACCCTCCTGGGCAAGGCGGCAAGGACGGAGAACCGGGAATAAGAGAATAACGTTTAAGGGCCTTTCTTTTCGGAAAAAGAAAGGCCCTTAAAAATCCCAAAGAAAACCTATTTTGAATGAAAAGCTTTTGAGGGGGCAAGCGGGGACTTTTTTGAAAAAGCCCCCCTTATCTCATCGCAACGATCACGTTTTCTTCCACACCGTGGGGGTGAAGAAGACCAGCATGGGCAGGATCTCCAATCTGCCGATGAGCATATTCAGCGACAGCAGGAGCTTGGAGAATACCGAGTAATCCGCGAAATTCTCTGCAGGGCCCACCTTAGCAAGGCCGGGGCCAACGTTATTGATACAGGTGAGCACCGAGGTAAAGTGGGTCTCGAATCCAAAGCCTTCAACGGAGAGGAGCAACACCGACACCGCAATGAAAGAAACGTACATACAAACGTAATTGCTGACCCTGCGCTGTGTCTCCGTGGGAACGGCCTCGCCGTCCATACGCACCACGTTCACCGAGTTGGGGCGCACCAAATGCTTCAGCTCTCGCCCCATGTTCTTGAACATTAAGATCACGCGGGAGACCTTCAGGCCGCCTGCGGTAGAGCCCGCACAGGAGCCCACCACCATCAGGCATAGCAGGATGGTTTTGGCAAGATCCGGCCAAAGATCGTAGTTCACCGTGGAAAAGCCCGTGGTGGAGATGATGGAGGCCGCCTGGAAGAAGGCGGTGCGGATGCACCCTTCCGCAGAAGCGAAGCTGTCCCAAACGTTCCAGGCAATGACGGCAGTGGCTGCCATGCAAAGGATGAGGTACACGCGAAGCTCCTCATTCTTCAAGACCTCTTTATATCTCCGCAGCAACAGGAAGAAATACAGGTTGAAGTTCACTCCAAAGAGCACCATAAACACGGAGATGATCCATTCCGCCGCAGGGTTATGGTAGCCTGCGATGGAATCGTTCAGCACGGAAAAGCCTCCCGTGCCTGCGGTAGCAAAGGTGCTGACGATGGAATCGTACAAGGGCATCCCCGTACAAAGCAACAGAACCGCCATCAATACGGAAAGGGCGAAATAGATGGCGTATAAGATCATGGCGGAATGCTTCATTTTGGGAACCAGCTTGCCCTTTTGAGGGCCTGTGGTCTCCGCACGGAGCAGGTGAATGGCCTGTCCTCCCACGGAAGGCAGAATGGCCAGCATGAATACCAGCACCCCCATGCCGCCGATCCAGTGGGTAAAACTGCGCCACAGCAGGATCCCCTTTGGCAGGGATTCGATATCGGAAAGGATGGTGGCACCCGTGGTGGTGAACCCGGACACCGTCTCGAACACGGCATCTACGTAAGAAGGGATGGCACCGGAGAACACGAAGGGCAACGCACCGAACATGGAAAGCAGGATCCACGCTCCCGCCACACAAACGAATCCGTCCTTGGCGTAGAAGCGGGATTCCTTGGGTCTTAAGAATAAGGCGGGAACGGACACCGCCAAAAGGATCAGAATGGTGAATACGAAGGGCATCAAGGGTTCGCCGTAAAGAAGCGCCGTCAGCATCGGCACAAACAGTAAGGCGGCCTCAATGGAGAGGATCACACCCAACAGATACCCCACCATACGGTAATTCATGATTCCAGAATATCCTCCAATCCTTCGGGATGGTGCTTGGCGGTCACGACGATCACGGTATCACCGTTGTTGATGACGTCGTCACCCGTGGGGATGATCACCTTATCCTTCCTGCCGATACAGGCGATCAGGATACCCTTCTTGCACTTCAGAGCCTTCAAAGGGACGTCTGTGAGCCCCTGGATGTTCTCCTTCACACGGAATTCAATGGCGGCAACGCGGTCGAAAAGCACCTTATGGAGGGTCTCGATATGGGAACTGCCCGCATTTGCCAGGGAACGCACGTAGCGCAGGATAAAAGAAGCCGTGGAGGAACGGGGAGAGACGATGCTCTGCAGTCCCACGCCTCGGAAGAAGTCGATGTAGGACATGGTACGGATCAGGGTGACTACCTTCCGAACACCCTTGGTCTTGGCGTACATGGAGATGATGGCGTTTTCCTCGTCGGTATCCAACAGCGCCAGGAAGGCGTCCGTGCGCTCCAGCCCCTCCTCCAACAGGAGTTCCTGGTGGGTTGCGTCTCCGCACACCACGGTGGCAGAGGCGTATTCCTGGGCAATATCGTCGCAAAGGGCACGGCCCTTTTCAATGACCGTGGATTTGATATGGGCCTTCTGGAGCAAAGCCTCCAGGTAATAGCTGACTCTGCCGCCTCCCGCAATGAGCACGTCCTTCACAGGGCGTTTTTTCTCGCCCGCCGCCAGAAAGAAGCGGGAAAGCTCCTCGTCGGGTGCGGTGACGCAGATCACGTCCCCTGCGTTCAGGCGGAACAGACCGTTGGGGATCACGGCCTCCTCCCCGCGGAGCACGCCGCACACCAAAAAGCGCAGATTCAGCTTGGAGCGGAGCTCGTTCAAGGTCACGCCGCAAAGGGGAGAGCTCTCCGATACCACAAACTCTGCCATCTCCACCCGTCCGCGGTAAAAGGTGTCCACCTTGGCCGCCGCGGGGAACCGCAGGGCACGGTAGATCTCCTTGGCCGCCGCCAGCTCGGGGTTGATGGTGAGGGAAAGATTCATTTCGGATTTCATCAAGGCCATCAGCTCGGAATACTCGGGGTTCCGCACTCTTGCCACGGTGTTCTGGGCCCCCAGCTTCTTGGCGGCGGCACAGCAAAGGATATTCAATTCATCCCCCGAGGTCACAGCAATGACCAGGTCGGCCTTTTCCGCACCCGCCTTGCGGAGGACGGAAATATCCGCACCGTTGCCCACCACGCCGAACACGTCGCTGGTGCTGGTGATCTTCTCCACGGCGTTGGGATCGCCGTCGATGATGGTAATGTCATGCTTTTCTGCGGAAAGCTCCGCACAGATGGCGGCGCCTACGGTACCGCCTCCGATGATGACGATGTTCATAAAAAGAAGACTCCTTTATGAAGAAATACGATTACAGTATACCACGCCGAACGGAAAATTGCAAGAGCCAATCGAGCCGCCGCTTTTCTTTTTGGCAAAAAAACAACAAAGATCGCCTTGACAAACACCCCGCAGGATGCTATCCTAAAGGCAAAGAGCACGCAAAGGAAGATACGAAATGAAGATGAAAAAAACAGCCGTCCTGCTGACGGCGCTGCTGTTGCTGGCGGGGTGCCAAGTCCCCGGGGAGCAGGAAAGCGGGGAACCCTCTTTTCCCTCTGCCGAGAGCGGGGCTGTTTCCCGGACCTCGTCCTCTCTCCAGGTGATCCCTCTGCCCGAGGACTCCTCGGCGGAGACGGAGGAAAGCATTGCTCTTCCCGTCCCCCCCGATCCCGTGGTGCTGGAGGAGCTTTTGGTGTTTACCTTCCCGGAGGGCTGGACCCAAGCCGAAGGGGAGGGGCTGTTTGCCCAATCCCCCGACGGGAACGCCTCGGTGCAGGGAAGCTTTACCCCCATGGACTCCATGCAGGGCTTGACAGGGGAGATGCTGGCGTCCGCCGCCTGTGACGACCTGCAAAAGGCCTGGGAAGGTGCAGGACTGACGGGGGTGACTGCCGATCTTCCGGAGCTTACCGTAGGCGGTGTTTCCTGTGCCGCCGTCTCCTTGCAAGGCGTCTCCGGCGGAACTGCGGTGTTTCAATACCAAGCGTATCTCCTCACCGAAAACGGCTTCTTGACCATCACCGTCACCACCTACGCCGAGGATCAACGAGCAGTCCTGATAAATTGCTTTTCCGGAGTTTGATTCCGGAGCGATTCAACCCCTCGGTCGGCAAAGCCGACTATTCCCCCCTTCCGGGGGCAGCCTGCGGTGTGTAAAGTTAGAGATTTAGCCGAGGTGAAAGGCTCCCCTTAGTAAGGGGAGCTGTCGCGCCACTTGCGGTGTGACTGAGGGGATTGTCCCGCGGGCAAAACTAACTTTCATAAGCCGGCAACAAGTAGTACTCCCCCCCGGAGGCAACGCCAACGGCACGAATCAACCGACGGCTTATACCTACGTCTATTTTCCCGCTACCGAAAGAATCTTTCCGCATGGCTCAACCCCCTCAGTCGGCTGACGCCGCCAGCTCCCCCTTCCAGGGGCAGCCTGCGGTGCGTAAAGTTAGAGATTAAGCCGAGGTGAAAGGCTCCCCTTAGCAAGGGGAGCTGTCGCGCCGCTTGCGGTGTGACTGAGGGGATTGTCCCACGGGCAAAACAACTTTCAAAAGCCGGCAACAAGTAGTACTCCCCCCAAAGGCGACGCCGACGGTACGAATCAACCGACGGCTTATACCTACGTCTATTTTCCCGCTACTGAAAGAATCTTTCCGCACGGTTCAACCCCCTCAGTCGGCTGACGCCGCCAGCTCCCCCTTCCAGGGGCAGCCTGCGGTGTGTAAAGTTAGAGATTTAGCCGAGGTGAAAGGCTCCCCTTAGTAAGGGGAGCTGTCGCGCCACTTGCGGTGTGACTGAGGGGATTGTCCCGCGGGCAAAACTAACTTTCATAAGCCGGCAACAAGTAGTACTCCCCCCCGGAGGCAACGCCAACGGCACGAATCAACCGACGGCTTATACCTACGTCTATTTTCCCGCTACCGAAAGAATCTTTCCGCATGGCTCAACCCCCTCAGTCGGCTGACGCCGCCAGCTCCCCCTTCCAGGGGCAGCCTGCGGTGCGTAAAGTTAGAGATTAAGCCGAGGTGAAAGGCTCCCCTTAGCAAGGGGAGCTGTCGCGCCGCTTGCGGTGTGACTGAGGGGATTGTCCCACGGGCAAAACAACTTTCAAAAGCCGGCAACAAGTAGTACTCCCCCCAAAGGCGACGCCGACGGTACGAATCAACCGACGGCTTATACCTACGTCTATTTTCCCGCTACTGAAAGAATCTTTCCGCACGGTTCAACCCCCTCAGTCGGCTGACGCCGCCAGCTCCCCCTTCCAGGGGCAGCCTGCGGTGCGGATGGCTTGAATTTTTCGCCAAGAAAAAGGAGTTCACTTTAGTAGTGCCGCAAAGGCTCCCCTTAGCATAGGGGAAGGAGGGGATTGTCCCGCGGGCAAAACTAACTTTCAAAAGCATATCACACTTCGCTTGCAATCAACGCAAAGGGGAGCTTTCTTTCCGGAAAGCTCCCCTTGATTTTTTTATTCTACCGTGATCTCCACGGTGCAGGTCTCCGATTCGCCCATGTAGTTGTTGTAAGTATAGGTGAAGGAATCCTTGCCGGTAAATCCCTTGTCGGGGAAGTAACGGAAGCTTCCGTCGCTTGCCAGGGTGACGTAGCCGTGGGCGGCGGAGGAGGTGAGGGTGTAGAGATACAGCCCGCCTTCCGTGTTCAGCTCACCCTCTGTCATGGTGTCCTTGCTTCCCTTCACGGAGAGGGTCTCCACTACGTCGGGGTTGGGCTTCAGCGTGCCCTGCATGAACTGATAGGTGGCGTCGTATTGCAGCCGTGCCAGGGGCTCGTCGCTGTAGGCCAGCTGTACGAAGTTGGTAAGGTCGGCGTAGTAGATATGGGTAGCCTCATTCATATACCCCGTGATAGCGCCGTAATACAGATACAGCATATAATTCCGCACGAACAACGGGTCGGAAAGTGCCTGGTAAGAGTGCTCGATCTCCACGCACAAATGCTGACGCTTGGTGCGGGAAGCGGTGACGTCAAAGCGGTAGAGGGGCTGCTCCAGGTCGAACATATAGTTGGGCTGCATGCAGATGAGGTCGAAGCCCAGCTCGTAGGTCTGGTAGTACCCGATGGCGGTGTAGTAGGGGATCCACAGCAGGTTGGTGTTCTTGGCGTGGATATATTCGGAAACCTCGGTGATGATGTGGCTGTTGTCCTCGCAAACGGGGGTGGCGGGGTTGTCCCAGTTCACCGATTCTCCCTGCCAGTAGAAGCCGTCGAATTCCAGGTGCTCGTAGCCTCTGGAGGCGAACTCCTCCATGCACATCCCTGTGTACCAATCCACCACCTTCTTGCGGTCCTCCGTCTTGGACAGGTCCTCGGAAATACCGTCCCCGTCCACGTCCCCGAAATCTGTGACGTTCTCGCAGACACACCACATGGTGATGTAAACGTATACCTTGTGATCCGGGCGGTTCAGCTCCTCTTTTACCTTGCCAACGGTCTCGTTCAGCAGATCCAATCCGCCCACACCGTCAAAGATGGCGTCAAACTGCTCCTCCCAGTCGGATTTCACGTTGTAAAGATGGGTCTGATTGTCGGTCTTGACGGGAAGGCCGTACATGCCGTAAAGGAAGCCGTCGAAATAGAAGTCCTTGGCCTTGCCCTCCTCGTCCACGTAGGCCACCAGGCCCTTCATGCCCTCGCCGTATTCCACGTTGCCGAAGGCAAGGTAGATGTCGTCTGCCTTCACGGAGGTGTTCTCGCTGTTGGCGTACTGCTCTCTTGCAGGGTTGGTGTAGTACACCACGGGGCGGATGCCGCTGTCTTCCAAGGGCTTGGTGATCTCACGGATCTGCTTGGTGCCGAAGGCCCGCAGCTCGTCGATGAAGGTGGCACCGCCCTCTATGCGGAACCGCACGAATCTTGCGGCGTAAGGGGTCTCAAGCTCACAGGTGAAGGTAAGACGGGTGGCGTTCTTGTTTTTGGGCTCGTTTTCATCCCGCAGGTACTGATAGACCTCGTACCAGTCCTCCCCGTTTTCGGAAAGGAACATGGAGATGGTTTTGGGACGGGAAATGCCCCAGGCCGTCTGCTCCAGCAGGCTGATCTCCAGGGTATCGATGGAGGACAGCTTGCCCAGATCGTAGAAGAACTCGTAGGCGTTACCGCCGGTGACGAAGAACCATTCTCCGCTGTAGCAGTACATTCCCTGGCCGTCCCCAAGCTTGCCGTCGGTGAGGATGGGGGAATCGGGGTCCGTACGCTTCTGAGCGTCGGGCTGAAGCTGATGAGAGGGCTCGTACCCGGAGCAGGCCACCTGCTGAATCAACCCCAGCAGCAGATTCTGACGGTCTGCGTAATCCTCCTCGGAGGCGTCCCAATAGACGTTCTCTTCCACGATGGGGAAGTTCAGCGGGGGATACAGCTCCGTCTCGGGTGCCTCGGAAACGCCTCCCAGCACGCGGATCTCCTCCACCCAGCAGGTCTGCTCACCGGGGAAGGTGACGCGGATATATCTCGCCTTCACGTATTCCGGCAGCAGGACGGTGTAGGTGTGATGGTTGCCCCTCCCGGGGGAATACGCTCTGCCCAGCAGAGTGAACTTCTTACCGTCGGGAGAGCCGTAAAGATCCAGGTAATCGGGTAGCTCCACTCCCGGGCCTGCCCCTAAGGTGAAGACCTGCACGGCGTAAAGGTTTTCGTGAGCCTTCCCCAGATCCACCTTCACGCTGCCGCCCTTCAGTCCCACCCAAACGGGCTGGCCGAACAGTCTTCCCGTGCGGGCGTCGTCGGTGAGAAGCTTGTCGTTCTTGGGAGCCCGTTCATCAAAGGAACAGCCTTCAAAGGCGTAGGTCTTGTAAAGTGCCAGGTTTTCGCTGTAGGTGGGCTTTGCCGTCTTGCCGGTGGAAAGGGCCGCCCATGCGCCGCGGTCAACGTCCTCGGAGGTGTAGATCAGCTCTGCGCCGTCCCCCTTTTCCTCGGGGGCGTCCACGTCGGCGTAGACCTCCAATTCATCCAGGAAGATAAAGCCGCCGGTGCGGGTGATGCGGAAACGGATGTAGCGGAAATCACACAGCTCCTCAAGCTCCACGGTGGCGGTGCTGACCGTCATGTCTCCCGTGGCTTCAAATTCGGCCTTCCCCAGGGAGGTCCATTTTCTGCCGTCGTCGGAGCCGGAAATACGGAGACGGTCGGGGAGCTTCACCCCGTCCTTGTTCATGTCGATGCCTCTTGCGGAGGCACCGGAAATGCGCTTGCCGTCCTCTCCCAGGTCCACGATCACTACCAGGTCGTCGGTGTAGCCCACCATGCGGACGTCGGTGTAGTGTACCCCGGTGTCAAAGGCCTTCTGCCCGTCGGTCAACTGCTGATCGAACAGGTCGGGATAGTACGGCGAAGGGGTGGTAGAGTCGTAGGTGTAGCTCTTGCCCACGCTGATCAAGGTCTTGCGGAAGCCTTCTTCCGTTACCTCGGAGCTTTCCTCCACGCTTTCGGAACCGGTTTCGGGGGCGCTCTCCCCGCCGCTCGTCCCGGCGGGAGGATTCCCGTCGCAGGCCGCCAAAAGCAGCATACAAGTCAATAAAAGAAAGGCGATGATTCTTTTCATAGCTGTAGTCTCCTCGTCTCGTTTTTGACAGTATAGCACAGATTATGAAAAAAAGCAAGCGGGGACGGTATATCCTTCTTTTTTTGCTGAATCCCTCTTGACAAACCCTATTAAATAGGGTATAATAAAGAAAAAACATAGGATATTGGTTATGACGAGATCGTTTATTGAATTGCCGCTGTTTCGATCAAAATGGGAAAAACTTGGGCTGACGGACGGCGATCTTCGGCGATTGCAGGAAGAATTGCTCGCCGATCCCAAGGTCGGCGCCGTGATGAGAGGGACGGGCGGAATACGAAAGATGCGCTTTGCCTTTGAGGACAGAGGAAAAAGCGGAAGTATTCGCATTATTTATATAGATTTTGAGGTTTACGAAAAGATCTATCTGATCACTGCATATCCTAAGAACGAAAAAGACAATTTGACTGACGCAGAGCGAAACGAGCTGCGGCAAATGGTAGCTATTCTTGAAAAACAGTTGGAAGAGAATGGCTGACGGAAAGGAGGAGGCTATGCCTTTGTTTGACGAGATCAAGCTTGGCTTGGGGCAGGCTATCGAATACGAAAAGGGAAATCTGAAAGCGAAGAAGACCACCTTGACCGTTGCCCCCGTTGAAGTGTTCACTCCCGGGGAGATCAAGGAAATACGGAATAAAACGGGGCTCACCCAGGTTTTGTTTGCCAAATTTATGGGTGTTTCGGTGAAATCCGTGGAAGCTTGGGAAGCGGGCCGTAACCATCCCGAGGGTGCTGCCTGCAGATTACTTTCTCTGACGAGAGAGGATCCTACGTTCCCTCAAAGATCGGGAATCGTTGTAAGATGAATAAAAAACGGTAGCTCAGCATCAGCATCGGGCTACCGTTTTTTCGTTATTATTTTCCCGAAAACGGAAGTTTTCGGCAGGAAAAGCTTTTTGGGGATTCTTAAACCCCTTTTTCTCGAAAAAGGGGTTTAAGGGCGCTCTCCCTTTACTTTCTCTTCTTCAGGAAGGCCACCGCGCCGCCGCAGACCAGCATCACGCCGATGCAGATCACGCCGATGGCGGTGTAGTTGATCCCGCCTTCCTCCTCTGCAGGAGTGCTTTCCTCCTCGGGAACGTCCAGCTCGCTACGCAGAGCATAGGTGACGGTCATATCCTGTTCGGCGGTGACTTTTTGCAGCTCGCCTTCCCCTTCCTTCGGCATGGGCACGTACATGGTGGCACCCTTTGCCATGACCCAAGTCATCCCTTCCAACGTCTTGTTCTCGCCCTTTACTGCGACGGAAACGTTCACGGCGTTCTTACCGTCGTAAGCCGCCAGGAGGTATTCGGAAACGTACTTCGCCCAAAGCTTGTGTCCCTCGGGGGATTGGTGAATACCGTCTCCCGCCGCCAGGAACTTGGTCATGTCCTCCAGCTCAGCCTCGGCGTAGATGTCGATGAGCCCGCAGCCGTATTCCACTGCCAGCTCACGAACAACGTTACAGAAATCCTTCATGTTGCCGTAGGCGTAATCCAGCCCGTAGCCGCCGGGGGTGTAGTAGCCCTTGCCGCTGTAAGCGTCGTGGGGTGCGATGAGGATCACGTCGGTGCCGATGGCCCTAAGCTCCTCGATGATATGGACCATGTTCTCTCTGTATTTGTCCAAGGCCACGTTGGGGGCCTTTTTGCTTTCGGATTGTGCCTGGTCGTTCATACCGAAGCACACCAAGGCCACGTCGGGCTTCTTGGAAAGCACGTCCCGCTCCAATCTGCCCACGGCATTGATGGTGGAGTCGCCGCCCACACCTGCGTTGATCACCTCGGTGCCGATGTAGCCTCCCAGCATAGCCACCCAGCCGCTTCTTGCGGTCAAGGAGTCGCCGAAGGCCAATACGGTCTTATCGGAAAGACTGGAATCCAGCGCCTCTGCGGAGAAGCAATACAGCTTGGCGGAGGCGGAAACGGAGTTGTCCGCGGAGACGGTCACGGTGTAGGAGCTGCCGATCTCCAATTTCCCTTTCGGGATGGTGTAGGAGGTACCGTTCACCTTGGTGGGGGTCACCAAAAGGGTGCAGAGATTGTTGGAGGTGGAGTTGTTTACGGAGACGGTGTAGGAGGTAGCGCCCTCCACAGCCTCCCATTCCACGGTGTAGCCCTCGGGGGTGCACTTCTCCTTGGCCGCCATCTTCAAAACGGGGGCGGAGGCGATGCTGTCCCCGTTCTCGGGAGCGAGAGGGGTCTTCCCCTCCATGGGTTGGTTCAGACAGACGGTGTATTTGCCGTTTTCCTTGTAGAAATAGGCCTTGTTCCCCACGGAAGCGGCGGAAACGCTGTTCTGGGAGGGGGAGGCGCAGTCCAGGATGACGAAGCCGTTCTTGGGGATCACGGGAGCTTTGCTCAAGCCGCTTCCCACGTTGGTATCGGTGGCGGTCACACGGTAACAGCCCTCTGCGGGATCCCAATCGAAGATCAGGCATCTCCACCAGGAGTAGTCGTAAACGTTCTTCACGTAGCCGCCGAAGGAGCTGTCGAACAAGATGCAGTCCTGCTCGGCGTAATGGGTGGAATTCACGTAGTTGGGGGAGATCACCAGCTGGGGCAGATCGTCACGGTTGGCGATGGGATCGTAAGCCGTCTTGCCTTCGTCGGGAGAGCCGATCTTTACGTAAGACTCACTGACGAAATCTTCGGCATACCAGTTCTTGCCGTTGGTCTTGATGCTTCCCGCCGCCAGGGAGGTCTCGTAAAGGTAAGCCTTGGTGCCCACCTTCAAGGATTTGGCGTATTCGTTGCTTTGCTTGATGCGGTCGGTGACGTAGTTGATGCCCCCGGTGGAGGAGTAGTCGTTCCCCACGCAGATGCAGTAGGCAAAGCCGTTTTCGGGAATCTCCATCTGGGATTTATCCACGTTAGCGGAATTGGTGTTGCTTTCCACCAAAACGAAGCATCCCTCTTCGGCATCCCAGTCGAAGATGAGAGCCGTCCACCAGGCAAAGGTGCCCTTTTCCCCCAGCTTCTGCACCGCAGAGCCGGAAAGGATGATGGCGGAGCCCTCCGTGGAAGGAGAGGTGTTGATGTGGGTGATGAGCAGGGTGCCGTCACCGCTTCCGTAGGCAAACGCCGTCATGGGAAGCAGGGTGGCCGTCACCAGCAGAATGGCAAGGATCCGAAGAAGTTTCATGGCGTGGTTGTTCCTTTCCCTTTGATTTTGGTAACATTTTATCATATTGACGGCGGGAATGCAATGTTTTCGTGAAAAAAAGGATTGATTTTTTTAGATGGATGGTATATAATATGTGAATGATATTCTAAAATGCCTGTTTATACCCACGGGAAGGAGGGAAAGACCGTGACGGAGTTTGCAAAGCAATTCAACCAAAAAAAGCGGGAGCTGTTTGCCCGTTATTACGGATTTCTCAACCCTCCCCAGCAGGAAGCGGTGGCCACCGTCAACGGCCCTCTGCTGGTGCTGGCGGGTGCAGGCTCGGGGAAGACCACCGTGCTGGTAAACCGCATCGGCAACATCATCCTCTTCGGCAACGCCTGGCAGAGCGAGGAGCTCCCCTACGACGCAGAGGAGCTCTACCCCCAAATGCTGGAGGCGGAGCAGGGCTCCCGTGCGGGGATCCGCAGCGTGCTGGAGCAGATGGCGGTGGAGCCCGCCCGTCCCTGGCGGGTTTTGTGCATCACCTTCACCAATAAGGCGGCGGGCGAGTTCAAGGAGCGTCTGCAGACCCTTCTGGGAGAGCGTGCAAGAGACATCTGGGCAGGCACCTTCCATTCCGTCTGCGTGCGGATCCTGCGCCGTCATATCGGGCTGTTGGGCTACCCCACCAACTTTACCATTTACGACACCGACGACGTGAAAAAGGTGGTCACCGCCATCATGAAGCGCCGTCATATGGACGAAAAGATCCTTTCCCCCAAGGCGGTGATGGGACTGATCTCCCGCTACAAGGACAAGAGCTACACCCCCGAGGAAATGATGCTGGACGCAGGAAAGGACACCCGCATCCTCAAATCCGCCGAGGTGTACGCCGAGTACCAAAAAGAGCTGAAGCAGTCGGGGGCCTTGGATTTCGACGATATCATCATGCTCACCGAGACCTTGTTCCGTGAGCATCCCGCGGTGCTGGAGCAGTACCGCAACCGATTCGATTACGTTCTGGTGGACGAGTTTCAGGACACCAACCCTTCTCAGAACCGCTTGGTGGCCATGCTTGGCGGCGGTAAGGAGAACGTGTGCGTGGTGGGGGACGACGACCAGTCCATCTACAGCTTCCGCGGGGCTACCGTGGAGAACATTTTGCAGTTCGACCACACCTTCCCCAAGGCGAAGATCATCCGCCTGGAGCAGAACTACCGCTCCACGGGGCATATCTTAAACGCGGCCAACGCCGTGATCAAGCACAACCAAGGCAGAAAGGGAAAAAACCTTTGGACCAAGGCGGGGGAAGGGGAGTGCATCCACGTCCACCGTCCCATGACCCAGGGGGAGGAAGCCCTGGCCATCATCGGAGAAATCCGTAAGCAGGTGAATGCCGGCAAGCGGAAGTACGGGGATTTCGCCGTGCTGTACCGCCTCACCGCCCTTTCCAACAACATCGAGCAGATGTTTGTGAAGCACCGCATCCCTTACCGCATCTGCGGGGGCTTGCGCTTCAACGAGCGCCGTGAGATCAAGGACGTGCTGTCCTATCTTTCCGTGGTGAACAACCCCGCCGACAACGTCCGTCTGCGCCGTATCATCAACGTGCCCAAGCGTGCCATCGGGGACACCACCCTTCTGAAGCTGGAGACCATCGCCGGTAGAGAGGGAAAGAGCTTGTTTGACGTGGCCGCCAACGCCGATTGTTACTCCGAGATGGGGAAGGCCTCCGCCAAGCTGAAGGAATTTGCAAGGCTGATCGAATCCATGCGGGAGTTCGGGGAGGTTCATTCCCTGACCGCCACCGTGGAATACGTGCTCCAGGCCTCCGGGTATATGCGCTTCCTTGCAGAGGAGGCCAAGGCCGACGGAGACACTGAGCACGAGAGAGAACAGAACGTAAAGGAATTCCTTTCCACCGTGAAGATGTTCGAGGAGACGGCTGAGGAGCCCACCTTAGCAGCCTTCTTAGAGGAAATGGCCCTGGTCTCCGACCTGGACGAGCTGGAGGAAGGACAGGACGCCGTCACCATGATGACCGTCCATTCCGCCAAGGGGCTGGAGTTCCCCGTGGTGTTCCTCATCGGCTTTGAGGACGGACTGTTTCCCAGCATGCAGGCCCTCATGGAGGGGGGCGTGGAGGAAGAGCGCCGTCTGGCCTACGTTGCCATCACCCGCGCCAAGGAGGCGCTGTATATCTACCATTGCGAATCCCGTATGCTTTACGGCAGAACGGACCTCCGCACGGCCTCCCGCTTCCTGACGGAGATCCCCGAGGAGGATTGCGAGAAATCCTATCGCACCGTTCCCTCCCGTAGGGAGATGAGTAGGGAGGAGACCCGTCGGGAGACCATCACCTTCGCCCAGCCCCGACAGCCCGCAGGCGGGCAGATCACCTTTGCCCCCGGGGACAGGGTGAAGCACCCCTTCTTCGGAGGGGGAGAGATCCTTTCCGCACAGAATATGGGCGGGGATATGCTTTACGAGATCACCTTCGACAATGGCTCCACCAAACGGATCATGGGGAGCTTTGCAAAACTGCAAAAGGAATGATACCATGGCAGAGATCAAGCCAATCCGCGCTTTGCGGTATACGGCAAAGGCAGGGGAGCTTTCCACCTGCGTTTGCCCCCCTTACGACATCGTAAGTGATAAAGAATACAGGTCCCTTTGTGATGGGAACCCCTACAACCTCATCCGCTTGGAACTCCCCATGGGCGGGGAAGAGCGGTACGAGGAGGCCGGGAAGCTGTTTCGGACCTGGCTGGAGGAAGGCATCCTGGCCCGTGACGAAACAGAGGGGATTTACCTTTACAGGGAGACCTTCACCCTGGAGGGGAAGACCTATTCCTTCCGCGGCCTGGTGTGCCGCGTGGGGCTGGTGCCCTTCTCGGAGCGTGTGGTGCTCCCCCACGAGGAGACCCTTTCGAAAGCAAAGACCGACCGCTTCAATCTGATGTGCGCCACGGGGTGTAATTTCTCCTCCGTGTATTCCCTGTACAGGGATGAGGAAGGCACCGTCCGCACCCTTTTGGCGGGCTGTGAAGACCTTCCCGTCCTTGGGGAGTTCACCGACGGAGAGGGCGTCACCCATACCCTGCAAAAGATCGAGGACCCCGTTCTCATTGCCCGTCTTGCGGAAGCTTTCAAGGATAAACAGCTTTTCATCGCAGACGGCCACCACCGCTACGAAACGGGGCTGAACTTCAAAAAACACTTGGAGCAGAACGGCAACCCCGAGGATTCGGAAGCCGATTCCATCCTCATGACCTTGGTGGATCTGGAGGACGACGGTTTGGTGGTACTGCCCACCCACCGCCTGATCCGTGATCTGCCCGTGGAGAAGGAAGCCTTCCTGGAAAAGGCAAGCCCTTACTTCACAGCAAGAGAATACCCCGACGTCGCCAAGGCAAAGGAAGTGCTGGAAGAGCACAAGGACCGCCACGCCTTCGGCCTTTACACCGGGGGAGAGGGGTTCACCCTGCTGATCGGTAACGACCGTGCGGATGCCCTCACCGTGGAGGGACGCTCCGCCGCCTACGCAGACCTGGACGTCACCGTGCTCCACACCCTGCTTCTGGAGGGAGTGCTGGGCATCGATTTTGAGAACATGGCAAAGCAGATCAATCTCCGCTACACCCGAAACGAGGAGGAAGCCGTGTTATCTGTCCGCAGGGGCGAGTCCACCGCCGCCTTCCTGTTGAACGCCACCACCGTGGAGGAGATCCGCGCCGTGGCGGAGGCAGGGGACAAAATGCCCCAAAAGAGCACCTATTTCTATCCCAAGCTGAAGACGGGCTTGGTGATGAACCCATTACGACGATAAAGAACCTTATTAAAGAGGATGAATACATATGGCAAGACAACTGGAAAAAACCTACAATCCCGCCGAATTTGAGGATCGGCTCTACGCCGAATGGAGCGGGAAGGGCTATTTCAAGCCCGCAAAGCCCGGCGCCGAGGCCTTCACCATCGTGATGCCCCCTCCCAATATCACGGGTCAGCTTCACATGGGTCACGCTTTGGACAACACCCTGCAGGACATTCTGGTGCGCTACAAGAGAATGTGCGGCTATAACACCCTGTGGGTGCCCGGCACCGACCACGCCTCCATCGCCACCGAGGCCAAGATCGTGGAAGCCATGCGCAAGGACGGCGTCACCAAGGAAGACATCGGCAGAGAAGCCTTCCTGGAGCGTGCCTGGGAATGGAACCGCGTCTACGGCGGCAGAATTACCGAGCAGCTGAAGAAGATCGGCACCTCCTGCGATTGGAGCAGACAGCGCTTTACCCTTGACGAGGGTTGCTCCAAGGCGGTGCAGGACGTGTTCGTCAACCTGTACGACAAGGGTCTGATCTACCGTGGCAACCGCATCATCAACTGGTGCCCCCACTGTCTCACCTCCATCTCCGACGCAGAGGTGGAATACGAGGATCAGGCAGGCCACTTCTGGCATCTCCGCTATCCCGTCAAGGACAGCGACGAGTATATCTACTTAGCTACCACCCGTCCCGAGACCCTGCTGGGCGATACCGCCGTTGCCGTCAACCCCAAGGACGAGCGCTACGCACACCTGGTGGGCAAGATGGTCATCCTGCCCCTGGTTGGCAGAGAGATCCCCGTGGTGGCAGACGACTACGTAGAGATGGATTTCGGTACCGGCGTGGTGAAGATCACCCCCGCCCACGACCCCAACGACTTTGAGGTGGGTCTGCGCCATAACCTGCCCGTCATCAACGTGATGACTCCCGACGCCAAGATCACCGAGGATTACCCGGCTTACGCAGGCATGGACCGCTTCGAGGCCAGAAAGGCCATGGTGAAGGATCTGGAGGAGCAGGGCTACCTGGTGAAGATCGAGGATTACTCCCACAACGTGGGCACCTGCTACCGTTGCGGCACCACCATCGAGCCCCGCGTATCTCTCCAGTGGTTCGTGAAGATGGAGGAGCTGGCAAAGCCCGCCATCGACGTGGTGAAGAGCGGCGAATTGAGATTCGTGCCCGACCGCTTCTCCAAGAACTACCTCCACTGGATGGAAAACATCCGCGACTGGTGTATCTCCCGTCAGCTTTGGTGGGGCCACCGCATTCCCGCCTTCTATTGCGACGATTGCGGCGAGCTGGTGGTTTCCAAGGAAAAGGAAGTCGTTTGCCCCAAGTGCGGCAAGGCTATGCGCCAGGATCCCGACACCCTGGACACCTGGTTCTCCTCCGCTCTCTGGCCCTTCTCTACCCTGGGCTGGCCCGAGGAGACGGAAGACCTGGCCACCTTCTACCCCACCACCACCCTGGTCACCGGCTACGACATCATCACCTTCTGGGTGTCCCGTATGATCTTCTCCGGCCTGGAGCACACCGGTAAGAAGCCCTTCACCGACGTGTACGTTCACGGTCTGGTCCGTGACGCCTTGGGCAGAAAGATGTCCAAGTCCCTGGGCAACGGTATCGACCCCCTGGAGATCATCAAGAAATACGGCTGTGACGCCCTCCGCTTCACCCTGGTGAACGGCAACAGCCCCGGCAACGATATGCGCGTTTCCGACGAGCGCTTCGAGGCGTCCCGTAACTTTGCCAACAAGATCTGGAACGCCGCCCGCTTCGTGCTCATGAACCTGGACGAGGATTGCACCGCAGAGGCTCCCGCCTTTGACCGCCTCCCCGACGAGGACAAGTGGATCCTGTCCCGCTTCAACGCCCTCACCAAGGAGGTTCGCGACAACCTGGATCGCTACGAGCTGGGTATCGCGCTTTCCAAGCTGTACGATTTCATCTGGGATATCTTCTGCGACTGGTATATCGAGCTGGTGAAGTCCCGTCTGAACGACAAGGGCACTCAGAGCAACAAGGACGCTCAGAGCGTTCTGGTCTACGTCCTTTCCGGCGTGATGAAGCTTTTGCATCCCTTCATGCCCTTCATCACCGAGGAGATCTGGCAGACCCTGCCCCACGACGGCGAGTCCATCATGATCGCAGACTACCCCGCCTACACCGAAAGCCTGAACTTCCCCGCAGAGGAAGCCGCCATGGCCAAGGTCATCGACGCCATCCGTGCGGTACGTAACATCCGCAGTGAGATGAACGTTCCCAACTCCCGCAAGGCCCACCTGTTCATCGTCACCTCCGAGGGCGCGACCTTCGCAGGGAAGGACGCCTTCTTCACCCGCCTGGCCTCCGCCTCCGGCGTGGAGATCGTCTCCGAAAAGGCAGACGACAAGGGCTGTGTCCGCGTCATCACCGACGCCTGCGAGATCCTCATTCCCATTGCCGACATGATCGACAAGGAAGAGGAGATGGCACGTCTCACCAAGGAGCTGGCCAATGCCGAGAACGAGATCATGCGTGCCACCAAGAAGCTGGAGAACGCCGACTTCGTGGCAAAGGCACCCGCCAAGCTGGTAGAGGGTGAGCGCAGCAAGATCGAGGTCTTCACCGCCAAGTGTGAGAAGCTCCGCGCGGCCATTGAGAACCTTAAGAGTCTTTAAGAGAACGACGCAGAACCCTTCTTTTCGGGAAAAAGAAGGGTTCCGCACCTCCCAAGAAACCCTATTGCCAAAACGCATAAATATGCGTTTTGGAGGGAAAAGTTTTTGAAGAGAGAGCACGAGAGAGAAACTTTTTTCAAAAAGTTTTCTTTCTCCCCGTCAAACAGAAAGGAAAACCATCATGTCCGAGTGTAATCACGACTGCTCCAACTGCAGTGCCAACTGCGGGGAACGCCGGGCGGAAAGCCTGCTGGCCAAGCCCCACGAGCTGTCTCAGATCAAAAAAGTCATCGGCGTGGTCAGCGGTAAGGGCGGCGTAGGCAAATCCTCCGTCACCTCCCTCCTTGCCGTGCTGGCAAACCGTGCCGGCTACTCCACCGCCGTTCTGGACGCCGATATCACCGGCCCCTCCATCCCCAAGGCCTTCGGCATCCACGAAAAAGCCCTTGCCTCCGAGGAGGGCATTTACCCCGTCTTCTCCAAGACCGGCATCGCCACCATGTCCGTCAACCTCCTGCTGGAAAACGAATCCGACCCCGTCGTTTGGCGCGGCCCCGTCATCGCAGGCTGTGTCAAGCAGTTTTGGACGGACGTGATCTGGAACAAGGTGGATCTCATGTTCATCGACATGCCTCCCGGAACGGGAGACGTGCCCCTCACCGTCTTCCAGTCCATCCCTCTGGACGGCATCATCATCGTCACCTCTCCCCAGGAGCTGGTGACCATGATCGTGGAAAAGGCCGTGAAGATGGCCAAGCTGATGAACGTGCCCGTCCTGGGTCTGGTGGAGAACTTCTCCTACTTTGAATGCCCCGATTGCGGCAAGAAGCACTATCCCTACGGGGAAAGCAGCATCGAGAAGACCGCAGAGGCCTTCGGCATCCCCGCCACCGCCCGCCTGCCCATCAACCGCAAGCTGGCCGCCGCCTGTGACGAGGGTATGATCGAGCTCTTTGAGGGCGACTGGCTGGACGAGCTGTTTTCCAAGATCTGCTGAGCAAGGAAACGCAAGGGGGCACTTTTTCAAAAAAGCGCCCCCTTGAACCCCCACAAAAAGCAATGCCGAAGACTGCCGTCTTCGGTGTTTTTTTATGCCGCAGAAGGAGCACGCATAGGGGAAGGGGGAAAAGTCAAACCATATTCCCCGCAGGACGGGGCGCCGTGGACGTCGCCCCCTACGGACACGAACGGAGGATGGGCAAACAACAGACCTCATCTCCCGCAGGACGGGCGATTCGTGAATCGCCCCTACGGTCACGAAGGAAGCGTGGGGTGAAAAGCCAAACCTCCTCTCCCGCAATCAGGACACCGTAATAACCGTTATTTCCACCACCCTCCCTGCGTGGAATTCGGCATGCCCCTTCGCAACCGTTATTGCGTATGCGTAGGGGTCGACGTCCACGGCGACCCGCCCTGCGTGCGCCGGCGCAACGGATTCACACCGCCCTTCCCTGCGTGGAATTCTGCCTGCCCCTTTCGCAACCGTTATTGCGTATTCGTAGGGGTCGACGTCCACGGCGACCCGCCCCGCGTGCACCGGCGCAACGAAATTCCACCACCCTCCCTGCGTGGAATTCGGCATGTCCTTACACAACCGTTATTGCGTATTCGTAGGGGTCGACGTCCACGGCGACCCGTCCCGCGTGCACCGGCGCAACGGATCCACACCCCCCTCCCTGCGTGGAATTCGGCATGCCCCTTCGCAACCGTTATTGCGTATTCGTAGGGGTCGACGTCCACGGCGACCCACCCTGCGTGCACCGACACGACGAAATTCACACCACCCTCCCTGCGTGGCTTCTCCCCATTCCCCAAACGAAAAAACCTCTCCTTTTCGGGAGAGGCTTCGTCATATCAATCAATACTTTTATTCAAACACGAAATAGGTCATCACCGTTTCCAACCCGGGGGCGGCGGTCTCGTAGGTACCTTCGGGAGCGGTCAGGGTGATCATATAGGCCACGCCGTAGCGCACGCAGATGATCTGCTCAAAAACGTAGGTCATATCGGAAAGCTTGATGGAATACTTGGCTCTTGCGGCAATATTTCCCGCCAGCTCGGTCTCTTCCTTTTCCTTTTCGATCACCAGCTTCTCCCCGTAAAGATCCTCCAGATCGGCCTTATGGGCGTCCCAGAAATTTCCCGCGGACATGGTGGAATCCTCCATGGTGTAGGCCTGTACGGAAACGGTGGCGTATGCCAGAGTACCGCTCTTGCCCACGTTGGTCTTAATGGAGATCATCCCGTCGTTACGGTCGACGGTCCA
This sequence comes from Oscillospiraceae bacterium, assembly GCA_015063885.1. Lineage (GTDB taxonomy): Bacteria > Bacillota > Clostridia > Oscillospirales > CAG-382 > Coliplasma. The sequence continues at coordinate 86,468 of SVTH01000003.1, read as the reverse complement.
GGTGTTGGGATAGCAGAAATTGAAATCCGTTGCGTCGTTTTCCGCGCGGAGACAGCCCTCGGGCAGGGTCTCGTCCACGGGTGCCTTGTTACAGCTTGCCATCAGGACCGTGCAAGCGCAGAGGAGCAACAGCAGTAAAGTCTTCTTCATTTAATCTTCTCCTTCTTCATCAGAGATGGTATAGATGGTGGATTTCCCGCAGACCACCTTTTTGTATTCCTCGGGTACCTCCACGGTGAAGGTGGCGGAATACTTTCCGGGCGTCTGGGCAAGGGCACCCTGCTTCCCTCCGCGGAAGGTCAGCTCAAACTCCCCCTTATCGTTGGGCGCACCGATCATACGGTAAAGAAATTCCCCCGCCGTGGCAGACTTGACGGTGACGGTGAGCACCCCGTTTTCATACGTGGTCTCGTCGATATCCAGGTCTGCGTATTCCAGCTCGTAGGAATGGTGGTAGATCAACAGATACGCCGCCATCACCACGCAGGCGGTCAACAGCAGAGAGATCAGGATCAGAATGGGCAACCGCTTCATGGCTGTCCTCCTTTCGGTAGGGAATGATCCCCTTTATTATACTCTCCTTTTCCAAAAAAAGCAAGGTCTATTCCGTCAAAAGTTGCGCTTTTTTCGTCTCATGGGGGAATTTACTACATGTGGATATCTTGTGGAAGGATGTGCACAACATATGGTGTTTTCCACCCTTGGAAGAAGGACTTGTCCACATTTTTCAAATGCGCAGAACGCCTGTTCTTTGTGGAATAGAACGCTTGTTCGAAGTGAGTTTGTTCCGCCAAGTCGGGGGGAAAAAGAGGGGCAAAAAAGTTTTCCACCAAAATTTTCCACCCCTACTACTACAACTACATTCATGTACCTATAAAGAATAGATTAGAGATGGGGTGCGCGCGCGCGTACACGCGTGAAGGGAGGAACGGCTTGGAAAAGCAGGGAAAATTTTTCTTCTCCCCCTTGACAAACCGAAAGATCCATGCTATACTACCGGCAGTTAGCAAAAGCTAACTATTACAAAAAAACGGTAGTTCTTCCCGGCGGGGAATGGGACAGCGACCCCTTTTCCTCCGCCGCATTGCAAGACGGGCGTTGATCGTGCCATGGAATTCTCCTGCGCCTCCTGCAAACGGAATTGCTATACAAGAGCCCCTTCGGGAAGAGACCTCCGGCGCCTGCGGCGGGGAGGTTTCTTTCTTTTCGGAAAAAAGCGGGATTTTTGCGGGATTTTTGCGGATTTGACAAAAGCGTTTTTCTGTGCTATACTGGTGCCACGAAACACCGAAAGGACGAATTTTCCTATGGCAAGATTTTTCAAACGCACAAGATTTTTTGCGGCGCTGATGGCGGCTGTCACCCTGACCACCGCATTGGCGGCCGTGCTTCCTTCCGCACTGGTCACCAACGGGGACACCCTTATCATCCCCGTGGATTCCGTCAACGGCACCCGCTGGGCGGACACCATGTGCGTCTACAAGGACAGACCCACCACCCAGCAGAACGAATGGGGCTGGAACGTGGTGGTGAGCCCCGAGGGGATCGTCACCGATAAGATCGCCGGCGGCGACTCCAGAGGTAAAAACCTGGCCGTTCCCGTGGGAGGCTTCGTGCTTTCCGGCACCGGGACCGTGGGCCAGGAGATGTACGAGAGCATCGACGTGGGAGACCACGTGATCTTCGACGAATACGGCATGCGCTGTTTGGCCGCCAAGGGAGAAGTGGATCCCTTCTACGAGCAGGACATTCCCTTCACCCACTACAACACCCCCCGCTACGCCCAGTACCTGGTGGTGTACAACAAGGCGGGCACCAAGACCGGCACCAACGGCTACGGCTTTGAGGTGGTGGTAGACGCAGACGGCTACGTCATTTCCGCCGGCGGCAACGACAACGAGGTACCCGCAGGGGGCTTCGTGATCTCCGCCATCGAGCCGGAGGACAAGAACCTGTTGAAGATCTACTGCATCCCCGGTGCACAATGCGTGATCTCCGGCATGACTGTCACCGTCACCTACGACGACACCATGCTGGGCTCCACCGTGGAGGGAGAGATCCTTCTGCTGGAGCAGGAGCTGGAGGAAGCAAAGTCCCAGCTCCGCCTCATCGACTACAAGGGCCTGGAAAACGCCGTTGCGGATCTTGACCCCGCCTCCATCACCACCTTGGAGCAGCGTGACGCCATGCTGAAGGAGGTGGATTCCATCCGCCGCTCCATGATCGAATCCCGTGACGTGGAGGTCCGCGCCGTTTGGTACGTTCCCCTGGAGCGGAAGGAAGAGGACATCTTCGAGACGGTTGCCGAGATGAAGCGCGTGGGCATCAACCAGCTGAACATCGGCGTCATCGACAGCGGCAAGAGCATCGTGAAGGTCTCCGACGAGCATCCCTTCACCGTGGACTCCCGTGCCCGCCGTATCGACATCCTGGAGGTCTACGTGAGAGCCTGCAAGGAATACGACATGGAGCTTGTGGTCTCCGTGCCCACCTTCTACGGCTGCGGCTCCGAAAAGAACCCCCATTGGATCGCCACCACCAACAAGCCCTCCGATACTGCGGAGACCTTCGCTTCTCCCGCCAACGAGGACTTTATGGCGGCCATGATGGAGTACCTGGAATACATCGTCCGCCACTACGACATCGACGGCATCCAGTACGACTATATCCGCTACCCCTATTTCGACGGCAACATCGACTACGGCTACGACGAGGCCTCCCGCAAGCTGTTTGCTCAGACCACGGGGCTGGACGAATCCGTGGTGGATGAGATCGCCACTCAGCTCCGCGCCCATCCCCAGTGGGATCGTTGGGTGGATTTCAAGGTGAACCTGATCCATCAGCGGGTACAGCAGTTCACCGAGATGATCCGTTCCTACCGTCCCGACCTGTATATCTCCGCCGCCGTGGCCAACGATACCGGCAAGGAGCTTTATTGTCAGGACAGCTCCGTCTGGATGAAGAACGGCTGGGTGGACGCCATTTACCCCATGTCCTACGCAGAAGGCATCATGGGTACCGCTACTCAGAAGTTCTCCGGTTACCTCACCGACGAAACCTACCTGATCATGGGCAACGGTGCCTACCTGTCTCTGACCTTCGACGAAATGTACCTCCAGACCAACCAGACCGCTATCCACGGCGCAGATGGTATCGGCTACTTTGAATGGGGCGCTTACAAGGATCACGGCTACGCAGACCTGTTCGCCGAGACTGTCTTCAAAAAGCCCTCCCTGTCCTTCACCCAGTACGAGACGGAAAGCGTCGAGGCATTGAAGGGCATGGCCAAGGCACGTCTGGAGCTTTGGATGAGCCAAAACGGCAACACCGAGTCCTACGGCGACCTGTTTGAACAGGACCTGCAAGCCATCTACGACGGCATGAAGCAGTATTCCGCCGATCCCTATCTGCTCCAGGACATCGAGCTGGCTTTGCGCATCGAGAAGTTCTCCAAGGAGTCCTACAAGGGCGGGGATTACCTCCTGCCGTTGGAAAAGCCGGGTGAGGACAGCTCCTCCGAGGAATCCGGCACCGCATCCGAGGAAGTTTCCAAGGAAGCGGCTTCCTCCCGGCCCGCTCCCGTAGAGGACGGCGGCTCCTTCCCCTGGTGGACCCTCCTTTGCGGCCTGGCGGTGATCGCCCTGGCCGTGGTGGTCATCCTGTTCATCAGAAAGAAATAAGCAAGCAAAAAAAGAGTCGCACACGCGGCTCTTTTTGCACCAGCAGGGGAGGGGAAGGTTACGGAAAGCAGTGTAGTTGAACGCAAAAAGCACAACGGCGCCCTGCAAACGGCACTGCGGTCGCAAAACGACGCTTCAGCGGCGTTTTGTATAGGGCGCAAGAACGAGCAAGGCGTTGCACGGGAAAACGCTACGCATATCGACAACGCTACCCCTGTTTGTCACTCTGAGCGAGTGCGGGATAGAGCCGTCACGGCTGTGCACAATGCAACAACCCGCACGAGTCGAACTCTTATGAGCGGCGTGAGCCCGAATAAGAGTCAAAAAATGCCAAGCATTTTTTGAGGGTATGGTAACACATTTGCTATACCGCTCTTTCCGTTCCGTCAGTTACTATAAACAGTTCTTGCGTTACAGAAGGATACATCTAACTCCCAACCATATCCCTGCGGGGCGCAAAGCACCCCTTGGTTTTGCTCCGAACGGCACTAACGTGCCTTGCTTTCTCCGCAAAACTTCGACTCCGCCGCGGGAGAGCCTTCGTTTTCCTATCCTCTCCCCCTTCTCCGCGGCTCCGCTCAGAATGACAGTCCTGGGGCGAGAAGGGTGAAAACGTTACGTATATCGACAACGCAGCGTCTGTTTGTCACCCTGAGCAAGGCAGGGAGCACGGTGTTTTCAATAGGAGTACACGGCAAAATCCCTGCCGCGTCGAACTCTTATGAGCGGCGTGAGCCCGAATAAGAGTCAAAAAATGCCAAGCATTTTTTGAGGGTATGGTACCCCCTTCGCACTACCGTCTTTTCCGTTCCGTCAGTTACTTAAAACAGTTCTTACGTTACAGAAGGGTACATCTAATTCCCTACCATATCCCTGCGGGGCGCAAAGCACCCCTTGGTTTTGCTCCGAACGGCACTAACGTGCCTTGCTTTCTCCGCAAAACTTCGACTCCGCCGCGGGAGAGCCTTCGTTTTCCTATCCATACACCCTTCCCCGCGGCTCCGCTCAGAATGACAATCCTGGGGCAAGAACGGCGAAACCGCCACGCATAGCACAACCGCTACCCCTTGTATTGTCACCCTGAGCAAGGCAGGGAGCACGGTGTTTTCGATAGGAGCACACGGCAAAATCCCTGCCGCGTCGAACTTCCGCGCGTGGCGTGAGCCTAAGCGGAAGTCAAAAAATGCCCGCATTTTTTGAGGGTATGGCTACATATTTGCACTACCGTCTTTTTCGTTCCTTCAGTTACTATAAACAGTTCTTGCGTTACAGAAGGGTACATCTAACTCCCAACCATATCCCTGCGGGGCGCTCCGCACCCCTTGGTTTTGCTCCGAACGGCACTAACGTGCCTTGCTTTCTCCGCAAAACTTCGACTCCGCCGCGGGATTGCCTTTTCTTTCCTATCCTTACCCCCTTCTCCGCGGCTCCGCTCAGAATGACAGTCCGAGGGTAAGGGTAGCAAAAACGTACGTATATCGCAAACCTTGCCCTACAAACGGCACCACGGTTGAAAAAACGGCGAAGCCGTTTTTAACGTCGGCGTACTGACGCTGCCTTTAAACCCGCACCCATTCGCCGACTTGGTCACTCTGAGCGAGTGCGGGATAGAGCCGCCGCGGCTGTGCACAATGAAACACCCCGCACGAGTCGAACTCTTATGAGCGGCGTGAGCCCGAATAAGAGTCAAAAAATGCCAAGCATTTTTTGAGGGTATGGCTACTCCTTTGCTATACCGCTTTTTTCCGTTCCGTCAGTTACTTAAAACAGTTCTTGCGTTACAGAAAGAGTACATCTAATTCCCTACCATATCCCTGCGGGGCGCTCCGCACCCCTTGGTTTTGCTCCGAACGGCACTAACGTGCCTTGCTTTCTCCGCAAAACTTCGACTCCGCCGCGGGATTGCCGCCCTTTTCCTATCCTTACCCCCTTCCCCGCGGCTCCGCTCAGAATGACAATCGAATTGATATAGCTCAATAAGCGCTACGTATATCGCAAACCTTGCCTTGTATTGTCACTCTGAGCGAGTGCGGGATAGAGCCGTCGCGGCTGCGCACAAGGAAACAACCCGCACGAGTCGAACTCTTATGAGCGGCGTGAGCCCGAATAAGAGTCAAAAAATGCCAAGCATTTTTTGAGGGTATGGTACCCCCTTCGCACTACCGCTTTTTCCCGTTCCGCCGGTTACTTTCAAACCGTCCTTCCGCAAAACTCACACTCCGCCGTCTCTGCAATCCTCCCCTCCACTTTTTTCACAAAATCCTCTGTACCTCTTCCATTTTTGGGAAAAGTATGGTATAATGTCTCGTTACCGAAAAAAACGGGGAAAGGAAGGACAAAGGCATGGATCATTTTGAATTGGTATCCGATTACAAGCCCATGGGCGACCAGCCGGAAGCCATCGCAAAATTGGTGGAAGGCGTCCGCCGCGGGGACAGGGACCAGACCCTTTTGGGGGTTACAGGCTCGGGTAAGACCTTCACTATGGCCAACATCATCAAGGAAGTGAACAAGCCCACCCTGGTGCTTGCCCACAACAAGACCCTGGCCGCCCAGCTTTGCTCCGAGTTCCGTGAGTTCTTCCCCAACAACGCCGTGGAATTTTTCGTTTCCTACTACGACTACTACCAGCCCGAGGCCTACGTCCCCGGGAAAGATATTTATATCGAGAAGGACAGCGCCGTCAACGACGAGATCGACAAGCTCCGCCACTCCGCCACCAGCGCCTTGCTGGAACGGAAGGACGTGATCGTGGTGGCCTCCGTGTCCTGTATCTACTCCCTGGGCGACCCGGAGGAGTACAAAAGCCAGCTCCTTTCCCTGCGTCCCGGGCTGGAGATCGCCCGTGAGGACGTGATCCGCCGTCTGGTGGCCATGCAGTACACCCGCAGTGATATGGACTTCCAGCGCGACAACTTCCGTGTCCGCGGAGACGTTTTGGAGATCTTTCCCGCCAACACCAACACCGACGCCATCCGCGTGGAGTTTTTCGGGGATGAGATCGACCGCCTGTGCGTCATCGACGTGACCACGGGGGAGGTCACCGCCAAGCTTTCCCACATCGCCATCTATCCCGCCTCCCATTACGTCACAGGGGAGGAGCGCCGTGAAAAGGCCATCAAGGAGATCTTAGACGAGCTGACGGAGCGGATCGCATTCTTCGAAAAGCAGGAAAAATTCATCGAAGCACAGCGGATCAAGGAGCGTGTCCTCTTCGACGTGGAGCAGCTACGGGAGATCGGCTTCTGCAGCGGGGTGGAGAACTATTCCCGCGTCCTTTCCGGCAGAGAGCCGGGGAGCCGCCCCTTTACCTTGTTCGATTTCTTCCCCAAGGACTTTCTGTTCCTGGTGGACGAATCCCACGTGACCATTCCCCAGGTGCGGGGGATGTCCGGGGGAGATTACTCCCGTAAGAAAAATTTGGTGGATTACGGCTTCCGATTGCCCTCCGCCTTTGATAACCGCCCCTTGGTGTTCGACGAGTTTGATGCGCTTCGCGGGCAGACCATCTATTTCTCCGCCACCCCCGGGGAATACGAAAAGAACCTTTCCACACAGATCGCAGAGCAGATCATCCGCCCCACGGGACTTCTTGACCCGGAGGTGGAGGTACGCCCCACCGGGGGGCAGATCGACGACCTGACGGGGGAGATCCGTCTCCGCGCCGCCAAGGGGGAGCGTGTTCTGGTCACCACCCTCACCAAGAAGATGGCGGAGGATCTGACGGAATACTTCGTGAAAAACGACGTCCGCACCAAATATATGCACTACGACATCGACACCATGGAGCGTATCGACATCTTGCGCGGGCTCCGCGAGGGTGAGTTCGACGTTTTGGTGGGCATCAACCTCCTCCGCGAGGGGCTTGACCTGCCCGAGGTGTCCCTGGTGGCCATTCTGGACGCAGACAAGGAGGGCTTCCTGCGTAGCGAGACCTCCCTGATCCAGACCATCGGCCGTGCCGCCCGTAATGCACAGGGCAAGGTGATCCTCTACGCCGACAAGGAGACCCGCTCCATGCACGCCGCCATCACCGAGACCCGACGCCGCCGAGAGGTGCAGGACGCCTTCAATAAAGCAAACGGCATCACCCCCAAGACCATCGTCAAGGAGATCCGTGCTCCCATCGCCGTCACCACCAAGACGGAGCCCGCCCAGGGCGGAAAGATGACCAAGGCGCAGAAGAACAAGCTGGTGGAGATGCTCACCGTGGAGATGAAGCGGGCCGCCAAGGAGCTGGACTTCGAGACCGCCGCCGCTTTGCGCGACAGGATACGGCGCATTCTTGGCGAGAAGGAGTAGGTACGCTTAAGAGGCTCTGCCTCTTAAGAATCTCCGCTTAGGGAGCCCGCTCCCTAAGAACCCGGTATTGTGAGGAAAAATGAAGATATTTCCCGCATAGGGTACAGCGCAAAGTCGTTTCACGGTACAACGCAAGCGGGACGCCGTGGACGTCGTCCCCTACGGACCCGAACCGAGGAAAGGTTAAAAACATACCTTTTCTCCCGCAGATCGGACGGCAATTATCCGATTTATGCCCACCGCCTTGCGTGAAAATATGGTTTGATTTTATCCAAGGCATCTTGCGTATTTGTAGGGGCTGACGTCTCGCCGCCGTAGGCGGTATCGGCAGCCCGGAACCGAAGGAAACGGCTTTTGCCGACACAAGAATATTTTTCGCTTGTGTTTCCCCCGTAACCGTAGGGGCGATTCACGAATCGCCCGTTAAGGAAACGGTTTTTGCCGACGCTACAATATTTTCCCCTTTGCTTTTTATACACCCTCCCGAAAACGACAGTTTTCGGCAATAAAAGTTTCTTTGGGATTCTTAAGGGGATTTCTTTCCAAAGAAATCCCCTTAAGCCCCCGTACCGCAGAAAGGACAACACATGGCATCCGCAGAATTGATCATCAAGGGCGCCCGCGTCCACAACTTAAAAAACGTAGACCTTTCCATCCCCAGGGAGCAGCTGGTGGTGTTCACAGGTCTTTCCGGCTCGGGTAAATCCAGCCTGGCCTTCGACACCATCTACGCCGAGGGGCACCGCCGTTTCGTCCAGTCTTTGTCCTCTTACGCAAGAATGTTTTTGGGACAGCTGGACAAGCCCGACGTGGACAGCATCGACGGCCTGTCTCCCGCCATTTCCATCGACCAGAAGACCACCTCCAAGAACCCCCGCTCCACCGTGGGCACGGTGACGGAGATCTACGACTACCTCCGTCTGCTCTACGCCCGTATCGGCGTGCCCCATTGTCCCATCTGCGGGGAGGTGATCAAGCAGCAGTCGGTGGACGAGATCGTGGACCGCATTCTTGAATTGCCCGAGGGCACCCGCTTCATGGTGCTTTCCCCCGTGGTATGGGAGAAGAAGGGGATGCACGACAAGGTGCTGGAGGACGCCCGCAAGAGCGGTTACGTCCGTGCCAGAGTGGACGGCAGTCTCTACGACCTCAGCGAGAGGATCGACCTGGATAAAAACTTAAAGCATACCATCGACATCGTGGTGGACCGCTTGGTGATCAAGGGGGAGATCCGCTCCCGCCTGGCAGACAGCGTGGAATCCGCCGCAAAGCTTTCCGAAGGGCTGGTGCTGGTGGTCACCGTGGGGGACAGCCCCGAGGAGATCCTGTTCTCCCAGAACTACGCCTGTAAGACCCACGGCATCTCCATCGGCGAGCTGGAGCCCCGTATGTTCTCCTTCAACAACCCCGCAGGTGCCTGCGAGGCCTGCAACGGCATCGGAGAAAACTTCGTCCTCACCACGGAAAAGCTGATCCCGGATATGTCCCTGTCCCTCTACGGCGGGGCGGTGGTGTGCAACGGCTTCAAATCCGTGGAGCCGGACAGCTACTACGGACAGATCATCCAGGTGGTGGGTGAGAAGTACGGCTTCGATGTCCATACCCCCATGAATAAATACTCCGAGGAAGCCTTCCGGGTGGTGATGTACGGCAACGGTAACAAGCGCCGCAGCGTGGGCGAGCCCAAGTTCGACGGCATCGTGAATCTCATCAAGCGCCGTTACGATACCAACCCTTCCTTTGAGATCCGTGAATACTACGAGACCTTTATGGACAACGTGCCCTGCCCCGCCTGTCAGGGGAAGCGGCTCCGTCCCGAGCCCCTGGCGGTGACCGTGGGGGATAAGAATATTCACGAGCTCTGCCGGCTTTCCGTGGGGAAGGCCCTGGAGTTTGTGAACGGGCTCACCCTTTCCCACAGCGAGACCATGATCGCTTCTGAGATCCGCAAGGAGATCAACGCAAGGTTGGGCTTTTTGATGAGCGTAGGATTGGAATATCTCACCCTGGGCAGAAAATCCGGCTCCCTTTCCGGGGGTGAGGCACAGCGGATCCGCCTGGCCACCCAGATCGGCTCCTCTTTGATGGGGGTGCTGTATATCCTGGACGAGCCCAGCATCGGTCTCCACCAGCGGGACAACGCAAAGCTGATCAACACCCTCAAGAAGCTCCGCGACCTGGGCAACACCGTGATCGTGGTGGAGCACGACGAGGAGACCATGCGCAGTGCGGACTTCCTGGTGGACGTGGGCCCCAAGGCGGGTATCCACGGGGGCGAGATCATCTACGCAGGCAAGCCGGAGGACATCGAAGGCTGTCCCGCATCTCTCACGGGGCAGTACCTCACGGGCAAGCGGAGGATCGATATTCCCACGGTACGCCGCAAGGGTAACGGCAACAAGCTCACCGTGGTGGGCGCTTCCGAAAACAATCTGAAAAATCTCACCGTGGACTTCCCCCTGGGCACCTTCACCTGCGTGACGGGCGTTTCCGGGTCGGGGAAATCCTCCCTGGTGAACCTGATCCTCTACCGTGCCCTGGCGCGGAAGCTTGGCAGAATGGCCATCGTTCCCGGGAAGCACGAGGAGGTTCTGGGCACTCAGCACATCGACAAGGTGATCCAGATCGACCAGTCGCCCATCGGGCGTACCCCCCGCTCCAACCCCGCCACCTATACGGGGATGTTCGGGGAGATCCGTTCCGTGTTTGCCGCCACCCCCGAGGCCAAGGCCAGGGGCTACAAGGACGGCCGCTTCTCCTTCAACGTAAAGGGCGGCAGATGCGAGGCCTGCGGCGGCGACGGCACCAACCTCATCGAGATGCACTTCCTCCCCGACGTGTACGTCACCTGCGACGTGTGTAAGGGCAAGCGGTACAACCGTGAGACCTTGGAGGTGAAATACAAGGGCAAGAGCATTTACGACGTTTTGGAAATGACCGTGGACGAAGGGGTGGAGTTCTTCTCCGTCTACCGCGGCATCCAGCGGAAGCTGAAGACCCTGCAGGACGTGGGCCTGGGCTATATCAAGATCGGTCAGCCCTCCAACACCCTGTCCGGGGGCGAGGCACAGCGTGTGAAGCTTGCCACGGAGCTGTCCCGTGTGTCCACCGGCAGAACGCTGTACGTTTTGGACGAGCCCACCACGGGACTTCACTCCTACGACGTGGATCAGCTCCGCGCCGTGTTACAGCGCCTGGTGGATAACGGCAACACCGTTGTGGTCATCGAGCACAACCTGGATCTCATCAAGACTGCGGACTATATCATTGATATGGGACCCGAGGGGGGAGACGGCGGCGGCACCCTGGTCGCCTGCGGTACCCCCGAGGAGGTAGCCGCCTGCAAAGAAAGCTACACCGGTCAGTATCTGAAGGACGTTTTGGAGAAGGACGCTTAAGGGGGGACGCTTAAGAGGCTCTGCCTCTTAAGAATCTCCGCTTAGGGAGCCCGCTCCCTAAGAACCCGGTATTGTGAGGGAAAATGAAAAAGTTCCCGCATAGGGTACAGCGTAAAGTCGTTTCGCAGCACAACGCAAGCGGGACGCCGTGGACGTCGTCCCCTACAAACCCGAACGGAGGAAAGGTTAAAAACGTAGCCCTTTCTTCCGCAGATAGGAAGGACGAAAAACGGTTTATACCTACCTCGCTGCGTGAAAATATGGTTTGATTTTATCCAAGGCATCTTGCGTATTTGTAGGGGCTGACGTCTCACCGCCGCAGGCGGTATCGGCAGCCCGGAACCGAAGGCAACGGCTTTTGCCGACACAAGGATATTTTTCGCTTATGTTTCCCTCGTGACAGTAGGGGCGCTTCACGAATCGCCCGGAACCGAAGGAAACGGTTTTCACCCGACGCTACGATATTTTCCTCTTCGTTTTTATACACCCTCCCGAAAACGACAGTTTTCGGCAATAAAAGTTCTTTGAAGTTCAAGAAACTTTCTTTCAAGAAAGTTTCTTGGAAAAAAGGAGATATACATGAACACCGAGAAATACGCACATCTGTTAAAGCACGTGGAGAAGCCCGGGCGGTACGTGGGGGGCGAGCTGAACAGCGAGTACAAGGACCCCGCCGCCGTAGACCTGAACCTGTGCTTCTGCTTCCCCGACACCTACGAGATCGGTATGTCCAACCTGGGCATGCGGATCCTGGTGGGGTGCCTCAACCAAATGGACGGGGTGTATTGCCAGCGCTCCTACGCCCCCTGGCCGGATATGGAGGAACAACTGTTAAAGAACGACCTGCCCCTCTACGCCCTGGAAACGGGGGAGGCGCTTTGCAATTTTGACGCACTGCTGTTCACTTTGCAGTACGAGCTTTGCTATACCAACGTGCTGAACATGATCCGCCTTGCGGGCTTGCCCATGTACGCAAAGGACAGAACGGGGGAGATGCCCCTCATCATCGCAGGCGGTCCCTGCTCCTACAACCCCGAGCCCTTGGCGGACTTCGTGGATATCTTCTCCATCGGAGAAGGGGAGGAGGCCCTTTGCGAGCTGGCGGAGCTGATCCGCACCTGCAAGAAGGAGGGCGTTTCCAAGGAGGAGCTGCTCTACAGAGCCTCCCGGCTGGAGGGCTTCTACGTGCCTTCCCTGTACGACGTAACCTACAACGGGGACGGCACCCTGCAGTCCTTTACCCCCAACCGTGAAGGGGTTCCCGCCACCGTGAAGAAGCGTATCATCACCGATCTGGACAAGGTGTACTTCCCCGAGAAGTCTCCCATGCCCTACCTGGACGTGGTCCACGACCGTGTGATGATGGAGGTTACCCGCGGTTGTATCCGAGGCTGCCGCTTCTGCCAGGCGGGGATGATCTACCGTCCCTACCGTGACAAATCTCCCGAGGGCATCAACGCCTGCGCTATGGCTTCCATCGGCCATACGGGCTATTCCGAGATCTCCCTGACCTCTCTCAGTATCAGCGACTATCCCCGCCTGCCCGAGCTGGTGGACAAGCTGCTGGCGTGGACGGAGGAGCAAAAGGTAGGCCTTTCCCTGCCCTCCCAGCGTATCGACGCCTTCTACGAGGAGCTGATGGAAAAGGTGATGTCCGTGCGGAAGAGCGGTCTTACCTTCGCCCCCGAGGCGGGTACGCAAAGACTCCGTGACGTGATCAACAAGAACATCGCCGAGGACGATATTTTAGTGGCCTGCGAGAAGGCCTTCGACGGGGGCAGAAACAGTTTGAAGCTGTACTTCATGAACGGCCTGCCCACCGAGCGGGACGAGGACATCGTTGGTATCGCAGAGCTGGCGCAGAAGATCGTGGATCTGTTCTACGCCAAAAAGCGGAAGGGGAGAGGCGTTACCGTGACGGTGAGCGTTTCCTGCTTCGTGCCCAAGCCCTTCACCCCCTTCCAGTGGGAAGCACAGAACGATTTTGAAGAACTGGAGCGGAAGCAAAAATTGCTTCGTGACCACATCACCTCCCGCAAGATCGACTACAAATACCACGACGCCAAGGTCTCCCGCCTGGAGGCTGTGTTCGCCAAGGGCGACCGCCGTCTGGGCAAGGCGCTGGCACACGCCGTGGAGCAGGGACAGAAGTTCGACGCCTGGGACGAGTTCTTCTCCTACGAAAATTGGATGAACTACTTTGCGGAAACGGGGATCGACCCCGCCTTCTACGCCAACCGCGTCATGGGAGAAGAGGAGCTTTTGCCCTGGGATTTCATCGACATCGGCGTGACCAAGAGATTCCTGCTGTCCGAAAAGCATAAGGCAGAATCGGAGACCACCACCCCCGACTGCCGCACCAAATGCTCCGCCTGCGGGGCAAATACCCTCTGCGGCGGCAAGGGCTGTTCCGCCCATCCCGTAAAGGAGGCTTGAGAGATGAAGTACGTATTCGCAACCTTTACAAAAACGGGCAACCTCCGTTATATCTCCCACCTGGATCTCCAGAGAGCCTTCACCCGTCTGCTTCTCCGCACGGGTCTGCCCATCAAGTTTTCCGAGGGCTTCAACCCCCATCCCAAGCTGATGTTCGCCCAGCCCCTTTCCCTGTTCCAGGAAAGCGTCTGCGAGGTGGCGGAGTTCCGCTTTGAGGACGAGTGCCCCGCCGAGGAAGAGACCCTGGCGCGTTTGCAGGCCCAATCTCCCGAAGGGATGACCTTCACCAAGGTGGAGTATTCCGAAAAGAAGCTCCCTCCCTGCAAGGCGGCGGAGTATACCCTCACCTTCGAGACGGGGCTTGATTTGGAAACCTTCCAAGCCCTCTTCGCCGGGGAAATGCCCGTGGTGAAGAAGACCAAGACCCGGGAAACGACCGTGGACATCGCACCCCTCATCACCGAAAAATCCTTTGCCAAAACGGAAACCGGCGTGGCCTTACGTTGCGTCCTTCCCTGCGGCAACGAGTACCTGAACCCCTCCTATATCGAGCAGTTTTTGGGGGATAAGGTCACCGATATGCGGGTGATGCGGGAGAAATTGATGTTTTAAACAGGGGAAGGCAGGCTGCGAGCATAAGCCGAGGTACAGCTAAAAATCGGACCATCCCTCCCGCAACAAGGTCTGTAAGAATACCGTTTTCGACCATCCTTCCTGCGTGGAACGAAGCAGGAATTATGACGTTGTTCCTTGCGTGACCGTAGGGGTCGACGTCCACGGCGACCCGGAAGCGTTGCATGACGAAACGATCTTATACGTTCTCGTTGCGTGGAACATCCCCCCGCCGTTGTGCGGAAAAAACGCATCCCTATCCTCCCCAATGCGGGTCGCCGAAGGACGTCGACCCCTACGAACCCGCACCGAGAGACGGAAAAAATCGGACCATCCCTCCCGCAACAAGGTCTGTAAGAATACCGTTTTCGATCATCCTTCCTGCGTGGAACGAAGCAGGAATTATGACGTTGTTTCTTGCGTGACCGTAGGGGTCGACGTCCACGGCGACCCGGAAGCGCTGCATGACGAAACGATCTTATACGTTCTCGTTGCGTGGAACATCCCTCCGCCGTTGTGCGGAAAAAACGCAACCCTATCCTCCCCAATGCGGGTCGCCGAAGGACGTCGACCCCTACGAACCCGCACCGAGGCACGGCTAAAAATCGGACCATCCCTTCCGCAACAAGGTCTGTAAGAATACCGTTTTCGACCATCCTTCCTGCGTGGAACGAAGCAGGAATTATGACGTTGTTCCTTGCGTGACCGTAGGGGTCGACGTCCACGGCGACCCGGAAGCGTTGCATGACGAAACGATCTTATACGTTCTCGTTGCGTGGAACATCCCCCCGCCGTTGTGCGGAAAAAACGCAACCCTATCCTCCCCAATGCGGGTCGCCGAAGGACGTCGACCCCTACGAGTATAAACCGAGGTACAGCTAAAAATCGGTTTTATGACCGTTTTTTGGCGGACGGCTTCTCTCTCACAATTTTTTTACAATTAACCCTTGCGTTTCTCAAAGAACTTTGCTATAATATTTGCAAACGATACAATAAGGGGGAATCTGCCCATGAATATGCAGCCCAAATACAAACGTGTGTTACTCAAGCTCTCCGGGGAGGCCTTGTCCGGGGACGGAACCAAGATCCTTGACGACGGCTTTCTCCGTGCCGTTGCCGGGGAAATTGCCTCCTGCGTAAAGGCAGGGGTACAGTTCGGCATCGTCATCGGTGCGGGAAACATCTGGAGAGGCGCCCGCCAGGGCGGTCTTTCCATCGACCGTGTAAGAGGGGACCACATGGGCATGCTTGCCACCGTGATCAACTCCCTGGCCATGCAGGATTACCTGATCGCCGCAGGGGTGGACGCCAAGGTGATGAGCGCCTTCCAGATCCAGCAGGTCTGCGAGCCCTACGCCCAGTATAAGGCCATGGAGTATATGGACCGGGGAAGCGTCGTGCTGATCCCCTGCGGCGTGGGCTATCCCTACTTCTCCACCGATACGGGAATGATGCTCCGTGCCGTGGAATTGAAGTGCGACGTGCTTCTTTCCGCCAAGAACGTGGACGGCGTCTACGACAGTGACCCTGCCAAGAACCCCGCCGCCAAGAAGTACGATACCCTGACCTATGACGAGATCCTTTCCAAGAATCTCAAGGCCATCGACCTCACCGCCTCCGCCATCGGCAGAGAAAACAAAATGCCCGCCCTGATCTTCGGGCTTTCCCACCCCGAGAACATCACCCGCGCGGTGATGGGGGAGAACATGGGCACCTTGATCACCGAATAAAAAAAGCTTCACATAGAAAGGAAAATCACCATGAGTTTCGACAAAAAGCCTTACGAGTCCAAAATGCAGAAGACCATCGACGTCCTGGAGTCCGAATTTGCCACCATCCGTGTAGGCAGAGCCTCCGCAAGAGTGCTGGATAAGATCACCGTTCCTTACTACGGCACCCCCACCGGCATCGACGGCGTTGCCACCGTTAAGACTCCCGACGCAAGAACTCTGCTGATCCAGCCCTGGGAGACCTCCATGCTGAAGGAGATCGAAAAAGCCATCGCCGCATCCGACTTGGGCATCACTCCCCAGAACGACGGCAAGGCCATCCGTTTGAACTTCCCCCCGCTCACCGAGGAGCGCCGTAAGGAGTTCACCAAGAAGACCGCAAAGATGGGCGAGGAAGCCAAGGTTGCCATCCGTAACCTGCGCAGAGACGCCAACGAAGAGATCAAGAAGCTGAAGAAGGACAGCATCATCACCGAGGACGATCAGAAGATCGCAGAAAAGGCAGTTCAGGATCTTACCGACAAGTACGTGAAGAAGGTTGATGAGGTGGTTGCCAAGAAGGACAAGGAGATCATGGAGCTTTGATGGAGCATCCCGGTTTCAAGACCCTTCCCACCCATATCGCCATGATCATGGACGGCAACGGCCGTTGGGCAAAAAAACGGCTGCTGCCCCGCACGGCGGGACATAAGGTGGGCTTGGACACCTTCGTGGAAATGGTAGACACCTGCAGTGATCTGGGGATCCCCTACATGACGGTGTACGCCTTTTCCAGCGAGAATTGGAACAGAGAAAAAACGGAAGTGGACGCCCTGATGTCCTTAATGGAATCGGGCATCCGCCGTTACACCCCGGAGATGCACCGCAAGAACATCCGCCTGCATCTTATGGGGGATCTTTCCCGCTTCCCCGAAAAGGAACGTACCTCCTTGCTGGCATGTGAGGAGGAGCTTTCCGGGAATACGGGGATGACGCTCTCCATCTGCCTTTCCTACGGGGGCAGACAGGAGATCCTGCACGCCGTAAACGAATTGCTGGCAGAGGGGAAACAGGAGGTCACCGCAGAGGAGCTGGAACAGCACCTCTATTCCGCAGGGCTTCCCGACCCGGATCTGATCATCCGCACCAGCGGAGAGTATCGGATCTCCAACTTTTTGTTATGGCAGTCCGCCTATGCGGAATATTATTTTACCGACGTGTATTGGCCGGATTTCAAAAAGGAGGAGCTGTACAAAGCCCTTTCCTCCTTCGAGACCCGCAAAAGACGGTTCGGAAAGTGAGGGTCAACCCCCTCAGTCGGCTGATCGCCGACAGCTCCCGCCTTCCAGGGGGAGCCTGTGATGCGGAGAATCAATTCGTTTCCTTTTGCATCGCCCAGGTGCGTCTTCTTTCCGAAAACGACAGTTTTCGGCAATAAAAGTTTCTTTGGGATCCTTAAGGGGCTTTCTTTTCAAAGAAAACCCCTTAAGCCCCCGTACTATTCCTACATACAGGAGGTATCCTTATGTTGACCCGTATCATCACGGCAGTGGTCGCTCTGTGCCTGTTGGTCCCCATTCTGCTGTTTGCCCCCGCCTGGGCGGTGGCCTGCATCTGGGCGCTTTTGGGCGCTGTGGCGGTGTATGAATTTTTCTCCTGTGTGGGATTCAAAAAAGAGGTGTGGCTCTGGGTGGTCTCCATCCTCAGCCTGACTTTGACCATCGGCTGTCGGATCGCAAGCTCTGCACTGGTGTACGAGTATGCCTTCACCGATTGGTTTAGGTACCTTTCCATCCTGCCCAACGTTTTGAACGTGGTCACCGTGTTGGCCTTTGTGCTGGCGGCGGTGGTGCGTTACAAAAAGCTCCCCGTGGACCGTCTCGTCATGCTCTTCGGGCTGTTCTTCTACGTGCAGTTCGGCTTTTCCGCGTTGGCTTCCCTTGCGGTGGAAGGCCCTGCGTACCTGAACTATCGGGATTCCGGCGCGGCCATCCCCCTTTGGGTCGCCCTGTGCATCCCGTGGGTGGCGGACACCATGGCCTATTTCACCGGCTATTTCTTGGGCAAGCATAAGCTCTGCCCGGAGATCTCTCCCAAAAAGACGGTGGAGGGCGCCATCGGCGGCGTGTTGGGTACGGGCATTGCGGCGGTAGCGGTGTACGGCTTTGCCAAGAGCTGGGAGATCGTTCCCTTGCTGGCGGTGTTCGTGGGCGCCATGCTGTTGGCGGTGGTCTCCATCTACGGCGACCTGTTCGCCTCGGTGGTAAAGCGCCACTTCGGCGTGAAGGACTACGGCAAGCTGTTCCCCGGACACGGCGGCATCATGGACCGCTTTGACAGCACCATCCCCGTGGCTATCCTGTTACAGCTTTTGCTGCTATTCCCTTATTTTGAGAACTTGATATGACATCCTCTATCTGTATTTTAGGCTCTACGGGCTCCATCGGCACCCAGTCCCTGGACGTTGCCCGTAAGCATCACATCCCCGTCACCGCTTTGGCGGCGGGTACAAGAGAAGAAACGTTGGAAAGGCAGGCACGTGAGTTCCTGCCTGCCGCCGTTTATATTGACAAGTCCCGTTACAGCTCCTTGAAGACCCGCCTTGCGGATACGAGCATCCGCATCCTTTCCGGGGACGAGGGGCTGACCGAGCTTGCGGCAACGGATCCTTCCCCCACGGTGGTAAACGCCCTCACGGGGATCCTGGGTCTGAAGCCCACCCTCTCCGCCTTGGAGGCGGGGAAGGATATCGCCCTGGCCAACAAGGAAACTCTGGTGGCAGGGGGCGACTTAGTGATGTCTCTGGCACGGGAGAAGGGGCTGAAGATCCTCCCCGTGGACAGTGAGCACTCCGCCATTTTCCAATGCCTGCAGTGCGGGGGCAAGGTGAAGAAGATCCTGCTCACCGGCTCGGGCGGTCCCTTCTTCGGGAAGGACAAGGAATTCTTAAAGACCGTCACCGCCGCAGACGCCCTGCGCCACCCCAATTGGAGCATGGGCCCCAAGATCACCGTGGACAGCTCCACCCTGATGAACAAGGGTCTGGAGTTTATCGAGGCGGTGCATCTCTTTGACGTCCACCCCGACCAGATCGAGGTGGTGATCCAAAGGGAGAGCATCATCCATTCCATGGTTCAGTTTGAAGATAACGCCGTGCTGGCACAAATGGGCGTGCCGGATATGCGGCTTTGCATCCAATACGCCTTGACCTACCCGGAGCGTACGGAATCTCCCTCGGGAGAGCTGGACCTCTTCCGGGTAGGCAAGCTCACCTTCTTCCGCCCGGATACGGAGACCTTCCCTCTGCTGCAGCTGGCCAAGGACACCATCCTGAAGGGCGGCAACCTCCCCGCCGCCATGAACGGCGCCAACGAGGAGGCCGTGGGCAGATTCTTAAAGGGCGAGATCGGATATACCCGTTTGTTTGACATCGTCATTTCCGCCACGGAGAATGCAGACTTTGTGGAGCATCCTTCCTTGGCACAGATCCTGGAGGCAGACACGGCCGCCAGGGAATACGTAAGAGCACATTGACCCCTCACCTACGAAAGGAACCCTGTTTTTTATGATCACCATTCTCGTTACCCTTCTGATCTTCGGCCTGCTGGTCACCGTCCACGAGCTGGGGCACTATCTGGTTGCCCGTGCCTCGGGAGTGGCCATCATCGAGTTTTCCATCGGCATGGGTCCCAAGATCAAGAGCTGGCAGGGCAAGATCAATACCTTCTCCATCCGTGCCCTTCCCATCGGCGGCTACGTCCGTATGGCGGGGGAGCCCGGGGAGGACGACGACGTGGAATCCATGGTGGCCTGCATCGGCAGAAAGCCGATTAACGAGGTAAACATTTTTAAGCGGATGCTCATCGTCCTGGCAGGACCCTTCATGAACATCCTGCTGGCCTTCGCCGTGATGCTGGTTCTGGTGAGCACCAGCTACGCCATCGGCAGTACCCAAGTGGCGGAGCTGATGGAGCACAACGAAAGCGGTAAATACGGCTTGCAGGTGAACGATACCATTCTGGAGATCGACGGCAAGACCATCCATTGCTTCCCGGATCTTTCCTATAAGGTCATGGCGGACGGTGCCTTCGGGGTGGATATCCTGGTGGAGCGTAACGGGGAAGAGGTGCTTTTGGAGAACGTGATCTTCGCCTACACCGAGGAGGAGGGCATCGTCTACGGTGCCTTGGATTTCAAGGTGTACCGCAAGGACAAGACGCCTCTCACCATCCTGTACGAAAGCTTTTGGCAGGGATATAACTCCATCTATATGACGGTGGATTCCCTCATCGATACCTTCACGGGGCGCTACGGTCTGGAGGCCGTGGGCGGTCCCGTCGCCATCGGCGAGCAGATCGGAGAGGCTATGGACGCCGCCGACAACTTCGCCGACACCCTGCGGAATCTGGGGAGCATGACCATGATGATCTCCGTCTCCCTGGGCATTATGAACCTCCTGCCCATCCCCGCGTTGGACGGCGGACGGTTTTTGATCTACGTCATCGAGGCCATCCGCAGAAAGCCCCTTTCCAAAAAGGTGGAGGAACGGATCGTGGGCGGCACCATGGTGGCGCTACTGGTCATCATGGCGCTGGTGTTCTTTAAGGACATCGTTGCGTTGTTTTGAAGGGGGGGGCTTAAGAGGCGCTGCCTCTTAAGAATCTCCGCTTAGGGGGATGATCCCCCTAAGAACCCTGCATTTTGAAGTATATATTTTTCCGAAAACGACAGTTTTCGGCATGAAAAGTTTCTTTGGAGATTCTTAAGAACCTTTCTTTTCAAAGAAAGGTTCTTAAGTCGTACCACATATGTCAAACATCGTAAAAATCGGAAATATGACCATCGGGGGCGGTGCTCCCGTGGCCATCCAATCCATGACCAATACCCATACCGCAGACAGGGAAGCTACCCTGGCCCAGATCCTTGCCTTGGAGCAGGCGGGCTGTCAGATCGTCCGCTTCACGGTGAATACGGAGGAAGCGGCGGAGTCCATCCCGTATTTGCGGGAGCATACCCATATCCCCCTGGTGGCGGACATCCATTTCGACTACCGTCTGGCGCTGAAGGCGGCGGAATACGGCATCCATAAGATCCGTATCAACCCCGGCAACATCGGCTCCCCGGACCGCATCCGTGAAGTGGCAAGGGTCTGCAACCAAAAGAACATCCCCGTCCGCATCGGCATCAACGGCGGCTCTTTGGAAAAGGAGCTCCTTGCCAAATACGGCGCTCCCACTCCCGAGGCTCTTTGCGAGTCTGCCTTGAAGGCGGCAAGGGAGTTTGAGGAGGCGGGGCTCCATAACTTAGTGCTCTCCGTGAAGAGCTCCTCCGTGCCCAATATGATCAAGGCGAACCGTCTGCTTGCGGAGAGATGTGACTATCCTTTGCATTTGGGCGTCACGGAAACCGGCACCAAGCGGGGAGGAAGCATCAAATCCGCCGTGGGCATCGGCGCTCTGCTGTGCGACGGCATCGGGGACACCATGCGTGTGTCCTTAACGGCGGATCCCGTGGAGGAGATCTACGCCGCAAAAGAAATTCTGAGAGCCTGCGGGCTTTTGGGCGGGGTGAATCTCATCTCCTGCCCCACCTGCGGCAGAACGGAAGTGGATCTCATCCGCTACGCCGAGCAGCTGCAGACAAAAATAGATACCCTGAACGTCCCCGCCGGGAAGAAGCTGAACGTTGCCCTCATGGGCTGCGTGGTCAACGGCCCCGGTGAAGCCAGAGAAGCCCACGTAGGCGTGGCAGGGGGCAAGGGGGAAGCGGTGCTCTTCCGCAAAGGAGAGATCATCGGAAAGATCTCCGAGGACCGGATCGTCCCCGTTTTGTGGGAAGAGATCAACCGCCTATTACAGTAAGAAATCATAGCCTGTTGTAACGGCAACATATTTAAAACAGATTCGTTTTTTCGGTGGCTTTGCCGACGAAAAAACACCGCTAAGACGAGCAAAGCGAGTCCGCGCGCCGAGGGGAGTGAGTCGAAATCTATGATTTTGGCTCACGGCGATAAGCGCGCGTACCCCGCCGCGCGGATATCGATTGAAAAGCGTTGCTTTTCAATCGCATTAAGGAGCGTTTATGGACATCTTAGAACAATTCAAAAAGAAATTTGCCCGTGCGCTTCTGACCAAGGACGACGAGGATCTTGTCCGCCGTATGCTGGAGTTTTCCGTGAAGGTGGACAAGGAGAACAAGCGGGTGGAGATCCACGCAAAATTTGCCAAGGTGGAAAACCCCAGACTGCTGTTTGCCCTGGAGGATCTCATCCGTGTAAGCTACGGGCTGAACGAGGTGCGTATCTTCCCCAGATACCCGTCGGAGACCTTTACGCCGGAGTGCGTCAAGGGGTTGATCGCATTGCTGAAGAGAGTCACCGGCTCCGGGGTGAGCTACGGCTTTTTTGAGGATTGCGTTTTGCATTTCGACGCCCCCAGAGGCACCTTGGAGATCAGCCTCCGCCGTGCCGTTTCCCCCGCCTTCGTCACCCACAGCGGTGCGGCTGTGTTTCTGACGGAGTGCATCCGTTGTCAGTTCGGACTGGATATCGCCGTGTATATCACCGGCGAGGAGGTAAACCCCGCAACCTACGAGGCGGCAGGGGTTGCCGCCATGCGGAAGGCCGCCCGTGAGGAGGCCGCGGAGGAAGCCAACAGCATCCGTAACAGCGTGTTGCAGGAATCCAAGAGCATGGCGCTGAACTTCTTCGGCCCCGACGCCGCCATCCCCGAGCATACCGAGGACGGCAAGGTGCTGTTGAAGGTGGGCAACATGACCTTCGATATCACCGAGCCCAAGCCCGTCTACGGCACCCTGAAGAACCGTTCTCCCCTGGTGCCCATCAAAATGCTGCGGAAGGATACCTTCGTTTCCTTCGTGGGGAAGCTGTTCTCCTGGGAAGAGAAGGAAAACTACGATAAGCCCAAGAACTCCTTCAAGATGTTCGTCACCGACGGGGAAGCCTCCGTGATGCTGCGCTTCCAGGCGGAAAAGGGCACCTCCTTCCCCAAGGCACCTGCCTACGTGCTGGTGGAGGGCAAGGCACAGTTCTCCGATTTCGACGGGGAGCTGGTGATCCGCGTCTCCGCCATGGCAACGGTGAAGGCGCTGTTCCGCAAGGAGACCAACCCCACCCCCCGTGTGGAGCTCCATTGCCATACCAATATGTCCGCTATGGACGCCATGTCCGATCCCGGCGCTATTATGAAGCGTGCTCAGGATTGGGGCTGTCCCGCCCTGGCCATCACCGACCACGGCAACCTGCAGGCCTTCCCGGAGATCATGAAGGCCACCAAAAAATGCCCCGACGTGAAGCCCATTTACGGCATGGAGGGCTATTTGGTGGACGATACCGCCCGTGCGGTGTTCTTCTACTCCGACGAGAAGGACAACAAGAATTTTGCCAAGGACGAATTCATCGTCTTTGATATCGAGACCACGGGACTTTCCGTGCAGAACTGCGGCATCACCCAGATCGCCGCCCTGCTTTACAAGGGCGGGGAGCTGGGGGAGACCTTCGAGACCTTCGTCAACCCCGGTATGCCCATCCCCGAGAACATCACTCAGCTCACGGGCATCACCGACGACATGGTGAAGGACGCTCCCGACGTGGAGACCGCCGTGCGGGACTTCCTGGCCTTCGCAGGGGGAAGAATGCTGGTGGCGCATAACGCCTCCTTCGACGCCTCCTTTATCCGCAAGGCCTGCGCCGACTACGGCATGGAGTTCGATTGCCCCTGTTTGGATACCGTGGCACTGTCCCGCTTCATCAACAGCGATCTGAACCGCCACACCCTGGACTCCCTGGCGAGATACTTCAAGCTGGGAGATTTCGACCACCACCGTGCCAACGAGGATACGGAAATGCTTGCCCGCATCTTCGATTGCCTCATCGGGAAGCTTGCCGCCAACGGTATCTTCACCACGGGAGAGATGGTCACCGCCATGGCGGAAAATTCCGACCCCAAGCGGCTGAAGAACACCTATCACATCGTACTGCTGGCCAAGAACGAAACGGGGCTGAAGAACCTGTATCAATTGGTCTCCTTCTCCTATCTCAACTATTTCAACCGTCACCCCCGCATCCCCAAAACGGTGCTGAAGGAGCACCGCGAGGGTCTGATCTTAGGCTCCGCCTGTATCGCAGGGGAGTTCTACCAGGCGGTGGTGGACGGCAAGCCCTTCGGGGAGCTTTGCAAGATCGCCGAAATGTACGACTACCTGGAGATCCAGCCCTGGACCAACAACTGGTTCCTCTACGAGGACGGCAAGCTGGGGAACGATCCCCAAAAGGCCCTGGAGCAGCTCCACGAATACGACAGAACCGTGATCCGTGTGGCGGACAAGCTGAACAAGCCCGTCTGCGCCACGGGAGACGTCCACTTCTTGGAGCCGGAGGACGAGCTTTACAGACAGATCCTGCAGAAGGGTCAGGGCTTCTCCGACGGCGGCAGAGATACCAAGCTGTATTTCAAGACCACCGACGAAATGCTGGAGGCCTTCTCCTTCCTGGGAGAGGAAAAGGCAAGGGAAGTGGTCATCGACAACCCCCGCAAGATCGCCGAAAGCGTGGAGTTCTTGAAGCCCATTCCCGACGGACAGTATACCCCCGAGATCCCCGGTGCGGACGAGGACCTGATCCGTACCTGCGAGGAGACGGCGAAGAAGCTTTACGGCGACCCCATTCCCGAGATCGTCAAGGCCAGAATGGACAGGGAACTGACCTCCATCATCAAAAACGGCTTTGCGGTGCTTTACATCATCGCCCGTAACCTGGTGCGTAACTCCGAGGAAAACGGCTATTACGTGGGCTCCCGAGGCTCCGTGGGCTCCTCCTTCGTGGCCTCCCTGGCACACATTTCCGAGGTAAACCCCCTGCCCCCCCATTGGCGCTGCCCCGTTTGTAAGCACAGCGAGTTCATCACCGACGGCTCCTACGGCTCGGGCTTTGATATGCCCGACAAGAACTGCCCCCGCTGCGGCACCAAAATGACGGTGGACGGCCACGACATCCCCTTCGAGACCTTCCTGGGCTTCCACGGGGAAAAGGCACCGGATATCGACCTGAACTTCTCGGGAGACGTCCAGTCCGCCGCCCATAAATATACCGAGGTGCTGTTCGGCAAGGAGAACATCTTCCGCGCAGGCACCGTGTCCGCTCTCCAGTCCAAGACCTGCTTCGGCTTTGTGAAGCATTACTTAGAGGAGGAGGGGAAGGACCTCACCCGTGCGGAGATCGAGCGTCTTATCGACGGCTGTATCGGCGTGAAGCGTACCACGGGTCAGCATCCCGGCGGCATCGTGGTCATCCCCAAGCAGTATCAGATCTACGATTTCACTCCCGTGCAATACCCTGCGGAGAAGGAATCCTCCGGGGTCATCACCACCCACTTCGCCTTTGAATACCTCCACGATACCCTGCTGAAGCTGGATATCCTGGGTCACGATGTTCCCACCTTCTACCGCATTCTGGAAGAATACACAGGCCGTTCCGTGATGGCGCTCCCCATGAACGACGTCAACGTGTACGAGCTGTTCAAATCCACCAAGCCCCTGGGGATCACCCCCAAGGACATCGATTGCAACCTGGGCACCTTCGGTCTTCCCGAGTTCGGCACCAAATACGCCATTCAGATGATCGAGGACGCCAAGCCTCAGAACTTCTCCGACCTGTTGCAGATCTCCGGCCTTTCCCACGGTACGGGCATTTGGCTGGGCAACGGTAAGGATCTCATCGCCAACGGCACCTGCTCCATTCACGAGATCATCGGTACCCGAGACAGCATTATGATCTACCTGATGCAGAAGGGGCTGGATTCCTCCGTGGCCTTCACCGCCATGGAGCGTACCCGTAAGGGTAAGGGTCTGACGGAAGACCTGATCGCGGAAATGAAGAAGTGCGACGTTCCCGATTGGTACATCGAGTCCTGTCAGAAGATCAAGTACATGTTCCCCAAGGCCCACGCCGCCGCCTATACCATTGCGGCTCTGCGATTGGGCTGGTTCAAGGTTTACGAGCCCGTGGCCTTCTACGCCGCCTACTTCACCATCAAGGCGGACACCTTCGACGGTGCCCTGGTGATGC
Organism: Oscillospiraceae bacterium; assembly: GCA_015063885.1. GTDB lineage: Bacteria > Bacillota > Clostridia > Oscillospirales > CAG-382 > Coliplasma. The sequence goes on along the minus strand of SVTH01000003.1, from coordinate 60,247 downwards.
AGGGTCTGCGGGCCATCAAGGCGAAAATGCGGGAGCTGCAGAACGCCCAGAACCTCACCGCCAAGGACGAGGATATGCTGGTCATTCTCAACCTGGTGGTGGAGATGTACGCCCGCGGGGTGGAGTTCCTGCCCGTGAACATCTTCAAATCCCACGCCTTCAAGTTCCTTCCCGAGGACGGCAAGGTGCGTCTGCCCTTCACCTCCCTTTCCGGGCTGGGACAGGGCGCCGCAGAGCGTATCCAGAACGCCATCGCCACCGGTAAGGTCACCACCGTGGAGGAACTGATGCTGGAGCCCGGCGTCGGCAAGAGCGTGGTGGAAATGCTGAGAAACAACGGCTGCCTGGACGGCCTGCCGGAGTCCAATCAGTTTACGCTGTTTTAAGGCGTCAGTGCTTTTTTGCCCGCAATGCATTCGGGCAAGCGACGCAATTTGATCATATCCCCTGCGGGGGGGCGTCACCTTGAGCAAGCCGCAGAAGCGGTCGTGTGAGAGCAGAGGATTCTTCCGCGGCGAAGAGATCCTGCTCAGTTCAGGACGTCATTCTTGAGCTCAGGTTTGCGGAGAAAGCAAGGCACGTTAGTGCCGTTCGGAGCAAAACCAAGGGGTGCGTAGCACCCCGTAGGGATATGGTTGGAATTAGATGTACCCTCCTGTAACGCAAGAACTGTTTTAAGTAACTGACGGAACGGAAAAAAACGGTAGTGCTAATGTGTAGCCATACCCTCAAAAAATGCTTGGCATTTTTTGACTCTTATTCGGGCTCACGCCACTCATAAGAGTTCGACTCGTGCGGGTTGTTTCCTTGTGCGCAGCCGTGACGGCTCTATCCCGCACTCGCTCAGAGTGACAAACAGGGGGTAGCGGCTGTGCTATTCGTAGCGCTTTTGCTACCCTTACCCTCGGACTGTCATTCTGAGCGGAGCCGCGGAGAAGGGGGAAAGGATAGGAAAACGAAGGCTCTCCCGCGGCGGAGTCGAAGTTTTCGTAGTCGAGGCGTAGCCGAGCGGAGAAAACCAAGGGGTGCGGAGCGCCCCGCAGGGATATGGTTGGGAATTAGATGTACCCTTCTGTAACGTAAGAACTGTTTTAAGTAACTAACGGAACGGAAAAAGCGGTAGTGTAAAGGAGCAGCCATATCCTCAAAAAATGCGGGCATTTTTTGACTTCCGCTTAGGCTCACGCCATGCGCGGAAGTTCGACTCGGCAACCCGCAAGGTTGGCGAGGTGCGGCGGCATCTCCTCACAGCCGGATGTCCTTTTCCAAACCGAAAAAACTGTTTTACCGCCAATAAATTACTACCATAAACTTTCTAACAACTGCTTATGAAACTGTTTGATTATCACACCCACAACGAAATATCCTTTGATTCCGAAGCGACCCTGCTGGGGCACTGTGAATGGGCTGTCAAAAAAGGCCTTGCCGAGCTGGCGCTGACCAACCATTACGAGCTGGACATGGTGCTGTTGGGCACCGCGGAAGCCCCCGACCTGGAAAAAGAAGAGACCCTTCTCCTGGAGGCCAAGGAAGCCTTCGCAGGGAAGCTGGACGTCCTGCGGGGCATCGAGATCGGTCAGCCCGCCTACGACCCGGAGGCCGCCCGCAAGCTGGTTGCCAAGCGGGAGTACGACGTGGTGTTGGGCTCCCAGCACAACGGCAAGGGAAACATCGACTTCTATTTCATGGACTGCAAGTCCTTTTCCGACGACCACCTGCGGGATCTTTGGGACACCTACCTTGCCGACCTGATCACCATCGCACAGAAGGCGGAGGTGGACGTGCTCACCCACATCCTTTACCCCGTGCGGTACGTGGAAAAGGAGCGGCAGTATTGCTTCCCCGTGACCAAGGAGGCCTTTGAGCCTGTGTTCAAGGCCTTGATCGAAAGAGGGATCGCCCTGGAGATCAACACCGCCGCCGTGCGGAGAGGGTCTCTTGCAGAGCCGGACCCCTGTATGGAATTGCTTTCCTTCTACCGCTCTTTGGGCGGGGAATACCTCACCTTAGGCAGTGACGCGCACGTCTCTCCCGACGTGGGCGCAAACTTCAAAGAAGCCGTCGCCCTTGCGGAAGGGGCGGGGTTCCGCTATCTCACCCGTTTCCGTAACCGACAAAAGATCATGGAGGCTATATGATGAATCTGAAAAACACCATCCTTTCCTACCTGGAAAAGGATTCCCATTTGGATGCCAAGACCCTGGCTTTGATGCTGGGCGTCACGGAAGAAGAGGTGGCAAAGGAGATCGCCGCCCTGGAAGCGGACGGCACCATCCTTTCCTACAAGACCGTGGTGAACTGGGAAAAGACCGACCGCCGTATGGTGCGGGCGCTCATCGAGCTGAAGACCATCCCCCAGAGAGACAAGGGCTTCGACACCGTGGCAGAGCGGATCTCCACCTATCCCCAGGTGAAGAGCGTCTTCCTCATGTCCGGGGGCTTTGACCTGGCGCTGTTCGTGGAGGGGGAGACCATGCGTGACGTGGCGCTGTTCGTAGCGGAAAAGCTCGCCACCATGGAGGGAGTCACCGCCACCGCCACCCATTTCGTTTTGCAGACCTACAAGGACAACGACGTGGTGTACGAGCAGGACACCACCGATAAGAGAGGCAATAGCTGGTAATGTTTGATCCTACGACACGTTTGAACCGCACCATCACGGAGATCAAGCCCTCGGGGATCCGAAAGTTCTTCGACCTTTTGGACGAGATGAAGGACGTGGTTGCGCTGACCGTGGGTCAGCCCGACTTTGTCACCCCCTGGCATATCCGCGATGCGGGGATCCGTTCCCTGGAGGAGGGGCGGACCTATTATACCTCCAACAACGGACTTTTGGAGTTCCGTAAAGAGATCGCAAGCTACCAGTCCCGCCGGTTCGGGCTGGCATACGATCCCGCCTCGGAGATTATCGTCACCGTGGGCGGCAGCGAGGCCATCGACATGGCTTTCCGTGCCATCGTGAACCCCGGGGACGAGGTCATCGTTCCCGAGCCCTGCTTCGTGTGCTACGCACCCTTGGTGTCCCTGGCAGGGGGGTTTCCCGTACCCTTGCCCCTGAAGTGGGAGAATAACTTCAAGCTCACCCCCGCAGAGCTGCGGAGCGCCTTGACGGAAAAGACCAAGGCCATCGTCCTGGCCTTCCCCAACAACCCCACGGGGGCCTGCCTCACCAAGGCAGAGCTGGAGGGGCTGGCGGAGGTGATCCGTGAAAGCGAGGCCTTCGTGATCTCCGACGAGATCTACGGGGAGCTGACCTACGATTTCACCCATACCTCCATCGCATCCATCGACGGTATGCGGGAACGCACCGTGGTGGTGGGCGGCTTTTCCAAGGCCTACGCCATGACGGGGTGGAGATTGGGCTACACCCTGGCCCCCGCTTACATCACCAAGCAGATGGCCAAGATCCATCAGTACGGCATTATGTGCGCCCCCACCACCAGCCAGTACGCCGCCATCGAGGCGCTGAAGAATGGGGATGGGGATATCGAAATGATGAAGGCGGAATACCACGCCAGAAGAAACCTCATCGTCTCCCGCCTGCGGGAGCTGGGCATTGAATGCTTCATGCCCGAGGGCGCCTTCTACGTGTTCCCCTACATCGGCAAGTTCGGACTTTCCTCCGAGGAATTCTGCGAAAAGCTGTTGTACGAAAAGCACGTGGCCATCGTCCCCGGCACCGCCTTCGGCGAAAGCGGAGAGGGCTTTGCACGCCTTTCCTACGCCTATTCCGTCCGCCATATCCAGCAGGCCATGGACCGCCTGGGCGAGTTCGTGAAGACCTTATGAAGTGCAAGGCCTTTGCAAAGATCAACCTGACCCTTGCCATCACGGGGATTCGTGAGGACGGCTACCACACCCTCCATACCGTGATGCAGCAGGTCTCTTTACATGACGTGCTGACGGTGGAGAAGGCGGATTCCCTTACCTTCACCTGCACCGACGAGACCTTGTCGGGGGAGAAAAACCTCTGCGTCAAGGGGGCGAAAGCCTTTTTCGCCCGTGCGTCGATCTCGGGCGGTGCCAACGTCCATCTGGAAAAATCTCTCCCCATGGGGGCGGGCATGGGAGGCGGCAGTGCAGACTGCGCCGCCGTGCTGAACGCCTTGAATGGGCTGTACGGCAACCCCCTCACGGAAGAGGAGCTTCTCGCCCTGGGGGCAACCCTGGGTGCGGACGTGCCCTTCTGTATCAAAGGGGGCAAATGCCTTTGCACGGGCATCGGGGAGGTTCTGACGCCTCTGCCTTCGGGAGAGACCCTGTATCTGGTGATCGCCAAGGGGAAGGAAAGCCTTTCCACTCCCGAGATGTACCGCCGTGCCGACGCCGCAAGGGCCTGTTGGAGCAACCCCGAAAGGGAAGGCTTCTACAACGATTTCGAGCCTGTGGCGGAGGCGGTCCTGCCGGAGATCTCCCACCTCAAGCGCCGTCTGACGGAGCTGGGAGCGTCTTTTGCCATGATGACGGGGAGCGGAAGCGCCGTGTTCGGCATTTTCGAAACCGAGGAAGCCACCTTCCCCGCGGCGGAAGCCCTGCGAAACGAGGGCTTCTACGCAAAGCCCTGCCATACGCTGTAATTTTTGCATATTATTTCAGGATCCTGTCCAAACTCCCTACATCAACAAAAAAGGAGCTTGTGACATGACCGTTTTCCGTTTTTCCCATCGTATACTTATCGCCCTTTGCGCCTCCGCCCTTTTGCTGTTTTCCCTGGAGCTGGCCATTCCCGCAGGGGAAGGGGAGATCTACAAGACCCTCATCCGTCTCCACGTGCTGGCACAGTCCGACGTGGAGGAGGATCAGGCGGTAAAGCTGTTGGTGCGGGACGCCATCATAGAGGAATGCGGGGATCTCTTCGCCCGCACCTCCACCACGGAAGAAGCCCTTGCGGAGATAGAAGCCGCCGCCTCTCACATGGAGGCCGTGGCCAACCGCGTGCTGCGGGAGCAGGGCTGTTCCTACACCGCTAAGGCCGTCTTCGGCAGGGAGACCTACCCCGCCTGCACGTACGACGGCGTCACCTTCCCCGCGGGAGAATACTACTCCCTGCGGATCCTTTTGGGGGAGGGGGAAGGGAAGAACTGGTGGTGCTGTTTGTTTCCCCCGCTGTGCATGAACGCCGCTTCCGCCGAGCAGCAGTTGGATTCCGTGGGTATGGACCCGGGATCGGGGAAGGTGTTCACGCAGAAGAAATACACCGTCAGATTGAAGCTTTTGGAGTGGTTCTCATGCTTTTTCGAGTGATCGGCCCCGCGGGAAGCGGGAAGACCAGCCGCCTTTACAATCAATTGGAACAAGCCTTCCTGGCAGGGGAGACTTGCATCTGGATCTGCCCCGAACAGCAGACCCTGCAATACGAGCGGGAGATCCTTGCCCGTTTGGGGGACGGCTGTAACCTCTCCGTGGAGATCTTGAATTTTGAACGCTTGCCCGAACGGATCGCCCGTGAATACGGGGATCTTTCGGTGCTGTATCCCGACAAGGGCGCACTCTGCGCCCTTTTGTCTGTTTTGACCTACGAAAACCGTAAAAATTTGGTGGAATACGCCCGCAGTGCGGAGGATGCCGACTTTACGAGCGGCCTTTTGGGCTTGTTCGGCAAGCTCCGTTCCCAGCGGATCACCCCCGAAAAATTGGATGCGGAGATCGAAAAAGGGAGCTTTTCCGGGAAACGGCTGGAAAACAAGGTGAAGGATATCGCCCTGCTCTACCGCGCCTACGACGGGTATTTCAACGAGACCCGCCGCGATATGCGGGACGCCCTCACGGTGCTGGCGGATTCCCTTTCGGAAAAGCCCTTCTTCCGCGGGAAGACGGTGTTCGTGGACGGCTACTACACCTTCACGGGGCAGGAGTACGCCCTCCTGGCACAGATTATCAACCAGGCCAACGGGGTGTATTGCAGCTTCACCTACGACGGCCGTGAGGTCTTCGAGGGCAACGCCGCCTGTGCAGGGAAGCTGGCGCGGTACGCCCGTGAGGTCACGGACATCCCCGTAGGGGAATACAAGCGGAGCAGCTCCGAGGAGCTTCGCTTCCTGGAGCAGTACTTATGGTCCACCGAGACCCCGATCTACAACGGCACCCAAGGGGACGTGGAGATCCTGACGGCGGAGCACGCCTTCGGGGAAGCGGAGGCGGTGGCCTCCAAGATCCTCTCCCTGGTGCGAGGCGGTATGCGGTACCGTGACATCACCGTCCTGGCGCGGGGGATCCAAAGCTACGGCGGCGTTTTGGACGCCGTCCTGGCACGGAACGGCATTCCCTATTTCTTCTCGGAGAAGGAGGATCTTGCGTCCCGTCCCTTAGCGGCGTTTTTGCTGGCCGCCTTGGAGCTGGCGGTGACGGATTTCTCCCTGCCCTCCGTGCGGAAGTATCTGAAAAACAGCTATTGCCCCCTTTCCCCCGAGGAAAGCGACCAGCTTTTGCGCTACGGGGAAAGCTGGACCATGCGGGGGAAGGATTGGTACGGAGACGCCTCCTGGACCCGCAATCCCGACGGCTATTCCGACCGTCCCATGGACGAGGAGCAGACCGCCGACCTGACGGCGGTGAATACTGCAAGAGACAAGATGCGTCCCCTTTGGCGTGCCCTGCGGGAGGAGTTCAAGGGGAAGGACCGCACGGGGCGGGACTTTTTGGCAGGCCTTTACCGCCATCTTACCGCCGTGGGCGGGGAGGAGACCTTCGCCTCCGCCGCCGCGGAAAAGGCATCCCGCGGGGAGCTCTGGCAGGCGGAGCGGGAGGCAGGGCTTTGGAGCCTGCTGATGGATATTTTCGACCGTTTGGACGCCCTTTGCGGGGAAAAGCCCATGACGGCCAAGCGGATGCTTTCCCTGTTGAAGCTTACCTTTTCCCAATACGACCTGGGCGTCCTGCCTATGTCCGACGACGCCGTCACCCTGGGCGAAGCGGCGCTTTTGCGTCCCGAAGGGGCAAAAGCCGTCATCGTCATGGGTTGTAACGACGGGGTGTTCCCCGCCGCCATCGGCAAGGACCCCCTGTTCGACGACGAGGAGGCGGGGCTTCTGGAACTGGCGGAGATCCCCGTGGTGGAGGGCAAGACCTCCCGTATGCAGGCGGAGCGGTTCTATTTCTACAGCGCCGTCGCCGCCCCCTCGGAGAAGCTGATCTTTACCTATCCCACCGGCACCTGGAGCGGGGAAGAGCTTCGTCCCTCCTCCGCATTGGAGCGGGTGAAGCTGTTGCTTCCCCACGTGAAGCCCGCGCTGTATACGGGCAGAGGGGAGCAGGGCTTGTTCTCTCCCCAAAACGCCGCCGCCGTGTTCTTTTCCCTCCCCGAGGGCAGTGCCCGGGAGGAGCTGCGGGGATTGCTTGCGGAGCAGGGGATCACCCTCCCCGCAAGCCGTATGCCCATGACGTTGCGGGAGGCCAGGATCCCCTACCAAGGGAGCTCCCTGCGCCTTTCCCCCAGTAAGATCGAGCTATACCGCGGCTGTCCCTTCTCCTATTTCGGCAACGCGGTGATGAAGCTGAAGGAAAAGAAGACCAACCGTTTTGCAGGACAGGAAAGCGGAAGCTTCCTCCACGCCGTTTTGGAGCAGTTTTTGCGTGCCCATACGGTGGAAGGGAGGTTCCTCCCTCCCCCGAGCGAGGAGGCCCTGCGGCAGGAGGCGGACGGCTACATCGAAGACTACCTCGCCAGGGTGACGGGAGGCATAGAGGACAAGAGCAAGCGCTTCCTGCACACCTGTGAGAATTTGAAAAAGACTCTATATCTCCTGCTTTCCAACCTGAGCGGAGAGCTTTCCCATTCGGAATTCCTCCCCGCAGGCTTCGAGGTGGGGATGGGCATGCAGGGAAGCAAGCTTCCCGCCCTGGAATTCACCACCCCCGAGGGGAAACGGGTGTACCTCATCGGCTCCATCGACCGTGTGGACACCTACCGAAAGGACGGCGTTACCTACGTCCGCGTGGTGGATTACAAGAGCTACGCAAAAGAGCTCCACATGGAAAGCGTGGAGGATTACGGCCTGGATCAGCAGATGCTGCTGTACCTCTTCGCCTATTGCCGTCTGCAGGCAAAGGACGGGGAAGTGTTCATGCCCGCAGGGGTGCTGTACAACCCCGTGCGCCTCACCTTCGCCAAGGAGACGGGGGGCGAGACGGAGGAGGCCCTTGCCGCCGACCGTGAAAAACAGCTTTGCCGTACGGGGATCCTGCTGGACGACCCGGAGATCATCCTGGCCATGGACGGCACGGGAAGCGGGAAATACCTCCCCGTCAAGTTTGACAAGGACGGCACCTTGAAAAAAAGCAAGAATCTGCTCCCCCCCGAGGAGTTCGCCCGCCTGGACCGTTTGGTGGAAGCCCAGCTGATCCGTTTGGCGGAGGACATTTTCGCAGGGGAAATGGATATTCGCCCCTTAAAGCTGGGGAATTACCACGACGCCTGTCAGTATTGTAAATTGCAGTCCGCCTGCAGATTCGTAGGGGAAGGAGGAACGGAGAATGAGTCCTAAGTGGACAGCCTCACAGCAACAAGCCCTGGAGCTTCGGGGCACCAATCTGCTGGTCTCCGCAGGTGCGGGGAGCGGCAAGACCACCGTCCTCACCCACCGTATATTGGAGCGGATCAAAAACGGGGATTCCATCACGGATTTCCTGGTGGTGACCTTCACCAAGGCCTCCGCAGGGGATCTGAAGCGGAAGCTTTACGAGGAGATCACCAAGCTTTCCCTGGCCGAGCCCAACAACAAGCACTACCGCACCCAGACCTACGAGCTTTCCGGCGCCCATATCTCCACCATCCATTCCTACTGCCTGGAGATCGTGCGGGCAAACTTCCAGACCCTGGGGCTTTCCCCCAAGCTCCGCATGGCGGACGACAGGGAGACGGGGATGATCGCCACGGAGGTGATGGAGCTGGTCACCGACGCCTTCTACGAGTCGGGCTCCCCCGCCTTCCATCTTTTGGCGGACACCTTCTCCGGCACCAAGGACGACGCACCCCTCACCGAGACCATGCTGAAGCTGTATGGAGACCTCCGTGCCTACACCGACTATTTCGGCTGGCTGAGGGAGAAGCGGGAGGAGATGACCGCCTCCGCTACCCTTTTGAAAAACGGGGCGGACCTGTTCGAGACCCCCTGGGGAAAAGAGATCCGTTCCCGCTTGCGGGAGTGGTTTGCGGAGATCCGAGACGCCGCTTTGGAGCTTCACGAATACACCCTGGCCCATACCGAGGACCCCAACCCTCTTTTGACGACACAGCTTTGGGAGACCCATACGGAAGCTTTATACAAAGCCGCCGGGGAAAGCTACGGCGCCTTCTTAGCCGCCGCCAAGGCACTGGGAGAGACTGCCTTCCCCCGGATGACCTTCACCAAAAAAACGGATCCTATTGCCAAGGACTTTATCTCCGCAGAGCGTACCCGCATCAAAAAGGAAACGGAACGGATCCTTTCCGTGTTTGCCGTCTACGGGGCGGGAGAGCTTGCCCGCCAATACGAAAAAATGGGGGAGATCCTTGCCTCCGTGGAGCTGTTTCTCACCCGCTTCGAGGAGCTTTACGACACCGCCAAGCGGGAAAAGGGGATCCTGGATTTCTCCGACGCAGAGCATTTCCTTTTGGAGCTTTTGGAGCAGGACGGCAAGCCCACCCCTCTTTGCCTTTCCATGCAGGAACGGATCAAGGAGATCTACATCGACGAATACCAGGACGTTTCCCCCCTCCAGGACAGGCTGTTCACCCTGCTGTCCAACGGTAACAACCGCTTTATGGTGGGAGACGTGAAGCAATCCATCTACCGCTTCCGTAACGCCTACCCGGATATCTTTCTGGGCTACAAGGACGCCTACGGAGACACCAAAGGGGAAAAGGAGGCGGGCACCCGTATTTTCCTGCGGGAAAACTTCAGAAGCGGGCAGGGCGTCATTGATTTCACCAATTTGCTGTTTGCCCACATCACCGCCGACACCCCCTACCAAAAGGAATACAAGGGGGAGGAGCTGATCTTCCAAAAGGCTACGACCTTCCCCAAACAGCCCGTCACCGTGGCGGTCTCCGTCAGCGAGGAGCGTGCCAAGGGCAAGGCCGTGGAGCGGGAAGCCGCTTACGTGGCGGAGGAGATCCTGCGGTTAGTGGAAAACGGCACACGGGAGACCCCCGAGGGAGGCGCCCCCTACCGCTACCGTGACATCGCCATTCTTTTCCGCACCCTGAAGGATAAGACCGCTCCCTACGAGCAGGCGCTGAAGGAGCGGGGCATCCCCTACACCGTCACCACGCCTCAGAAGTTCTTCGACAGAGCGGAGATCCGTCTGCTGGTGGCTCTTCTGAAGGCCTTGGACGACCCCACCGACGATATCTCCCTCTTCGCATCCCTGCGGAGCCCCGTGCTGGGCTTTACCGACGGGGAGCTGTACACCCTGCGCCTGGAAAGCAAACGGGGAAGCCTGTTTTCCGCTTTGCAAGCAGGGGGCGAGCGGGAGGACGCCCTGGGAGACAAATGCAAAAACGCTCTCGCCTTCCTGGCCCGCGGGCGGGAGACGGCGGAGGGCAAGGCCTGCCACAGCCTTCTGTGGGAGCTTTACACCGAAAACGGACTGCTGCATCTCTGCACCAGAAGCGAAAAAAGCGGCCTGCTGATGCTTTACGAATACGCAAGAACCTTTGAAAACTCCGGCTACAAGGGACTTTCCGGCTTCATCTCCTACCTGCGCTCCGCAGAGGAGAAGGGGGTGGAGCTTCCCTCCTTCGGAGAAGCGGGGGACAAGGACTGCGTCACTCTCACCACCATCCACCGCTCCAAGGGCTTGGAATATCCCGCCGTGTTTTTAAGCGGCGGGGGACAATTGCTGTTCCCCCCCATCCCCAAGCCGTACATCCTATTGCGGGAAAAGGGCTTGTTCTTCAAGCTGCGGGACTACGACCGCCTCACCGTCACCAACCCTCTGCCCAACCTGTACGCAGGGCTACTGGAGCGGGATGCGGAATTGGGTGAGGAGCTTCGTAAACTGTACGTGGCCTGCACCCGTGCCAAGGAAAAGCTGTACATCACGGGAGCCGTAACCGCTTCTTCTTACGAAAAAGAGGGCTTCCACCGCCTGGCGCCCACCTGTATGATGGATCTGGTCCTTTACGCCGTGAAATCTGCGGGGAGCGACCCCTGCTTTGAGCTTATCGAGATCGCCCCGGAGGAAAGCGGCTTCCATACCGCAGGACAGACCGCCCGCGGGGAGACAGAGGAGCTTTGCCTTACCGAGGCCGTCAAGGAAGCCATCCGCTTCCGCTATCCCTATCCTCCCATGGAGCTCCCCGCCAAGGTGTCCGTTTCCTATCTGAAGGAGACCGTCACGGGGGCAGAGCGGGAGTATTCCCCGGAAAAGCTGACCCGTCCCCCCAAATTCCTGGCTCGGGAGGCGAAAAAGGACTTTGCCGCACAGGGGACCGCCAACCACACCTTCCTGCAGTTCTGCGATTTTGACCGTGTGGAGGCAGAGGGGCTGGAAAAGGAAACGGAACGGTTGCTTGCCCTGCGTATGCTGGACGAATCCCAGACCGCCATGCTGGACGGCGTTGGGCTTTCCCTGTTCTTCCAAAGCGACCTTTACCGCCGTCTGCGGAGAGGGCGGGAGGTGCGGCGGGAGATGCGCTTCTCCGTACGGATGGAGGCCTCGGAACTGCAGGAGGGAGCGGAGGGAAGCGTCCTGCTCCAGGGCGTGATCGACTGCTTCTTCACCGACGAAAACGGGGAATTGGTCATCGTGGATTACAAAACGGACCGTGTACGCGACCCCAAGGAATTACTGGAGCGCCACAGCAAGCAGCTGGAGCTTTACGCAAAAGCGGTGGAAAAGATCACGGGAAAGCCCGTGGCGAAGACCTGTATTTGGTCCTTTTTCCTGAACAAAGAGGTGGTTTTCGATAGGAAATGCACAAAAACCCATTGACAAATGAACAAAATATGTGTATACTGTGAACAGCAAATAAAAATATGCAAAGGAGTTTTTGTTATGAAGAAACTTATTTCCATGTTGCTGGTTCTGGTTATGTGCACCCTGGCTCTCACCTCCTGCGGCGGCGTCAACGGCTCTCCCGAGGCAGTTGTTGAAGCGATGCTGGAAGTTATGACCGACTACGACGTTGGCGGTCTGAAGGATCTGCTCCCCGACGATGCTTGGGATGAGCTGTACGAAGAGATGGACGTTGACGAGGACGAGTTCTGGGAAGATCTGGAAGACGAGGCCAAGGACATGAAGGAAGAGCTTGAAGAGCTGGACTTCTATTCCGTTGAGTACGAGATCAAGGACGTTGACGAGCTGGACGAGGATGAGGTAGAGGAGCTGAACGAAGAGCTGGAAAACTATCTCAAGGACGACATCGAAGGCGCCGCTATCGTTGAGGTGGAAATGACCATGACCATCGAGTACGAAGGCGAGGAGATCGAGAACGACCAGGAGCAGGAATTCACCGTCTTCAAGTATGACGGCAAGTGGTACATTTGCCCCGACGACCTGGATCTGTTCTAAACCAATTCAGAATCCTTAAAGAAAGGACTGCACCACGCAGTCCTTTTTTTCTATAGCAGCGCAGGTCATTTGCACCAAAAGAATCTTTCCGCACGGTTTAACCCCCTCAGTCGGCAAAGCCGACTATTCCCCCTACGGGGGCAGCTTGTGATGCGGACGGCTTGAAATTTTACCAACGTAAATCTCCCCTTGGTAGGGCCGCAAAGGCTCCCCTTAGTAAGGGGAGCTGTCGCGCCGCTTGCGGTGTGACTGAGGGGATTGTCCCACGGGCAAAACTAACTTTCATAAGCCGGCAACAAGCAACACTTTCCCCGGAAGCAACGCCGACGGCACGAATCAACCGACGGCTTATACCCACGTCTGTTTTCCCGCTACCGAAAGAATCTTTCCGCACGGTTCAACCCCCTCAGACACGGCGGCCGGACACGCCGTGCCAGCTCCCCCTTCCAGGGGCAGCCCGTGGTGCGGATAACTTGAAATTTTACCGATGTACCCCCCCTTAGCAAGGCCGCAAAGGCTCCCCTTAGTAAGGGGAGCTGTCGCGCCGCTTGCGGTGTGACTGAGGGGATTGTCCCACGGGCAAAACTAACTTTCAAAAGCCGGCAACAAGTAGTACTCCCCCCCAGAGGCGACGCCGACGGTACGAATCAACCGATAGCTTATACCCACGTCTGTTTTCCCGCTACCGAAAGAATCTTTCCGCATGGTTCAACCCCCTCAGTCACGGCGGTCGGACACGCCGTGCCAGCTCCCCCTTCCAGGGGCAGCCTGCGGTACGTAAAGTTAGAGATTTAGCCGAGGCTAAAGGCTCCCCTTAGTAAGGGGAGCTGTCGCGCCGCTTGCGGTGTGACTGAGGGGATTGTCCCACGGGCAAAACTAGCTTTCAAAAGCCGGTAACAAGCAACACTTTCCCCGGAGGCGACGCCGACGGTACGAATCAACCAACGGCTTATACCCACGTCTATTTTCCCGCTACCGAAAGAATCTTTCCGCATGGTTCAACCCCCTCAGTCGGCTGACGCCGCCAGCTCCCCCTTTCACGGACAGCCCGGATAGCCTTCCCACGGCAAGACGGCACTCCGAAAAGCAAACCGCCGTTTTCTCTTGACAATCATTTTCCGAGAGGGTATAATGAAGGAGCAAAAAACAAGGAAAGCGCAGGCTTTTTTTATGAAGAACAAAAAGAAAACCGATTTGCGGGTATTGCTTCCCGTTTGTATCGTCTTGCCCCTCCTTGCCATTCTGGCAGGCGGGCTGATCTTCTCCCTGGTGACGGGCGGTCCCGCACCCGTGGGGGAGGCTTACCTGGAGGCCATGACCGCAAAGGATGCAGAAGGCGTGCTGGAAATGTATCACGGCGGTATGCTTTCCTACCTGCAAAAGAACGCAGGGGAGACCATGACCAAGATCGCCGCCCGCTTTGAAGACCGTTTGAACGCCTGGTACGAGAAATCCTTCGCCTCCTGCGGGGAGAACGTGACCTTCACTTATGAACTTTCCGAAAAGGAATCCGTGGACGAGGCCACCATGGCGGATCTGGAGGAGATCTTAGGAGACGGGGTTTCCGACGCCGTGGTGTTCAAGGGAACCATCACTGCCACGGGGAATGCAGGGAGCAACACCGTCACCCACTGGGTACAGCTGGTGAAGGTGGACGGCAACTGGTATCTCTACAACCTGCAGATGCTGGTATGAAAGACAGACTAAACGCCCTTCTTGCCCAGGGCTTGCAAAACGGCGTATTCCCCGGCTATCACGCCGCCCTGGGGGAAGGGGATACCCTGCTCTATTCCTCCTTTGGGGGCGACCTGGCGTTGTACCCCGAAAGGGTTCCCATGACGGAAAACGCCCTGTTCGACATGGCTTCTCTTTCCAAGCTCATGGGCACCGCCATGGCCTTCCTGCGCCTATGGGAGCAGGGGAAGGTCTCTCCCGAACAGACCCTTTCGGAGTATTTTTCGGATTGCCACGGCAAGGAAAACATCACCTTGCACAACCTCCTCACCCATACCTCGGGGATCAAGGCCCATTTCCCTCTGTGGCTGCGGGGCATCACCCCCGATCTGGCGGCGGAAACCATCCTGAAAGAGCCCTTGGCGCTCCCTACGGGGCAGGACGTGATCTATAGCTGTATGGGCTTTATCCTGCTGGGCAAGATCTTAGAGCAGGTGGAAGGGGAACCTCTGGACGCCATCGTCCGCCGTGAGGTGTTCCTCCCCCTGGGGATGGAGACGGCCTGCTACAACCCGCCCGCGGGCACCCTTTGCGTGGCCACGGAGGGGGAGACACGGGGCACCGTCCACGACGAAAACGCCGCCTTCCTGGGCGGGGTGTCGGGAAACGCAGGGGTGTTTGCCTCCATGGCAGATTGTATCAAATTTGCCTCCATGCTTGCCCGCAGAGGAGAGGGGTATCTCCGGCCCGAGACGTTTGCAAAAGCCGTCCGTAACTACACCCCCGGCATGGAGGAAAACCGGGGCTTAGGCTTCCAGCTTTGCTCCTTCGGCATGGGACACACCGGATTTACCGGGACTTCTCTCTACGTCAACGATAAGGGGAGATACGCCATCCTCCTCACCAACCGTGTCCACCCCACCAGAGAGAATCACCGTCTCCCCGCCTTCCGCAGGGAGTTCCATAAGGAGACGTTATGAATAAACAAACCGTGAAAAACGGCATCGACCGCACAGAGCTGTTGGCTCCCATGCTTCACGGGTGGAAGGTGGGCTTGATCACCAACCCCACGGGGATGAACAAGGACTTTGTTTCCACCATCGACATCCTCCACGAAATGGGGGTGCTGGCCTGCCTGTTTTCTCCCGAGCACGGGGTGCGGGGTGAGCACCAGGCGGGGGCGAAGGTATCCTTCTACACCGACGAAAAAACGGGCGTCCCCGTCCACAGCACCTACGGCGGGAATCCCCATATCCCGCCCGAGATCCTACAGCCCCTGGACGCCTTGGTCTACGACATCCAGGACGTGGGCGCGCGGTATTATACCTACGTGTATACTTTGTCCTACGCCATGGAGGACTGCGCCGCCGCAGGGAAGCCCTTGGTGATCCTTGACCGCGTGAACCCCGTTGGGGGAAAGATGGAAGGCACCGTTCTGGAACGCCCCTTCTCCTCCTTCGTGGGGAGATACCCCATCCCCTCCCGCTACGGGCTGACGGTGGGGGAGTTTGCAAGGTATATCAACCATACCGAGCACATCGGCTGTGATCTGAAGATCGTTCCCGCAGAGGGCTGGACGAGGGACACCTTCTACGACGAAACGGATCTCCCCTGGGTGGCACCTTCTCCCAACGTTCCCACGGTGGAATCCGCCTTCGCCTACCTGTGTACCTGCCTGTTTGAGGGAACCAACCTTTCCGAGGGGAGAGGCACCACCCACCCCTTTGAGTGGATCGGGGCGCCCTGGCTGGATGCTTCCGCCTTGGCGGAAACTTTCAACGCCTTGAACCTCCCCGGGGTCAAGCTGCGGGAATGCCACTTCACCCCCGCCTTCTCCAAGCACAAGGACACCCTGTGCCACGGGGTGCAGGTGCATATCACCGACCGCAGAGTCTTCCGCCCCTTCGAGACGGGGGTGCGGCTACTCCTTGCTATCAAGAGCGCCCACGAGGAGTTTTCCTTCCTGCCCCCTTGGAAGGAAGATGCCCCCGCTTTCATCGACCTGCTGTTGGGCACGGACGCCTTGCGGCAGGAAGATTTTGACCCGGAAGCCTTCTTGAAGGCGCAGGAAAGCAAGGTCAAGGCCTTTGAAAAAGAGGTAAAACCCTACCTTTTATACCCGTAAAAAAATATTGACAACCGGGGAAAACCGTGCTATACTGAGAAAAACCGATTGTAAAGGAGAAAATATATGAGCAAGATCCGCGTTACCATCTGGAACGAATTCCGCCACGAAAAGACCAACGACGTGGTACGCGCCCTGTATCCCCAGGGTCTCCACGCCGAGATCGGCAGAGCTCTTCTGGAATGTGATGATATTGAAGTGACCCTTGCCGCTCTGGACGATCCCGATCAGGGTCTTCCGGACGACGTTCTGGATAATACCGACGTCCTCTTCTGGTGGGGACACATGGCCCACGGTGAAGTGTCCGACGAGCTGGTGGAAAAGATTCGTCAGCGTGTTTATAACGGTATGGGCTTGGTAGTCCTCCATTCCGGCCACTATTCCAAGGTGTTCCGCAACGTGGTAGGCACCACGGGCAACCTGCTGTGGGGAGACAACCTCCATGAGATCATGTGGAACATCAATCCCTCCCACCCCATCGCCGCAGGCATCCCCTCCCACTTCCACATCGACTGTGAGGAGGTCTACGCAGAGCCCTTCCAGATCCCCGATCCCGATGAGATCGTGTTTATGTCCTGGTACGAGACGGGCTACGTCTTCCGTTCCGGCTGTGTGTGGAAGCGCGGCGCAGGTAAGGTGTTCTACTTCCAGCCCGGCCACGAGACCGTGCCCACCTACCACAACCCCTACGTCCGCCGTATCCTGCAGAATGCGGCCCACTACTGTAAGCCCGCCGAAACCGGCTATAAGTGGCTCTATGCGGGGAACTCCCCCTACATCAAGAGCTATATGGCTCCCGAAGGCGAGATCGAAGAGCTTCAGAAGTAAAAATGATCCCCTCTGCACCACCGTGCAAAGGGGATTCTGACAAATAGCGTAAAAAAATCATGACTGATAGGCAATCAACGTAAAACGGGGGGGATCAAAGTGGCTGCGATTTTGATTTTTGGAGCAATGATCATTGTTGCTGTTTTTGCTTTGTTGGCTTACATAGTGATCAAAATATGGCTTGCTCTGATCAAATCCAAAGAAAAAGATCAAAGAAGAACGATTGACAAAACAAAAAAAGAAGGATATAAATTCCTATATACTTTACTGAGCACAGACTATGATGGGGAAAGAAATTTTGCCATTGCAAGTGTCATCGGTTTAGCTTCTGTCCTGTGCATTGGTGTATTGTATATTTGGTTTTCGGTAGGTATTTCTTTCTTATAAACCATCTTACTATCCGGCTTTTCCCCGGTGCAGTTCCATTTGGTTCTGCACCGTTTTTTCTTGACAAGGCGCGACAGATAAGGTATAATGACAACGGAATTCGTACTGTTTTTAATGCATTTTGGCAGGCGTTAAAGGCTTAACGGGGGAGAGTTTATGAGATTTTTTATTGACGCAAAGTTGATCTTCCTATTGTGTATCATTTCTTTTGCGGCTATTGCTATTCTTCTTTTGGATTTTTTGATCTCTTTGAAAAGAAAAACATCGTATGTTAGTAATATCATTTGGGCGCGAGACCGTTTTTTGGTTTGGTTCATATCTATTTGCCTTTTTGGTCTTTTCCCAATTTGGCTCTCGTTGGTGTTATGGTTTGTTGCCTTTTTTCTTTTGAAATATGTTTTATTGAAAAACGATATAGCATATGTGTACCATTCAGTCAATGATCGATCCCAAAACAAAATGATTTGCAGATCGTTTGGAGAATGCATAGAAAAATTGTTTTCCAAAACAACGGATGATCCGTTACAAAACAGCATATTGAAAGATGAGTTTTCGTTTTGGGAATATGCCAATACGTTGGTCGTGGTCCCTGCTTACTACTTGTTCGGAATCGTCAAATTGTATCCCGAAGACCGAATAGGTTATGTCATTGGCATTTATTTGATTGCATTTGCAATTTTTGTGCTAATTTCAAAGGTTATTTATTCGATTCTTAATCAAAAGGGAAACTTTTTTGAAAAAGGTTTATTTTCTTATTTGTTTATGATTGTTTTTGGAATTGTATACTTTGTGTTACTGACTCTCATTATGAATAATCTTGGGTATCTTACTCTGTTATGATTTTCTCCGCACTCAGCGTGGATTTGTCCGGAGTTTTTATTATAGAAGTATGCTGCAGTATTGCAGAGCAACGCATCCGTGCATAGAGAAAAAACGCAGGATCCGGGAAAGGATTCTGCGTTTTTGTGCTCTCAAGCGGTTGCTTTCGATCATCTTCGAATGAAAAGTCTTTTCAAACTGCGGGGTTCTTAGGGGGATCATCCCCCTAAGCCGGGGATAAGCCGTCTTTGACGGCAAGGGGCGGAGCCCCTTTCACGTACCTCAACTCAAAAACTAAACAACGCGCTTACCTGAACAGACTGATCCTTGGTGCCGTCGGAGGCCGCCCAGGAGCTGTCCGCACCGTCGATGTACTGGATCTTCACACCGATCACCCCGCCGCAGCCCGCCTCGGGAGCTTCTACGTTCAAGGAGGTCCAGGGCATTTTGATCACCAACACCCCGTCCTTTTCTTCAAAGGTAAACCCGGAGAAGGTGGTCATTGCACCTGCCTCACCGCCGGGCACCCAGGTGTCCGCCTTGGTCCTGTGGAGATAGTACCGAATCCCGGTGTCCAGCTCCAACACGCCGTTTGCCGTGGCACCATCCGCCGTCATCCAGATCTGTACCAGATCGTCCTTGCCTTCCCACCAAACGCCCTTGCCAAAGCTTTGGGTGGTGTCACCCGTCTTTAACAGAACGTAGAAGGCATCGGCATCCCAATACAGCGCATACTGAGGCTTCACACCGCTGTTGTTCCCCAGCTTGAAGTCCTGCCAAGCGGTCACGTTGGCGGGATCGGGCGTGCCGTTTTGCAAAACGCCCTCGTTGTACTTCTTGGTGGTGACCACGGGCTTGATGACGGGCAGTCTGCCGGAGGTGTCCACCTCCTTGCCGTCGTCTGTGTTCACTTCGGGCTGTTCTGCTTCCGCACCCATGGCGTCAAGCTCTTTTAAGGTGCCGTAATACTTCACGTAGTCCCGCATGATGGCAACCTTGTAGCAGTTCTTCACGTCGTTGTAAGCCCCCATGGAATAGGTGGAGAAGTAATGGGGGATATCGAACACGATCACCGTGCCGGAGGTCTTCATCTCGATCTGCAGAGACTTCACCACCTCGTCCGCCCGCTTGGAGGAGCTGATGATCTCAAATACCTCCGCATCGTGCCAGAACTCCGCACCCGCACGGCGTACCGCCTTGGCCCATTCCTCCACGTAGGATTCAAAAGAAACGTAAGCCCCATCGGTGACGTAAAGAGTCTGCTCTCTGCCTAAGCAGTCCTGAGCGGCAACGATGTCCACCACAGGCCTTTCACCCTCTTTTTCGGGGGCAAGCATTTTGTAAAGATTGTCCGCACCCTGCTCGGGCTTGCCGCTTCTCCAAATGGCGGGGGCGATCATGATCTTGGCCTCGGGATGGATCTCACGGATGTAGTCCGACTGGTTCTTGTAAACGTATCTGGCCGCATCCACGCCGCCCTTCAGGTTCAGCCAGTAATCGCAGGTCTCGTCGGAAAGGTAGTAGCCCGCAAAAGCGGGATGATCCCCGTAAAGTGTGCGGATATCCTTGATGATGGCAAAGGCGGCGTCCACCATGCCCTCGTAGCTTTCCATGTTGGCAATGGGATTCGCAAAATCAGCGTCGTGCATGGTGCCTAAGTATACCTGCATCCCCAGCTTTTCTGCGGCATCCAAGACCGCACCGCAAACGTCCTCACAACCGTAGGTGGCGGTATAGCGGAAGCCCTTTCCCTTGATGTTCTTACCGTTGATCATGGTGCTTCTTGCGTTGTAATGGGCGCTGTACTGGAGCACCACGTACTCCATGCCCAGATCCCGCATTCCCTTCAACTGCAAATACCAGGCGTATTCGCTGTTCTGGGAGGCAGGGTTATTGCCTCCTGCGGTGGGAAGCTGGAAGAACCCGCCCCGCACCAGGGGAAGCTGAGGCTGTCCGCAGTAGACCATCACTTCGCTGATCTCGGGGGCCGTTGCGGCAGAGAAGGCGATCTCCACCGTCTCTCCCGATGCGGCCTCCTCAAAGAACAAATACTTCACCGCAGAGCCTGCCACTTGGGTATCGTAGGCGGTAAAGGTGATCTCCTCGCCCCCCACCTTTACGGAAACCTCCGTCAGTTCATTTGCCTTGTAATTGACAGCCAGAGCGCAAAGATCGGTATAGCTCTGCCCCAGGCTGACCCGCAGGGTGTTTTCCCCTTGGCTGCCCTTTACGAAATTCACAAAGGACATATCCACAAGCGCCGCTTCTGCATTCCCGTTGAGGGAAGCTTCCTTGTAGGCGGAAACGTTGGTGTTGCTCAACTGATTCTTCCGCTTGATAAAGTCGTAATCCGGCTCCGCCACGGCCTCTTCACAGCCGTAAACGGAAACCGCATCGGCAGAGATGGCGTTGGGAATATAGGTGTAAAGCTCCAGATAGCGGGCCTCCACCGTGTGGTTGCGGGTGACCAGATAGCAGTCCTTCCCCGCAAGGTAGCTCTGCCCGAAGTCCTCCCAACTCTCCCCGTCTGCGGAATACCGTACGGTGAGGCGGGGGATGTTGCTCACGCCCTGCAGCCGTACCTCACAGACGTTCTTCGCCTCTCCCAAGTCCACCTGCAGGATCCTGCCGTCCTTGCCGGTAACGGCGTCCTTCCCCGAGACCACCGTGGTTTGGGCGTCGAAGGGAACCCTCTTGTTGGTCTGCTCGCCTTTTACCTTCACCTCGGAAAGCTTCACCGTCTCCTTTGCGGCGGCGGGGAGCACCAACAGCAAGGCCTTGGCCTCCACGTCCGGGTCAAAAGCCGTTTCCTCAAAGACGCCGACGTAATTGGTGAAGTTATAGCCGTCGTCGGAGGTGAACAGCTCCACCTGTCCCTCGTAGCCCTCCGTCACCAGCTCAATGCGGGTCACCGAGGCCACAAAGCCCAGGTCTATCTGCAGGGTGAAGTAGTCTTTCTTCATCTCCAGGGTGTGGGACTTGCTGTACCAATCGTTGAAGGTGAGGGACAGGGTGTCCTTCCCGTCCCGATTGATATCCGTGCTGACAGAAACGAAGGTATCCTCCTTCCCGTCGGTGAGTGCGGTAAGATGATCGTCCCCCGTCACTGCGGCGCTGAAGCCGTAGGTGTAAAAAGCGCCGTATGCCAGGTTGTTCTTGTGTTCCATTTCGCCTTCCTCCTTGGATTGCTCGTTCTCACTGCTTTCCTCCGGGGAGCTTGACTCCCCTTGGCTCACCACCCCGGGCAATTCCTCCCCGCAGGCGGACAGCAAGCATACAAAGCAAAGCACGAAAGAAAGCAACGCAAGCAGCTTCTTTTTTCTCATACGTTCATCCCTTCTTTTTTTCTTTTATTGTAACATACCGCAAGCCCTTTTCGCAATTGCTTTTTTGTAAAAAAGAAGGGATGCTTTTTTGTAAAAACATCCCAATCTTTCGATGATTGCTGCTTACTTCTTCACTTCTGCGCCGCCCCACTCTACTACGGTGAAGCCCACCCGGTGAAACTCTTCAAATTCCTGGGGCGCCATCTCCACGTAGCTGTCACAGCCGTAAAAGGCCATGAACACCCGGAGCATGGAGTCCGGGGCGGGGGAGACCTCCAGGGGCGCCGTCTCGGTGTAAGCCTCTTGCTGGAAGGCGATCACGTTGTAGGGATTCGCTTCCAAGCGGGGCAGCCAGTAAATGATAAACTCGTTGGCCTCTCTTGCCGTCAGCCCCATCTGAGGAAGAACGGCTTCCAAAAATGCTGCGCTGTCCTCCCCCTTGACGCAAAAGCCCTTGGAGAAATCGTAGCTTGCGTTTCCTCTGCCTTCCCAATACAGGCAGTAGTATTCTCTGCCGTCCTTACGGATGGTGCCGTCGGGAGACACGGTGAGGTTTTCCCAGCCTTTGCCGTCTTCATACGCGGGATAGGTGCAGGTCAGGTCGCCCTTGTAGTCCAGTTTCACGGAGATCGCCGTCTCCTCTTCGGGGTAAAGATAGATCACAGGCTTTTCGGGGACTGCAACGGCGAAAATATCCTCCAGATCCTCTTCGCCCAAAACCCGCAGCTCCTTCACCGTCTCGGCGGGGAAGGCAGAGAACCGATTATTCGCATCGATAAACAGGAAGTAATCATGGTTCTCTAACTCCACGTAATCTCCACGGGAGATTCCTTCATAGCTGCCGAACACAAATACGTTGGCTGTGTGAGATGCGGGGAATGTGCCGTAAAAGCCGTCCTCGGTGATCTCGGTCACTAACAAATATTCCGTGTACGGGCGGGAGTGCTCATACCTTTCTGCCGTCCCATCGGTAAACAGGGAGAGGGCAGGGAAGTTGGGATGTACAACCACAGGAGTTCTGTCATATGGGTTGTAGGGATCTCTGTGGTAAAGCTCCCCGTCGGGCAGGTCGGGGCTTTCCGAGGAGCCCTCTTCGGAGGATTCTTCGGACGCTTCTTTGGATGCTTCCCCCGATACCTCCAAAATAAAGGACGGCTCCATGGAGCTTCCCTCCTTTGGCTCCTCCCCGGTGCATCCCGCCATAGCGCAGAGCAAGCAGATCAACAACGTGATGATCGAAAGCTTTTTGAACATACAAGTACCTCCTGTTTTTTCTTCTTCACTCATTATACAACCGAAAAAGGAAAACTCCTACGGGTTTGGGAAAGATTTTTGGAAAAAGTTTTTGCGGTGTCGTTTGGAGGACGACGGTTGTGCTATACGTAGCGATTATTGAGCTCGACCGCGGTGCTGTTTGCAGGGCGCCGTGTTGTCGATATGCGTAACGGTTTCACCCTTCTCACTTCAGGACTGTCATTCTGAGCGGAGCCGCGGGAAAGGGGGAAAGGATAGAAAAGAAAAGGCTGTCCCGCGGCGGAGTCGAAGTTTTCGTAGTCGAGGCGTAGCCGAGCGGAGAAAACCAAGGGGTGCTTTGCGCCCCGCAGGGATATGGTTGGGAGTTAGATGTACCCTTCTGTAACGAAAGAACTGTTTTAAGTAACTGACGGAACGGAAAAAGCGGTAGTGCGAATATGTAGCCATACCCTCAAAAAATGCTTGGCATTTTTTGACTTCCGCTTAGGCTCACGCCCTGCGCGGAAGTTCGACGCGGCAGGGATTTTGCCGTGTGCTCCTATGGAAAGTACCGTGCTCCCTGCCTTGCTCAGGGTGACAAACAGGGGTGGCGTTGTCGATTTGCGTAGCGTTTATTGAGCTATATCAATTCGACTGTCATTCTGAGCGGAGCCGCGGGGAAGGGGGTAAGAATAGGAAAACGAAGGCTGTCCCGCGGCGGAGTCGAAGTTTTGCGGAGAAAGCAAGGCACGTTAGTGCCGTTCGGAGCAAAACCAAGGGGTGCTTTGCGCCCCGCAGGGATATGGTAGGAAATTAGATGTACCCTTCTGTAACGAAAGAACTGTTTTAAGTAACTGACGGAACGGGAAAAGGCGGTAGTGCAAATCTGTAGCCATACCCTCAAAAAATGCTTGGCATTTTTTGACTCTTATTCGGGCTCACGCCACTCATAAGAGTTCGACGCGGCAGGGATTTTGCCGTGTGCTCCTATGGAAATACTATGCTCCCTGCCTTGCTCAGGGTGACAATACAAGGGGTAGCGGCTGTGCTATACGTAGCGTTTTTGCCGTTCTTTCCCTTGGTTTCAGCAGGCGCTCAGAAAAAACGGCTTCGCCGTTTTTAACGTCGGCGTACTGATGCTACCCGTTTTGCCAACGTAATGCGCCGACTTGGTCATCCTGAGCGGAGCCGCGGGAAAGGGGAAAAGGATAGAAAACCAAAGGCAATCCCGCGGCGGAGTCGAAGTTTTCGCAGGTGAGGCGCAGCCGAACGGAGAAAACCGCCGATAGGCGGGATCCCGCCGGAATTAGATGTACCCTTTCGAGGGTAAAGAACTGTTCTTTTACGTTACGAAAGCTGCACCTCCCCCGCCGATCCGAAAAAGGACCCGCATGATGCGGATCCTTTTCCGTTCCCTCAATATACGTTTCCCAAAAGAGCTTATTCTGCGGGAATGTATGCGTCTACGAAGGCGTCAACGATCTCGATGAAATTGCTGCCGCCTTGGATCTGGTAATCCATCCAGAGATTATCGTGGAGATATCCGTAAACGTCGTTGCTGTAACCGTAGGGATAGCAGATATCCATATCCATGAGATGGGAGGCTACCAGGTTTTCATTCACGGATTCCATGTGAACGATCACACGGTACTTGCCGCGATAGAGCTGATCCTCTTCCGCCGCCACGTATTCGTTGAAGTAATCGCAGGCGTTTTGGAAGGAGGCCAGGAAGCCGTCAAAGACCTGCTCCACCACTTCCTGATCGTCGATCACGAAGGTGTCCACCAGCGTCTGAGTGGCTTCTTCGTAGATCTCTACGCGGACACGCTTGGAGCCTTCTACGTGATGGGTGGTTACGAACTCTTCCTTGAAGTCCTCTGCGTAGAAAACGGTCTGAGGCTCACAGCAGGATTCGTCGTGATTGTCGTCAAAGCACTTTGCGGTGTCGTGAACGTAGAGTTCAATGGTACCGGTCATTGCGTTGAGCTTCAGGTAATCGTAAGAGGTGTTGCTCCAACCCGTTTCCTCGTCGTACAGGCAGACGTGACCGTTGGAGTGATCCAGGAACTTCCCCTCGTAGCTGGGCATATCTCCGTAGGCGTAGTAGAATTCCACCATCTGATAGCCGGATTCATAGCCGTAAGGATAGGAGACCCATTGACCGATGGCGTCGTTGTATGCGGCGATCTGCGCCAGGATCACGTTGAAGACGTCCAGCGCTACGTTGGGAACCTCGCCCCAGGTCTTCTTGGTGTATTCGTCGGAGGTGTAGAACAGATAGCCGTTGTAGCTTTCTACGGTGTAAACACCGTCCACCAGGGCGCCAACCTCCAGCGTATGGGAGGCGTAGAACATCCGCACGGTCTCTTCCACGATGGCGGTCATCTCCTCCAGAGAGAGGGTGAACCATTCGCCGCCGTCACGGCGCTCCTGCAGGAGGGTCAGCTCCTCAGGGGAGAGGAAGGAGGCCACCACCTTGCCGTTTTCCTCACGGATGACGGGGTTGTTCTCCAGGGGTGTGTTTTCCCCGGGCAGGGTAACGCCCTCACCCTCCGTCTCCACCGTTTCGATCTCGGGAACGGCGGAAGCGGGATCCAGAGTGGTTTCGTTCTCCGTTGCCCCTGCCAGCAGAGCCAGGCTTCCCGTGAGAACCATGGCGGAAGCGGTGATCAGCGTCAGGGTGACCCAAAGTAATTTTCTTGCTTTCATGTTTTTTCTTTCCTTTCGTTATAGTAGGCGGAGCCGTCCCCGCCGCCGACGTCGTCTCACCGATGCGGCAGAACGGTTTCCATCCTCGGGGGAAAGGATACTCCCCAAATGTTCTGGATTTGTTCTGGAATTGTTATGGATTTGTAAGGTTTTTCGGCCCAAGCCTGACTTCCGCAACAGTGCCTTCTCCTACGGCAGAGCGGAACTCCAACACCGCTCCGTGGGCGCTTGCGATCTTGGCACACAGGGAAAGCCCCAATCCCGTGCCTCCCTCACTGCGGGAGCGGGATCTGTCCGTGCGGTAGAAGGGCTCCGTGATGCGGGAGATCTGCTCCTCGGTCATCCCTGCGCCGTTG
The DNA here is from genome assembly GCA_015063885.1 of Oscillospiraceae bacterium. Taxonomy (GTDB): domain Bacteria; phylum Bacillota; class Clostridia; order Oscillospirales; family CAG-382; genus Coliplasma. The sequence continues at coordinate 34,295 of SVTH01000003.1, read as the reverse complement.
TCCTCAACGCAGAGCAGAGCAAATTCACCTTCCCGCCGCACACGCAGGGTCACCTTGCCGTCGGGCTTCTGCCTGCAGGCCTTCATGGCGTTGTCCGCCAGGTTGGAAAGGAGCATTTCCATCAGCAGGGGATCGCAGTAAGCTTCCGTCTCCTTCCCCTCCACGGTAAGGGAAACGCCCAACGTCCGTGCTTTCGGGGCCAGCATTTTCTCCACCCTGAAAATCAGAGCCAAAAGCGCCGTGTCCTCGCCTTTGATGCCGTTTTCACGGATGAACGCCTCGTCCAGAAGCCGTTCCGCAATTTTTTCCAGCCGTCCGGCCTGGGAGATGATGTAATCCGCCGCTTCCAGCTTTTCCTCCTCGGGAATGTTGGCGATCTGCAAAAACTCCGCATACCCCCGGATGGAGGTGAGCGGGGTACGCATCTCGTGGGCCAGGTCGTCCAGCATCCGTTGCTTGGTGGCGGCGCTTTCCTCCAAACGGCGGGTGTGATCCTCCACGTGCTGTGCCATACGGTTGAAATCCTTCCCCAGAAGGGAGAACTCGTCCTTTCCCGTATCGGGGGCACGGACGGCGAAGTTGCCTTTGGCCATCTCCTCCGTGGCGGTGCGCAGCCGCTCCAAGGGAGAGGCCAGCTTCCGAAGCACCAAAAACAAGCATAGCGCCAAGAACAGGGAAGCCAGCAGGGAAACGGGAACGTAGATCATTGCCAGGTGCCGAAAATCTTCGTCCAAATAGCCGATGTCCTTGGCGTAGACCATGAAAAAGTCCCGTCGGGAAACCGTTTCTCCGATGAGAAAATAACGGCCCTCCTCCGTCCGCTGTTCCTTGGAGTGCCCCGCCTTTGGCGGCGTCAACCCCGCAGGCAGGGTGGAGACTGCGTCTCCCTCCGGGAAGGAAAAGGAAAGATAGATCCCCTTCTTTTTGTAAAACTCCCCGTAGGCGTCCATCACCCTGCGGATGCTTTCCTCTCGGGAAAGGTAGGCAATATCGTTGGAGAAGGCCTCCGCGATCACCTTTTCCTCCGCCGCGGCGATGTCCTTGGCGGCGGACACGTTGTTTCCGTAGGTGTAAAAGGCAAGGGAGAAGATGCCTGCGTTCAGGATCACCAAAAACAAAACCAGGGTGACCAAATACGTTTTCTCTCTGAATTTCATAGATTCGATATCCTTTTTTTCTTCTCCAAATAGATTTTCTTTGGAGTTTCTTAAGAACCTTTCTTCAAAAAAGAAAGGTTCTTAAGCAGGGGTGAAAGGGGACTGCGTCCCCTTTGATGCTCCCTACGTCAACTCAAATCGATACCCCATTTTGTACAGGGTCTTCAAACGGTCCTTCAAGTCCAGCTTGGCGCGGATCTGACGGATGTGCACGTCCACCGTGCGGGATTCCCCCTCGTAGTCGTACCCCCACACAAGGGCAAGAAGCTTCTCCCTGGAAAGCACGATGTTACGGTTTAAGATCAAGGTCTCCAACAGGCAGTATTCCTTGGGGGTGAGGAAGATCTCCACGCCCTTGCGGAACACCTTTTTGGCAGAAAACCGCACCTCGATATCGTCAAAAAACAGGCTTTCCTCCTCCTTCATGGTCCGCCGCAGAACGGCCTGTACCCGCAACAGCAGCTCCCTGAGGACGAAGGGCTTTGAGATATAATCGTCCGCCCCCAGGGAAAGCCCCTTCAAACGGTCGTCGATGCTTTCCTTGGCGGTCAAAAAGATCACGGGGGTGGCAAGCTTCATACGGAGCCTCACCAGCTCCAACAGCTCAAACCCGTCCTTCCCCGGGAGCATCACGTCAAACAGCATGAGATCAAAGGGGGTCTCCGTGATCTGCAATGCGGCGTCGTCTCCGTCGGACGCTTCAAAGCAGGTGTGCCCCACCAGCTCCAGGTTCCGCTTGATCAGATTGCGGATGGGCTTCTCGTCCTCTACGATGAGTATTTTTGCCATGCCTTCGCCTCCTTTGAGTAGATTCTACACCCCAAATGTTTTGGATTTGTTATGGAAACAGGATACACGAAAGAAATTTTTCTGTCAACCTTTTTTTCTCTTGCCATGGGAAGAAAAATGTGGTAAACTATAAAAAAGTATGTAAAGGAGCGTAATTGATCATGGAACTGAAAGAGCTTCTTTCCCACGTGGACCACACCCTTTTGGCGGTGGATTGCACCTGGGAGCAGATCAAAACCATCTGTGACGACGGCATGACCTACGGCACCGCCTCCGTCTGTATTCCCGCCGCCTTCGTGAAAAGAGCCAAGGCCTACGTGGGGGACCGTCTGGCTATTTGTACCGTTATCGGCTTCCCCAACGGCTATTCCACCCCCGAGGCAAAGGCCTACGAGGCCTTCGACGCCGTACAGAACGGTGCCGACGAGATCGACATGGTGATCCACGTAGGTGCCTTGAAGGAGGGGCTGGACGATCAGGTGGAGGAAGAGATCCGCCTGGTGAAAAAGCATTGTGACGGCAAGATCTTAAAGGTCATCATCGAGACCTGCCTCCTCACCGAGGAGGAAAAGATCCGTATGTGCGGCATCGTCTCCCGTGCAGGGGCGGATTATATCAAGACCTCCACAGGCTTCTCCAAGGGCGGGGCCACCCGTGAGGACGTTGCCTTGATGAAGGCACACGTTGCCCCCCACGTGAAGGTGAAGGCCGCAGGAGGGATCTCCTCCCTGCAGGACGCAGAAGACTTTTTAGCGCTGGGCGCCGACAGACTTGGCACCAGCAGAATCGTAAAGATCGTAAAGGAGAACAAACATGAATTATCCGACACCTCATATTAAGGCCACCCCTCAGCAGTTCGGCAAGACCGTTCTCATGCCCGGCGACCCCAACCGCTCCCGCTTCATTGCGGAGAATTTCTTAAAGGACGCCGTTCTGGTGAACAACGTCCGCGGCGTCCAGGGCTACACGGGGCTTTACAAGGACACCCCCGTTTCCGTGATGGCCAGCGGCATGGGAATGCCCTCCATCGGCATCTATTCCCACGAGCTGTTCAACGCCTTTGACGTGGATAACATCATCCGTGTGGGCAGTGCGGGAAGCATTCAGAAGGACGTGAAGGTAATGGACGTGATCATCGGCATGGGCGCCTGCACCGATTCCAACTTCGGCATGCAGTTCCGCCTCCCCGGCACCTTCGCCCCCATTGCGGACTACGGTCTGCTTTCCAAGTGCGTGGAAAAGGCCAAGGAATTGAACATGGACAACTACCACGTGGGCAACGTGCTGTCCTCCGACCTGTTCTACGAGGACAACCTGAACCTCCCCGGCTATATGCAGTCCGTGGAGCTTTGGGGCAAGATGGGCGTGTTGGCCTTTGAAATGGAATCCGCCGCCCTGTATATGAACGCCGTCCGCTACGGCAAGCACGCCCTGGGGATCTTCACCGTGTCCAACCACATCCTTACCGGGGAGGATCTCACCCCCGAGCAGAGGGAGACCACCTTCACGGATATGATCACCCTGGCTTTGGAAACTGCCGTATGAGCAGACGTGTCTTTTTGATCGTTTTGGACAGCGTGGGCATCGGCGAGGCAAAGGATGCCGCCGCCTTTGGGGATGGGGGAGCCCATACAATGAAGAGCATTTCCGATTCCTCCTATTTTGCTGTCCCCAACCTGCTGTCTTTAGGGCTTGGGAACATCCCCGGGCTTTCCTTCCTGGGTACCACCCCCGCACCCCTTGCCGCCTACGCCAGGGTGGAAGAGCAGAGCGCAGGGAAGGATACCACCATCGGCCATTGGGAGATCGCGGGGCTGTTGTCTCCCCGTCCTCTGCCCACCTACCCGGAGGGCTTTCCGGCAGATCTGCTGGCAGAGTTTTCCCGCCGCGTGGGCAGGGAAGTGCTTTGCAACAAGCCCTATTCCGGCACGGAGGTCATCAAGGATTACGGCGACGAGCACGTAAATACCGGGGCACTCATTATTTACACCAGTGCCGACAGCGTGTTTCAGATCGCCGCCCACGAGGAGATCGTCCCCGTGGAGACCCTGTACGAATACTGCCGCATCGCGAGAGCGCTCCTCGCGGGGGAGCACGCCGTGGGCAGAGTCATCGCCCGTCCCTTCCTTGGGGAAAACGGCAATTACAAGCGCACCGCCAACCGCAGAGATTTCTCCCTGGAACCCACGGGGGAGACGGTGCTGGACGTACTGCAAAAACAGGGCTTGGACGTCCTTTCCATCGGCAAGATCCGTGACATCTTTGCAGGGAGAGGGATCACCGAAAGCCATCCCACTCACGGCAACGAGGAGGGGATGGAGGTACTGCTGGAGCTGCAAAAGAAAGATTTCCACGGGCTTTGCTTTGCCAATCTGGTGGATTTCGATATGCTCTACGGCCACCGCAACGATATCCACGGCTACGCAAAGGCACTTTCCGCCTTTGACGCATGGCTGCCTGCCTTCCTTGCGGGGATGCAGGATGAGGATCTCCTTCTCATCACCGCCGACCACGGCTGTGACCCGGGAGATATCTCCACCGACCACACCCGTGAGAACGTGCCCTTACTGCTTTACGGCAAGAGGGTGAAGCCCGTCTGCCTGGGGGTGCGGAACACCTTTGCGGATATCGCCGCCACCGTGGCGGACTACCTGGGCGTTCCCTATTCTACCCACGGAACAGCCATCAAGGAGGCCTTCTGATATGACCGATCAACAGCTTTTGACCCTTGCGGGGGAGGCGCGGACCCACGCCTACACCCCCTATTCCCGGTTCGCCGTGGGCGCCGCTTTGCTGTGTGAGGACGGCACCGTCTATACGGGCTGTAACATCGAAAACGCATCCTTCACCCCCACCATCTGTGCAGAACGCACCGCCTTCTTCAAGGCCGTCTACGACGGCAAGCGGGAGTTTACCGCCATCGCCGTGGTGGGGGGAAAAGAGGGTACTCCCGACGGAACCGCCTTCCCCTGCGGCGTCTGCCGTCAGGTCATGGCGGAGTTCTGCAAAGAGGACTTCCGTATCATCACCCCCGATGGGAGCTACACCTTCGGGGAGATCCTGCCCCACGCCTTCGGAGGCTTTTGAGTATGTATAGAATGTACGACATCATCACCAAAAAGAAGCACGGCGAACCCTTAACGGAGGGGGAGATCCGCTTCTTTGTGGAAGGGTATACCAATGGAACCATCCCCCACGAGCAGGCCTCGGCCTTGTGCATGGCCATCTGCTTCAGGGGGATGACCATGGAGGAGACCGCCATCCTCACCGACGCCATGGCAAGCTCCGGGGACAGGGTGGATCTTTCCGCCTTCGGAGACCTTTCCGTGGATAAGCACAGCACAGGCGGGGTGGGGGATAAGACCACCCTGATCCTTGCCCCCTTGGTGGCATCCCTTGGCGGCAAGGTGGCAAAAATGTCCGGCAGAGGGCTGGGACATACCGGCGGCACGGTGGATAAATTGGAATCCATCCCCGGCTACCGCACCTCCCTTTCCCCCGAAGAGTTTTTTGAAATTTCAAACCGCGTAGGCGTCTGCGTGGTGGGGCAGAGCGGCGTGCTTGCCCCTGCGGATAAAAAGCTGTACGCCCTGCGGGACGTCACCGCCACCGTGGACTGTATGCCTCTCATCGCTTCCTCCATTATGAGCAAGAAGCTGGCAGGGGGCGCCAAGTCCATCGTCTTGGACGTAAAATGCGGAAGCGGCGCCTTTATGAAGACCCCCGAGGCGGCGGCAGAGCTGGCAGACGCCATGGTGCAGGTGGGACAGGCTTGCGGCAGAAACGTCCGCGCCCTCATCACCAATATGGACGTGCCCCTGGGTACCCATATCGGCAACGCCCTGGAGGTCAAGGAAGCGGTTTCCGTATTGCGGGGAGAACAGCAGGACGACCTTTACCGTGTGTGCATCGCCTTGGCGTCCAATATGCTCTCTCTTTGTATGGGTTGGAGCGTAGAGGAAGCGGAGGAAAAGTGTATCGAAGCCATCCGCGACGGCAGAGCCTACGCCAAATTCCTGGAATGGATCGCCGCCCAGGGCGGGGATACCGCCGTTTTGGAGGATCTTTCCCTGTTGCCTGTATCGCCTGTGTGCTACGCCCTCACTTCCAAGGAGGAGGGCTACCTTGCCCATATGGAGACCGACGGCATCGGCACGGCGGCCTGCCTGCTGGGTGCGGGAAGAGCCAAAAAAGAGGACGTCATCGATCCCGCCGCAGGCATCGTTTTGTGTGCCAAGGTGGGGGATTACGTCAAGGCAGGGCAGACCCTGGCCTACCTGCATACGAGAGACAAGGCCTTGCTTCCCGCCGCAGAAAGGGCGTTTCTTGCAAGCCTGACCTATTCTTCCGCCAAGCCTGCAGAGCTTCCGTTGATTTTTACACGGTAAATCAAAAGGCGAGAGGAATTCTACTGTCAGGTTATTGACAAACGGTCAAAAATCGTGTATACTGTCTTCCAGTCAAGAACGAGAGAGGGTATGATTATGAATTACAAGAACAACACCCGATATTTCACCAAAGAGAATATCGGTAAGCTTTCCATCGCCTGCTGGGTAGCCGTTGGCGCAGGTCTGTTGGCGTATTTTGCGCTGAACTGGTATTGGAGCTATCTGGGCGCATCCTTCGCCTTGGTGGCCGCAGTTGCCGCCATCGTGACCTCCACCATGTCCGTCAGCGATAAGGAATACACCGCCTCCGTGGTGAACGCAGAGAACGCCTTCAAAAAGGATTTCCGCGCCTTCACTGAGGAAAAGCTCAACGCCCACAACGGCAGAGGCAAGGCGCCCGTCTCTCTGGACGAGGAGAAGATCAAGTTCGCCCGCGCCTATTTGCTGGAAGGCCAGATCATGTTCCGCGTAGGCCACGACGGCAGACGCCGCAGTAACAAGCTGGTGATGACCTCCTTCTACATGGATAAGACCGCCGTCTACCTGGGCTACCGTCTTCTGTCCATGACCTCCGACGAGTGCGAGGAGATCTTTGCCGTTTATCCCTATTCCTCCGTGGAAAGCATCTCCGCTTCCCGCCCCGAGGAGCGTCCTTCCTTTGCGGAGTACGACACCGTGACCTTGAAGCTGAAGAACAAGCCCGAGCCCATCGTGTTCCACATGACCAAGGACATCGAGCTGGATCACCTGGTGGCCAACGTTACCTCTCACATCACCAAGGACGAAGAGTAAAAACGCATTCAAAAAAGAGCTGAACCGCCAGCTCTTTTTTATTTCCCATTTTCCAAAAACGTCAGTTTTTGGCATTCGATTTTCTTAGGAGATTCTTAAGAACCTTTCTTTTCTAAAAAGAAAGGTTCTTAAGCGTACTTTTTATATCCTCACGTCCAGCCGTTTCAGCTTCTCCAAAAGGGCGGCGTCTCCGTCCTCGCCCTCCTCGCCGTGCTCGATCTCACGGCGGATGGCCAGCATCCGTGCATCCGTCTCCGCCAGCATTTCCGCACAGGTCAACAGCTCTTTAGCGATCCGTTCCTCCTCGGGAATGGCCTGCTTGTACCGCAATTGATGCTCCAGGCTTGCCCAGCAGTCCATGGCGATGGTGCGGATCTGCACCTCCACCTTCACCTTGTGGGTGGCGTTGGCGAAGAACACGGGAATACGGATGATGAGATGCAGACTGCGGTACCCGTTGGGCTTGGGGGAAAGAATGTAATCCTTCTGCTCCAAAAGCTCCACGTCGTTCTGCCGCAAAAGGGATTCCGCAATGCGGTAGATATCGTCACGGTAGGAGCAGATCACCCGCACCCCCGCCACGTCGTTGAGGCAATTCTCCACGGCGGCAAGGGAAAGGGGCACCCCCAGCCGCTCCAATTTCCCCACGATGCTGGAGGGACGCTTCAAGCGGGTGTTGATGCAGTAGATGGGGTTGCGGCGGTAACGCACGGAAAACTCCGTGTTCAAAACGTCGAACTTGGTGTGCACCTCCTTGATGGCACAGGTGTACACCATCATCAGCTCCTTGAACCCCACCAAATGCTCCGCCGCCAGGCGCATCTGACTTTCCAGCTGCTCGGGCACGGGATGGGTGGGCGCCAGGGAGTGACCGTCCGTATAGTCGGCGTGTACCCCTTCTTCCGCCAATAAGGATTCCAATTGCTCCTTGATGTTCTTCATTTCGTTACCGTCCTTTCCGTATCTCACCTACAGAATACACCATTTTTCACGGAAAAACAAGAAACTTTTCGTGAACGGTTTGTCAAGAAATCGTCTCCGCCGTATAGCCCGCCTTTTCCACGGCGGTGCGGAGAGCGCTATCCGTCACGGCGGGGGAGACCTTCACACGGGCGATGCCCTTCAGGTTGCTCACCTCCAAAACCTCCACGCCTTCCAGTCCCTCCAAAGCGGTACGTACCCTGCCCTCGCAGTGCCCGCACATCATGCCCTCGATAGAGATGGTCTTTTCCACCGGCTCCGCCGCCGGGGGACAGACCGCCTTTTTTGCTTTCTTCGGCTTCCGCTTATGGTCGTGCTTGGGGTCGTAAAGGGAGCCGAAGTTCAGCCTCAATGCGTTGGTCACCACGCAAAAGCTGGAAAGACTCATGGCCGCCGCCCCGAACATGGGCTCCATCTCCCAGCCGAACAAGGGGATCCAGACCCCCGCCGCCAGGGGAATGCCCACGGCGTTGTAGAAGAAGGCCCAGAACAGATTCTCGCGGATGTTGGTGAGCACCCGTCTGCCCAAACGTACTGCGGCGGGAAGATCCGCCATATGGGAGCGTACCAATACCACGTCCGCCGCCTCAATGGCAACGTCCGTCCCCGCGCCGATGGCGATGCCCAGATCCGCACGGGTGAGGGCGGGTGCGTCGTTGATGCCGTCTCCCACCATGGCAACCTTGCCCTCTGCGGCAAGATGGCGGAGCTTTTCTTCTTTATCTCCGGGAAGCAAACCTGCATAAACGGTGTCCACCCCGGCCTGTCTGCCGATAGCGTCCGCCGTCTTTTGATGGTCCCCTGTGAGCATCACCACGCGGACGCCCATGCCCTTGAGCTGCTTCACTGCCTCCACGGCGTCCTCCTTCAGGGTGTCCGCCAAGGCCAGAATACCCACCAGGTCACCGTCACAGCCGAAGAACAGGGGCGTCTTGCCCTCCTCTGCCAGCTTGTCCGCCAGAGCAAGCGCTTCTTCCGTCATCACGGCGTACTCAGCCATCATGGCGGCGTTGCCTGCGGCGCAAACGGAGTATTCCACCATGGCGGAAACGCCGTTCCCCGGGTGGACCTTGAATTCCTTGGTGTCCCCTACGGGTACGTGACGTTCCCCGCAATAGGCAACGATGGCCTTCGCCAAGGGGTGCTCGCTCTTCTGCTCCAAGGCGTTTGCCAGGGTCAGCAGATCCTCTTCGGTAAAGCCCTCCATGGGCAGTACGTCCGTCACCCCGGGAGTCCCCTTGGTGAGGGTGCCCGTCTTATCCAGGGCGACGATCTCCACTCTCCCCGCACCCTCCAAAGCGGCGGCGGTCTTAAAGAGAATGCCGTTCTTCGCCCCCTTGCCGTTGCCCACCATAATGGCAACGGGGGTGGCAAGCCCCAAGGCACAGGGACAGCTGATCACCAGCACGGAGATCCCTCTCGCCAGGGCAAAGCCCACGTCCTTACCGCAAAGCATCCACACACCCACCGTCACGGCGGCGATGGCCAGAACGGCGGGAACGAAGATCCCCGACACCTTGTCCGCCAGCTTGGCAATGGGCGCCTTGGTGGCGGCGGCATCGCTGACCATGCGGATGATCTGAGAGAGGGTAGTGTCCTCTCCCACGCGGGTGGCTCTGCAGACGGCGTATCCGCTCTTGCAGACGGTGGCGGCGGAAACGGTATGTCCCGCCTCCTTATCCACGGGCAGACTTTCTCCCGTGAGGGCGGATTCATCCACGGAAAGGGAACCCTCCAAGATCTCTCCGTCGGTGGGGATGCTGTCCCCGGAGCGGATCACAAAGCGGTCCCCCGCCCTCACCGCGGCAATCTCCACGGTGTGCTCCTTGCCGTCCTTGTCCAAAAGGACCGCCGTCTTGGGCGCCAACTGCATGAGCTGCTTCAAGGCGTCGGTGGTCTTGCCCTTACTGCGGGATTCCAACAGCTTGCCCAGGGTGATGAGGGTGAGGATCATCCCCGCGGATTCAAAATAGAAATGCCCGCCTTCCCCGGTGTTTATGACGGCAAACAGCACCGCCGTGCTGTAAAGGAACGCCGCTCCCGCACCCAAGGACACCAAGGTATCCATATTGGGCGCCCCGCGGAGCAGTCCCGTCGTGCCGTTTACAAAGAATTTTCGGTTGATCACCATAACGGTCCCCGCCAAAAGCAATTGCGCCAGCCCCCCTGCGGCAGGGGACTCCAAAAATGCGGGCAAGGGGAAGTGCCACATCATATGCCCCATGGAAAGGTACATCAAGGGCAGCAAAAAGCAAAGGGACACCAAAAGCCGTGTCACCAGGCCCTTGGTCTCGCTTCCCGTCTCTTGGGGCTTTTCTTCGGCCTTCCCCGGGAGGAAAGCGGAATACCCCGCCTTCTTCACCGCATCGCAGATCGCTTTCTCGCTTGCCGTTCCCGTGACCTGCATGGAGTTTGTCAGCAAGCTTACCGCTACGCTTTCCACGCCCTTCACCGCCTTTACCGCCTTTTCCACGTGGGCAGAGCAAGCGGCGCAGGTCATCCCCGTCACACGGTACTGTGTTCCTTTCTCTTCCATAAAGAATACTCCTGTTCTCGTCTTTCCTCTATATTGTAAGCCATTGCTAACTGTTTGTCAAGTGACAGAGTCACAACTTTTTTGCCTCTTTACTTTTTTTCTTTCTTGTGATATACTGGTTCCATTGGAGGAAACGCCTATGAAACAGTATCTTCAAAAAATGATCGAAGCGGGTGTGGCCAAGTTCACGGTGAGCAACCCCGTCTCCAAAACGTCCCTCTACAAGAAGATCGTAGCCCTGGAAAAGCAAAAGGGCTTCCAGATCGAAAAATATACGGAAAAGCAGGTCTTCCACGAGAACGTCACCCGTGAAGAGCTTGCAGATTCCCTGTGCCTGCTCACGGAAGGAAAATTCCGCCAGGTGAACGGCTTTGCCCCGGGCGGAGAGCATATCCTGCTGATCTCCTCCAAGGGTGCCTGCAAATACTCCGTGAAGAGCAAGGCCCCCGCTGTGAAGCTTTCTGCCGACCACAACCGCAAGAAGCAATACCTCTTGGAGGAAGGAACCGTGATCCCGCCGTTGGTGGACATGGGGATCTTCACCGGAGAGGGCAAGGTGGTGGCCTCCATGTACCACAAGTTCAAGCAGATCAACCGCTTCCTGGAAATGATCGACGACGAGCTGAAGGACAGAAAGGTGGAAAAGCTGAACGTCATCGACTTCGGCTGCGGTAAGTCCTACCTCACCTTCATTCTCTACTATTACCTCACCCGGGTGCGCCGTATCCCCGTGGAGATGATCGGGCTGGATCTCAAATCCGACGTGATCGAAAAATGCAACCTTGCGGCCAAGAAGTACGGCTACCACGGCCTCCGCTTTGAGATGGGAGACATCAACGGCTACAAGGCTCCCTTCGAGGTGGACGTGGTGGTGACCCTCCACGCCTGCGATACCGCCACGGACTACGCCTTGTTCAACGCCCTTTCCTGGGGCGCTGAGATGATCTTCTCCGTGCCCTGCTGTCAGCACGAGCTGAACGGACAGCTGTCCCCCAAGGAGCTGACCCTCCTTTCCCGTTACGGCATCGTGGGGGAGCGGTTCTCCGCCCTGGCCACGGACGCCATCCGCGCCAATCTGCTGGAGTACTGCGGATACAAGACGCAGCTTTTGGAGTTCATCGAGCTGGATCACACCCCCAAAAACGTGCTCATCCGCGCCGTGAAGCGCCCCCTTACCCCTAAGGCGGTGAAGGAAAAGGCACTCTCCGAAGTGAAGCAGGTCATGGACGCCTTCGGCTTTGAGCCTACGCTGTACAAGCTGTTGGGGTTATAAAAAAAGAGGGCTTAAACCTTTTTCTTTTCGAAAAAAGAAAAAGGTTTAAGAATCCAAAAAGAAAACCCACTGCCCGAAAACTGGCGTTTTCGGGATGATCCTCTTAAAAGTAAGTTTTTCGAGGGAGAGCACGAGAGGGAACCTTTTTTTCGAAAAAGGTTCCCTCTCGTAAACATATATGGGTATTCTCTGTTATCTCGCCACGATCTGATCCACGTTCCACTCGGAAAGGAGGTAGATCACGTAGTCGGGCTTTTCGCTGTTGATGTAAGCGTTGTTCCAGCCGTAGTTCCACATGCCCACGTAGTGGGTGCGGTTCATCCGCTCGGGAATGAGATCGAAGATGGCGGCGCTGTAGGAATCTCTGAACATCAAGCAGGAGGGGAGCTCCGACCGCTTGGTGTCGAACTTGAACTCCGCCGTGGTGTCCTCGCTGTAGATCAACTGCATCCCTCTGTAGCGGGGAACGGCGGTGATCTGCGCATCGATCTTTTCCTTGAACTCACGGTAGTAGCCGTATTCCTTCACGTTCACCTGGGGGATATCCAAAAACAGCATAGCGTCCGCGCTGGTGTAGTAATCCGCCGTCCAGGTGAATTCATCCATGCCCCGGGGGGAAGCTTCGGGGAACTTCTCGGCAATGTGGTTAAAGAGCTCCACGTAGGCCAGGTAAGCGCCGTAATCCGCCCAATGGCTGTCCAGATGGTAATACAGGGGCATCTCGTCGTTCTTGTGCTCCATGAAGGTCTCCCGCATGTCGATCACCGTGGCCCCTGCCTCTGCAAGCTTCTCCATCACCTGGTCTCTGCGGGACTGTCCCGTTCCCTTGGGATATTCCTCGGGTACCAGCTCGGGATAGATGGTCATGGGGGAGGGGATGATCATGTAGATGATCTCCGCGTCCGGGTTGTAGGCGTGCATCTGCGCCAAACGGTCCTTGACGCGCTTCGCCATGTTGTCCAGCTGGGAGGTGCTGTAAAGATGTGCGGTGCCCATGTGGTCGGGGAGCATCTGGGTCAGGAAGAACTGATACGCCTTGTTGCTGGCCAACCCCTGGGTGCCCTTGTTTTCGGGAGTGCGCACACGGGTGGTAAAGGTGCGGGGAATATCGTAGGCTTCGCCTTCCACCGTTTGGGTAAAGGTGACCTCCTGGGTATTGCTGCTGCCTTGGGCCTTCAAGGTCACGGTGAACCAGCCCATGTAGGAGGGAACGGTGACACTCTGACCGCCCAGCTGTGCGGTGACCTCAGCCCCCTGGGCGCAGGTACCGATCATCACGAAGGAGGGCTTGGAGGTGTAGCGGGAATACAGCAGATCCACCGCATCCTCGGGAATGGGGGCTTCCTCGCCGGAGCCTTCTTCCGTACTGCTTTCCATCAGGGAGTTTTCCTCGGGGATGGAGGATTCCGCTTCCGAAGAGACTGCAGATTCTGCCTGAGAGGAGGTCTCCGTGCTCTCGCTGCCGCAGGCGGCAAGGAGGCAGACTGCCAGTAAAGCGGCAAGGACCGCAAACAAACGCTTTTTCATACGCAACTTCCTTTTTTGTTTCTTTTCCTGTTTATTGTACCACAAAACGGAAAAATGTCAATCCCGTTCTTCATACCAAAAGGGATTTTTCCGTTTTTGTAAAGAAAAGTTTACGAATTTCAACTTCCGGGTTATTGACAAAAGGAGGCGTTGAGTGTAAAATAGACCTGCATTTTGAAACCCGAAAAGGAGGATCACAAACAATGAAAAAAGTACTTACCTGCCTGCTGGCGCTGACTCTGGTGCTGACCTGCGTCTTCGCCATGACCGCCTGCGGCGAACAGGAAGAACCCAAGAAGGAATCCGAGGCTGAGGACACCTCCTCTACCGAAGAGACCGTTTCCACCCCCAAGGAGTACGTCCTTGCGGAAGGCTACAAGCCCTTTGGCACCAGCGCCCTTTCCTTCGCTTGCCCCAAGGACTGGACCCTCACCGACAGCGATAACCCCGTTATGGCAGACGATCAGGGCAACAGCGTCAACCTGGTTTCCGAGACCGCCAACGATCAGAACACCGAGCTTTACACGAGCCTTTCCCAGGATACCTTCATGGAGCTCATGGGCAACGTGTTCGAAGCTATGGGGATGGACATCGGCACCTATTCCGTGGAGAAGAAGACCAACGACCAAGGGGTTGAGATGGTGGTGTGCACCTACAGCCTGACTTACCAGGAGATCGAGATGACCATGACCCAGTTCATCCTGGTGGGGGAGAAGAACCACTACACCATCACCGTCACCGCCGTGACCGATATCGACGAAGTCACCGCCGAGGTGTTCAAGTCTATCACTCTCAAGTAAAAAACCAAAAACAAAAAGACCCGATTTGGGTCTTTTTTGGAGCTAATGGCGGGACTCGAACCCGCGGCCTGTTGATTACGAATCAACTGCTCTACCGACTGAGCCACATTAGCATATTTTAGTCGCATCCCATGCAACAAGCGGTATTATAGCAGAAAGAAGCCGCTTTGTCAAGTTCTTTTTGCAATTTTCCGCTTTCCGCGCCAAAGCCTCCCTCGGGGGCTTTTTCCTTTCAAACAGCAAAAACAAATGTTTTGCAAGAAGTGACGAAATTTTCCCAAAAAACGACGGCAGACCTCGACGGCATACGACGGCAAACCTCAAAAAATCCTTGTATTCCCTTGCTTTTTCCTCCTTTAACAAAAATAGACAAAAGGGGTTTTCAAACGCCTCCATCCCGCCAAAGTCGCTCTTGACAGATTCTTTTCCATTCCTTATAATAAGGTCACTGGTGGTATTTTAAGGCAATAAGTGGAAGAAAATACCATAGTTTTCCCATAAAAGTGGTAGGGAACCCCAAAATCTTTCGGAAAGGAGCAGGGAAGGCAGATATGTTCACAGGAACTTACCGTCACGCAGTGGATGCCAAGGGCAGATTGTTTATTCCCGTGCGCCTTCGGGAGGAGCTGGGGGAGACCTTTATGGTCACCAGAGGCTTGCAGAACTGCTTGCGTCTCTACCCCATGAAGGAGTGGGAAGCCTTCGCCGCCAAGATCGCCGCCCTGCCGGAGACCCGTGCCAAGGACGTGCGCCATTACTTCTTTGCAAACGCCTTCGATACCTCCCTGGACGGACAGGGAAGAGTGACCCTCCCCGCAGATTGCCGCCGCTTCGCTTCCTTGGAGAAGAACGTGGTGCTGGTGGGCGACGATACCCGCTTGGAGATCTGGGACGAGGAACGTTGGGACGCACTGGATGCAGAGAACTACGGCAACATCCTGCCTGTTCTTGAGGAGCTTGGCTTCTGATGGAATACAAACATATCACCGTTTTACTGAACGAAACCGTGGAGTCCGTTCTCACGAACCCCGACGGAACCTATATCGACTGCACCCTGGGAGGAGGCGGCCATACGGGCTTGCTCCTTTCCCGCCTTTCCGAAAAGGGGAGAGTCATCGCCATCGACCGCGACGACGTAGCCCTGGAAAACGCCCGTAACAAATTTAACGATCCCAGGCTTACCCTGGTGAAGAGCAACTTCTCCGAAATTGGTGAGATCGCCGCAGAATACGCCCCCGAGGGGGTGGACGGCATCCTGGCCGACCTGGGCATTTCCAGTCCCCAGGTTGATGATCCCACCCGCGGCTTCTCCTATTCTGCCGACGCTTTCCTGGATATGCGTATGGATCAGACCCAGGCCTTCACCGCCCACGACGTGGTGAATACCTACTCCCGCGAGGATCTGATCCGCATCCTCAGAGATTACGGCGAGGAACGTTTTGCCGGCCGCATCGCCGACAGGATCCTCCGCGCCAGAGAGCAAAAGCCCCTCGACACCACGGCGGAGCTCACCGCCATCGTTGCCGCCGCCATGCCCAAGCAGAATAAAAAGGAAGGCCATCCCTGCAAGCGCACCTACCAAGCCATCCGCATCGAGGTGAACTCCGAGCTTTCCAGCATTTCCGCTATGATCGCAGGAGGCATCCCCCATCTGAAGAGCGGGGGACATATGAGCATCATCAGCTTCCACTCCCTGGAGGACCGTATCGTGAAGAACGCCTTCGCCACGGGAGAGAATCCCTGCACCTGCCCCAAGGATTTTCCCATCTGCGTCTGCGGCAAGAAGCCCACGGTAAAGGTGCTTACCAGAAAACCCCTGCTCCCCTCGGAGCAAGAGATCACCGACAACAACCGCGCCCACAGCGCCAAGCTGAGGGTCTGCGAAAAGCTTTAAAGAAAAGGAAGGAAACGAGATGGAACAGAAAAGAACCACCCCCGCCCGCACCCCCGCAAAACGTACCGGAACCTCCGTTTCCGTCCCCCAGCCCAAGGCCGTCAAGACCGCCCCCGCCCGTAAGACCGCACCCCTGTCCAAGCGGGAAAGCAAGCGCATGGCCCACCGCCATGCCGTCCGCGAGCCCAAGTTCATCACCGTCCGCAAGGAGCGCAAGGAGCGTAAGCCCTTCCCCCTGGGCATCGTGATGGTGCTGGCTCTGATCACCGCTCTGTTCCTGTTTATGATGATGAACTATGCGGAGATCGACCAGTACAACGGTGAGATCCGCGACCTGCAGAACACCCTGGCAAAGCTGCAGAACGAGCAGAAAAAGCTGGAGGTCCGTTTGGAAAACAAGGACGACCGCGCCGCCTTCGAGAAGTTTGCCACGGAGGAGCTGGGCATGGTCAAGGCAGATACCCTGGATAAGTATATCGTTACCCTCACTCCCGAGGACAAAACGGAGATCATGGAGTACGAAGACGAACAGGAAAGCGGCTTCGGTTACCTGCTGTCCGGTCTGGCGGAAGTGATGCGGGGATTCTTCGGGGAATGATTCCCCACGTGCTCTTTCATAATTGCTTGACAGGGCGAATATAGTACCAATAGCAAGGAAAACAAGGGTAAGAAGCGTCTATATGCCTCTTACCCGTTTGCCGTCTTTTTATACCGCAAAAAAATCGGAGGATTTTGGCAAGGATATGGAACGAAAACCCAATCATCCCGCAGAAAGACCCAAGCGAAGCGTTCCCGTATCCAAAACGGAGCAGGGGAACGGCACCCCGAAAAAGAAAGAAACCAAGCGCAGAGAGCTGACCCACAGGACCATCGTGGTGAGAAGCCGCACGGTGCTTGCCCTGATGCTGGCGGCGCTGATCGCCCTCTGCGGCAGATTGGCCTTCCTGCAGATCGTGGATCCCTACGATTACGCCGAAAAGGCGGTGGAGCAGTACACCTACGAGGTGAAGCTGGAGGCCAAGCGAGGCACCATTTACGCCGCCGACGGTACCACCAAGCTGGCGGCAAGCGTCACCACCCAAACGGTATTCATCTCTCCCGCAGACGTTTACGACGCCGCCACCAAGGGCAAGGCGGAAGGGGACGAGGAGCCCAAGCCCATGGGAGAGGCCGCCTACCTGCGCTGGCTGGCAGAGGGACTTGCGGCGTGCCTGGAGGACGTGGACGCCCAGTACATTCTGGACAAATACTACGCCCTGGGCGACGCAAAGCTGAAATACAAGTACCTGGTCATCAAAAAAGACATCAATCAGACGGAAGAGGATAACGTCCGCCTGTTCATTTCCGAAAACGACCTGGAGCTGGAGATCGCCCTGGAGGAGGGCACCAAGCGTGCCTATTCCGAGGGGACCCTGGCATCCCACCTGCTGGGCTTCGTAGGTTCTGACAACAACGGCCTGCTGGGGCTGGAATTCACCTACGACGAATACCTCAGCGGCATCGACGGCAGAGCCGTCCGGGCCCAGGACGCCAACGGCAACGAGCTTGCCTACAACTACGAAAGCTACATCGCCGCCCAGGACGGCTTGAACCTGGTGACCACCATCGACGTCACCATCCAAAGCATCGTGGAAAAGCATCTGAAGGAGACCTACTACGAGCACGAGCCGGAGGGACGCGTTTCCTGCGTCATCATGGACGTGGATACCGGGGAGATCCTGGCCCTGGCCATCTATCCCAACTTTGACGTCAACGACTATACCACCCTTTCCCCGGAATACCAGGCAAAGCTGGACGCCTACACGGGGGAGGACGCCAAAAGCTACCGCTCCACTCTGCTGAACGAGATGTGGAACAACACCATCGCGACCCAGACCTACGAGCCCGGCTCCACCTTCAAGGTGGTCACCGCCGCCATGGCGCTGGAAAGCGGTGCCGCCACCCGTACCCAGCAGTTCAACTGCGGCAGACAGATCGTGGTAGCGGGGCAGACCATCCATTGCCACTCCGTCCGTGACCACGGGATGCAGACCATCGCCCAGTGTCTGGTGAATTCCTGCAACCCCGGCTTTGCCTACATCGGCTTCGAGGTGGGGCACGATCGATTCAAGAGCTACTTCAAGAACTTCGGCTACACCGAAAAAACCAATTCCGACCTGCTGGGCGAGGTGTCCTCCATTTATTACGACACCACCGGCGTCAACTTCGGCGACGTGGAGCTGGCAGTCTACTCCTTCGGTCAGACCTTTAAGGTCACCATGCTCCAGCACATCACCGCCCTTTCCGCAGTTGCCAACGGCGGCTACCTGGTCACTCCCCACGTGGGGAAGTACCTCACCGACAAAAACGGCAACGTGGTACAGAGTTTCTCCTCCGAAAGCACCCGCCAGGTGGTTTCCGAGGACGTTTGCAAGGACATCATGTCCTACCTGGTGAACTCCACCAAGAACGCCTGCGTCAGCGGCTACGACGTGATCTCCAAAACCGGTACCTCCGAGAAACGAGATACCCTCAGAGAGGACGACTACGTTTCCTCCTGCGTTACCTTCGCCCCTGCGGCAGATCCCAAGATCGCCATCCTGGTGACGGTGGATACCCCCAATCCCGAGTACGGCATCTACGGCTCCGCCGTTGCCGCTCCCGCGGTGGGACGGATCTTAGCGGAGGTTCTGCCCCATATGGGCATCGCCCCCGACGAATCCGCCGATGCGGTGGAAATGGTGACCATCCGCGACTACGTGGGCATGGATGCCGACGAGGTGAAGGAGCTTGTGGAGGGCCTGGGTCTCAAGTGCGAGATCAAGGGAAGCGGCTCCAAGGTGGTCAGCCAAATGCCCAAGGGCGAGCAAAGCATCGCCGTAGGCGGTAAGGTGATCCTGTACACCGACGATTCTCAGGGCGAAGCCACCGTTTCCGTCCCCGACGTCACGGGCAGTACCCCCGAGTCCGCTTTGCGCTCCCTGCAAAACAAGGGCTTGAACGTGCAGATCAAGGGCGTCTTCGACGGCGACACCAAGAACTGCTACGTGGTTTCCCAGTCCGTCGATTCCGGCACCTTGGTAGCGCCCGGCACCATCGTGGTGGTGACCTGCCGCTACGAGGGCACCAGCGACTGATCTTTACGAAAATATTTCAAAGGAAATACAGAAGAACATGGAAATTCTCTACCGTATCCTTTTTCCCCTGGCAGGCTCCTTCCTGCTTTCCGCCCTTCTTTTGAAGATCTTCATCCCCGTTCTCCGCAAGGTGAAATTGGGGCAGAAGATCTTGGAGATCGGCCCCTCCTGGCACAAATGTAAGGAGGGCACCCCCGTGCTGGGCGGCTTGTTCTTCGTCCTGTCCACCCTGGCGGCCTTCATCGTCTGGGCGCTGACGGCAGGGGAGGGTGCGGATCCCGCCTGGGGCGGCATTGCCATCCTTGCTCTTTGCTCCTGTCTGACGGGCTTCATCGACGACTACGTAAAGCTGTTCAAAAAGCGCAACAAGGGTCTCACCGCAAAGCAGAAAATGGCGTTGCAGATCCTCACCGCCGCAGGTTTTCTGGCATACCGCGCCCTGGTTTGCGGCGCAGGCACGGCGGTAAAGCTGTACGGCCTCTTCGGGCTGGAGAGCCTGGAGCTTTCCTGGTTCTACTATCCCATCATGGTGCTGGTGATCGTCTACGTGATCAACTGCGCCAACCTCACCGACGGCATCGACGGCCTGGCGGGGAGCGTTTCCCTGATCCAGTGCGTGTTCTTCATCTGCGCAGGCGCCCTGCTTTGGCAGGACGGGGGCATCACCGCTCTCGCCGCCTCCTTGGCGGGAGGACTGTTGGGCTTTTTGGTCTTCAACTTCCACCCCGCAAAGATCTTTATGGGAGATACGGGCTCTCTGTTCCTGGGGGGCTTCACCGTTGCTTTGGCCTTCACCGCAGATGCGGAGCTGCTGTTGCTTCCCCTGTGTCTCATCTGGATCCTGGAGGGCGTTTCCGTCATGCTCCAGGTCCTGTGCTTCAAGCTGACGGGCAAGCGTATCTTCAAAATGGCACCCATTCACCACCACTTCGAAATGTGTAAGTGGAGCGAGGTGAGAGTGGTGTTCACCTTCTCCTTCGTCACCGCCTTGAGCTGCGGGCTGACCTATTGGCTCCTGGCGTAACTTCCCATCGATCCTCACGGAAAGGAGGCTCTTCCCATGAAAACGGAAACCAATACCCCCGTCCCCCGTTCCAAAGCGAAGCGGGAGCTCACCGTCCGCCAAATGCCGGGCACCGTGACCCGTTTCCTGGGTGAAATGGACCGCCCCTTTTTGATCATCGTGTTGCTGTTGGTGTGTATCGGCTCCATCGCCGTGTTCTCCGCCTCCTACGCCCATTCCGCCAACCGTTACGGCGACTCCTACGCCCTGGCCCGTCCCCAGCTGATGTACGTTCTGCTGGGTGTCTCCGCCATGGCGGCCATCGCCGCCTGCGGTCCCTTGGCACTGGGCTTCCTGCGGAAGGCGGCCTACCCCATCTTCCTGGTGGCCATCGCCATGAACGCCGTGGTGCGCTTCATCGGTGAAAACTACAACGGCGCTACCCGTTGGCTCACCATCGGCGGCATCCAGTTCCAGCCCTCCGAGTTCCTGAAATTCGCCCTGGTGCTGGTGTGCGCCACCCACGTGGTGCGGAACCGAGACCGTATGCATACCTTCCGATACGGCGTACTGCCCTTCGGCGCCTACCTGCTGATGGCAGTTTCCACCACCCTTCTCCAAAGCCATTTGTCCGCCACCATCATCTGCTGTATCATCGTCTACGTGATGATGTGGCTGGGAGGCACCGGCGCCAAATTCCTGGGTGCCGTAGGTGCCGCCATCGTTGCCGCAGGCGCGTCCTTGATCATGTGGGGACGGGAGATCATCGCAAAGGTGGTTCCCCACGCCCTCACCCGCTTGGACGTATGGGAGGATCCCTTCTCCTTCATGTCCAACGCCTCCGGCGGTAAGGGCTGGCAGCCTGCCCAATCTCTCTACGCCATCAGCTCCGGCGGGTTCTGGGGCTTGGGCCTGGGGCAGAGCAACCAAAAGCACGGGTATCTCCCCGAGCCTTACAACGATTACATTTTTGCCATCATCTGCGAGGAGATGGGCTTCTTCGGCGCCGTGCTGATCATCGGTCTCTTCGCCGCCTTTGCCTGGAGGGGCTTCCACATCGCCACCCACTCCCAGGATAAATTCTCTTCTCTCTTGGTCATGGGCATCATCGCCCACGTGATCATCCAGGTGATCTTGAACATCTGCGTGGTCACCAACACCATCCCCAGTACGGGTATCAGCCTGCCCTTCTTCAGTTACGGCGGTACCTCTCTCATCATCCTCCTTTGCGAGATGGGCCTGGTGCTGGCAGTTTCCCGTTATTCCTATACCGAAAAAGCTTAACAAAGGAATGAAAGTCACTATGAAAGTCGTTTTGAGCGGCGGCGGTACCGGCGGACACGTCAACCCCGCGTTGAATATAGCGAAAGCCATCAAAAAGCAGGAGCCCCGGGCAGAGATCTCCTTCGTAGGCACCAAGCGGGGCATCGAGAGCACCCTGGTCCCCAAGGCGGGCTACGAGATCGATTTCGTCGAGGTGCAGGGCTTCCGCAGGAAGCTGAATTTCAAAGGCTTAAAAGAAAACTGCAAGGCCCTGTACAAGGCCGTCTCCTCCGTCCGCCAGGCGAAGAAGATCCTGAAGGAACGCAAGCCCGACGTGGTGGTGGGTACCGGCGGTTACGTCAGCTGGCCCACGGTGAAGGCGGCGTCCAAGCTGGGCATTCCCTGCCTGATCCACGAGCAGAACACCTTCCCGGGGGTGACCACCAAGAAGCTTTCCAAGCTGGCCAACGTGGTTTGCATCAGCTTCGAGGGAAGCGAGAAATATTTCCCCCGTGAGGCGTGGGAAAAGCTGATGCTCACCGGCAACCCCATCCACGTGGACCACATCACCCGTGCCGAAGCCAGAGAAAAGCTGGGCATCGGGGAGGATGAGCTGTATATCCTGTCCTTCGGCGGCAGTATGGGCGCCAAGCGGGTGAACGAGCTTTGCTTCGATCTGATGGAGCAGTACACCGTTCCCGCGGGGATCCGCCACGATCACGCCGTGGGCAGAGTGGAATTCGCCCATTTCTCCGCCCTGGCAAAGGAGAACGGGCTGGACAAACGGGAAAACCTCACCATTGCCGAATATTTCTACGATATGCCCTACCGCCAGGCGGCGGCGGATCTGATCATCTGCCGTGCAGGTGCCATGACCTTGGCAGAGCTTGCGGTGCGGGGCAAAGCCGCCATTCTGATCCCCAGCCCCCACGTGGCGGAGGATCACCAGTACAAAAACGCCCGCCTGCTGGCAGACGCAGGCGCCGCCGTGGTATTCCGCGAGTCTGAGCTGGACAGCGCCCTTCTGAAGAAGGCCGTGGAAGACCTGTTGGAAAACGAAAACAAACGGAAGCGCATCGAGGACGGCATCCGCAACTTTGCCGCTCCCGATTCCGCCGACCGTATCGCCGCCGAGGTCATCCGCCTGGCGGAGGAATAAAGCCGTATCCCTCGGGAAAGGAGACACCCCATGGAAGAGCAACGCAGGTTTGTGCGAAGCAACGCCAATATGGACGCCCTGCGCAGTCAGCAGGACAAAAAGCGCCGCCGCAGATCGGTGTTTTATCTGACGCTGTTCCTTTGCGTCACCCTGGTATTTTTGGTGGTGTGCTTCTTCGTGTTCTTCCGTGTTGCGGAGATCCGTGTGGAGAACAACGAGATCTACACCGAGGGGCAGATCCTTGAGCACCTTTCCGTTTCTCTTGGAGATAACCTCTTTTCCTTCCGTGCCCAAGAGGTGGGGGACGCCTTGCGCAAGGCCCTGCCTTACATCGGCGAGGTGGAGATCACCCGCACCCTGCCCAACGTGGTCACCGTCACCGTCAGCGAGCGGCGGGCGGAGATGACGTTGGTGCTGGGAGAGGACGCCTACCTGCTTTCCGGGGATCTCCGTGTCCTCGGCAGGATCGGGGGCGGCGAGATCACCGCAGGGGTTACCCGCCTTTCCACAGGCGCCGTAGAGCGTTGCCTGGTGGGGGAGAGCGTTTCCTTTGCGGACACCCGTACCGCCGACGATCTGAAGGAGCTGTACACCGCCCTTTCGGAAAACGGGGTGATGAAGCACGTGCGGGAGATCAACATGGTCAGCCGCTTCGACATCACCATCAATTACGCCGACCGCTTCACCGTGTACCTGGCGGATATCGATAATATGGATATCAAGATCCGCTTCCTGGTGGGCATTTTGGAGAAGCTGAAGCCCACGGATACGGGGTATATCAACTTGGCGGATCACAGGGAAGCCGCCGTCCGTCTGGACGAGCAGGAGGAAACTCCCGCAGAATGACCCTTTTTTGCCCTTTTTGTCGAAAAAAGTCAGCATTTTTTGCAAGAAAAACGCAAAAAGCTCTTGCAAAATTGAATAAAAAAGGTTATTATAGTAAATGTAAAAAAGTATATAAAGTTTTCGGAGGATCAATTTATGTCAAGTCTTAGCACGAATCCCAATGCCGTCGTGATCAAGGTCGTCGGTGTGGGCGGCGGTGGCGGCAACGCAGTCAACCGCATGATCGCTTCCTTTGACTCTTCCGATGTTGATTTCATCAACATCAATACCGACTCCCAGGTGCTCTTCAAATCCAGCGCTCCTACCAAGATCGAGATCGGCGAGAAGATCACCAAAGGCAAGGGTGCAGGCAGCAATCCCGAAGTGGGCGAAAAGGCTGCTGACGAATCTATCGACCTGATCAAGGATGCACTGAAGGGTGCAGATATGGTGTTCATTACCGCAGGTATGGGCGGCGGCACCGGTACCGGCGCGGCTCCCATCGTTGCAAGAGTGGCAAAGGAGATGGACATCCTCACCGTTGCCATCGTAACCAAGCCCTTCGTTTTCGAGGGCGGCAAGAGAATGGCTCAGGCCGAGATGGGTATCGAGAAGCTGGCTGAGATCGTAGACAGCTTGATCGTGATCCCCAACGAGCGTCTGAAGCTCCTCACCGACAAGAAGATCACCTTCCTGAACGCATTTGCGGAAGCAGACGACGTTCTGCTGAAGGGTGTTCGCAGCATCTGCGAGCTGATCACCGTGGAAGGTATCATCAACCTGGACTTCGCTGACGTTTGCGCTGTTATGGCAAACGCAGGCCTGGCTCACATGGGCGTAGGCTCCGCAAAGGGCAAGGACAAGGCAGAGATGGCGGCCAAGATGGCTATGTCCTCTCCCTTGCTGGAGACCAACATCAGCGGTGCAAAGGGCATCGTGGTCAACATCACCGCTTCTCCCGATATCGGCCTGGACGAGATCGACAACGCCGTTGCTATGATCACCGGCGAGGCTCAGCCCGATGCAACCATCATCTTCGGTGCGGCTTTGGATCCCGCTCTGGAGGATGAGATGAAGATCACCCTGGTGGCTACCGGCTTCGAGGCAAACAAGAAGGCCGCAGACAAGAAGCGCACCATGGCTGCAGCAGAGAGCAGCAAGACCATCGAGTCCGCTGCAGACGTCACCGAGGATTCCGATATCAAGGACATCATCGAGATGCTCAACCGCGGCAGAAAGTAATTCTTCCATACACAAAAAGAGCGGTGCTTGTAACCGCTCTTTTCCTTTGAATCTATTGTAACGAAAGTGAAGGAGATCCCCATGAGCTACCACGAAGAAGGCATGCTTCCCACAGGCTTTTATTGCAGCGACAGACGGCCAAATATCTTCCTCATCGGAGATTCCATCCGCATGGGGTACTGTGCCTCCGCCAAGGAGGCTCTCGGGGATTTTGCAGAGGTCTTCTGGGTGGAGGACAACTGCCGCAACACCCAGTACGTCATTTCCTGCCTCAACGGCTGGAAGAATATGTTCGACCGTCCCGAGAAGGTGGATCTGGTGCAGTTTAACTGCGGTCATTGGGACATCGCTCATTGGAACCGCTACCCGGTCCCCCTCACAAGCGAGGCGGAATACGAGAAGAATCTGGAGATGATCCTGTTCCTCATCCGTGAGCTGTTCCCCAATGCCAAGGTGGTCATGGCTACCACCACCCCCATGAATCTAGGCGACGACGGCGGGGTGAACCCCAGGAGCAACACCGAGATCGCCCGCTACAACGACGTGGTACGCAAGGTCGCGGAGAAGAACGGCATCCCTGTGAACGATCTTGCCGCCTTCACGTGGGATTGGGGCGTGGAGGCCTTTGCGGACTACTGCCATTTCACCCCGGAGGCCAATAAGGCACTGGGCATTGAAGTCGCAGAACAGTTGAAGAAGTATTTATAAGGATAGCGTTTTTTATGAGGGAGGCCCTTTTTGAAAAAAGTGCCTCCCTCAAACTCCCTCCCCAAAAACTTTTCCTTTAAGGGAGAAACGACAAAAGGACAGAGATTCTTCTCCGTCCTTTTTGTTAGCTTTGGTTCTACTCTCCAATCAACAAAACGGAAATGTCGTTCACGTTGGTTCCCGTAGGCCCGGTGAACAACAGCCCGCCTGCGGCCAGCAACCCGTGGAAGGCGTCGTTGTTCTCCAGAACGGCTTTCGGGTCAAGGCCTCGGCTTCTCATGAGTTCCGCCGTGTTGCCGTTGATAATCCCTCCCGCCGCATCCGTGGGGCCGTCGGTACCGTCGGAGCCCAGGGAGAAGAAGGCAACCTTTTCCAGCCCTTCCATCCCAATAGCGGCGGCCAGCGCCATCTCCTGGTTTCTGCCGCCAAGACCGTTGCCTACCAGCTTCACCACCGTCTCGCCCCCTGCGATAAAGGCTTTTTTTCCTTTTCCGGCGTGCTCTATTGCCAGGGAGGCAAACGTTGCCCCCGCATCCTTTGCTTCACAATTCAGCGTGTCGGTGAGCACCGCCGTCTCGTAGCCCAGCGCTTTACATGCCTTTTCTGCCGCCTCGCAGAGTACTTTCACGGACCCCGTCACCAAGGTCTCCACCCCTGGAAGCTCCTTGGGCGTTTCTTCCTTTAATAAATCCCACGCCGCTTTGGAAAGGGGAAGAGCGTATTTTTCCGCAATGGCAACCGCTTCCGCCGCCGTTGCGCTGTCGGGGTAAGCGGGCCCCGAGGCGATCATATCAATGGGATCCCCCAGCACGTCGGAAAGGATCACCGAGAACACCTTGGCAGGGGAGACGTGGCGGGCAAACTTTCCGCCCTTCACCGCGGAAAACCGCTTTCTCAGGGTGTTCACCTCTGTGATATCCGCCCCGCAGGCCAGCAGAGCCCGTGTGATCTCCTCCATCTCTTTTGCAGGCAGTAACGGCTTTTCAAACAAGGCCGACCCGCCCCCGGAGATCAAAAACAGCACCCTATCTTTGTCCGTCAGGTTCTCCGTCATGGCCAGGGCTTCCTCCGTGGCGGCGTAGGTGTGCCCGTCGGGGACGGGGTGTCCCGCCTCCCGGATGATCAGATTGCCGATCCTGCCCATGGAGTGCCCGTGCTTGGTGATGACCATCCCTCGGGAGATCCTCTCTCCCAACACCTCGTATGCCGCAAAAGCCATCTGCCAGGCGGCTTTTCCGATGGCTACCAGGACCAGCTCCCCTTGGGTATCGGGCATGGATGCCAAGGCCGTCTTCACAGCGGTGTCGGGCATGGCGGCCTCCAATGCGGCTTCCAGGATGGCTCCCACGTCGCCGTCCAAAGAGGTCTCCTTGGAGGAAGGGGCTTTCACCTCTATCTCGATCCCCAAAGCGCCGTAGCGCAATTCCTTCTCCTTGGGGTAATACCCCTCCATGGTGAGCTTTTCCCCGGGGGCGTACCCGCACCGCATGGGATCCACGTGGGCGAACAGCTCCTCAAAGGTGGGGTAGGGATGCAACGCCTTCACTTCGCAAAACAGATAAGCCAAGGGGGAGCCCGTCTTGCGGAAGACGATGACGTCTCCCACACGGATCCTTTTCCGCTTTTCGTCCTGCAAGCGCAGTTCAATATCTTTTTCTCCCCTTGCCACTTTTTCAAAGGGGGCGGGATGAAGGTTCATAAAATGGGTCATATTGCACCTCCTGTTTTTTTCAGTATACCACTGAAAAGGCGTTTTGTCAAACGAAAAGAGCCGCATTTCTGCGGCTCTTGCTTGTATAGAGGGAACTCAGAACTCCTTGCGGGTCTTGGTCACAACGGCCAGACCAGCCAGAGCAACCATTGCCAGCACTGCGAAGACCAAAACGCCTGCATCGCCGGGGTTGCCGACGGAAACCTTCAGGTTTTCGCCGTCACAGGTCACAACGTAATTGCCGCCGTTTACAGCAACAGTCTCGTTGTAGATCGCAAAGATGGAATCAACGTTCTGACCGGTGATGGAAGCGTATACGTCGAACAGCGCCTGGTTGGCGGTGTTATCGCCGTTGTAGAAGAAGGAGATAGCGAAGCCGCCTGCGGGAACGGTGAATTCGTTCTGGAAGGTGTTGCCGGTATCCTGGGCGTTGGTGAGCAGGTTGTTACCAACCTCAACGATCTTGCCATCCTTGTCAACGACCAAGATATAGGAATAACGGAAGTTGAACTCGTCAGCGGTAAGAACACGGTCCTCATCGCCTGCGGCGTAGTAGATCACCTGGCCGTCTGCATTGTTTGCGGCAACGTCGGTGCCGGTAACGGGCAGCTCACAGCCGTCAACGTGCTCAACTGCAGGGCGGTCAACCACGCAGGCAACAGCCAGCTTCTTCACGGTGATCACCGCACCGTTAACGGAGTAAACCTGGATGCCGCAGAACTTCAGAGTGCCGTCAACGATGGCGCCTGCGGGGAATGCGGAACCGTCCAACAGCTTGGTGGTAGCTACGAAATCCTTCAGGGAGATGGTAACAACGTAATCGTCAGCCATCAGGTCGCCGCTGCCGCTGTCGTAGTTACGGTCTGCAAACATGGAGTTGCAGAGGGTGTAACCGTAGGTGTTGCCGGAATTATCCTGGAAGAACAGGTTGATGTTGGTGTTGCCGCTTGCAACGTTCATGTCGATGACCAGAGAATCGGTCTCAACGTTGGCAACGATGGGCTCAGCATACCAATGCTCGATGCAGGGCCAGGTGCCGGAAACGGAGCCTGCAAAGACAACGGTGCCGTCTTCCTTATGCTCGGTGGTAACGGAAACGCCGCCGTTGGGGATATCGGTCCAGGTAGCGTCTGCGCCGGGGATCAGAGAGAACTCTTTGGTGGGAGCTGCGCTGACTGCAAAGGTTCCCAGAACCATCGCCAAAATCAGCGTCAGCGCGATGATAGAAATGCGCTTCATAATGAAAAACCTCCATAAATGATTTGTACATATTTTACCATGCTTTCCCGGGTTTGTCAAGAGAAAAATCAGCAATTTTCCTAATCCAAACGGGTCCTGCGGTATAAGCTGATCCCGATCATGGCCGTCAGGAAGAGCGCCAGCAGGGAAACGGTGGTCATCAGCACCAAGGTGATGGCGTTTTCCATGGGGGTGAACTCCACCTCCTCGCGGGAGACGAAAACGGCGTCCCTGGAACGCTCAGGGTCAAAGGTCTCCTCCTCGGAGGGCGGGGCAACGCTTTCTTCCTCTTCGCTGCTTTCCTCCGGCAGGGAGGGCTCTTCCGAGGACTCCTCTTCAAAGATGTAGGGAGGAACCTCTCCCCTTGCCATCACGTCCAACGCAAGGATCTCTGCCTTACCGCCCTCGATGGTATGGACACGGATCCCCAAAAAGGTGAGGGAATCGTTTTTCGTCAGCTCTTCCAAAGGGATCGCCCCCTTGTGAGTCCCCGCCGCCATGTCGCTTTCCCAAGGGAGAGTGAGGGTCTCACCCTCTGCGCCCTGCGTCAGAAGCTCGATGCGGCAGCTCCCTCGGAGCACCTTCACGTGATACACCAGGGAATTCCCTTCGGCTTTGACGGTTACGGGGGCTTCATACAGAACTTGGGTATGGGGCTTTCCCTCCTTGCCGCTGCTGTAGAAAAGGAAGCTGTCCAGGTCCTCCTCCACCATCACGTAGGAGCCGCCGTGGGAGGTGCCCCGCCAGAAGGCTCTGCGGGGGAGCAGCTCGTAAACCTCCGCCGCCAGCACGGCCTGCGGGCAAAAAGACGCGGCAAGCAATACCGCCAAAACAAGCAGTAAGAAAAAGCGCTTTTTCACGAGGATCCCTCCCTTTCCTATATAATATAGACAGTTTACCACAGTTTTCCCTGTTCGTCAAGGGAAAATACACCCTTTTTCCGCCAAAAAACAACCGCCCCTCCCCAAAGGGGAGAGACGGCCGTTCTTCTTTTCATATTCAGTTTTCCACGTCGTGGGTCACACCGATGAAGAAGGGGAGCCCTCTTTCACAGTCGATGAGCATATACACGAAAGGTCTGTCCAGGTGTACTTCCTTGGGCTTTTCGGGCTCGTAGGGAGCGCATTCGTCCAACATCTCCACCACCGTGGCGGCACCCGCCTTGGTGCCCTGAGGACCCAACTGAATGAAGGTCTTGTGGAGGATCCGCCCGATGACGATATCTCCCCGGGTGGAGGTGCCCACACCGTTGAAAGTGCCGTATGCGGGATAGCCGGCTTTCCCCAGAATGTCCTTCATTTCCACGTCGTATTCCGCTTGGAATACGGGGATGGAGGTGATTACGGAGGTATTCACCGGGTTTTTCAGCATGGCGTTCAAGGCTTCTCCGTCCAGAGAGGCGATATATTCCTCGGGGGTAATCCCTTCCTTCGGAAGCATAGCCGCGAAGGCGTACTTCATACCCTTATAGTACCGCACAAAGCCGGTAGCCTTTTCGTCCTCCAGGTAAGTGCCCACGGTGTCGTACATAAAGTCCACCTTCTGCTCTGTTCCGTCCGCCTTGGTGAAGGTGCCCTTCCGCACCTGGGTCTCGTCGTAGGTGGAAAGCCACTCCGCCTCAAAAGCCAAGGCGTTGATGAGATACATCACCGCATCCTCGGGGATCTTATCCAGGATATCCTTGATCATCCCGTCGGTCTTCCATTCCACCCATTCGTTGATATCCTTGCAGGTCTCTTCGTTAAAAGGCGCTTGATAAACGTCCGCATCGTAGTAGTTCTTCACCGTCTGCAAAAAGTTTTCGTTCGCCGCAAAGCGGTCGTCCTCCGTGAACCACACGGAGTTTGCAAGCTGCAGCTTGTAGTCCTCCCCCTGAGGAAGTGCGCCCGCATATTCCAGCATAAATTCGTTGATATGCAGGGGATCGGTATCTCCCCAATAGGCCTCGACGGCGTCCTTGTCGTCCGCCCCGTTGGACACCATTGCCATGGCATACAGGATGGAAAGGGGAGAGATCAATACGTTTTTCGTCTCCGTCTCCGCCTCCAACGTCTCCTGCATCAGCTTCACCCCCAAGACCGTCATCAGTCCTTCGTAAGGGCGCTCTACTTGGGTAAGTTCAACCTGCTCCGCTTTCAAGGGAGAAAGCAGATCCTTTGCCCCGATATCCTCGGAGGTGACGTTGGTTCCGCCCCGCTCCCCGGCACAGCCCGCCAACAGCAGGCAGACAAGTAACAAGCAACTCAAAATGCGTTTCATCTTTATGACCATTCCTTTCGTAGCCCGCGTTTCGCGGGCGGTCTTAATATTTGGATCAAACTTATTCCTCAAGATCCTTCATCACCCCGATAAACAGGGGCACCTTGTGCTGTTCCTCCACGATCATATACACGAAGGGTCTGTCCAGATCTACCTCCACGAACGTGGGCATTCCTCCGGCTCCCATCTCCACAGAGGTAACGGCGCCCGCCTTGGTTCCCTTGGCGTCTACCCGGATAAAGGTCTTGTGAAGCACACGGGTCATGACGATATCCCCCTCGGTGGAGCTCCCCACTCCGTTAAAGGTGCCGTCCACAGGGTAGCCGATGGATCTCAGAACGTCCTTCATATCCACGTCGTATTCCGTTTCGAACACGGGCATGGAGGTGATGGCGGCATACCCGCTTTTCCCGTTTAACGTTTCCCGCAGGGATTCCCCGGTCAGGGAGGCCACGTATTCCTCCACGGTGACCCCGTCCTTGGGTACCAACGCCACGAACTCATATCCGTAGCCCCTGAAGTCGTAGGGCTTGGTAAAGCCCACAGCCAGATCGTCCTCCAGATAGGTATCCTCACAGCCGTACAGGAAATCGCAGGTCTGACGGCTTCCGTCCGCCGCGGTGAAGACGCCTTCCCTCTGCTGATCCTTGGTGTAAGGCGTCTCCCACTCCCCCTCGAAGGCCAGGGCGTTTACCAAATACATCACGGAGTCCTCGGGGATCCTGTCCACCACGTCCTTCACCATGCCCTTGGTGGCGATCTCCGACCAACGGTTGATGTCCTTGCGGGTCTGATCGTCAAAGGGGGCCTTGTAGATATCGGCGCCGTAGTAATTCACCATGGTATGCAGGAAGTTCTCGTCTACCGTAAAGCTTTCCTCGTCCTTGAACCAAACGGAGTTGGCCAAGGTCACCTGCACCTTCTCCCCTCTGGGAAGGCTGTTTGCGTATTCGTAAAAGAATTCGTTGATATGGAGCTGATCCAAATTCCCCCAGAAGGCCTTCACCGACTCCGTGTCGTCTGCTCCATCGGAGACCATTCCCAAGGCGTACAGCACGGAAAGGGGAGAGATCAGCAGGTTTTCCCTGTCCTCCTCCGCCAATAAACTTTCCTGTAGCAGACGGACGGAAAGATCCGTCATCATCCCGTGGTAGGGACGGACGATCGCCGTAACGATGGGGGCTTCCTTCTTCACGTTACCGCTGAGATAGACAGAGCCCAGGGTATCCTTGGTGCGGTGATCCTCCTCTTTTTGGGGGAGCGCCTCCTCTGCACACCCTGCCAATAACAGACACAGCAATAACAAACCGCAAATCAATCGTTTCATTTTCATTCCTCCACTTCATAACCGTCCACGGCAAAGAGAAGCTCTCCCTGATAGCCGTCGAACATAATACTCCAAAGGCTTCCCGAGGCAAAGGCGGTCTCCGTGACGGCCTTCCCCTCCCATTTGTCAAAAAGCAAGAACACGGTGCTTCCCTCGGGGAATTGTGCAAAGCCGTGGTTGTCCACCACGGTGCAGAGGAGCAGATCGTTTGCCCGGCTCTCCACTCGCAGCAGGAAGGCGGGAAGCTCGTCCGAGGGACCGGCTATTCCCTCGCTTTTGCCGGTTTCTCCCGTGCCCTCGTCGGTTCCCGTGTTACCGTTGCCGCCTAACGTACCGTCCAAAGAGAATTCCGGCGCAGTTCCCGGGGGATCCGCGCTTTCCCAGCAATCCGGAGTAGCGCCTTCGTTCGTGTGTACCTCCAATAAGGGGAACAGCTTCACCGCTCCAAACAGCACCAAGGCAAGGCAGGCAGCCAAAGCGCCGTACCGCCAAAGGATAGGACGCTTCTTTTTCTTCTCCCGCAGCTTTGCAACCTCTTCCGCCAGATCCGTGTCCAGCAGATCCAGTGCGTCCATGATTTTTTCGCTGCTTTTACAGCCGTTCATACGGAAAATCCCTCCTTTTCCAGATAGTCCTTCAAGCTGTTGCGGGTGCGGAACAGCAGGCTTTTGGCCTTGCTTTCACTCATCCCGCAGTACGCCGCCACCTCCCGCAAGGGGTCCATGTAATAATACCGCCCGATGAACAGATTTCTTGCATCCTTGGGCAGGGAACGCAAAAACTTGTTGATGGCCTCCGCCAGCAAATTGGTCTCCATCGTCTCCTCGGGCATTTCTCCCCCTGCAAGACAGTCTTCCCATTCCGAAAGTGACATAGCATACTCCGATCCTCCCCGCTTTTCACGGGTCTTTTTCCGAAACAGATCAATGGAGATCCGCCTTACCAGCTTCCCCAGGTATGGAGAAAGCACCTCGGGCTTGTGGGGCGGCATGGAATTCCAGGCGGCAAGATAGGTGTCGCTGACGCTTTCCTCGCTGTCGAGATCGTTATTTAATATATTGTAAGCGATCTTCCAAAGAAAACGCCCGTATTTGGTCTTGGTCTGCAGGATCGCATCCTCGTCCCGTGCGTGATACAGGGCGACGATCTCCTTGTCCGTCATGGTATTCCCTCCGTTTCCGTTTCTTGATAGGTACCTTCATCCATAATACTCGTCAAAATCCTCGGTCGGTTGCAAAAAAAATCAAACTTTTTTCGCCGCGAAGGTCAAAACCTTGGTGGAAAGCAGGGAAGTGACCTCCCCTCTGGGGATCTCGTAGCGCTGGGGCACCACCGTTTCCTTCAGAACCTCCCAACCTGCGAAGGTATCGTGTAACAGCTCTGCCAGCTCCTCCGTGGGGAGATTTACCTCAAACCCGGCAGGGATCCCTTCTCTTGTGGCTTTGTTTCGCTCCTCCACGCCGCTGTTCATAATAAGACACACCAGCCCGCCCTTTCTGACCCCTTTTTCCATCTCAAAAAGCTTGCTTTTCAAGCTTTCGGTTCCGTCGATATGCTCCAGTGCGGATACCGCAAAAATGAAGTCGTACGCCTCTATATAGATAGGAAAGCTTTCGATGGGGGAGACCACCCCGCGGATGCCGTCCTCCACGCCGTACGCTTTTGCGTTTGCCGAAAGCTTTTCGATAGCTATCTCCAACAGATCTACGCAGTCCGCTTGGCACTTTTTCCCAAGCTGCAGGGCGATGGCAATGGCGTTCCGCCCCACGCCGCAGCCCAGATCCAGGATCCTCACCTGCTCGTACCCGTCAAAATGCCCAAGTAGCCCCATCACCGTGGCAACGGGCTTCTTCAGCCAGCTCTCCCCGGTGTAAAGCGCCTCTTTTTCGTACAATTCCGTATGCGACCGCGCCTCTTCTCTGCGGATCTCCTCTAATCTGTGGTCCATTTGAACAAATCCTCCCCGCTTCTTTTTGTACATTTTATCATAAAACGGAGTCTTTTGCAAGGGATCCCGCCCCCGAAAAAAGGGGGAACAAAGGGTATTTTCCCATGCGCGCAGGGAAAAGTTTGGATATATACTATAAAATTGGCAAATTTGCGGTATAAATTGTTAAAAACGACAATTGCAATCTGAAAATCAAAGTGTTATAATACAACATGTAGACTTAGGCTCTGTCATTGCGCCCACACGTAGTGCGGGCCTCTTAAACACGAAAAAAAGAAAAAAATAAAAAAACAAAATTCAAAAGGAGAAACGCGAATGAAAAACTTGCGCAAACTTCATGTGCTGGCCGTAGCTCTCG
>SVTH01000011.1 GCA_015063885.1 Oscillospiraceae bacterium | reverse complement strand
AACGGTAAAGGTGTAGCCGTCGTAAGCCTGGGCGCTGATACCCCAAACGTCGTCGGAGGAAGCGGACCAGCTCATGCCGTCGCCGTTGTCGTTGACCACCTTCTTGGCCATCTCGTACATCACGTCGATGGTCCAGTCGCCTCTCTCAACGATCTCGTAGATAGAAGCGGCGCCGTAAGCGTCAGCCAGGTTATGATCTGCGGCGATATCCTTGTTGAAGAACACGGCCCAGGTAGCCTCGTCGTCGGAAACGATGGCGTCGCCGTTGACGAAGAAGTTGTGGCCCATCACGGAAAGCTGTTTGTTGATCTTCTGATCCCAATAGGGCTTGGAAAGATCAATGTAACCGTTTTCGATGGCGGAAAGATCGTAATAAGCGTCGTCAGCCACCAGCTTTGCCAGGTAGTGCAGGGGAGCCACCACCAGCTGATAGTTGTCCATATCGGTGGTGACCATCTCGCGGACGGTGTCCACCACGTCGTTCTTGGTAGCCACCAGCTCCTGCACCAGGTCGATACCGTACTCCTGACGGATCAGCTGAGCACGGTTATAAGCGATGTCGTTGACAGGATCGGTATTGATGGACTGGGGCGCGATCTCGAAGGTCTGATACTGGAAGCTGCCCTCGGTTTCATAAGAAAGCGCCTTGATGGTCACGCCGCCGAAATCCTGCTTTTCCAAAGGGAAAGTCACCTCGCTGGTCTCGCCGCTGCCCTCGCTCTCGCCGGGCTGGGAGGTGCCTTGAGAAACGTCGGAGGTGTTGCCGGCCTCTTCGCTGTTGTCGCAGGCTGCAAAAATTGCCACTGCCATACAAAGCAGAATACACAGGCAAAGAGCTCTGTAGAATTTCTTCATGCGATTTCTCCTTGTGTAAAAAATTATACTTTGAAATAGGAAACAGCCGCGTCGAACATACCCAAATTGTAATTGCCTTCCACGTTGCGGTACAGATAGTTGCCGATACGCTCGGAGTGGCCCATCTTACCGAAGACACGTCCGTCGGGAGAGCAGATACCCTCGATAGCACATACGGAATCGTTGGGATTGAAGCGGATGTCGGAGGTGGGATTGCCGTTCAGATCAACGTACTGAGTAGCGATCTGACCGTTCTTCGCCAGGTTCTCCACCCACTCGGCGGAAGCATAGAAGCGTCCCTCACCGTGAGAGATCGGAACGGTGTACACCTCACCGGGCTTGGCGTTCATCAGCCAGGGAGACAGGTTGGTACAAACGCGGGTGCGTACCAAACGGGATTGGTGTCTGCCGATGGTGTTGAAGGTCAACGTGGGATCCGTCTCCAGGGTATCGCGGATCTCGCCGTAGGGCACCAGGCCCAGCTTGATCAGCGCCTGGAAGCCGTTACAGATACCTGCCATCAGACCGTCCTTTTCCTTCAACAGCTTGTGCACCGCATCCTTCACCTGTGCGGAACGGAAGAAGGCCGTGATGAACTTACCGGAACCGTCGGGCTCGTCACCGCCGGAGAAGCCGCCGGGAATGAAGATGATCTGAGAATCCTCCACCCGCTTTGCAAAGTGAGCAACGGATTCCGCAACGCTGGAAGCGGAAAGGTTGTTCAGCACCACGATCTCGGGCTCGGCGCCTGCTCTCGCAAAAGCCTTTGCCGTGTCGTATTCGCAGTTGGTGCCTGGGAAGACGGGGATCAGAACTCTGGGCTTCGCCGCACCGATGTGGGGAGAAGCGGGCTTGCCGTCGGTATACAGGAAGGCAGGGATCTCCTTACCGTTCCCCTGAGGAATGTTGCAGGCAAACACGGGCTCCAGCTTGTTTTCGTAAAGAGCGGAAAGCTCACACAGACACAGACAGGCGTCGCCGCGGCAGATCTTAGCCTCTTGTGTGGTGTGACCCAGCAGAATACCGTCGACTTCTTCCGTACACTCTGCGACAATACCGCCGTAGCAGTAGCCGAACAGAGTCTCAAGGGAACAATCTGCAAGGAACTCACAGCCCACGCCGTTGCCCAGGGCCATCTTCAAAGCCGCCTCGGCAATACCGCCGTAGGTGGGGGTGTAAGCCGCCAGGATCTTGCCTTCTCTTGCAAGGGAAGTAAACTTGTTATAAAGCGCCAGCAGGGATTCCGTCACGGGCAGCCCGTTCTCGTCGTATGCGGGACGGAACAGATAGATGGGATGTCCTGCACCCTTGAACTCGGGGGAGAGGATGTGATCGCCCTTCTCGGTGGTCACTGCAAAGGAGCACAGAGTGGGAGGCACGTCGATCTTCTCAAAGGTACCGCTCATGGAGTCCTTACCGCCGATGGCTGCGATGCCCAGATTCTTCTGTGCCATGAACGCACCCAAAAGCGCCGCCAGGGGCTTGCCCCAACGGGAGGGCTCTTTACCGGGCTTTTCGAAGTATTCCTGGAAGGTGAGGTAGACCTCCTCAAAGGAAGCACCGGTGGCGATCAGCTTGGTCACGGATTCCACAACTGCCAGATACGCACTGTGGAAGGGGCTCTTTTCCGCGATGAAGGGGTTGTAGCCCCAGCTCATCAGAGAGCAGGTGGAGGTCTCCTTCTTTTCCGTGGAGACCTTGTGTACCATGGCTTGAATGGGGGTCATCTGGTACTTACCGCCGAAGGGCATCAACACGGTACCCGCACCGATGGTGGAGTCGAACCGTTCGGAAAGCCCTCTGCGGGAGCAAACGTTCAGATCCTCCGCCAAAGCCTTCATGCCGCTTTCGAAATCAGCGGGGATCTCTTTGGCGTAGCTTTCGATCTTACGGGGAGCAATATCAATGTGCTTTTCGGCACCGTTGGAATTCAGGAATTCACGGGAAATATCCACGATGGTCTTCCCGTTCCAGGTCATACGCAATCTTGCTTCCTCGGTGACCACGGCAACCTGAGTAGATTCCAGGTTTTCGCCGTAAGCCAGCTTGCAGAACTTCTCCGCATCCTCGGGAGCCACCACAACGGCCATACGCTCCTGAGACTCGGAAATTGCCAGCTCCGTACCGTCCAGACCCTCGTACTTCTTGGGTACACGGTTCAGATCAATCATCAAGCCGTCTGCCAGCTCACCGATAGCAACGGAAACACCGCCAGCGCCGAAGTCGTTACAGCGCTTGATCAAGCGGGTAGCTTCGGGATTGCGGAACAAACGCTGCAGCTTGCGCTCCTCGGGTGCGTTACCCTTCTGCACCTCTGCACCGCAGCTTTCCAGGGATTCCAAGGTATGGGACTTGGAGGAACCTGTAGCACCGCCGCAGCCGTCACGGCCGGTACGGCCGCCCAGCAGAATGATCACGTCGCCGGGAGCGGGACGCTCTCTTCTCACGTTTTCAGCGGGAGCCGCCGCAATAACGGCGCCGATCTCCATACGCTTTGCCACGTAACCGTCGTGATACAGCTCGTCCACCATACCGGTGGCAAGGCCGATCTGGTTACCGTAGGAGGAGTAGCCCGCCGCCGCAGTGGTCACGATCTTTCTCTGGGGAAGCTTGCCGGGCAAGGTCTCGGAAACCGCCTTCAAGGGGTTGGCACCGCCGGTAACACGCATCGCCGCATACACGTAGGAACGGCCGGAGAGGGGGTCACGGATGGCACCGCCGATACAGGTGGCGGCACCGCCGAAGGGCTCGATCTCCGTGGGATGGTTGTGGGTCTCGTTCTTGAACAGCAGCAGCCAGTCCTCGGTCTCGCCCTCGATCTCCACCTTCATCTTCACGGTGCAGGCGTTGATCTCCTCGGATTCGTCCAGATTCTCCAGCTTACCGGTGGCACGGAGATACTTGGTAGCCAGGGTGGCAATATCCATCAGATTGATGGGCTTAGTGCGGTTCAGCTCTTCTCTGGTCTTCAGATATTCGTTATAAGCGTCCTGCAGTACCTCGTCCTCGAACTTCACGCTGTCGATGGTGGTGGAGAAGGTGGTATGTCTGCAGTGATCGGACCAGTAGGTATCGATCATCTTGATCTCGGTGATGGTGGGGTCTCTCTGCTCCTTGCGGAAATACTCCTGACAGAAACGGATATCGTCGCCGTCCATTGCCAGGCCCGTACCCTTCAGATATGCCATCAGCTCCTCGTCGGAGAACTTGCAGAAGCCTTCCACGGTCTCCACCTCCGTGGGGATGACGTAATCCGTCTTCAGGGTCTCCACGGTGTCCAGGGAAGCAAGGCGGCTCTCCACGGGGTTGATAACGTATTTCTGAATGGAAGCGATTGCTTCCTCACTCAAATTGCCGTACAGCAGATACACCTTTGCGGTGCGGACCGTGGGACGGTCCCCCTGGGAAAGGATCTGAATGCACTGTGCCGCGGAATCCGCCCGCTGATCAAACTGACCGGGGAGATACTCCACGGCAAACACGGCGTCAGCTCCCCGGGGAAGCTCCGTATATACCGTATCCAGCTGGGGCTCGGAAAAGACCGTTTTCACGGAAGAAGCAAACAACGCTTCGTCGATGTTCTCCACGTCGTAGCGGTTCAATACCCGTACTTCAGTCAATCCTTCGATCTGCAACAGGGAAGTGAGATCGTTTTTCAGGCTTTGCGCCTCATGGGCAAGGCCTTCCTTTTTTTCTACGTAAATTCTGTATACCATTAACAGCCACCTCTTTCCTGCAGGACGGACAAAGCTCTCTGTCCGATATCCTTGCGATAATAGGCATTCTCAAAATGTACTAAGGGAACGTTGGCGTAAGCTTTTTCCACAGCCTCGGGAAGCGTCTCTCCCGTAGCCACCACGCAAAGCACACGACCGCCGCCGGTGACGATCACGCCGTCCTTGTCCTTGGCGCCTGCGTAAATGATGTCTGCGGTCATCCCTTCCTCTGCGGTGATAGCAAACCCGGTCTCGTACTTTCCGGGATAACCGTTGGAGGCCATCACCACACAGCAGGCTGCCTTGTGGGAGAACTTCACTTCCAGATCCCCAAGGGTGCCCTTTGCGGTGGCTTCCATGATCTCCAGGAGATCACTTTCCAAGAGGGGAAGCACCACCTGAGCCTCGGGGTCGCCGAAACGGCAGTTGTATTCGATCACCTTGGGGCCGTCCCCTGTGATCATCAGCCCGAAGTACAGACAGCCCTTAAAGCTTCTGCCCTCGGTATTCATAGCGGCAATGGTGGGCAGGAAGATCTTTTCGATGCACTCCTTTGCCACCTCTTCGGTGTAGAAGGGGTTGGGCGCAATGGTACCCATACCGCCGGTGTTCAGACCCTTGTCTCCGTCCAGCGCTCTCTTGTGGTCCATGGAAGAAACCATGGGTACTACGCACTTACCGTCTGTAAAGGCAAGCACGGAGACCTCGGGCCCTTCCAGGAACTCCTCAATAACCACCTTACTGCCGGATTCCCCGAAGATCTTGTCCTCCATCATGGAGCGAATAGCCGTCTTGGCTTCCTCGCGGGTGGCGGCGATGATCACGCCCTTACCCAGAGCAAGTCCGTCCGCCTTCAAAACCGTTGGGATGGGAGCGGTCTCCAGGTATTCCAGCGCCTTGTCAAGGTCATCAAATACCTCGTAAGCCGCCGTGGGAATGCCGTACTTCTTCATCAGATTCTTGGAGAAGACCTTGCTCCCCTCAATGATGGCCGCCGCCTTGTTGGGGCCGAAGCAGGTGACACCCACAGCCTCCAAAGCGTCCACGCAACCCAATACCAGGGGATCATCGGGAGTCACCACCGCAAAGTCGATCTGCTTTTCCTTGGCAAACTCCACGATGGCGGGGATATCCTTTGCACCGATGGCCACGCAGGTGGCGTCCTTTGCAATACCGCCGTTGCCTGGCAGAGCGTAGATCACCTCTGCCTTGGGGTTGCACTTCAATTTTTTGATCACGGCGTGCTCGCGTCCGCCGCCGCCGATTACCATTATCTTCATGCTTAACTCCGATCTTCAATAATCTGGCGGGAAACCTTCTCCGCCGCCATGGGGAGCAACAGCCATTCCGCCTGCTCCATCACCAGCTTCTGCAAAGCGGGAGCGTCGATTCCGTCGGGAATCTCAACCGCCTTCTGGAAAAGGATCTCACCGCCGTCGGTGATCTCGTTCACAAAATGCACCGTTGCACCGGTGACCTTCACACCCTTTTTCAAGGCCTCTTCGTGTACCCGAAGCCCGTAATACCCGTCTCCGCAGAAGGCGGGGATCAGGGAAGGATGGATGTTGATGATCCGTCTGGGATATCTCTTCACAAACTCCTGGGAAAGGATGCACAGAAAGCCTGCCAAAACGATGAGGTCGATCTGCTTTTCCTCCAGAAGAGCAACAAGCTGCTTTTCAAACTCTGCCTGCCCCAATTCCTTCTTGGGGATCACGGCAGATTCCACTCCTGCGGCGGAAGCCCGCTCCAAAGCGTAGACGCCCGCCTTGTTGGAGACCACCAAAGCGATCTCTCCGGAGGGAAGCTTGCCCGCCTTTTCCGCGTCCAACAGCGCCTGCAGATTGGTTCCGCCTCCGGAAACGAAGACTGCGATCCTTGCCTTTAGCATAAGATGATCCCTTCCTCGGAACGGATCACTTCACCGATGATGTAAGCGTCCTCGCCTGCCTGGCGGAGGGTAGCCAATGCCAGATCAGCCTGCTCCTTGGGCACTACGATGCTCATACCTACACCCATGTTGAAGGTGTTGAACATATCTCTCTCGTCGATACCGCCCTCTTTTGCGATCAGATCAAAGATGGGCAGCACCTTCACCGCCTTCTTCTCGATCTTTGCGGCGTAGCCCTTTGCAAAGGAACGGGGAATGTTCTCGTAGAAGCCGCCGCCGGTGATGTGGGAAATACCCTTCACCTGCACCTTCTCCAGCAGAGAAAGCACGGGTTTCACGAAGATCTTGGTGGGGGTCAGCAGGACCTCGCCCAGCTCACGGCCGTCCAAAGCGTCATACTTGCGGTGAATATCGCTGTGCTCCAGATCGAACACCTTACGAACCAAGGAGAAGCCGTTGGAATGTACGCCGCTGGAGGGGATGGCGATGATCACGTCACCCTCGGTCATGGTGTTTCTGTCGATGACCTTGTCCCGGTCAACCACGCCTACGGAGAAGCCCGCCAGGTCGTATTCGTCCACGGGATAGAAACCGGGCATTTCCGCAGTCTCCCCGCCGATCAAAGCGGAGCCGGACTGTACACAGCCCTCTGCCACGCCGGAAACGATGGAAGCGATCTTCTCGGGAACGTTCTTCCCGCAAGCAATGTAGTCAAGGAAGAACAAGGGCTTCGCACCCACGCAGATCACATCGTTGACGCACATTGCCACGCAGTCGATACCCACGGTATCGTGCTTATCCATCAAAAATGCGATCTTCAGCTTGGTACCCACGCCGTCGGTGCCGGAAACCAGCACGGGCTTGGAGATCCCCGTAAGATCCAGGTCAAACAACCCGCCGAAACCGCCGATATCGGAGCAAACGCCCTTCGTCATGGTTCTGGCGATGCTTGCCTTCATCAGCTCTACCGCCTTATAACCTGCGGT
The DNA here is from genome assembly GCA_015063885.1 of Oscillospiraceae bacterium. GTDB lineage: Bacteria > Bacillota > Clostridia > Oscillospirales > CAG-382 > Coliplasma. The sequence goes on along the minus strand of SVTH01000011.1, from coordinate 70,412 downwards.
GATATCTACGCCTGCTTCCTTATAGCTTTCGCTGAAACTCTTCTCGTGCATGATAGTATCCTTTCGTTTTAAAACGGTATTTTATGAATTCTTTTCCTTCTCGGAGATCTTTTGGTCAAAACGCTTTCCTCTGTTTTCCTTGGGAGTCTCGGTGGGATACTCCCCGGTGAAGCAAGCGTTGCAGTATTCCTTGGTTTCGCCGCTGAGCTTCATGGCGTTCTCCACGCTCAGGTACCCCAAAGAATCAACCCCGATCACACCGGCGATCTCTTCCAAGGGATATTTGTTGGCGATCAGCTTATCCTTGGAGCTGATGTCCGTGCCGTAGTAGCAGGGGAACTTGAAGGGCGGGGAAGAGATACGCATATGTACCTCTTTGGCGCCTGCGGCTCTCAAAAGGTTGACGATCTGCCCGCAGGTGGTGCCTCTGACGATGGAGTCGTCCACCAGAACCACACGCTTCCCTGCGATGACGCTGGCAATAGGGCTCAGCTTCATCCGCACAAGGTTCTCTCTGGACTTCTGCCCGGGAGAGATGAAGGTGCGTCCGATGTAGCGGTTCTTCAAAAGCCCCGGTGCGTAGGGAATGCCGGATTCTCTGGAGTAACCCAAAGCGGCGTCCAAGCCGGAGTCGGGAACGCCCACCACCACGTCTGCCTCCACGGGATGCTCCTGTGCCAGGTAGCGCCCTGCGCGGACACGGGCCTCGTGCACACAGCAGCCGTCGATGACGGAATCGGGTCTTGCAAAATAAACGTATTCAAAAACGCAAAGCTTGGGGCAAGCCTTTCCGCAGTGCTCTTCGATGGATTCCACGCCGTCCTTGGTGAACACCAAAATCTCGCCGGGCTTCAGATCCCGCACGAACTTGGCACCCACTGCACCCAGAGCACAGCTTTCGGAGGCGATGATATAAGCGCCGTCGTCACGCACGCCGTAGCAGAGAGGTCTGAACCCGTTCTCGTCACGGCAGGCGATCATCTTGGAGGGGGACATCACCACCAGGGAGTATGCGCCCTTCACTCTGTGCATAGCGGCGTTGATGGCCTGCTCGATGGAGGGCTGTCTCAACCGCTCCTCGATGATGATGTAGGACATCACCTCGATATCGCTCTGGGTATGGAAGATAGAGCCCTTCAGCTCCAGCTCCTCACGCAATTCAAAGGAATTGATCAGACTGCCGTTGTGGGCAATGGCCATTCTGCCCTTGATGTGATCCACCACGATAGGCTGGGCGTTTTCTCTGCCTTTGCTGCCGGAGGTGCCGTAACGGCAATGCCCCAGCGCCATGTTACCGCCCTCGATGGAGGCCAGTACCTCGGGAGTGAACACGTCGTTCACCAAACCGCTGTCCTTGTGGGTGCGGAACAGTCCGTCGTCGTTCACCACGATACCGCAGCTGGATTGACCGCGGTGCTGCAGGGCAAACAATCCGTAATAAGTGGTGGCGGCAACTTCGCAATGCCCGGGGGCAAAAATTCCGAAAACGCCGCATTCTTCTCTTAATTTGTTCATCTGTAGTACCTACCTGTAAAAAAGTATGACTTATTCGGCAAATCTTGCGGAGATCTCCGCATCCTTTTTCAAAACCTTCTCCGTGTCGGCTTTTCTCTTGGCCGCAAGCTTGGCAGCCAGCGTTCTGTCGCTGACGGCCAGGATCTGAACGGCCAGCAATGCGGCGTTGGCGGCACCGTCAATGGCAACGGTGGCAACGGGCATACCGGTGGGCATCTGTACCGTGGCAAGGAGAGCGTCCAGCCCGTCCAGGGTGGAGGACTTCACGGGGATCCCGATGACGGGCAGAGTGGTGTTTGCGGCAAAAGCACCCGCCAGATGAGCGGCCTTGCCTGCGGCGCAGATCATGACACCGTAGCCCTTGCTTCTTGCCGTCTCCGCAAACTTCTTCGCCTCGGCGGGAGTTCTGTGTGCGGAAAGCACCCGAACGGTAAAGGGCACCTCAAACTGCTTCAGCACGTCGATGGCTTTTTCCACCACGGGCAGATCGGAATCGGAACCCATAATCACAGCAACTTTTTTCATAGCTTCAAAGATCCTTTCTTGAAATGGCAAAAAATGAAAGAACCGGCATCCCGCCCAAAGGGCAAGAACTCCGGTCAAAACAGGGGAAAGGGGGCAAGGTTGCGCTGAGAAAGCGTCAAACCGCCGCAAAGGGGCGCAATGCTACCGCCTGCGCAAATTCCGTGGAACGTATCGGTCTGTCGAGAAATGCACATAGGTTTCACAGGGGCTCCGCTCCTTTCAAAACATATATAACATTTTATCACGCATCCCGTTTTTTGTCAACGGATTGGGGCAAAATAAATCAAGTTTTTCGGTTTCCACAGAGGAGAGGGCAAAAACCTCCCTCTTTCTCGTCTCTTTGTCAAAAATCGTCAAAGGAAACTTGACAAACAGACCCGTTTGGAGTAAACTGTCTTGAAAAGATCTGCAAAGAGAGGGCTTTTTCTATGGAAGGCACACTCATCGTCAATCACGGCTTAATGACCGAAAAATATACGGAACAAACGGCGCTGTATACCGAGGCCGCAGAAGGACTGGGCATCACCCTTCACGTCTGCACCAACGCACAGCGTCCCGAGACCTACGGCGATTTCGTCCTGTTCCTGGACAAGGACGTGGTTTTGGCACGTACCTTGGAGCTTGCGGGGATCCCCGTGTTCAATTCCGCAACCTCCATCGCCCTCTGCGACGATAAGGCTCTGACCTACCTTGCCCTGAAAAACAGCGGCCTTCCCATGCCCAAGACCCTGGTGGTCCCCATGACTTTTTTTGAAACCGACTGGACGGACAACCCCTTCCTGTCCTATGCGGAAGAACAGCTTGGCTACCCCATGGTGGTCAAGGAAGCCTGCGGCTCCTTCGGCTGGCAGGTATGGCTGGCAAAGGACCGCACCGAGCTGGTGGAATATCTGAACAAGACCTCCCCCAAACGCACCCTGCTCCAAGCCTTTGTGTCCACTTCCAAGGGGCGTGATATCCGCATCAACGTAGTTGGCGGCAAGGCCGTTGCAAGTATGTACCGCTATTCCGAGATAGATTTCCGTGCCAATATCTCCTCCGGCGGCAGTATGAAGTCCTATATTCCCACCCCCGAACAGGAAGCCCTGGCCATCCGCGCCTGTGAGCTTCTGGGGCTGGATTTCGGCGGCGTGGACCTGCTCTTCGGCGAGAATGAAGAACCCCTCCTGTGCGAGGTCAATTCCAACGCCCATATCAAAAACATCTTGAACTGCACAGGCGTCAACGTGGCACACCACATCCTTTCCCGCATCAAAAATACCCTGGAGAACAAGCAATGAAGGGCTGGCTGATCTACGACAAAGAAGGCGCCGCCCGCAACCGCACCTTCATCGACTTTTGGTTTGCCGCCGCAGAGAAGCGGGGCGTCGACCTGGAGCTTCTGCTTTCGGAAAACCCTCTCCCGGAAAAGAATCCCGCTTTCGCCGTGGTGCGCACCATCAACCCCGCCCTCAGCTTCCGCTTGGAGGAGCGAGGGATCCCTGTGTATAACCCCGCATCCGTCAGCGAGATCTGCAACGACAAATGGAAGACCTATCAATTGGCCTCCCGCCTGGGTGTTCCTTTTCCGCAAACGGAATACGTCCCCGATCCCGCCGTGATGCCTTCCCACCCGTATCCCTACGTTCTCAAAGCCTGCGCGGGCCACGGCGGCACGCAAGTTTTCATGGTGAAAAACGGGGAAGAGGAGCAAGCCGCAAAGCAAGCCCTTTCGGGCATCCCCTCCGTTTTACAGGAGCCCGTCTCCCACCTGGGCAAGGATCTCCGGGTCTACGTCCTTGGCGGGAAGATCCTTGCGGGAATGCTTCGTGTCTCCCACACCGATTTCCGCAGTAATTTCTGTCTGGGCGGTACCGCTGCGCCCCACGAACTGACGGCAGAGGAACGGACCATCGTGGAAGCCTTTACGAACGCCCTGCCCCTTGGACTTGCGGGCATAGACCTGATCTACCACGATGGAAAGCCCGTCTTCAACGAGATCGAAGACGTGGTGGGATGCCGTATGCTGTATTCCCAAACCCCATTGGATCCCGTCACCCTCTACCTGGACTGGATCTTAGAGAGAATGTGACGAAAGAACACCTACCCCGATTTCCAAAATTTGTAGGATTTTTCATTGCCACAGGGGAGAAAATGTGGTACAATATGTCGATAAAAAATTGTTAGATGATAGATTGGAGTAACGTTTTGGTACGTAAGGATTTAAGAAACATCGCCATCATCGCCCACGTTGACCACGGTAAGACCACCTTGGTGGACGAAATGCTGAAGCAGGGCGGTATCTTCCGCGACAATCAGGTTACCGAGGACCGCGTCATGGACTCCAACGCCCTGGAGCGTGAGCGCGGCATCACCATTCTTGCCAAGAACACCGCCATCCACTACGAGGACGTGAAGATCAACGTTGTGGATACCCCCGGCCACGCCGACTTCGGCGGGGAAGTGGAGCGTATCCTGAAGATGGTCAACGGCGTTATCCTGCTGGTGGACGCCGCAGAAGGCCCCATGCCCCAGACCCGCTTCGTATTGCAGAAGGCTCTGGAGCTGGATCACCGCGTCATCGTTGTGGTGAACAAGATCGACAAGCCCGACGCCCGTCTTGACGAGGTTCCCGACGAGGTCCTGGAGCTTCTCATCGACCTGGACGCCAACGACGAACAGCTGGAAAGCCCCGTGCTGTTCTGCTCCGGCAGAGACGGCACTGCCTCTCTCAACCCCTACGAAAAGGGCACCGATCTCCAGCCCTTGTTCCGCACCATTCTGGACTATATCCCCGCACCCGAGGGTGAACCGGAAGAGGATCTCCAGCTTTTGGTCTCCTCCATCGACTACAACGAGTACGTGGGCAGAATCGGCATCGGCAGAGTGGAGCGCGGTACCGTGAAGGTGAACCAGGAGGTCGCCATCACCAACTACCATACCGGCGCCGCTCCCAAGAAGACCCGTATCGTCAGCCTGTATCAGATCGACGGCCTGAACCGCGTTCCCGTAGAGACTGCCTCCGTGGGTGACATCGTCTGCTTCTCCGGTGCGGAAAGCATCACCATCGGCGATACCGTCACCTCCGTGCTGAACCCCGAGCCCCTGGAATTCGTCAAGGTCAGCGAGCCCACCATGGAGATGACCTTCTCCGTCAACGATTCTCCCTTCGCAGGCAAAGAGGGCAAGTTCGTTACCTCCCGCCAGCTCCGCGACCGCTTGTATAAAGAGCTCCAAAAGGACGTTTCCCTCCGCGTGGAAGACGGCGACACCACCGACAGCTTCAAGGTCTGCGGCAGAGGTGAAATGCACCTTTCCATCCTCATCGAGAATATGCGCCGCGAGGGCTACGAGATGTCCTGCTCCACCCCCAAGGTGCTGTTCAAGGAGGTTGACGGCGAACGTCACGAGCCCATCGAATTGGTGTATATCGACGTTCCCAACGAGTATTCCGGCTCCGTTATCGAGGAGCTCAGCCGCCGCAAGGGCGAGTTGCTTGCTATGAACCCCAACGCCGCAGGCACCCGTATGAAGATCGAGTATAAGATCCCCACCCGTTGCCTGCTGGGCTACCGCAGTATGTTTATGACCATGACCCGCGGCGAAGGCATTATGAACACCGTGTTCGATTCCTACGAGCCCTTCCGCGGGGAGATCCAGCTTCGCTTCACCGGCTCCCTGGTAGCCTCCGAGGCAGGGGAGACCACCTCCTACGGCCTGTACAACACCCAGGAGCGGGGCAATATGTTCTTAGGGCCCGCCGTGAAGGTCTACGAAGGCCAGATCGTGGGCATGAACCCCAAGCAGGGCGACATCGTCGTCAACCCCTGCAAGCAGAAGCACCTCACCGCCATCCGATCCTCGGGTGCGGACGAAAAGCTGATCCTGGTTCCCCCCATCATCTTCTCCCTGGAGGAAGCTATTGAGTTCATCAGCGACGACGAGCTCATCGAGGTCACTCCCAAGAGCATCCGTCTCCGTAAGCGGATCCTGGATAAGGATTCCCGCCTGAAGGCAGAAGCCAAGGCAAGAAGGGGGAACTGATATGCGTATCCTGTTCCAAGGCGACAGCGTCACCGACGCAGGCAGAAACAAAGAAGACCCCATGGACCTGGGTCCCGGCTATACCTCCATTGCCGCCAAACTGCTGCAGGAGGCCTTCCCCGAAACGGAGTTCACCTTCTACAACCGTGGCATCGGCGGTAACCGTACCGAGCATCTGGTACAGAGACTTCAGTCCGATTTCCTGGATCTGAATCCCGATATCGTCACCATCCTGGTGGGTGTCAACGACAGCTGGCATATCTTCGACAAATACGCCCTGGTGAACACCACCCACGAGATGACCGAGCAGAACTACCGCACCGTGCTGGAGGCATTGAAGGCCCGCAATATCCCCGTGATCATGATGGAGCCCTTCTGTCTGCCCACCCCCGCCACCGAGGAGTTCCGTATGGATCTCTACGGCAAGATCGACGTGATCCGCCGTTTGGCCCGTGAGTACGCCGCAGCCTATATTCCCCTGGACGGACTTGCCCAGGCGGAAGGGGTTGCCCACGGTACCCTGTACCTGGCCGACGACGGCATCCACCCCAACACGGAAGGCAGAAAATGGCTTGGCAACCTGGTTGCTGAGGCCTTGAAGCCCGTGATCGCAGAGAAATTGGAGAATGCCTCTTGCTGATCTATAAGAAGTTTTTTACCCTGGGAGAAGAGATCTTCAACGCCGTCACCCACGGCGTTGGCGCGGCTCTTGCCATTGCCGCAACGGTTTTGCTTTTGATCCGATCTGCTTCCATAGGGGCTTTGGCGGTGGTGAGCTGTGCCATCTACGGCGCCTCCCTCATCATCCTCTATACCATGTCCACTCTGTATCACGCCCTGTCGGCAAGAACGGCAAAGGCTGTGATGCGGATCTTTGACCATTGCACCATTTTCGTCCTCATTGCGGGAACCTACACCCCCTTCTGCCTGATCCTGCTGGACGGGGCTTGGGGCTGGAGCATCTTCGGTGCCATCTGGGGGCTTACCGCCCTGGGGATCACCCTCAACGCCATCAATCTGGAGAAATACAAGGTCTTCTCCATGATCGCCTATATCTCTATGGGCTGGTGCGTCCTGCTGGTGGCAGGGCAGGTGATCGCCGTGCTGGGCTTTTGGGGTACCACGCTCCTGCTTTCCGGCGGAATCGCTTACACCGCAGGCATCGGATTCTTTGCAAGCAAGAAGAAATACTTCCATTCCATCTGGCATTTCTTCGTCCTTGCGGGGAGCATCCTTCACTTCTTCACCGTATATTTTTTCGTGCTTTGAGTACGGTTTAAGGGGGGCTTTCTTGAAAGAAAGCCCCCTTAAAAAACCCCCAAGAACTTTTCCTGCCGAAAACTGCCGTTTTCGGGGGAATTGGACTATATAGGTATTTCCCGCCGTCTTGACAAACCGCCTCGTTTATGGTATCATAAACGTATGCAAGGCAGGTACGAATCGTTTCACTTCGCACCGCTGAATAGCAAAAAAAGAACGTACTTGCTCCGAGGGGTAAGTGCGTTTTTTATCGGAAAGGAGAGCAGACATGGAAATTCCTGCAGAGATTCAAAAAGAAATACAGTACCGTCAAACGCTGAATGAGAAGATGTACCATACCAAGCTGACCGAGGCTGATTTGGAGTGGCTGAAAACCCATCGCTCATACAACCTTTTTATGGGCTATCCGTATTTACTGACAGACATCATCCGCTTAGAGCCGAACCGGCAGTATTCCGTCTGTGTAGAGAACTTTTCGCAGTATCCTACCACGATTAATCCCAGCTTTTCTGTTTCTTACGGAAACGGTTACATTGTAGCCGAAGGCGTTGTTAGGGATAGACGCGGCAAGAAATCGTTGGGGAAAAAGATCCTTAACTTGACTTTGATGGACGGGTATGATACTTCTCGTTTTACCTTTTCTTCCGAGCTGGGATTGCTTTCCGTGGACTACGGATGTTGGGTATATGACGTAAATCAGAAAATGAATATGTACCGAAATACCTATAGCTTCGATTGTGCCATGCTGCGGGAGCAAGAGGGGAACAAGTATATTTACCGTTGTAAATATCCCGGCAAGGAGTGGTTTGAACCTTGCTCCTTCACCCTGGAGTTCACTCCCATATAATACCCATTCCTTCCCTCACCGAAAACGATAGTTTTTGGCATTCAAGTTTCTTTTCGGATCAGACCTCGCCTATGGCGAGCTCAAAGGGCCTTTCTTTTCAAAGAAAGGTCCTTAAAGTTTCTTTTTTCGATTGTTACCCTTTCCCGTACCTGTGCCACAGCACAAGCGCGCCGTTGACGCACCCGCCGCCGCAGGCCATGCCCTCAAAGAAGTTCTTGGTACTCTTGTGATGCCGAAGCTTCAAAAGCTCCCGCCGCACCTCGTCCAACCCGTTCATGGCAATGGCGTCCGCCTCGCCGCCGGAGAGTTCTTCTATGTACCCGGAAAGATTGCCGCACCGTGCAAACCCCTTTCCGTAAGCCGTAGCCTCGGTGCAGGGATCCTCCTCGAGAGCCTCCAAGTCCACGTCCAAACCGTCGAAATACCCGGAAAGCTCCTCAAAGGAAAGCATAGCGTCCACGTAAGGACTGTTATGTACCTCACGCATCTTCGCCGTGCAGGGACTGATAAACACCACCTTGGCGTCGGGCTGTTCCTCTTTTACCTTTTTGGCAATGGAAACCATGGGGGAGTCACTGTCGGAAATATAAGACGCAAGATCGGGGAAGTTCTTTCTCACGTAGGAAACGAATGCAGGACAGCAGGAGCTGAACAGCAGCCGCTTTTCCTTCCATTCCGCCGCCTCGTGAGCCAACGTGATGTCGGCGCCGTAAGCCACCTCCCGCACCTCGTCAAAGCCGATGGCCTTCATCCCGGCGATCACCTTTCCCAAGGGCACGTCAAATTGCCCCTCCAACGCGGGAGCGTAAATGGCAACCACCTTGGAAGTCTTCTCCTGCAGCATACGGATCACGTCCACCAGCATGGAAACGTTGGTGATGGCCCCAAAGGGACACCGTTGCTGGCAAGCCCCGCACTCCACGCATTTTTCCCCGTCGATGTGGGATTGCTTGGTGACGGGATCAATGTTGATGGCACTTGCCTTGCAGGCCACTACGCAAGGACGTCTCTGCAGAATGATGGCGTTGTAAGGACATGCGGAAACGCACTTCCCGCACTCAATACACTTCTCATGATCCACCACGCACTTTCTGTCCACAATGCTGATGGCACCCTTAGGGCAGGCGTGCTTACATTCGTGGGAAAGACACCCTCTGCAAGCGTTCAATACGGTAATGCCGTCCACGGGACACTCGTCACAGGCGATGTCGATAACACGCACCGCAGGCTTGCTTTCCGTAAATCCTTCCATGGCCAGCTTCAACCGCTCCTGCACGATGGCACGTTCCTTGAAGATGCAACAGCGAAGTAACGCCTTGGGACCGGGAATGATCTCTCTGGGCACGTGGTAATGCAGCACGTCCACACGGTCGGCGTAGTATGCCCGCACCAGCTCGGCGTAAACACCGTGGCGGATGCGCTTGATCTTTGTTTCGAATTCCATGCTTATTTCGAACGGGCGGCGATGAGATCAGCCATCTCGCCCACGTTCTTCATGGAACTGACCTCTTTCATAGTGAACTTCACCTTGAATTCACGCTCCACCGCACCGATGAGGGTGATGTGCTCCAAGCTGTCCCAATCGTCAATATCCTTCGCCGTGGTCTTTCTGGTCACGGTGATACTGCTGTCGTCAAACACCTTGCGGAAAATTTTGTTCAGTCTTGTAAAAAGCTCTGCTTCAGTCATGATAGATCTCCTCCATTGATACGAATAACGTGATTCTGTTTCTGATATCCTTCGGTAAGAAGCTCCCAAACGGTGTTGCCCTCCTCATCCTCGCGGATCTTTTGGAAGCCGAACTTACCGTAAAGCTCTCTCACCATATTGTTCTTGGCGGTGGGGTAATAGTAACCCACAATGCGCCCAATGCCTTGTTCCTTTGCCTTGGCCACTACCTCGTCCAGCATGGCAAACTCCATGTCCTTCTTGAGAACGCGGCAGCTCATGAGCCAAAGCTCCATGTGCAGATCTGCACCCTCTTTTTTGCCGATGACCACGGACACTACGCCGTTGTCACCGAATCTGTCCACCAGCTTGCCGTAAAGGGCAATATGCTCCCCGTCGGAAGCCGCATTTCTGATCTCATCCTCGGTGTATCTGCGGGTGGTCAGATTGAACTGGTTGGATTTGTTGGTCAACTGGGTGATGCGGGACATATAGACCTCGGGGAAGGGCAGGATCTCACCCTGCATATCCAGGCTGAGCAGATACTCGGTGTAATCCCCAAAGGAAAGCTCCGCCTGCGCACGCTCCGCGTTGGCCTTGTACATCTCATTCCGCTTGATATCGTCCTCGGAAATGACCGTAGCCTCAAAATACCCGTTTCGGTCTAAAATACGGATATAATCGTGAGGGGGATCCATCTCGGGCACGGCGATCCCGGGCACGTTGGCTTTCACCAGCGCACGCTCTGTGGGATTGTCGTCCGCAAACACGAAGGAATCCACACCCAGATTCATCTCCGCCGCCGTCTGCATCAGGTTTCTGTCCTTGTTCTCCCAGTCCGCCTTGATGACGATGAACTCGTCGGGGCGCAACACGCCGTCGGGATGGTTCAACCCGTCAAGAGCGTTCTGCAGGTCGTTTTTGGAAGCCACGGTCAGCATCACGCCCAACTGCTTCTGCTCCTTCACGTAGGTCTGGAAGGCCTTGAAGCACTCTGCCGTGGCGTTCTCACTGCCGATCTCAATGCCGTCCACGCCGTCGTCGCCTACCACACCGCCCCAAAGGGTGTTGTCCAGATCCAACGCCAGCACCTTTTTATTCTTGCCGTAAAGGGACTTGATGATCTTTACCGTATTGAACGCCCAGTGGGGGATAGCCTCCAAGGCACAGGGATACTTATACAAATACCAAACGGAATCGTCCAGCCATTTGTCCAGCCCGTAGCAGGCGGAAACAAACTGAATATCGTTGATATAGAAGGTGTCCTCCGCCGCAGCATAGTCCGCAAAGGCCATGTTCATACGGTTCACAAAACGGGTGGCACCGCTGATATCCCAGGCGTCGCGGTTGCCCAGCAGGCGGTATCCCGGGAACTCAAAGTTATTCTGAATGATGGGACAGCGGAACTTCTCCTTCAGCCGCTTCCAGATAGCCTCAAACTGACCGTAAGCCTCCCCGAAGCGTGCATCCACCGCCTGGGCGGATTCCCCCCGCTTGGGAAGATACTTCACCAGATTGCGGAAGGAGGTGTGGATATAAATGAGATCAGGTCCGAATTCATCCAACTCGGGATTGCCGAACATGGCGTCCTCGGCGTACTGTCCGTACTCCGATTGGTAAAACACGGGTGCGATCCCCATGTCCAACAGAAAGATTTCCATCATCTTGCAGAAATCGTTGGTGGTGGAACCGCCCAGCACGGCGATACGCTTGGTCATCCGCTTACTGCCGTCCGCCAAAAGCTCTCTCCGCAGGGATCTTTTGTTTTCAAACAATTCTTTCCCGTCAAAGGGATAGGTCAAAGAAATCATATCATTGCTCCATCAGTCTGATAATGTTGTCCCGCTTGGAGGACGCAATGGCAAACCCCGCCATGGCAAAGGTAACGTCGGTGATCTCGTTTTCCTCGATAAACTCCAGAACGTTGCATTCAAAATCCCGATAATCCACCACGTAGACCTCTTCAAAGCCTTCGATCAGGAAGGGGATCAACGCATTGCCGTAGCTGTCCTTGATCACCAAAAGCTTTCTGCCGTTCTGCACCCCGGTCTCCACCCGTACCGCATAGCTGTCCCCGTAGATAAACTTCACGTAGGACTTGGACTTGGAGAACATGGTTCCGCTGAAGGAGAACTTATACTTCTGGTTGTAATAATGTGCGGTATATTCCCGTGTGGGCTCGTACCAGTAGAAGGTCTCGGGATACTTCTCCAATTCCTTCACACCGAAGGCCTTGACCGCAGACCCCAAAAATCCGTCGAAAGACTTTTGGGTAAACTGATCCAGGGTGGCAAACTCCGTTTCGGCCACCTTGCAGAAGGCTTCCGCGGCGTAGTAAGCGCCCAAAGCCATCCAGTGGTGATCCGTACGGGCGTAAATATACTCCTCCGAATGCGCGCCCAAGGCGGAGATCAGATCCACGTATTCCACACCCACCAGGGCGTCGCGGAGACCGCCGTAGCAATCCACCATGTTGGAAATGGACTTTTCATATCCCTCGGGGGCGTAGAAGGTGCACGCCAAAGGAATGGGCATGGCGTAAACGTTGACACCGTCGCCCACCCGTTCCTTAAACTTGTTGAAGACCTCGGCCGTATACCGTCCGCCCTTGGCAGTGCCGCCGAAGGGCTCCATAGCCCGGTCGCCGTAAACGATAAAGCCGTTGACCTTGTGAGGCTTGGGATCCTCCTCCGGCTCAGAGCTTTCCTCGGGCTCGGAGGACTCCTCCTGGGAGCTCTCTTCCGGCTGGGAAGGTTCCTCGGGCTCGGAGCTTTCCTCCACAGCGGAGGATTCTTCTTCCGAGCTCTCTTCGGGCAGAGAGCTTTCCTCTTCCGAGCTCTCCGCTGGCAGAGAGATCTCTTCCGGAGCGCTTTCGCCCGCAGAAGACTCTTCGCTTTCCTCTACGGAAGGATCGGAGAGGGCAGGGATCGCGGAAGGCTCCTCGGGAGCGGAAAACTCCTTAGAGGAAGTGCTTTCCATAGAGGATGTATTTGCCTCCTCCGTGCAAGCGGCAAGGAGGCAAAGCCCTATCAACAAAAACAACAGGACGATCAGCTTGCGTCTCATTTGATCAAGCCTTCCAGATTCTGAATATAAGCAGAGCCGATTGCAGAATAGGTGCATTCCGCAAACAGAACGTCGGTGATGCCCTGCTGTTCTGTGAAGTCATCCAGATGGATCTGGAACTTTCTGGCGTCTACCACGTAGATCTCCTCAAAGGAGTACAGCAGATAAGGTACCAATGCGTTGCCGTAACTGTCCTTTACCACCAAAAGCTTCCGCCCGTTGTTGCAAGCGTTGGACTTGATCTTTACGGAGTAGGAATCTCCGCCGATGAAGGTGAGGTACCAGCTGGAGACTGCAGAATCCTTCACCTTGTGGAAGAAGCTTTCTCTTTCCCTGGGGTTCTGGAAATTCTGATCGTAGGTCTCGTAGGTGTAGGTCGCCTTGGGCACGTAGGTGACGAAATCCTCGGGATTGTTCTTGATCACGTCGTGATAGCCGCTGTAGGCGTACATCGTCCCACGGTAGCCCGTGCGAACGTTCTTGGTATAGGTGGAAATATCCTGGAAGGGCAAGCCCAGATCGGATGCGAACTGCTTCACCGCATAGTAAGCCCCCAAAGAGCTCCAGTGGTGGTCGGTACGCATGTAAATGGCTTCGTTTTTGTGCGCCATCAGGATGTCGTAAATATTGATGGCTTTCACCTTGTCGGAATACAGCTTGTCCAGATTCTTCAGATCGTTCAAGGTTCTGCCGGCCAGATTCTTATAGGTGGGGGATTTGTCCAGATAGAAGGCCGCCGCCTTGGGGATCACCATGGAATAAACGTTCAGATCGGGATTGTTGGCCGCAAAGGTATTCAGCGCCGCCGCAAAGGCTGGGAGCTTATTCAGATTGGGGTCGCCGTAATAGACCTCCATGGCACGGGTTCCCAGCAAAACGATACCGTCCTGAATGATCTCGGGGGGCAGGACGCCGGGTTCCTCGGAGGACTCTTCCGGGGGAGGCGTTTGGGACTCCTCGGAGGAGGTTCCCTGAGAGGGCGTGCTTGAGGAAGTCCCCTGGGAGGGCGTATCCTGGGAGGAATCGGGAGCAGAGGGCTCGTCGCTCTCGTCCCAGATATCGCTTTCGTCAACAAAGGGATCGCTGTACTCGGGCTCGTCCCCGGGACGGCTGGTGTTACCGAGGATGATCTCCCCCTCGCCCTCCTCGTTGACGATCACCGTCTCTTTACCGAACCAGGTCTTCAATTCCGCGTAGTATTCGCCCTTCAGGGTGTCACGCATGAAAACGGTGTCGGAGAAATAAGCGCCCAGCTGTGCGGTGTAACTGCCGTCAAACAGAGAGCTCCAGGAAAACTCCGGGAATTTTGTCAATGTATCGTAATTGGAGACCGTGGTTCTGGGCAAAAATACGCAGAACACGAACAGGAACAGAAAGGTCCCCAGGATCAAAAGCACGCTGACGGCCTTTGCCATCTTTAACATAGCGGTAGATTTTTTACTCATGGATTATTACCTCAAAACGTCAGAAGCGGAAATACAGGAACGGATTGTTGTTGGAGGATACCAACAGGATCATGCAGATCACCAGAAGCCCTACGCAAACCACGGCGGAAGCCAGCTGTGCCGCAGAGCGGACGGGGATACTGCAGTTCTTGATCTTCTCCTTCGCCCACCGGAGAACGGGGAAGCAAACGATCACGGAGATCACGAAGATCCAGATATACTTCATCAAGTAAACGGAAGACAAAACGGATTCGTTGTAAGGACCCGCGGTAAACTCCTCCGCACGGAAGAACCCGTTGCCGGAGAAGCCGAACAGATTCCCCAAAAATCTTCCCATGGTGGAGAAGAAGGAGCCCAGCGTAGGGCAGTTATCGTGATAGAAGATGCCGAAGCCGATGAAGATCACGATCTTGTTGTAGATATGCATGATCACCGAAGGTACCTTCTTCAGCTTCTTCTTGCCGATCTTCTGCTCAATAAAGATGAACACGCCGAAGTACAAGCCCCAAACGATGAAGTTCCAGCTTGCCCCGTGCCAAAGACCGGTGGTAAACCAAACCAGGAACAAAGAGAGCACCTGGCGTCTCTTGCCGAAGATGGGAAGATACAGCAGATAATCGCGGAAGAAGCTGCCCAAGGAGATGTGCCATCTCTGCCAGAATTCCTGAATGGAGCGGCACATAAAGGGATAGTTGAAGTTCTCGTCGAAGTGGAACCCGAAGATACGACCCATACCGATGGCCATGTCGGAATATCCCGAGAAGTCGAAATACACCTGCATGGAGTAAGCGATGAGTCCCACCCAGGTGGCCGCAACGGAGCTTGTCCCCGCGGTATCCGTCAGATAGGCCTGTGCCAGCAGAGAAAGCTGATTGGCAAGGATCACCTTCTTGGCAAGACCCAGGATCATACGGCAAAGACCGTCGGTGAGATCCGTCAGGGTGGTCCTGCGGTCGTCGATCTCCTCGGCGATGGTGGAATACCGCACGATGGGACCCGCTACCAGCTGAGGGAACATGGAGATGTAGAGCAGAAGCTTGGAGAAATCCTTCTGCACCGCCACGTTGTCCCAGTAAACGTCAATGACGTAGGACATGATCTGGAAGGTGTAGAAGCTGATACCCAGAGGCAACACGATGTTGGCCGCGGGAATATTGATCCCCAAAAGGCTGTTCAGATTTCCCGTAATAAAGTCGGTGTACTTGAACACGCCCAGCATTCCGATGTTGAATAACAGCGAAACGATCAGCGACGTTTTCGCCAGCTTGTTCTCACGGTTTGCGGCGATGGATCTGGCCAGCAAAAAGTTCACCATGGCGCTGAGCAAAAGCAGCACCAGCTTCAAGGGCTCGCCCCATGCGTAGAAGATGAGAGAGAAGCCCAAAAGCACCGCATTACGGTAGCGGATCTGCTTGGTGAACAGGTAGAACCCGAGACACAGCGGGAAGAAAACGAACAAGAAGGGTATTTCCGCAAAATTCATATATCATCAGCCTCCGATAACTGAAAAAAACGTCCAAAACTTTATTCGATTTATTATATCTGAAATACCCTTCGAAGTCAATACCAAAACGGGAAATCCCCAAAACTTTTACACCCCGTACACATACTCCTTTACAGCTTCTTTACCCGTGCCGCCAGCAGATTGATCTCGCCTCCCATCAGCAGGATATACATGCAAACGTAAAGCCAGAGCATAAACACCGCAATGGCGGCAAGCCCGCCGTAGATCCCCGTGTAATCCGCAAACCTTTCCACGTAAAAGGAGAACAAAAGGGAAAAGAGCATCCACCCGACGGACGCCGTAAGGGCTCCCGGCAGCTGACCGAAAAAGGAAGCCCTTCTGTCCGGCAGCACCGTGTATACCGCGGAAAAGATCACCGTCAGAAACAGCATGCCGATGAAAAACCGAAAGGAGGAAAGCCCCCGCATCAGCTTTTCCGCTCCGGGAAAGCAATCCGCCGCCCGTTCCGCCAGAAAACCGCCGAATACCATCAGCACCAAAGCCCCGGCAATGGCCAGGATCAACGCCGCCGTGTACACCACGGCAAGGATCCTCACCCGCAAATATCCACGCTCCTCCTTCACCTCAAAAACGGAATTCAACCCGCCGATCAGATAATAAACACTTTTGGAGGCCGCCCAAAGAACGGTGGCCAGGGAAACGGAGGTGAGCAGAGAGCCCTCTCCTCCCGGGAGTGCCTCCACCGCTTCCAAAAGAAGCTCTGCCACGGCGGGGGGGAAGAATCCGCTCCAGCCTCCCGAAAGACTGCCTTCCGGGATAGGAAGCAAACGGAACAGAGACAGCCCCAGGAGGAGCAAGGGCACGGCGGACAGCAGCAGAAAAAAAGCCGCCTGTGCGGCGTAAGCATCCACGTGATGCGCCTTGATCTTCCTGGAAAAATACCGTAAAACGAACCACACCTTTTCCGAACCCGCCCTTCCGTCGGAGCCTTTGTGCAAAATGCAAACAGAAGCCCTCGGAGTTTGTTAAATATTATACTCCCGATTCATGAAAAATATAATTGACAATTGCCGAAAAATATGCTACAATAGGCAAAATAATCTCTCGGGTATTTTTTGACACGGAAAGGGACGATACCATGGCTACGTTGAAAAGCAATCACAGCCCCGTCGAGCTCGCTTCCCGTTGGGACGAACGCACCTCTCCCGCACGCTTTGCGGGGAACGACGACGTGCTGGATACCGTCTACCGTGCCAAGCGCAAGGGGAACAACGTGTTCCTCATCCGCAAAGGAAGCGTTTCCCTGGATCCCTTCACCACCGTGTTCCGCGGCAGGATCCTTCCCTGCGGAGAGGGTAGCATGATCAAGGGCTATTTCAGCAAGCGGGCTTTTGATTACGTCTTGCTGGCTATCCTGCTCTGCCTGGACGCCGCCTTTGCCCTCAAAGCCTCCCTCATGGGGGAGATGACCGGGGAAGCATTTTTGTGGTGCCTCGGCTTTGCGGTGATTTTGGTGCTTCTTGCCATTCCCACCCCCTTTGCCGTCAAGCGCTATACCGCGTTCATGAGAGATATTACGAAAGACGAATAAACACAGGATATAAAAGGAGCTTTGTATTCTTATGATGGATTTTAACGAAAAGTTCGGAAAAGAAGGTCTTACCTACGACGACGTATTGCTGATCCCTGCGGAAAGCCACGTCCTGCCTGCGGATATCGACACTTCTACCCAGTTGACCGCCTCCATTCGTTTGAACGTTCCGCTGATCACCGCGGCAATGGATACCGTAACGGAGACCCGTATGGCCATCGCCATCGCCCGTGAAGGCGGTATCGGCGTCATTCACAAGAATATGTCCATCGCCGAACAGGCAGACCAGGTTCAGCGCGTAAAGCGCAGTGAGAACGGCGTTATCAACGAGCCCTTCTTCCTCTCCGAAGAGCACCTGGTTACCGATGCCTTGGCGTTGATGAACAAGTACCGCATCTCCGGCGTTCCCGTTTGCGATGGGGAAGGCAAGCTGAAGGGCATCCTCACCAACCGTGATATCCGTTTCCTGGATCGTTACGACATCGCCATCGGCGGCGTTATGACCAAGGACAATCTTGTCACCGGTAAGGTAGGCACCACCCTGGAGGAGGCACAGACCATCCTTCGTGCCCGCAAGATCGAAAAGCTCCCCCTGGTGGATGAAAACGGCTACCTGAAGGGGCTCATCACCATCAAGGATATCGAAAAAGCCAAGAAATATCCCAACTCCGCCAAGGATGCCCAGGGCAGATTGCTCTGTGCCGCCGCCATCGGCGTTACCAAGGACGTTCTCCAGCGTGCGGAAGCCCTGGTTGGCGCAGGTGCGGATGCATTGGTGCTGGATTCCGCCCACGGTCATTCCGAGGGCATCATGAACGCCTGCCGCAACGTTAAGGATGCGTTCCCCGGCGTTCAGCTCATCGCAGGTAACATCGCTACCGCAGAAGCTGCAGAAGCCCTCATCAAGGCAGGTGCCGACTGTATCAAGGTGGGTATCGGACCCGGCTCCATCTGCACCACCCGTGTGGTAGCAGGTATCGGCGTTCCCCAGGTCACCGCCGTGTTCGACGCCGCTTCCGTTGCCAAAAAGTACGGTATCCCCGTCATTGCCGACGGCGGTATCAAGTATTCCGGCGACCTTGTAAAAGCCATCGCCGCAGGCGCCAGCGTGGTCATGGTAGGCTCTCTGGTTGCAGGCTGTGAGGAAGCTCCCGGCGAATTGGAGATCTACCAGGGCAGACAGTTCAAGACCTACCGCGGTATGGGCTCCATCGCCGCTATGCAGCAGGGCTCTAGCGACCGTTACTTCCAGGCTACCAACAAGAAGTTGGTTCCCGAAGGCGTGGAAGGCCGTGTTGCGTACAAGGGTCTGGTTTCCGAGACCGTTTATCAGCTCATGGGCGGTCTGCGCTCCGGTATGGGTTACTGCGGCGCTCCCGACATCAAGACTCTGCAGGAGACCGGCAAGTTCGTCCGCATCACCAACGCAGGTCTGCGCGAGAGCCACCCCCACGACGTATACATCA
Organism: Oscillospiraceae bacterium; assembly: GCA_015063885.1. Classification (GTDB taxonomy): domain Bacteria; phylum Bacillota; class Clostridia; order Oscillospirales; family CAG-382; genus Coliplasma. The sequence goes on along the minus strand of SVTH01000011.1, from coordinate 51,541 downwards.
CCAAAGAGGCCCCCAACTATTCCAAGGGCAACGACTAATTACAAAAACACGACTGCCCCTTCAAAACGGGCAGTCGTTTTACTTGGAGCATTTTATGACCGAATTGGAACGCCTCACGGGGAGCCGCCGCATCCCCTCGGACCACGTCCGCTTCTGTAACGGACGGATCGTCAGCCTGATGAGCATGTATCTCAACTTCATGCCCAAGGCCATCACCCCCGAGGCACTCGGGGAGATCGCTTCCTCCTGCAGTCTTTCCTCCCGGCGCGCCTATGCGGAATGTCTGGCCGCCCTTTGCGAGGTGGGCACCGACCGCGCCGAGCGGGAGTTCACCGCCGAGTATATCGTTCCCATGGTGCAGGAGCTGGATCCCGCCTTGTTTGAAGACGATCCCTATTATCAAGCCGTTCGTTTCCCCCGGGGAAAGCAGGGGAAATGGGAGCTGAAGACCATGGAGCTTGCCCCCTGCGAGGCCTTTGTCTGCAACGATTTCCGTGTGTTTCCCGACGGCAGAATGATCCCTCAGATCGGCTTCTTTCCCCGCGCCTACCGCTATCCCGCCGTGCTGGAAAACGGCAGGGAATGGATGACTCTCATGCCCAACGAGACGGTCACCACCCTTCCCGCCGTGGCAAAAGCCAAGGGCAAGGTGCTTACCTACGGCCTTGGGCTTGGCTACTTTCCCTTTATGGCCTCCCGCAAGGAAGAGGTCTCCTCCGTCACCGTGGTGGAGCGGAGCGCCGACGTGATCAAGCTGTTTGAGGAGCATATCCTCCCTCAGTTTCCCCATAAAGATAAGATCCGGGTGATCTGTGCCGACGCCTTCGACTACGCCAAGGAGCAAATGCCCCCGGAGCACTACGACTTCGTCTTTGCGGATATCTGGCACGACGTGGGAGACGGCAGGGAACTGTACCTGAAGATGAAGGAGCTTGAGCATCTGTCGCCCGGCACGGAATACACCTACTGGCTGGAGGACACCATCCGCTGTTACCTGGCCACCGAGCTCTGGCCGCCCAGAGTTTGATACGTGAATAGCTCTCTCCTCAAAAATAGATTTTCTTTGGGGATACATAAGGACCTTTCTTCAAAAAAGAAAGGTCCTTATGAATTATACACTTATCTCTCAAACAATTTCGTCCGCTTCAGCAGGTAATACAACGGCATCCCCAGCCCGTAGCAGGCGATGACCTGTCCGACGGCCACGGAAACCGCTTGCAGCCCCAATACCAGCCACATACCCGTCTCGTTGCCGAAGGAGGTGACGCCGTACCCGAAGTAAAGCACCAAGGGCACGATCAAAGCGTTGAACACCACGCAGGGCAGGGGTGCAAGCCAATGAAGGGTCGTCTTCTTTCCTTTCAGCCCGTAAGCCGCCGCGGCCGCCAGCAAAGTGGCGAGACTGCCGAAAACGGCATCCCAAATGTTCCCCATCAGCAAATTCACCAGAAAGCATCCCACCGTCAATCCCGGCACCGCCGCGGAGGTGAACAGGGGAAGGATGCACAACGCCTCGGAAAGGCGCACCTGGATCTGCGTGGAGGAAAATTGCCAGAACACCAAGGTCAATACCCCGTAAATGGCGGCGATCATGGCGCCCTCCGTGAGAGAACGAAGCTTCTTGTTTTTCATTTTTGTTTTTCTCCTTAGTTTTGTTTTAAGTGAGGATGGTTACGAACTCACTTTTTTCTTGTCAGAAGGTAAGCAAAACGTCCTTCAGCTCTTCGATGCTACTTGCGATATAGGTAGCTCCCGCTCCCTCGTGCTCCCCGGGCTCCGCACAGCCCATGTAAACGCCAAAGGAATCCAGACCGCACTTTTTCGCTCCCAGAACGTCGTGCTTCCTGTCGCCGATCATCAAAGCCATGCGCCTGTGGGTGATCCCCATTCGCTTCAAGGCTTCTTCGATCACCTGGTCCTTGGTGCTGACCGCCTCGTCGGGCGTGGCACCGATGACCTTCTCAAAGTATTTTCCGATCCCCAAGCGCTCCAGCATGGTCCTTGCGTAGCTTTCCAATTTGGAGGTGGCGATGCAAATACGGTAGCCCTTTTCCAAAAGCGCTTCCAGCATCTCGGGAACCCCTTGGAACACGTAACACTCGAACTGTCCCTTCTCGCTGTAACGCTGACGGTAAATCGAAACCGCCTTCGCCGCATCCTCCTCCGAAAAGCCGTAAAACTCCATAAAGGATTGCCGCAGGGGAGGGCCGACGAACTTGGTGAGAGAAGAAAGATCCTCTACCTCGATCCCAAAAACGCTCAAGGCGTGACGGGCGCACTTCAGGATCCCTTCGCGGGTGTCCACCAGCATGCCGTCCATATCGAACAAAAGGTAATCGTACTTCATAAAAGAGCCTCCCGATATTTTCCGGAACACATTATACCAAAAACCTCACCGGATTGCAAGAGGTTTTCGAAAACCTCTTGACATTCCCGTCGAAGTGTGATAAATTTTAAGTATAAATAGAGTATAAGGAGAACTATTGTCATATGGTCAGTATCTACGAATACCTTTCCGCCAACGCTTATCCCGGCAGAGGCGTCGCCATCGGTAAAACTGCCGACGGCAGCAAGGCTGTGATCCTGTATTTCATCATGGGCAGAAGTGTCAACAGCCGCAACCGCATCTTCGAGACCACCGAGGACGGCATCCGTACCCGTGCTTTCGATCCCTCCAAGCTTTCCGACCCCTCTCTCATCATCTACGCTCCCGTGCGTAAGGTGGGCAGCGATACCGTGGTCACCAACGGCGACCAGACCGATACCGTAAGGGATGCTTTGGTAGCAGGGAAGACCTTTGCCGATGCTCTCCGTACCCGTGAGTTCGAGCCGGACGCTCCCAACTTCACCCCCCGCATCAGCGGTATTCTCCATACCGAAGGGGGAGAGATGTCCTATAAGCTCTCCATCCTGAAGAAATCTCCCTATTGCGACGGCTGCGACCGTATGTTCTACGAGTACGCCACCCCTGCGAACGGCGTGGGCCACATTATCCACACCTACATGGGCGACGGCAACCCCATCCCCTCCTTCTGCGGCGAACCCGTGGCCTTCGGTGTGGGAAGCGATCTGAAGGCAATTGCCGACGGCGTCTGGAACGCTTTGAATGCAGACAATAAGGTCTCCCTCTTTGCACAAGCCATTTCCCTGGAAAGCGGAGAAGCCGAGACCCTCATCTACAACAAGAATCAGTAAGAAAGGGATCCACCATGAACGAACTGGAACTGAAATACGGGGTCAACCCCAACCAAAAGCCCGCCAAGATCTACGTCAAGGGCGGCGCACTTCCCATCGAAGTGCTGAACGGCCGTCCCGGCTACATCAACTTTATGGACGCCTTCAACGGCTGGCAGCTGGTAAAAGAACTGAAGGAAGCCACCGGCCTTCCCGCCGCAACCTCCTTCAAGCACGTCAGCCCCGCAGGTGCCTCCGTGGCCAACCCTTTGAACGACGTTGAAAAGCAGATGCTCTTCGCTCCCGATTACGACCTGTCTCCCTTGGCAACGGCTTACGTCCGTGCCCGCGGCGCAGACCGTATGAGCTCCTTCGGCGACTGGGTCTCCCTGTCCGACGTGTGTGACGAAGAGACCGCTTTGTTCCTCCAGAAGGAGGTTTCCGACGGCGTTATCGCTCCCGGCTATACCCCCAAGGCTCTTGAGATCCTGAAGTCCAAGCGCAAAGGTGCCTATAACATCGTGCAGATCGATCCCTCTTACGTTCCCGCCGCACTGGAGACCCGTGAGATCTACGGCATCACCTTCGAGCAGGGAAGAAACGAGTATAAGATCGACAAGACCCTTTTCGAGAACATCGTCACCGAGAACAAGAACCTCCCCGAATCCGCCGTACGCGATCTGATCGTAGCCCTCATCACCCTGAAGTACACCCAGTCCAACTCCGTGTGCTACACCTATCAGGGCCAGGCCATCGGCATCGGCGCAGGCCAGCAGTCCCGTATCCACTGCACCCGCCTGGCGGGCAACAAGGCGGACAACTACTCCCTGCGTAAGCATCCCAAGGTGCTGTCCCTGCCTTTCCGCTCCGACATCGGCAGACCCGACCGTGACAACGCCATCGACCTGTATATCTCCGCCACCGATGCAGACGACGTCCTCCGCGACGGCGCTTGGCAGAACGTGTTCACCGTCCGTCCCGATCCCCTCACCGAGGAGGAAAAAGCGGCTTGGCTGTCTCAGATCACCGATATCGCCCTGGGCTCCGACGCCTTCTTCCCCTTCTCCGATAACATCGACCGCGCCTGCAAGAGCGGCGTGCGTTATATCGCAGAGCCCGGCGGCTCCAAGCGCGACGGTGACGTCATCGAGTGCTGCAACCGCCACGGCGTTACCATGGCCTTCACCGGCATGCGTCTCTTCCATCATTGATCCTTCAAAGAGGTCCGCATCTCCCGTATGCGGATCTCTTTTTATGCAAACCGAACTGTATATTTGCATATCTTAAGGAAGCTTTTTACCCCTGCACCGCTCTTTGAAACCGCTTGTTCAGCCGAGTTTACAAGGGCTTTGTGCAATATGCACGGATATGCTCCTCTAAAAAGCGCAAATTATTCAAAAATGACGGTTGACAATGTATAAAAATAAGTGTATAATGCATACAACATCAGCAAACAAGAATATTTATGCAAAAAGCAGGTAATAAAAATGAACAAAGAAAACATTAAGAAGGTCGTCCTGGCCTATTCCGGCGGTCTGGACACCTCTATCATCATTCCGTGGCTGAAGGAAAACTACAACAACTGTGAGGTCATCGCCGTTTCCGGCAACGTTGGCCAGGCAGACGAGCTGGAGGGTCTTGAGGAAAAGGCTCTTAAGACCGGTGCCTCCAAGCTGTACGTCCTGGATCTCACCGATGAGTACGTGGACGAGTACATCATCCCTTGCGTCAAGGCAGGCGCCGTTTACGAGGAATACCTCCTGGGCACCAGCCACGCCCGTCCCTGCATCGCCAAGGGCCTGGTGGACATCGCCATCAAGGAAGGTGCCGACGCCATCTGCCACGGCTGTACCGGCAAGGGGAACGACCAGGTCCGCTTCGAGCTGACCATCAAGCATTTCGCTCCCAATATGCCCATCATCGCTCCCTGGAGAGAGTGGGACATCAAATCCCGCGAGGAAGAGATCGACTACGCCGAGGCGCACAACATTCCTTTGAAGATCAACCGTGAGACCAACTACTCCAAGGATAAAAACCTGTGGCACCTGTCCCACGAGGGTATGGATCTGGAGGATACCGGCAACGAGCCCCTGTACGAAAAGCCCGGCTTCCTGGAAATGGGCGTTTCTCCCTTGCAGGCTCCCGATGAACCCACCTACATCACCCTGGATTTCGAACAGGGTATCCCCGTAGCGCTGGACGGCGAGAAGATGTCCGCCAAGAACATCATCCTCAAGCTGAACGAGCTGGGCGGCAAGAACGGTATCGGCCTCATCGACATCGTGGAAAACCGTCTGGTTGGTATGAAGTGCCGCGGCGTGTACGAGACTCCCGGCGGAACCATCCTGTACAAGGCTCACAACGTGCTGGAGACCATCTGCCTTGATAAGATGACCATGCACGAGAAGCAGAAGCTTTCCATCACCTTCGCCGAGCTGGTCTACAACGGCCAGTGGTTCACCCCCCTCCGTGAGGCCCTCAGCGCCTTCGTTGATAAGACCCAGGAGAAGGTTACCGGTAAGGTAAGACTGAAGCTCTACAAGGGCAACATCATCAACGCAGGCGTATGGAGCGACTACTCCCTGTACAGCGAGGAGATCGCAACCTTCGGCGAAAGCGATTACGACCAGAAGGATTCCGCAGGCTTCATCAACCTCTACGGTCTGCCCATCAAGGTGCAGGCAATGGTAGACGCCAAGAACAACAAATAAATCTGCACTAAGGTTTACACTATGGAAAAAATGTGGGCGGGAAGAACCGCCGGACAAACCAGTGCCCTTGCCGATGATTTCAATTCCTCCATCCACATCGATTCAAGAATGTACAAGGAGGATATCAAAGGCTCCATGGCACACGCGGCCATGCTTGCCGAGGTGGGGATCTTAACCGGCGAAGAGGCAGACGCCATCATTGCCGCCCTGGAACAGATCCTTGCCGATATCCAATCGGGAGCCCTTCCCATTGATATGAACGCCGAGGATATCCACATGTTCGTGGAATCCGTCCTCACCAAGCGTATCGGCGACCTGGGCAAAAAGCTTCACACCGCAAGAAGCCGTAACGACCAGGTTGCGGTGGATATCCGTCTCTACATGAGAGGGAAGTGCGATCAGATCCAAGCCCTTCTGCTGGATCTTATCCACGCTATTGTCACCGTAGCGGAGGAGCACAAATACGACATCCTGCCGGGCTACACCCATCTGCAAAGAGCCCAGCCCATCGTGTTTGCCCACCATCTCCTGGCCTACGCCGAGATGTTCCGCAGAGATCTCTCCCGTGTGGAGGACGCAGTCAAACGGATGAACGTTTCTCCCTTGGGCGCCTGTGCCCTGGCGGGAACCACCTATCCCATCTCCCGCACCGTGACGGCAAAAGCTTTGGGCTTTGACGATTACGCAAGAAACAGCATCGACGCCGTATCCGACAGAGACTTTTGCGTGGAGCTGCTCTCCGCCTTCTCCGTCATCATGATGCACCTGTCCCGCTTCTCCGAGGAGATCATCCTCTGGTCCAGCTGGGAGTTCTCCTACGTGGAGCTGGACGACGCCTACACCACAGGCTCCTCCATCATGCCCCAGAAGAAGAATTCCGACATGGCAGAGCTGGTGAGAGGGAAGACCGGCCGTGTCTACGGCGACCTGATGGGAACCCTGACCATGCTGAAGGGTCTGCCCCTGGCATACAACAAGGACATGCAGGAGGACAAGGAATCCCTCTTCGACGCCACCGAAACGGTTGCCCGATGCTTAGAGATCTTCGCTCCCATGGTGCGAACCATGAAGGTGAAGAGCGGGAACATGTACCAAGCCGCACAGCGTGGCTTCATCAACGCCACCGACCTTGCGGATTACCTCACCAAGCGCGGCATGCCCTTCCGTACGGCCTATAAGACCGTGGGCACCATCGTGTCCGACTGTATCGCAAAGGGTACCGTCCTGGAGGAGCTTCCCCTGGAAGCTTACCAAGCTTATTCCGATCTGTTCGATGCAGACCTTTACGAGGAGATCTCCTTGAAGACCTGCGTCGCCAAGCGTATCTCCGAAGGCGCCACCGGCTATGCCTCGGTAGAAAAACAAATTCAAAATTTTAAAATGTTCTTAGGAACGAAAGGAAAATAACCATGAAAAAGTTTATTGCACTGGCACTCTGTGCCATTATGACCCTGACCATGTTCACCGGCTGCGGCGCAAAGGGCAAGACCCTGGATGAAGTCAAAGAAGCGGGCAAGCTTGTGATCGCTACCAGCCCCGATTTCCCTCCCTTTGAGACCATCGAGGGCGGCGAGGTCGTCGGTATCGAAGTGGACATCATGAACCTGATCTGCAAAGAGCTGGGTGTTGAACTGGAGATCGTCCAGATGGACTTCGACACCGTTCTTGTGGGTATCCAGTCCGCTAAGTACGACTGCGGTATGTCCGGTATCACCGCAAACGAAGACCGTAAGAAGAACATGCTCTTCACCGTTCCCTACTATGAAGCCGCTCAGGTCATCGTAGTCAAGGAAGGCAGCGACATCAAGGGCAAGGCTGATCTGGAAGGCAAGTCCGTTTCCGTTCAGACCGGTACCACCGCTGACGAAGGCTGTAAGGAAGCAGGCTACAACGTGCAGGCATTTGCCGCCAACGCAGACGCCAAGGCGGCTCTCACCACCGGCAAGGTAGACGCTTGGGTTGTTGACAACCTCACCGCTATCCAGATGGTAGAGGAAGGCGACGGTCTGGTGATCCTGGAAGAGAAGATGACCACCGAGCCCTACGCATTCGCGTTTGCCTTCGGCTCCGAGGATCTGGTTGCAGAGATCGATAAGATCCTCACCAAGCTCATTGAGGATGGCACCATCGAAGAGATCTTCGCCAACTACGACGAGACCTACTTCAAGCCCTAACCAAATGTAAGTTACAAGCAGCTCCGCAGTCTCTGCGGAGCCGCTTGGGTTTCATCACAGTATCTATTTAAGGAATATTTCAATGAATTGGTTTGATAAACTGCAAGACACCTTCCTGGAGGATGACCGCTACCTGTGGCTTCTGGAGGGTCTCGGCAACACCCTGCTCATCACCCTGGGCGCCTTGCTCATCGGTGTGATCATCGGCGGTATCATCGCCATTGCCAAATACTTTGCCGAAGGCAACAAAAAGCTTCGCATCGTTAACTGGATCTGCGACCTCTACACCACCGTGATCCGCGGCATCCCCGTCACCGTATTGCTCTTAGTGTTCTTCTACATCATCTTCGTTTCCGCAAAAGACGGCGTTCCCGTAGCCATCGTAGCCTTCGGTATCAACTCCGGTGCCTATATGGCGGAGCTGATCCGCAGCGGTATCAACGCCGTAGATAAGGGACAAATGGAAGCGGCAAGAAGCCTGGGCCTCTCCAAAGGGCAGGCCATGGCCAAGATCATCCTGCCCCAGGCCATCAAAAACATCCTGCCCGCCATCGGTAACGAGTGCATCGCCCTGCTGAAGGAGACCTCCGTTGCAGGCTACGTGGCCGTGGTAGACATCACCAAGGCGGCCACCAATATCCGTAACACCACCTTCGATGCGGTAAACCCCATCATTCTGCTGGCTTTGGTTTACCTTGTAATGGTGGTCATCATGACCAAGCTTCTCTCGATCCTTGAAAGGAGGTTGCGTAAGAGCGATGGAAAATAATGAAACGATCATCCGTGTCAGAGGTCTGAAAAAGGACTTCGACAACACCGCAGTCCTCAAGGGGATCGACGTGGATATCTGCAAAGGGGACGTGCTCTGCGTCATCGGCGCCTCCGGCTCCGGTAAATCCACCTTCCTGCGTTGCCTCAATATGCTGGAGATCCCCACCGACGGAAGCATTTATTTCGAAGGGGAAGACCTCACAAGCTCCAAGGTGGATCTCAACCTCCACCGCCAAAAAATGGGCATGGTGTTCCAGCAGTTCAACCTGTTCCCCCATTATACCGTTCTCAAAAACCTCACCCTGGCGCCCATGCTGCTGAAGAAGATCCCCAAGGAGGAAGCCGAGGAAAAAGCCATGGCACTCCTTGCCCGTGTCGGCCTGGCCGATAGAGCAGACTCCTATCCCAACCAGCTTTCCGGCGGTCAGAAACAGCGTGTGGCCATCGTCCGCGCCCTTTGTATGGAGCCCGACGTAATGCTCTTCGACGAGCCCACCTCCGCCCTGGACCCCGAAATGGTAGGGGAGGTGCTGGACGTTATGAAGGAGCTGGCCCACGTGGGGATGACCATGGTGGTGGTGACCCACGAGATGAACTTCGCCCGTGAGGTTGCCAACCGCGTGATCTTCCTGGACGACGGCGTCATCGCAGAAGAGAACACTCCCGCAGAGCTCTTCGGCAACCCTCAGACCGAGCGACTCAAGACCTTCCTTTCCAAAGTGCTTTGATGGGAGGCTTTCACATGAATTTTAAAGGAAGGAGCTTTTTAAAGCTTCTTGATTTTACTCCCGATGAGATCGGCTATCTTCTTGACCTGGCCGCAGATCTGAAGGCAAAAAAGAAAAACGGCATCCCTCACCGCCTTTGCGAGGGCAAGAATATCGCCCTGCTGTTCGAAAAGACCAGCACCCGTACCCGTTGCAGCTTTGAGGTAGCGGGCTACGACCTGGGCATGCACGTCACCTATTTGGATCCCAAAAGCTCCCAGATGGGCAAAAAGGAAAGCATTGCCGATACCGCAAGAGTTCTCGGCAGAATGTTCGACGGTATCGAATACCGTGGCTACGGCCAGGAGATCGTGGAGGATCTTGCCAAATACGCAGGTGTTCCCGTATGGAACGGATTGACCAACGAGTTCCACCCCACCCAGATTCTTGCCGACTTCCTCACCATCCGTGAGCATTTCGGAGAACTGAAAGGGAAGAAGCTGGTCTACCTGGGCGACGCACGCTACAACATGGGCAACTCCCTGATGGTAGGCTGTGCCAAGATGGGCATGGACTTCGTTGCCTGCTCTCCCGAGGCCTATTTCCCTGCGGAAGAGCTCCGCACCGCCTGTGCCGAGGTGGCAAAAGAGACCGGCGCTACCCTGTCCTTCATCACCGATCCCGCAGAAGCCGTCAAAGGCGCCCACGTGCTGTATACCGACGTTTGGGTCTCCATGGGTGAGCCCGAGGAGGTCTGGGAACAGCGGATCAAAGACCTGTCTCCCTACCGTATCACAGGGGAGCTGATGGCTATTGCAGGCCATCAGTGCCGCTTTATGCATTGCCTGCCCGCCTTCCACGACCTGAACACCGAGGTGGGAACGGAGATCTACGAGAAGTTCGGCATCGACTGCATGGAGGTCACCGACGAGGTCTTCGAAGGCGAAGCCTCCATCGTCTTCGACGAGGCGGAAAACCGTATGCACACCATCAAGGCCGTCATGGCGGCTACCCTTGCCGAGTAAGGTATCGCTATGAAGGATTCCAAAAAGAACTTCCTCCAGGCCTTGAAGTTTACCTTGTTTTCCGTTTCCGCAGGGGTCATTCAGGTGGGCACCTTTGCACTGCTGGAGATCTTTATCAAAACCTATTGGATCCCGTATCTGGTCTCCCTGGTGCTGTCCATCCTGTGGAATTTCACCCTGAACCGCCGCTACACCTTCCAATCCGCCGCCAATGTCCCCGTGGCCATGGCAAAGGTATTCGGATTCTACCTGGTATTCACTCCCTTGTCCACCCATCTTGGCGACCTTGCGGAATCAAACGGCGTCAACGACTTTGTGATCCTGGTTGTGACCATGCTTGCCAACTTCGTCTTGGAGTTCCTGTTCTGCAAGTTCATCGTATATCGCGGCAAGGAAAACACACGGAAGTAAATAAGAACGATTATGGGGTATTTCTTTTCGAAAAAAGAAATACCCCATACCCCAAAGAAAACCTGCTTTTAAGTTTTTGAAGAGAGAGCATGAGAGGGCAACTTTTTTAAAAAGTTGCCCTCTCGTATTGTTTTTATTGAATATTATCCGCGTACGCACAAGCGGCCAAAGCGGCAACAGCGCCGTCGGCAACCGCGGTGGTCACCTGTCGGATGGCCTTGGTACGGCAGTCACCTGCGGCAAACACACCCGCCGTTCCCGTCAGGCAATCCTCGCCGGAAATGATGTATCCGCGCCCATCCAAGGGAACCAACCCGGCGAACACCTCGTTCTGGGGTACTAACCCGATGGCAACGAACACGCCGTCCACCATCAGATCGCTGACAGTACCGTCAGCTTCCTTGCGGATGCGGATCCCTTCCAGGGAATCCCCGCCGATGAAGCCGTCCACAACGGTGCCCAGGATCACTTCCACGTTGGACTTGGTAGCCAGCTTGTCCTGCAGCTTCTTTTCTCCCGTCAAGAAGTCCAGATTTTGCACCACTGTGACCTTCTTTGCCAGATCTGCCAGTAAAATAGCCTCCTGCAAAGCGGAGTTCCCGCCGCCGATGACGGCAACCTCTTTGCCCTCGTAGAACGCGCCGTCGCACACCGCACAGAAGGAGATCCCTTCGCCGATGTACTTCTCCTCGCCCGGAAGCCCCAAAAGGCGGTGCTTCGCACCGGTTGCAATGACGATGGCCTTGGCGGTAAAGTCTCCGGAGTCGGTAACAACGGTCTTGTAAACGCCGTCCTTGATCTCCAGAACCTCTGCGCACTCCACGTCCGCTTCCTGTGTCAACACCTGCTCCACCATCTTCTCGCCGAACTCGTTGCCGGTGATCTCGGTAAAGCCGGGGATGTTTTCCACCTTGGGAGAATAGGTGATCTGCCCGCCGAAGGAGCCCTTTTCGATCACCAAAACGGTCTTATTCGCCCTGCGTGCATACAGGGCGGCGGTGAGCCCTGCAGGTCCACCGCCGATAACGATCAAATCATACATATTTGATTCTTCCCTTATGTCGTACTTATGCGTTCAGCATCTTCTTGATGTCGGAAACGCCGATATGCTTGGAAACCTCGCCGTTCTGAACCACCACCAGCGTGGGAGCCTGCTTGATGCCGTACTGCTCAACCAGATCGGGATGCTCGTTGGCAAGGAGCTTCTCGTAGGAAACACCGGCCTTATCCAGCAAGGTGCAAGCGATCTTACAGTTGGGGCAGGTTGCGGTGGTGAACAGAAGCACCGTATCGTTTGCGTTATCGGCGGGAGCTTCTTCGCAAGCACAGGTCTCTTCCATGTTCAACGGGCCCTGATGGGTCAGCTTGGAGCCTGCAATGTCGTAAACCTTACGGTCCTTGTACTCCTGGGCCTTACCGTCGTTCCAGTTCTGAATGGGACGGTAATAACCGGTGATACGGCTGTAGACCTCGGTCTTTTCACCGCACTCGGGGCAAACGAACTGCTCGCCCACCAGATAGCCGTGGTTCTTACATACGGAGTAGGTGGGGGACAGGGTGTAGTAAGGCAGCTTGTAGTTCTCAGCAATCTTACGGATCAGAGTAGCGGCAGACTTCCAATCGGGCAGCTTCTCGCCCAGGAAGGCGTGGAAGACGGTGCCGGAGGTGTAAAGGGTCTGCAGCTCGTCCTGAACGTCAAGAGCGGTGAAGATGTCCTCGGTGTAACCAACGGGCAGGTGAGAGCTGTTGGTGTAGTAGGGGGTCTCGCCGTTCTTGCCGCCTGCGGTGATGATATCGGGGTAGAACTTCAAATCGTGCTTTGCCAAACGGTAAGAGGTGGACTCTGCGGGAGTTGCCTCCAGGTTGTACAGATCGCCGTACTCTACCTGGTAGTCGGAAAGTCTCTCTCTCATGTGGTTCAGAACGTCCTTGGTGAACTTCTGAGCATCCTTGTCGGTGAGGTTCTTACCCAGCCACTTGGCGTTGAGGCAAGCCTCGTTCATACCCACAAGACCGATGGTGGAGAAGTGGTTGTTGAAGGTTCCCAGGTAACGCTTGGTGTAGGGATACAGGCCTGCGTCCAACAGCTTGGTGATAACCGTTCTCTTCACCTTCAAGGAGCGTGCGGAGATGTCCATCAAGCGATCCAAGCGCTTGTAGAAGTCCTCCTCGTCCTTCGCCAGGTAAGCGATACGGGGCATATTGATGGTAACCACGCCAACGGAACCGGTGGACTCACCGCTGCCGAAGAAGCCGCCGGACTTCTTACGAAGCTCACGGAGGTCAAGACGGAGTCTGCAGCACATACTGCGCACGTCGCTGGGCTCCATATCGCTGTTGATGTAGTTGGAGAAGTAGGGAGTGCCGTACTTTGCGGTCATCTCGAACAACAGACGGTTGTTCTCGGTGTCGGACCAGTCAAAGTTGCGGGTGATGGAGTAGGTGGGGATGGGATACTGGAAGCCGCGGCCGTTGGCGTCGCCCTCGATCATGATCTCGATGAACGCCTTGTTCACCATATCCATTTCCTTCTGGCAGTCCTTGTACTTGAAGTCTACTTCCTTACCGCCGATGATGCAGTTCAGCTCTGCCAGGTCAGCGGGAACCACCCAGTCGAGGGTGATATTGGTGAAGGGAGACTGGGTACCCCAACGGCTGGGGGTGTTCACGCCGTAAATGAAGGACTCAATGCACTTCTTTACGGTATCGTAGGAAAGGTTATCCACCTTTACGAAGGGAGCCAGGTAGGTATCGAAGGAGGAGAAGGCCTGTGCGCCTGCCCACTCGTTCTGCATAATGCCCAGGAAGTTGACCATCTGGTTGCAAAGGCTTGCCAGATGCTTCGCAGGTGCGGAGGTGATCTTACCGGTCACACCGCCCAAGCCCTCCTGGATCAGCTGCTTCAGGGACCAGCCTGCGCAGTAACCGGTGAGCATGGAAAGGTCGTGAATGTGAATGTCCGCATTTCTGTGGGCGTTGCCGATCTCGTCGTCGTAGATCTCGGAAAGCCAGTAGTTAGCGGTAACGGCGCCGGAGTTGCTGAGGATCAGACCGCCTACGGAGTAGGTAACGGTGGAGTTCTCCTTCACTCTCCAGTCGTTGATGTTCAGATAGTTGTCCACGATGTCCTTGTAGTCCACCATGGTAGCGGTGATGTTGCGGATCTTCTCTCTCTGACGGCGGTACAGAATGTATGCCTTGGCAACGTCGTCGTAGTCGGACTTGATCAGAACGGTCTCAACGCTGTCCTGGATGTCCTCCACGGAAACGCGCTGATCCTCGATCTTGTTTGCAAAGTCTGCGGTGACCTTCAGAGCAAGGAAATCGATGACGTCGGGGTTATACTGCTTGTTGCAGGCGTCGAAGGCCTGACGGATGGCGGTGCTGATCTTGGCAAGATCGAAAGAAACCAACTTGCCGTCTCTTTTGACTACGTTGTACATAAGCATCTCCTATATATTGTGATTTTGTAATTCTGTCATGTGGCACAAGATGTAGTACATTCACACAGCATTTTGTGCCGTCGGATTCACATTATACACTATATATTGCGTCTTGTCAATAGCAAAATCACAATTTTTAGGAATTATTTTCACTTATCGAGCCATAACCCGGCACACAACATCTTGTGCCGCCTTTACCATTTCCTCCATGATTTGAGGCGTAACGGCAGTATTTCCCCCGGAAACGATGTCTCCCGAATCCTTAAAGTTCTGCAGGAAGTATCTTTTCGCTCCCCGGATACGGCTTGCGATCACCCCAATATCTTGTGGTGTGTGCAATTCCGCCGTCACCGTGGTGCGGAACTCGTAATCTACCGCGTCCGTCAGCAGAAAGTCAATGCTTTCTTCGACCTTTGCAACGTCTACACCGCCGCCCCCCGCCGTAACGGGATACTTTTCGAAGGTGTTCTTGATATCCATAGCTACGTAGTCCACAAGTCCTGCGGAAACAATGCTTTTCAGCATCTCCGGGTTGGTGCCGTTGGTATCCAGCTTCACGGCGTACCCCAAAGCCTTCACCTTCCCCAGGAAATCCCCAAGATCTCTCTGCAGGGTAGGCTCGCCCCCCGTGACCACAACGCCGTCCAAAAGCCCCTGCCGCTTCTTTAAATAGGAAAGGATCTCCTCTTGGGAATAGTCCTCCCCCTCAATATGGGTCACCAGGGACGCGTTATGGCAAAAAGGACAGCGGAAATTACACCCCGGCGTAAACAGAATGCAAGCCACTTTTCCCGGGAAATCCAACAGCGTCAGCTTTTGAAAGCCGTTTATCTTCATAACCAATCCTCCAAGGAGAAAACTTTTTATTATTCTATCATCTCACGATTGGAAAGTCAATACAAAAAGCGTCCCCTTTTTCGGGAACGCTTCTTGCGGTATTTTACAATTCGTTCTGACGGTAAGTGATCACCAGCTTGGTCTCTGTAGCGTCTAAGAAAAGCAAGAACTGCGTACGGTTTTCCGCCTGGGCAAGAAATTCCGCAGGCAGTGGGATGCTTCCCGTCTCCTTGGTGGCAACGTCCAAGCAGGTGATGGCATCCTCTCCCGCAAAATACAGATACACGTAACCCCCGTCTGCACTCACGGCGGAAGCCGCAGGCAGCTCTTCCCGCAGGCATTCCTTGCTCCCGTCCGTAACGGAAACACGGGCGTTATCCTCCCAAACGAAGTACTCCTCCTTCGAAGGAACCGCCTCACCGTTTTCCAAGGCGTAAAGTGCGTATTCTCCGCCAACCTTCATTGCCGCGAGGTAGACGCCGTCCTCCCCGAGACTCACCCGGAGGAGCTCTCCGTCCAGAAGATAATGCCGATCTTCTGCATAAAAGCTGTAGCGCCCACCGTCAACGGGGAAGTAGATCAGATCTTCAAACTGCTTGGCGGGCTCTATAGGCGTGGGTGCCGAAGGCAGAGTCTCCATTTGGTTGCCCAAAAGAGCCTTGTAGCTCTTTTTTTCCACGTCAAATACCAAAACGTTTTGCCCGCAGTATACGGGGACCAGCACTGCGTTTGCGTAATCATACTCCCAGGATTCCAAAAAGTAGGGCACCGTCACCAGAATACGGGTGTAATCCGGGTTCACGTAGATCCCGGTGGCAGCGGTAATGTTCACCGAAACCAGATCCTCGGGCGTCATGCTCAGATACCCGTTGATAGGCTGCTCCAAGCCCACGGTCTCCCCGTCCAGCTTGACCACCGTTCCTGTATCCAGCTGATACACGTAAACGCCCCAAACGGCATCCGTGCGGGCGGAGCCGATGGTAAACAAACACCGATCCTTGTTCTGCCCGTACTCCATGATCCGCACCACGGGGTAAACGAAATTGCTTATTCGTTTGCCGTATTCCTCTGCCCGATGTCCGTTTGCCGAACCTCCCAATCCTTCGTAGGTGACTTCTCCGCCGTCGGCAAGCAGTCTGTGGGCGTCTTCGTTGTTCAGATCGTTGTAGAGGTAAGCATAATCAACGGCACCCGCCAAAATTTCATCCTTGACGATCAGATGCTCCTCCACCAACGTCCGGATGCAAACGTCAATATAATAAGGATCATCTGCAATGGCGTCCCGAATATGGCAGGCAAGACAAAATTCCTCGTCCTTTTCGATGTCGTAATAAACACCGTCGCAATCCATGTGCGCTCCCTCCGTGGGCGTGATGGCGAGAAACCTGCCGTCCGCGCAACCGGAGATCACGGCGTCCGCCTCCAGCGAGACGGCAACGTTCTCCGAACCTCCGCTCTCCCCGGACAATTGTTTCATGGCCGCAGTCATTCTCAAAGCGGAATCCCCGCTCTTGTAGGTCACGGAGGTCAAAGACAAGGTGCCGTTGACCCAGGGAGCGCCTTCCGTGGGCTTTGGCGGCTCATCCCGGGAGGAGGTCTCCCCGCTGCTGTCGTCTCCATGACTTTCTCCGCTTTCCGCTGCAATGCTCCCGTCCCCCTCCGAGCCGGAAACGATATGCCCTATCGGATCCCCGGGGAGTGTGACGGCGGCTAAAATCCCCGCCACCGCCAAAAAGCAAGCGGCTGTCAACACCCATTTTTTCCACGAAAGGGGAGAACTGCCGGGCTTTTTTCTCGGAGGTTGTTCTTTTGTGGTTTGCTTCACGGAAAAATGTTCCGCTTCCTTTTCAAAATGCTTTTTCAAAAGCTCTTCCAACTGATGATCCTTCATCAATACGTCTCCTTCCTATAAAAAATATTTGCGTAGCTTCTCAATGGCGCGTTGATACCGCTTTTGGGCGCTGTCCTCGGAGATTTCAAAAACGGAAGCGATCTCCTTGTGGGAAAGTCCCGCGTAAGTCTTCAGGTTGACGATCAACCGTTCATCTTCTGAAAGACTTGCCAAAGCAACCTGTAAGATCGCCGATTCCTCCACACCCTCCCGGGAGGGATGAGAAATCTCCCCGGAAGCAACCTCCTCCAAGGGCAGGTCTCTCCCGCGCTTTTTCGCCAGATTCAACGCAACGTTTCTTGTGATGGCCATCACCCACGCCCTGGGGTTACTGTCGGGCGTATAACGGGACGGGCTCTCGCCGATCCGAAGCAGAACGTCCTGCAGAACGTCCTCCGCATCCTCCGTTGTTCCTACGATCTGATACGCCGCCGATAGGATCATCCGTCCGTAGGTACGGTAGATCACGTCCAGCCCACCCTTGTCCCCTTTTGCAAGGGCGGCGAGAGCGGCGTTACAGCGTGCGTCGTCCCTCGTTCTTTGGTCGCCCATCATCGTCTCTCCTTTCATTCTCCCGTTTCTGTCTATATAACAATCCAAACCCCGCTTTTACGACATCTTTTTTTCAGTATAACGTAAAAAAATTTCTCTGTCAACGAAACCCGCATTTTCGTATTGCTTTTTTCAGCATTTTTTGGTATACTGTAAAAAGTGATAAAATAAGGTAGGTATTTTCTATGCACAAGCTTCTTTGCATCCTTCTTTGCATTCTGCTCACGCTAACGCTGATCTCCTGCACTCACGAAGAGCCCGCCCAAAGCGAAAGCACCGCCCCCGCAGAATCGTCCGTGTCTACGGAAAGCGAGAGTTCCCGAGAGGAGGAACAGCCTGTGAGCGACCCCGCCATTGCCTATATCCCATTGGATAACCGTCCCGTGAACAAGGAGCGTGTGGAATACCTTGCCCAGTCCGTGGGCATCAAGCTTCTCATGCCCGAGGAGCATCTTTACCGCACCGCATTGGACAATATGACCCCCAACCCCGACGGCTCCACCTTAGGCAACAGAGAAGCACTCCTTGCCTGGGTGAAGGAGATGGACAAGACCTGCGACTACTTCATCATCTCCCTGGACCAAATGCTTTCCGGCGGCCTGGTAGGCTCCCGCTGGCTGGACAACACCGATCTGACCTTTGAGTACGAGATCGCCGACACCGTCATCGACCTGTGCAAGAACAACACCGTCTACCTCTTCGATACCGTCATGCGTCTCGCCTCCACCGTCTCCTACGGCGGATATCAGCTGGACGAATACTATATGCTCCGTGAATACGGACAAGCGCCCCGTAAGCTCCTCAAAGGGGAAGACCTCACCGTGGAGAACATCATCGCAGGCTACCGCTTTGACCAAAACGGCAGGAAGGTCTCCACGCCTCTGCCCGAATCCGCCCTGGACAAATACCACGCTTCCCGCACCCGCAAGCTGGTGATCGCCGATTATATTTTGCGCAACGCAGGGGACGATTTGGAATTCATCTACGTTGGCGTGGACGATTCCTCTCCCCAAACCACCATCCAGACCAACGAGATCAACTACCTGAAGAACCTGATAGGGAACAGAGGCGTCCTTTCTGCCGCCGCAGACGAGCTGGGCATGTGTTGCCTCGCCCGTATGGCAACGCAGATCTACGGCGAGGTGGAAGTGACCCTGACCTATTACGGCGATGGCAAAAACCAGGCCGCCGACGAGTTTGACATCGGCACCCTGGGAGAGAATGTTCAAAACCACCTTGTCTGTCTGAATACCAAAGAGAGCACCTCCTCAAACGATAGCCTGCAGGTACTCATCCTCACCCGCAGCTCTTCCTCCTCCGACCGCATCAGTCTGATGAGGCATCTGGAATCCAACTTGGAAAATAATATCCCCACCGTCCTGCTGGACGTTTCCGGGAAAGCCTATAACCTGTCCTACATGATGTTTCATCAGTACGATCTTAGCGTAGCGGAGCTTTTGGGCTACTCCTCCTGGAACACCGCAGGCAACGCCATGGGCATCGCCCTGTCCCAAGGCATCGCAAGATACGCCTACCTCTCCTCCGTGGAAAGATCCACCGACGAAGCCAACGAAGGCTTCTTGAAGTCCATGACCTTCGCCTATATCAAGGACGTGTGCTACAAGGCTAAGGGCAAACGGGTGGAAAACATTTGGTCGGAAGACGGAGATTGCAATATGCCCTTGGTGCTTTCCTGTATCAACGAAAGCCCCATCATCACCTCGCTGTCCCCCTACGCCGAGGAAGAACACCCCGCCGTGAAGGTGTCGAACTTCCGCTATCCCTGGGACAGAACCTTCGAAATGACCTTCGACATCGAAATTTCTTAACCTTTGTATATTCCTCAGAAAGGAGGTGGATCCCTTGGTTCTCATCATAGCCGAAAAACCCAGTCTTGCCCGTAACATCGCCTCCGCCATCGGCGACCTGCGCCGCCGTGACGGTTACCTGGAAGGGGAGGGCTATATCGTCACCTGGGCATTCGGCCACCTGTTCTCCCTTTGCGACATCGAGGCGTATTCACCTCTCCCCGCAGGCACCACCGGCTGGACCATGGAGAACCTGCCCTGCTTCCCCGAGACCTTCCGCTTTGAGCTCCGCAAGGGAGACGACAAAAAGACGGTGGACAGCGGTGTTCAAAAGCAATTCGGCATCATCTCCTCCCTCTGTGCAAGAGAGGACGTAGACACTATCGTCAATGCGGGAGACTCCGACCGAGAGGGTGAGATCATCGTCCGCCTCTGCATCACCCACGCAGGCGTCAACGGCAAAGCCTTAAAGCGCCTTTGGCTCCCCGACCAAACGCCCCAGACCGTCCGCACCGCTCTTGCGGAAATGAAGGACGAAACGGAATACGACAACTTAGCCGACGAAGGCTTCGCCCGCACTTACATCGACTGGCTTTACGGCGTGAACCTCACCCGCTACGCCACCCTCCGCACGGGAACCCTCCTCCGCGTGGGGAGAGTCATCGTTCCCATCGTCAAAGCAATTTACGAGCGTGACATGGCCATCCGCAATTTCATCCCCGGGAAATACCTGTCTCTTGCAAGCAAGGAGGAGACCAAAGGGGAAGTGGTGGAGCTGAACTCCAAGAAGAAGTTCGACATGGAGGACGCCCCCAAGGCGGAAGCCCTCTGTGCCAAATATAACCAAGCGGGAGCGGTGGTCACCGCCGTCAAACGACAAAAATCAACCCTTCCCCCCGGCAAGCTGTACTCCCTTTCCAAATTGCAAAACGTCCTGGGTAAGAAGTACAAAATGTCTATGAAGGACTCTTTGGACATCATCCAGAAGCTCTACGAGGAAGGCTACCTCACCTATCCCCGTACCAACTCCGAATATCTGGCCACCGCTGAAAAGGGCAAGATCAAAACCATCCTGGAAAACTGCAAGAAACTGGGCTATCCCGTGGAATTCAAGGATAGCAAAACCATCTTCGACGACAGCAAGATCGAATCCCACTCTGCGCTGACTCCCACCTACAAGATCCCCGCCAAGGGCGCCTTGTCCCAGCGGGAAAACCAGGTCTATTCCACCGTGTTCCGCCGCTTCATCGCAGTGTTCTGTGCGGAGCCCTGTAAGATCTCCAAAACCGAGATCACCATCGCCGTGGGAGATCTGGAGACCTTCACTCTGAAGGGCAACGTGATCTTAGAGCCGGGCTGGACGAAATACGACGACCGCACCCAAAAGGACAAGGTCCTGCCGCCTCTGGAAAAGGGCGACCAAGTGGTCATCGACTTCAAGCTCGTAGAAAAAGAGACCTCGCCCCCCAAGCACTACACCATCGAAACCCTGAACAACTACCTGAAGAACCCATTCCGGGAGGAAAAGGCCGCCGCAAAGGAAGCCGCGGAAAACGCCGACGATACCGAGCAAGAGGACGACACCGAGGATTACCGCGCCATGTTCGAGGGCCTGGAGCTTGGCACCGAGGCCACCCGCACGGGCATCATCGACAACGCCCGACACAGCGGGTATATCGAGCTGAAAAAGGATACCTATTTCATCCTCCCGGGCGGGGAATTCTTAGTGGAATCCCTGGAAAACCTGGGTGTGGTCATGGATAAATTCAAGACCGCCGAGCTTGGCAAGGCCTTGAAAAGCGTCTTCCGCGGGAAGATCACCGTCCGCGACAGCGTTGACCTTGCCAAAGAGAAGATCTCCGCAGCCATGCAGGCGGGAGAGGGAAGCCACGACATCGGCTACTTCGGGGATATCCTGGGCGCCTGCCCCCTTTGCGGCAAGGAGATCCGCAGACAGCGCTCCTTCTACGGCTGTTCGGGCTACAAGGACGGCTGTAAATTCAGTATCAATACCTATATCTGCGGCAGAGCCATCTCCGCAGAGAACCTCCGCAAGCTCCTCACCGACGGTAAGACCGACCCCATCGAGGGCTTTGTTTCCAAAAAGACGGGGAACACCTTCACCGCCCGCCTGGTGCTGGACGAGGACAAAAAAGCCGTCTTCTCCTTCGACGACCGCAAGCCCAAAAAGAAGGCGCCTTCCATGCCCCTCTGCCCCAAATGCAAAAGCCCCATCGTCAAAGGCAAAACCGCCTACGGCTGCTCCGCCTGGAAAAGCGGTTGCGATTTCCGTCTTCCCTTTGAGCAAAACGGCAAGCTCCTCACCGACGAGGAGGCCGCCCGCCTTCTGAACGGGGAGGTGACCAAATGAGCCACCAATACACCCTCCCGCCCAAGGAAGCCGTTGCAGAGCTGTTGACCTGGTATCAAGCCAACAAGCGAGACCTTCCCTGGCGGCATGAGATCACCCCATACCGCGTTTGGATCTCGGAGATCATGCTCCAGCAGACCCGGGTGGAGGCCGTGAAGCCCTATTTCCACCGCTTTCTGGAGGCGTTCCCCGACGTTTACGCTCTGGCGGAAGCCGAGGAGACCCACCTTCTCAAGCTTTGGGAGGGCCTGGGCTACTACAGCCGCGCGAGAAACCTCCAAAAAGCCGCTATCAGGATCGTAACCGAATACGGCGGCAGGTTTCCCTCCGATCCCAAGGAGCTTCAAAAGCTTCCCGGTATCGGTAGCTACACCGCAGGCGCTATCGCCACCATCGCCTTCGGCGTACCTGCTCCCGCGGTAGACGGCAACGTCTTGCGGGTCCTCTCCCGTGTAACGGGGGATGAACGTGACATCCTGCACCCCCACACCCGCAAGGCGGCAGAGGAAGCCGTGCTGTCCCTCTGTCCTGCGGAGTCTCCCGGAGAGTTCACCCAAGCCATGATCGAGCTGGGCGCCACTGTTTGCGGCCCCAACACGGAGCCTCTCTGTAAGGAGTGCCCCCTCTGCCCTTGGTGCATCGCCGCAAAGACGGGGAAGACCGACCTCCTTCCCGTCCGTTCCAAAAAAGCACCCCGCCGTATAGAGCACCGTACCGTCCTGCTTTTAAAGGAACACGACCGCTACATGATCCGCCGCCGCCCCGCAAAAGGGCTGTTAGCGGGGCTCTACGAGCTTCCCAACGAGCTTGGAACCCTGACGCAAGAGGAAGCCGTGGCTTTTGCCAGAGAAAACGGCTTTCAGCCCCTGCATATCGACGTTCTTGCTCCCGCCGTTCACATCTTCACCCACGTGGAATGGCATATGACCGCCTATCTCATGACGGGCTACTTTGAAGAACACCAAGACCGCATCATGGCAACTGCGGAAGAAATGGCAGGCAAATTCGCCATCCCCTCCGCCTTCGCCGCCTATATCAAACCCATCACGAAAGGAATCTGACCATGAAATTTTCCGAAATCCCCTACAAGCGTCCCAACCCCGAGGAGCTTATTGCCCTCTGTAAAAAAGTAGAGACCGAGATCCGCAACGCTCCCGACGCCCAAACCATCGTTTCCGTGTACCGCAGCTTTATGGAAGAGCAGGGACATTTCTACACCATGGGCTCCCTGGCGTATATCCGCTTCACCCTGAACACCAAGGATCCTTTCTACAACGCAGAAAAGACCTTCTTGGACGAGCAAAGCCCCCTTCTCCAGGGGCCCGCACAGGCAGTAGACCTGGCGTTGCTGGAATCTCCCTTCCGTAAGGAGCTGGAAGCAGAGCTGGGCACTCTCCTGTTCAAAAACCTGGAGATCTCCGTCCGTTCCTTCCGTCCTGAGCTGGTGCCCCTGATGCAGGAAGCCAACAAGCTGGAATCCGCCTACCAGGAGCTGTACGCCTCCGGTACCGTGGAATGGGAAGGGGAGACCATCCCTCTGCCCATGCTGGGGCTTTATAAGGAGTCTCCCGACAGAGCCATCCGTAAGAAGGCCTTTGAAAAGGAAGGCGGCTTCTTTGACGCTCACAGGGAAGAGCTGGACACCATCTTCGACAAGCTGGTAAAGAACCGCAACGCCCAGGCAAGACTGCTGGGCCACGAAAACTACCTGCAGCTGGGCTACGACCGCCTGGGCAGAAACTGCTACGGCTACGAAGAACTGAAAGCCTTCCGCAAGCAGATCGCCGAGGATCTCGTCCCCGTGGTCACCATGACCAAGGAGGATCAGAAAAAGCGCATCGGCGTGGATCAGATCCACCTCTACGACCACGACTTCCTGTTTGCCGACGGCAACGCCCTTCCCGAAGGTACTGCGGAAGAGATCCTGGAAGCAGGGAAGAAGATGTACGACGAAATGTCCCCCGAAACTGCGGAATTCATCGACTTCATGTACGATAATCAGCTTTTGGACGTCCTCAGCAAGGAAGGCAAGGCCCCCGGCGGCTATTGCTCCACCATCGAGGACTACAAGGCACCCTTCATCTTCTCCAACTTCAACGGTACCGCCGACGACGTGGACGTCCTCACCCACGAGGCGGGCCACGCCTTCGCCGCCTTCCGTGCCTTCAAGAATAACCTGCCCCTCTACGCCCAGTCTCCCACCATGGAAGCCTGCGAGGTGCACTCCATGAGCATGGAATTCTTGACCCGGGACTTCCATCACCTGTTCTTCGGCAAGAACACCGATAAGTACGAATACGTCCACGCCGCCAACGCCCTTTCCTTCATTCCCTACGGTTGTATGGTGGACGAATTCCAGCACATCATGTACGAGAACGAAAACCTCACCCCCGATGAGCGCAATGGGGTATGGCTGGATCTGGAGAAGAAATACCGTCCCCATCTCCACCAGGAGGATCTGCCCTTCTACGGCAGAGGCTCGGGCTGGCAGTTCAAGCTCCACATCTATCTCCACCCCCTGTATTACATCGACTACTGCATGGCACAGGCCGTAGCCTTCCGCTTCTGGACCATGTCCCTCAAGGATCCCGCAGACGCCTGGAAGCGTTACCTGGCCTTCGTGGACCTGGGCGGCACCGTCACCTTCGAGGAAGCCGTCCGCGCCGCAGGCCTGCCTTTGCCCTACGACGAGGGAAGCATGGGCGAGGTAGCCCGTGAGATTGCCGCCTGGCTGGAAGCCCACAAAATGTAAAGAAACCTCCTCTATTTGTTAACAATTGTAAAAATTGCGAAAACCCTATTGACAGTCGTCTGACCATGTGCTATACTGCAGGTGTACCGTAAATCAACGGGCGATTCTGTCATGGCTCAAAGGAGGAACTACCATGAAAAAAATACTTTCCCTGCTTCTTGTTTTCACGCTTTTGCTGTTGACGGCGTGCCAGCCCGCGTCCGATACGCCGTCCGACACCTCTTCGAAAGAGGAGAGCACTCTTCCTCCCACGCCCTGGGAGCAGCTGCAGACCCTCTCCGACGAGCTTTCCGCTGCCTATGAATCCGTGGCTCCTACCTTGTTTTTGAATTCCGTATCCATGGATATGAAAGAGGGCACCGGAACCCTCAGCTATTCCATGTCCGGCGGCTCCGGAGATCCTTCTTTGGGCGAGTCCATGTCCTTCGAGGGCACCGTGACCATCGATGAAAACACCACCAAGACCGAGGTCGACTACAGCATGGGCGGTGTGATCATTCCCATCGTGGCATGGAACCATGAAGGAAGGGAATATACCCAGTACCCCGAGATGTATCCCGACGGCGTCTTCCGCACGGAGGATCTGGGCGATGCTGCCATTCTGCCCTCTATCGA
Source organism: Oscillospiraceae bacterium (assembly GCA_015063885.1). Classification (GTDB taxonomy): domain Bacteria; phylum Bacillota; class Clostridia; order Oscillospirales; family CAG-382; genus Coliplasma. The sequence continues at coordinate 26,299 of SVTH01000011.1, read as the reverse complement.
TTTCTTCGGCGGCAACGACGGCGGCTCTTCCGATGAGAGCTTCACCGATCTGATCCTGGAGCACGCCGACCCCAACAAAAACATGACCGTCACGGAAAAGGACGGCAACAAGATCTTCTCTCTTACCCTGGAAGGGGAACAAGCCGCAAAGCTTTGGACGGAAGTGGATAAGAGCCTGAACGAAATGTTCGGCGCACTCAACGGCGAGGACAGCATTATGGGCGAGCTTTCCACCGCTTCCGAGGGAGAACGCAAGTATACCAAAGCCGTTCTCACCGTTACCACCGACGGCAAGACCTTCCAAAAGTGCCTGCTGGAAGGCTTTGACGGCGAGACCTTGGTGGATTGTCTGACCATAGACAGCTCCGCAGGCAAGGACGCAGTCAACTATTCCGTCTCCCGCAAGGAGGAAGGCGTCACCACCTTGGAGCTTACCATCACCGCAACGGATGCTTCCACCACCATGAAGGGAGAGCTCCCCGGGGAAGAGACCTCCGTTAAGATGGATCTCACCTTTACCCCGCAGGAAAACGGCGTAACCGCCGCAGGCTCCATTACCATGACCCAGGATATGGGCGGCTTCTCCTTCTCCATGCCCATGGAGCTGGAGCTCACCGTTTCCGAGGAAAACGGCACCACCGACGTATCCCTCAGCTTGGAAATGAACGTTATGGAAATGTCCATGGTGCTGGAGATGGCTATGTCCGTCACTCCCTCCGACGTGACCTTGGATTTCCCCTACGAAAACGCAATCCTCACCTACGACGAGGAAGAGTTCTATACCAAGATGATGGAGACTTATCCCGATCTGTTCTACACGTCCCTGTCCTCTTACTACTATTCCGAGGATGAAAAGCTGTATATGTCCGTCGACGAGGACGGCTACGTTGACATCTACGTAGATACCGTCTATACGAAAGACGGGAACGTCTACACCATCGAAAATTTCGGCTCCTATACCATCGAGGAAGCCGACGGCTCCTATACCATCAACGGCACTCCCTGCGATGGCACCGATTTTGAAGGCAGTCTCTCCCTCTTCATGGAAGGCGATACGGGCGTATCCCTTGGCTTCTACGAGGATGGCACCTGCTCCGTCAATCTGTGGGGATATGGCGAAAGCGATTCTCTCCGTGCCGTTTTTGAGGTGGGTGACTCTCTCGCTCTGTCCTGGCAGTTCTCCGAAGACTACACCACGGTCACCGTATTGGGTCAGACCCTCTATCTCGATCTTTCCGGCTCCACCGAACTCTAAAACAAGGATACTTCTATGAAACTTCTCATCGCATCCGACCTTCACGGCTCTTCCCATTTCGTAGAAAAGCTGGTGCATCGTATTGAAGCGGAACAGCCCGATAAGATCCTGCTTTTGGGCGACCTCTTGTACCACGGCCCCCGCAACGCCCTTCCGGAGCTGTACGATACCAAAGCCGTGGCAACTTACCTAAACGACCGCAAAAATCTCCTCCTCTGCGTTCGCGGCAACTGCGACACCGAGGTGGATCAGATGGTGCTGGATTTTCCCATCCTGGCCGATTATTGCATTTTGGAGTTAGACGGACACACTCTGTTCGCCACCCACGGCCACCGCTATAACCGTGAAAACCTGCCCCCCATGGGTACCGGGGAGATCCTGCTCCACGGCCATACCCACATTCCGGAAAACGGCGTCTGCGGCGACATCCGTATTCTCAACCCCGGCTCCGTTTCCATCCCCAAGGGCGGCTCCAAAAACAGCTATATGACTTACGAAAAAGGCACCTTCTGTTGGAAGGACCTGGATGGGGAAGTGTACGACACCTTGGAGCTGTAATTCAACCAACGGTATACTCCCATCCTCTTGACAAACCCCGGCTTCTCTGTTACAATAACCTCGTACCAAGGAAAAGCGGACTGCAGACGGTTTTCCTTCGGTGCATTCAATTTCAAAAGAAAGGAGGCGAAGCAATATGACGAAGACCTACGGTCTTACCAAAAGCGCCGTATTGCTCGCCTACTAAAACGCAAAAGCACGCCCGACACTCTTTGCGTGCCAAGCGCATGTAGCGAGCAATAACGCAATCGGTACATCCCCGAAATCCCTTCGGGGGTGTACCCTTGCGTCATACAGAAACCCTGTGTGCGGCAAACCACATTCTCACAGGAGGTCTGTAAATTGGAACTTCAGATCGGATCAAACATCCGCAAGCTCCGCATCAAGCGGAGTATGACACAGCGCGAGGTGGCAAACACCCTTTGCGTAACGGTGCAGGCGGTTTCCAAGTGGGAGCAAGGTCGTTCTTATCCGGACCTCCCGTTGCTCCTGCCCATCGCCAATATGTTCTCCGTCACCTTGGACGAGCTGTTCTCAAAACAATTGTAAATGCAAAACAAAGAAGCGGTTCCTTTCGAACCGCTTCTTTGCGTATATGAACTTAGTAATTAGCCTTCCATTGCTGCCTTGTCGCAGATCAGCACAACGTCGGGATGGCACTTCAGAATGGTGCCGGGAACCTGAGTGGTGATACGGCCGTCCATCATCTTTTCGATCACGGCGTGCTTTGCCTTACCGCTGGCCAGAACGACGATCTTCTTAGCCTTCATGATGGTACCGATACCCATGGTAACTGCCTGGGTGGGAACGTCAGCCTTGCTGGCGAAGAAACGGGAGTTAGCCTCGATGGTGCTGTCGGTGAGACCGGTGAGGTGGGTACCAACGTACAGCTCGTCCTCGGGCTCGTTGAATGCGATGTGACCGTTCGGGCCAAGACCCAGAACCTGCAGATCGATACCGCCTGCGGCCTCGATCTCAGCATCGTAAGCGGCGCCCATAGCAGCGGGATCCTCGGCCAGACCGTCGGGAACGTGAGTCTTCGCAATGTCGATGTCCACGTTGTTGAACAGATTCTGGTTCATGAAGTAACGGTAGCTCTGATCGTGATCGGGAGCCAGGGGATAGTATTCATCCAGGTTGTAGGAAGTAACGTTCTTAAAGGTGATCTCGCCTGCCTTGTTCATCTCGGCAAGCTCCTTGTACATACCCACGGGGGTGGAACCGGTTGCCAGACCCAGAATGCAGTCGGGCTTTTCCTTCAGAAGAGCGGCGATGATCTTCGCGCCTTCCTTGGACATTTCATCATAGTTTTCGCAAACGATAATTTTCATGTGAATTCCTCCATATAATATGTTTTTGCCCATATAGTTTAGCACAAATTTCCGCTTCGTTCAATAGCCTTTGGGAAATTTCTTTCAAAAAAATGAAAATATTTGACAAATACCCGAAACTGTGCTATACTGAACTCACGAAACACAGAAAGGATCTGTAAAAATGAAACGTTTGATCTTGGTCACTTCGCCCCCCGCCTGCGGTAAGACCTATATTTCCAAAAAGCTTGCGGAAAATCTCCGCCACGTTGTCTATCTGGATAAGGATACTTTGATCCCTCTTTCCAAGGTGATCTTCCAAGTGGCAGGGGAGCCCTATAACCGCAGCTCCGAGTTCTTCTATCAATACATCCGCGACGTGGAATACACCACCACCCTGGATCTGGCATACGAGGCCTTGAAGTACGACGACATCGTCCTTATCAACGCCCCCTTCACCAGAGAGGTTCGCGATCACGATTACATCATGGCGTTGAAGAAAAAGCTCATCACCATGAACACCAAGCTCACCATCATTTGGGTGGAGACCTCCCCCGAGGTGTGCAAACAGCGTATGATCGCCCGCAATTCCGACAGAGACACCTGGAAGCTCCAGAATTGGGACGAATACATCAAAACCGTCAACTTCAACATCCCCGCCGCTCTGGACGATCCGGACGTCCTGGACGACCTGCTGATCTTCAAGAACTCCTCCGATGCGGAATACAAAGAATCCATGCGCCGCATCGTGGACATCATCGAGAACAGCTAAGCAGCTTAAGAAACGTCATTGTATGCAAAAAGGATGCCTTTTCGGGCATCCTTTTCATTTTCACGCCTTGAACAAATGAGACGTATCTCCGATATACTCCGCTCTGGGTACTGCGTAACCGTCACCCGTTTCCATCATGTAGAACTTGGTCACCGCCGTGGGATTGAAGCAAATACGGTACCAGGAGAACAGGGGATGGCACCCCAGCAAATGATTGATCCAGGCAGACCCAAACCCGCCGTGGCAGAAGCAGGCAATGCGGTCGTTATTGGGCGTCACGATCTTATACCGCATGCCCTCCCTTACGTACCCGTGCCGCGCCAGAAACTCGTCGGAGGCCTTGATCATCTCCTCCAGCGCCTTGGTCCTTTCGGGGGCAAAATCCTTGTTCAAAACCGCACCCTTCTCGATGGAAACGGTATACCCCGCATCGAAATCCTTGGGATCCTTGCAGAACTGCATGTAATCCATGCTTTCGTTCATCCAGTTCTCAATGGTGTATTCCATTCCCAACACCTTCAAGGAAGGCTTGGAGGTATCCTGTGCCCTCCCTCTGGGAGAAGCGTAGATCTTGGTGGGATTGATCTGTACCATGCGGGGCACCAACGCCTCCGCTTCCTTCCATCCCTTTTCGGTGAGGGTATCGTTTGCGTAATCGGGATCTCCGTGACGAATGATATAAAGCTCCATACAATCTCCTTTTTATACCTTGGAAAGACGGAATATGGTTCTGGAGGTAAACACCTCGCCCGCCTTCAAATAATTGCCGTCAAAATTCACGCTGTTGGGCTCCTGCTGTGTCTCCACGCAGAAGGCACGATGATGCACCTGGGGAAGCCCGTATTTCATAGGCTTCTTGGGTACGTCGTTGGAGGTATAGAACTGCAGGCAGGGCTGATCCGTCAGCACCTCCAAAGCGATCTCCTTACCCTCCATCCGAGCCGCCATGGAAAGCCGCTCGCTCTTCCGCAGAATATAGTTGTTGTCATATCCGCCCCAAGGGGTCAACTGGGGATGCTCCTTCTTGATATCCTGCCCAATGGCCTTGGGCTTATTGAAATCCAAGGGAGAATCCCAGCAAGGGAGCCGCTTCCCCGTGGGGATGTGAAGCTCGTCGCACTCACTGATAAACCAAGCGGGGATGTAGGCCTTGTGCTCCAGAATAGTTCCGCCCACACCGTCCAGGTTAAAATAAGAATGGTTGGTCAGATTCACCGCCGTGTCCTTGTCGGAAACAGCCTGGTAATCCAGCACAAGATCCGTCCCCTTCAAGGTGTAGGTCACCTTCACGGTAATGTTTCCGGGGAACCCTTCCTCGCCGTCCTTGGCATGGCAGGTCAATACCAGGCAGTCCTCTCCCGGCTCTACCTCCCAGATCTTCTTATCCATCCCCACAAACCCGCCGTGAAGCTGATTGGTGCCCTTCTCGTTCATGGTCAGCGGGTAGGAAACACCCTCAATGTTCAGCTCCTTCAAACGGTTGCAGTATCTTCCGATCAAGGCACCGTAATAGCAGGTGCTCTCCAAATAGGAATCCGCATCGTCAAATCCGCAGACGATATCCTTCCCGCAGTAAATGTATTTCTGAATGATCCCGCCCAGGGACAGCACCGTCAAAGAGACCTCTTCGTTCTCTAAGACGTACCCATCCACGGGACCTACCTTGCTATCTCCAAAGAAAAACTTTTTAACAGACATCTTTTTCCTCCTCATGCTTCGGGTTTCTTCTATCTTAACATAAAAAGACTTATTTTTCAATATTGACTTTTTAAAAAATACGCTGTATAATATAGTTTTGAAAGAAACCGAAAACAAAAGGAAGAAGCATATGACAAAGATTGATATTTTTTCCGGCTTTCTCGGTGCGGGAAAGACGACGTTGATTAAAAAGCTCATCAAGGAGGCCTACGCAGGGGAGAAGCTGGTGCTCATCGAAAACGAGTTTGGCGAGATCGGCATCGACGGCGGCTTTCTGAAGGACGCAGGCATCGAGATCACCGAGATGAATTCCGGCTGTATCTGCTGCAGCCTGGTTGGCGACTTCACCAAAGCCCTTGGGCAGGTTCTCACCGAGTTCACTCCCGACCGCATTCTCATCGAGCCTTCCGGCGTGGGCAAGCTCAGCGACGTGATCCGCGCCGTGGAAGGGGTTGCCACCGAAAACGTTCAGCTCGGTAACTACACCACCGTAGTGGACGCCAATAAGTGCAAGATGTACCTCAAGAACTTCGGCGAGTTCTTTGGCGACCAGATCGAAAACGCCCACACCGTGATCCTCAGCCACACCGACCGTATCTCCGAGGAAAAGCTGGCAAAGTGCGTGGAGCTGATCCGTTCCAAAAACGACCACGCCACCCTGGTCACCACCCCTTGGGATGCCCTCACCGGTGAGCAGATCCTTGCCGCCATGGAGCACAGCCACACCACCGAGAACGTGCTGGAGGAGCTGGCCCACGAGGCAGAGCATCACCACGAGCATCATCACCATCACGACCACGATTGCGACTGCCACGATCATGACCATGAGCATCATCACGACCACGACTGTGATTGCCACGACCACGATCATGATCACGAGCATCATCACCATGATCACGATCACGAGCATGAACATCATTACCACCACGACCACGATCACGAGCATCATCACGATCACGAGGAAGGCTGTACCTGCTCCTGTTGCTGCGGCCACGATCATGACCACGACCACCATCACCACCACGCCGACGACGTGTTCACCAGCTGGGGCGTAGAGACCACCAAAACCTTCACCGCCGACGAGCTGGAGCACATCCTGGAAGAGCTGATCAACGAAGGCGAATACGGCATGGTGCTCCGTGCCAAGGGCATCGTTCCCGCAAAGGACGGCACCTGGCTCCACTTCGACTACGTTCCCGGCGAAGGAGACGTACGCACCGGCAGCGCGGACGTGATCGGCAGACTTTGCGTCATCGGCGCAGGGATCCACCAGGATAAGCTTGCCGCCCTCTTCGGTATTTGAAAGGATTATTGAACCATGGAAATGCCCGTATATCTCTTTACCGGCTTCCTGGAAGCAGGGAAGACCAAATGTATCCAGGAGACCTTGGAGGATTCCCAGTTCAACACGGGAGAACCCATCCTGGTGATCTGCTGTGAAGAAGGCGTAGAGGAATTTGATCCCACCTCCTTCGCAGGCTCCAACGTAGCCATCGAATTTGTGGAGGAGCCCGGGGACCTTACCACCGAGCTCATGGAATCCTTTGAAAAAAAGCACCACCCCAAAATGGTGATGCTGGAATACAACGGTATGTGGATGCTGGACCTCTTCTATTCCCGTATGCCCGAGAATTGGTTCGTCTGCCAGGAGATGCTGTTCATCGACGCTACCACCGTCAAAACCTATAACACCAACATGCGCACTCAGATGGTGGACAAGCTGCAAAGCTGTGAGATCGTCATCTTCAACCGCGTTCCCGTGGACAAGGACGTGATGGAGCTCCATCAGATGGTCCGTGCCATCAGCCGCCGCGCCACCATCGCTTACGAATACACCGACGGCACCATGAACTACGATCAGATCGAGGATCCGTTGCCCTTCGATATCAACGCGCCTGTCATTGAGATCAAGGATAACGACTACGCCGAATGGTACAGAGATCTTTCCGAGGAGATGGAAAAGTACGACGGCAAGACCGTTTCCTTCAAGGGTATGGTGGCAAGAGGCAACAACCCCTTCGATAAGTCCTTCGCCGTGGGCAGACATGTGATGGTCTGCTGTGCGGAGGATATCACCTACCGCGGCCTGGTCTGCAAGGGTACCGACCAACTGAAGGTCAAGACCCGGGATTGGATCCACATCACTGCAAAGATCACCATCGAATCCCACGACCTCTACGACGGAGAGGGCCCCGTCCTCACCGCTATCAAGGTGGAAAAGGCAGAGCCCCCGGAACAGCCCGTAGCAACTTTTTATTAATAACGATCTATGTAAAAAGGCTTCCGTGCTGTCGGAAGCCTTTTTATAACAGCAGAGAGAGGAGCTTTTTGAAAAAAGTTCCTCTCTCCAAACTGCTTGCGCAGTTTTCCTCTCTCCTCAAAAACTTTTCTTTCCCAAACCGATGTACATCGGTTTGGGGGAATGAGATTTCTTTGGAGATTCTTAAGACCCTTTCTTTTTCTAAAGAAAGGGTCTTAAGTCGTTCTTTATTCGGTTCCTTTGGGCAGATAATACGCCACTGCAAGATCCACTACGAGACCGTAGCTCTTGGTACCTGCCGTCTGTCCCTGACTTCCCAGGAAGGTGTCGTTCACCGCCCCGGTCACCTTGGAAGCGGTGCTTTCCCGATACTTGTCAAAGAAAGCGGAATATGCGGAAAACTCCTTGGAAACCTCTTTGGGCATATAGCTCCGTGCGTATTTCCTGTAAAGCTCCTTATCCGCCGACCAAAGGGCATCCGTCACGTATTGCAAAAGATTGGTATAGCCGGAATACCTCACAAAGGCATCCTCGCTTTCAATGCATACCAAATACGCAACGAAATTGGCCTCATCCTCCCTGGCGATCCCCCGCTGATGGGAGAACTCGTGAGCGATGGTAAAGGGACGGATGAAATCGGGGTAGTTGACGTTGATATTTACCTCTCCCGTCATAAAGGTGTAGATCCCCGAAATGTGGGTGTAGGTAAACAGGGGAGAGATGGCCATGGGCTTGGCATAGGTGCCGAAATGCCCCACGTAATCCACCTTCGCCGCATAAGCGTCGTATGCCTTGTTGATCTCTTTCACCAGAGTGTTGTAGTCGTAGGGCATAATGCAGGCGCCGCTGAGATCAAAGGTCAGCTCGTCCACCAGCTCTTCGATCTTGCTTCCCAAAATAACGGCCGTATCGTAAAGCTCCTCGGCGGAAACGGGACGCTTTTCGATCCCCAGGTTTTCGTCCAGCCCGTAGCGGAAATAGCAAGGCCCAAACGCCGTGAAAAACAAGGTAAGCACCGCCAGCAGAATACAAACCAGAGAGAGCATCCAGCGGTAATAATTTTTCACACTCTTGTTCTTTTTCATAGAACGGTTGGAGAAGAAAAAGTATCCCACGATCAAAACGGGGGATGAATAGATCACCCATTCCGCGGTGGAAAAGGGGAAGATGCTCGTGAGCTTTCCCAAGAGGAAGCGGATCCCTTGGGAAGGATACCTTGCCCAAAATTCCGCAAAAGCGGGAAAGATCCTCGCCGAAAAATAGACGAGGATCCCGAAAACGAAACTGCCGACAAAAGCAAGGAACCAAGGGCTTAAAAGCTCCCGCTCCTTCAGCTTTTGCCAAAAGCTTGTTTTAACAGCCTGCTCTTCCATCAAAGAACCATGCTCCAGCCGAAGGGATCGTCCTTCTTGCCGTACTGAATGCCCGTGATCTCATCGTAAAGCATCTGGGAGATGGGACCGATCTCGTTGTTGTTGATGATCACCTTGTTGCCGTCCCAGTTCAGCTCGCCTACGGGAGAGATAACCGCGGCAGTACCGGTACCGAACATCTCGTTCAACGTGCCTGCCTCTGCTGCGTCGTAGACCTCACGGATGGAAACGCGGCGCTCCTCCACCTCGTAGCCCTTGGCACGGAGATATTGGATGGTAGAATCTCTGGTAACGCCGGGAAGGATGTTGCCCTCCAGCTGAGGGGTCACCACCTTGCCGTCGATGACGAAGAATACGTTCATGGCGCCTACTTCGTCGATATACTTGTGCTCGATGCCGTCCAGCCAAAGCACCTGGGCGTAGCCCATTTTCTCTGCCTTCTGCTGACCGATCAGGGAAGCCGCATAGTTGCCGCCTACCTTGGCAAAGCCGGTGCCGCCCTTTACGGCGCGGACGTATTCGTCCTCCACAACGATCTTAACGGGGGCCAATCCGCCGGCGTAATAGGAGCCGGAGGGAGCCAAAATGATGCAGAACTTATAGTTCTTGGAGGGGTGTACGCCCAACCCCACGTCGGTGGCAATGATAAAGGGACGAATGTACAAAGAAGTCCCCGGCTCCGTGGGGATCCAGTCTGCATCCGTCATCACCGTCTCCTTGATCGCCTGCAAGGCATCCCGGGGATCGATGGTAGGGATGCACATACGCTCGTTGGTGGCATTCATACGCTCAATGTTCTTCATGGGGCGGAACAAACGCACCTTTCCGTCTGCATCCTTGTATGCCTTCATGCCCTCAAACATTTCCTGAGCGTAGTGGAACACCACGCAGGCGGGGGAGAGCACCAGATCGTGATAAGGGGTAATACGGGGATTGTGCCAACCCAATTCGGGGTTGTAATCCATCTCAAACATATGATCCGTAAAGATCTTACCGAAGCCCAAAGCACCCGTAGGTTTCGCCTTGGGAGCAGCGGTTCTTTCAATTCTGATTTCCATAGAAAAGACTTCCTTTCCGTTTCGCAATATAACGATGCGAAAATACAGATATACTCTACCACTTTTTAAGGAAAAATGCAAGTCTTTTTCGAAAATATTGCAAAAAGTTGACCTCTTTAGATCTTCACCGCACAAAAACGATTTCCCGTTTTTGTACAGAATCCACATATTGTATCAAAACTGCCGTCTGTTCATATTGAGTTCATATATTTGGTGTAACATAAAATCATCAAAGGAGTGGATTTATGAACATTTTACGCTTCCTGATCCCCAAGAGCCACGTCGCTTGTCTGGAGGATACCAACAGCCTGCGCAACGGGCTTGAAAAAATGCATAACCGCGGTTACACTGCCATCCCCGTGATTGACAAAAACGGGGTCTATATGGGCACCGTTACGGAAGGAGATTTCCTTTGGTATATCATGGATGCCGAGGAGTGTTCTCATAAATCTTTGGAAAAAAACCAGGTCTCCCGACTCATCCGTCCCGGCTTCAATCCGCCCGTCAAGGCTTCCGAGACGGTTATGGAGGTCTTTTCCAAGCTGAAGGATCAGAATTTCGTTCCCGTTGTGGACGACCGCGGCGTTTTCGTGGGGATCGTGACCAGAAGAGCCATTTTAGAGCATTGTACCTTTGAAGAGTGCAAGCAGGCGCCCCACCCGCTTGCCGATTTTACAACCCTTTAAGAAATGCATAAAGCGTTCTTTGCCTGTTCTTGCAGGCGGAGGACGCATTTTTGCCGTGTATCAGGAGTTTTTTATGAACGAAGACGTAAAGCCTTTGCTTCCCGCCCAAGCCTCTGCCGTTCTTCGAGAGGACGTTCCCGCCGTTTATCCACGGGTCTCCGCCCTGCTGGAAAACGCTCCTGTCCTTGAGGAGAACTGCCCTGCGGTTCCCTTGGTGATGGAGGATCTGTAAGATGATGACTTTGCAACAAGCATCCGCTCAACTTTCAAAAAAAGAGATCTCCGCCAAGGAGCTGATCCGTTCCTATCTGGACCGTATCGCCGCCGAGAACCGTGACGTGGGCGCTTTTTTGACCCTTTGCCACGAAAAAGCTCTGCAAAAAGCGGAAGAGATCGATTCCCGCCGTATGAAGGGAGAGAATCTCCATCCCCTGGCAGGGATCCCTATGGCCGTCAAGGATAACTTCTGTACCGAGGGGATCCCCACGACCTGTGCTTCCAAAATGCTCAGAGATTTCGTCCCTCCTTATACCGCCACCGCCGTGAAGCGCCTGGAGGATGCAGGCGCCGTTATGCTGGGAAAACTGAACCTGGATGAGTTTGCCATGGGAGCGACGGGGGAGTATTCCGCCTATTATCCTGCGGTGAACCCCCACGACCTGAACCGTATGGCGGGAGGATCCTCCAGCGGATCGGCCGCCGCCGTTGCCGCCGACCACGCCCTGCTGACGTTGGGCTCCGACACAGGGGGCTCCGTCCGTCTTCCCGCTTCCTTTTGCGGCGTGGTGGGTATGAAGCCCACCTACGGAAGAGTCTCCCGTTTCGGCATGATCGCCTTTTCCTCTTCTCTTGATACCGTTGGCATCGTGACGCCCACCGTTTGGGATAACGCAATGGCACTTTCCGTTTTAGCGGGGGAGGATCCCTTGGACGCTACCTGTTCTCGGGAGCCCGTTCCCGCCTATTGCGCCGATCTTTCTTCTTCGGTTGCAGGGCTTCGCATTGGTATTCCCGAGGAGTTTTTCACCTCCGACCTGTCTCCTGCGGTGCAAAAAGCACTTTCCTCTGTGATAGAGGGCTACCGCTCCCTGGGCGCCCGGTTGGTGCCCCTGTCCCTCCCTGTAATGGAGGATTCCCTCTCCGTTTACCATATCCTTTCCTCTGCGGAAGCTTCCTCCAACCTGGCCAGATTCGACGGCGTACGCTTTGGCGCAAGAGGCGTAGGCTCCACCCCCGAGGAGATCTCCCGTTCCACAAAGGAACGTTATTTTGGTAGCGAGGTGCAGGCCCGCACCCAATCCGGTGCGGCATACCTGACTTCGGAGCATTATCAAACGTATTTCCAGGGTGCCTTGGAAAAGCAACGCTTTATCAAGTCCGCCTTTGCATCCGCATTCGGAAGGGTGGATCTGATCTTAGGTCCCACTTCTACCTGCGAACCGCCTCTGATCGGAGGCTTCTCCCGCAGCGAAAAGAGATCCTTCGATCGCTTTACCGTTCCCGCCAGCCTTGCAGGGCTGCCCTCCGTTTCTATTCCCTGCAAAACCGAAGGAGTTCTTCCCATCGGCTTTCAGCTCGTCGCCCCCGCCTTCAGAGAAGAATTGCTGTTCCGCGCAGGATGCGCTTACGAAAGAGAGGTGACCTCCCATGCTTGAACATTACGAGGCCGTCATCGGGCTGGAGGTTCACGCCGAGCTGGCAACCCGCAGTAAGATCTTCTGCGCCTGCCCCACCTCCTTCGGCGCATCGCCGAATACCTTCTGCTGTCCCATCTGTATGGGCTTTCCCGGGACCTTGCCCGTGCTGAACCGCACTGCTCTTTTGTTGGGGGTCAAGGCGGGCCTTGTCACAGGCTGTGAGATCTCACGGGAGGTACGCTTCCACCGCAAGCACTATACTTACCCCGATCTCCCCAAATCCTATCAGATCACCCAGTACGATTGCCCTTTGTGCACCGGAGGCTCCTTGACCTTCTCTTTGCCCACAGGGGAGCGTACCGTGGAGATCACCCGTATCCATCTGGAGGAAGACGCAGGCAAGCTTCTGCACACCAAAGAGCACGGGACCCTGGTGGATCATAACCGTTGCGGGATCCCCTTGATCGAGGTTGTCACCCAACCGACGATCCATTCCTCCGAGGAAGCGGTTGCCTTTCTCAAAGCCTTGCGTCTGCGGCTGATATACGCAGGTGTTTCCGATTGTAAAATGCAGGAAGGCTCCCTGCGTTGCGACGTCAATCTTTCCGTCCGTAAAAAGGGGGAGACGTCTTTGGGCGTCCGCACCGAGATGAAAAATCTGGGATCCTTTTCCGCTGTAGCAAAAGCCATCGACAGCGAGTTCCGCCGTCAAGTGCAGGTGCTGGAAAACGGCGGAGAGATCTACCGAGAGACACGCCGTGTAGACGAGACGACGGGTGAGTCCTTTTTGCTTCGCCGCAAGGAAACGGAAGCCGATTACCGTTTTCTTCCCGAGCCGGATCTCCCTCCCTTCGTTCTGGAAGAGGAATGGCTTTCTTCCGTGGCCGAGGAGCTTCCCGAACTGCCCGAAAGCCGTGGGGAACGGTACCAAAAGCAGTACGGCCTGTCCGAGGAAGAAGCGCGCCTTTTGACAGCCTCTCCCGCATTGTCCGATTTCTTCCAATCCTGCGCAGAGGAAACGCCTTACGTAAAGCTGTTGGCAGGCCTTTTGCTGGGTGAGATCTCCCGCCGTTTGCCCGCAGATCCCTCTGCAAAAGACTTCCCCAAATCTTCTGCGCCCTTTTCCAAAACGGTGACCCTCTGGGGAGAAGGAAAGTTGAATTCCACCGCCGCAAAAAAGCTCGCTTTGCTGGTATGGCAAGGGGAACAGGATCCCGTCGCTGTCATGGAGCGTCTGAACCTGGGTCAGATCAGCGATCCCACCGTTATACGCACCTGGATCCTATCCGTTTTGGAGGAGGATCCGAGCTTCCTGGACTCTTACCGCAAAGGGAAGACCAACGTAGTGAAAGCCATTGCAGGGGCCGTCATGGCAAGATCCCAAGGAAAAGCGGACCCCGTATGGGTGAACCGTCTTCTGGCGGAAGTTCTCTCCGCGCGGTAAAATCAAAACGCCTTTCTGCGGTCGTCAGCCGTAGAAAGGCGTTCTTTCATATCTCTTTGCGGATCTCTTTTTCCGTTGCGTCGGGATACAGCTTGTGCATCTGCTCCAGGATCTTCTCCAACGCTTCCTCCTTGGAAAGATGATACTTGGATCTCACCATCTCTCTTCCGAATTTGGATTCCGCCGTAGCGTAATTGGAAACGGGCCAACCGTATTCCTCGCCGTTTTTGTTCAACTTCCGTTCGAATCCGTCGATCACCACGTATGTCTGCATCATCAGACTGGTGATAGCGCCTTCAAACCCACGCTCCCCGTCTTTGCCGAACCCGGCTTCAGCCTTCAGCACGTAGGACGGCACGTACGGCCGCTCCTCCAGAACGTCCATAAGGAGCTTGCTCTTTCGCGGCGCCAGACCCAGCTCGTACAGGGTGTCGAAATCGTATCCGTCTCTCCTGTAGGAGGCAAAATAGGGGAACCACTCCTTGGAAATAAACCCTGCCTTCCGTCCGAAGAATTTTCCGTATACGACCTTTCCTTCGACGGCGGCAATGCTTCGCCACTCCCAGGGATCTTCTTCCCGACCGGAAAACCACCCCTCGGAGGCTGTCAGTTCTTCCAAAGAGAAGCCCGTTACGTGACTGCGGAACAAGGGCAAAAAGCCAACCGTCTCCACGTATTCGTAAAGCTCCTCCATGCTCTTGATCCGTTTTGGGTCGTAGGTCTCCAAACCCTCCATGACCCATTCTCCGTCCCGCTCGTACATTATCTGATCTCCCGAATATCAAAGGGCGTGCTCTGGTAAACGGAATAGTTCAGCCAGTTGGAGTAAAGCAGATGAGCGGTAGCCCGCCAGGTGTTCATAGGCTCCTTCGTAGGATCGTCCTCGGGGAAGTAATTCTTGGGCACCTTGATGTCCAATCCCTTAGCCACGTCTCTTTCATATTCCTTCCGAAGAGTGTCTCTGTCGTACTCGGGATGTCCCGTTACGTAGCATTCTCTCCCGTTTTTGGAAGCGATCAGGAACAAACCCGCCTCCTCGGAGTCCGCCAGAATGGTCAGATCCTCACAGGCCAAAACGTCCTCCCGCTTTACGTAGGAATAGCGGGAATGGGGTGCGTTGAAATGAGTGTTGAACCCGCGTACCAACGGATTTTCGGGCACCAAAGTCCTGTGGCGGTAGATGCCGGATACCTTTTCCTCCAAAGGATATTTCTGGATCCCGTGGTTGTGGTAAAGTCCCGCATAAGCCCCCCAGCAAACGTATAAAGTAGAATATACGTTGGTTTTTGCCCATTCCATGATCTTACACAGCTCTTCCCAGTAATCAACTTCTTCAAAGGGAAGATACTCCACGGGAGCGCCCGTAATGATCATACCGTCGAACTTCTGATTCTGAATGGCGGAGAAATTCGTATAAAAAGAATTCAGATGCTCCTCGGGGGTATTCTTGGAGCAATGTGTCTCGGGAGTCATCAAGCAAACGTCCACCTGCAAGGGCGTGTTGGAAAGAAGCCGCAACAACTGCGTCTCCGTCACGATCTTGGTGGGCATAAGATTCAAAATTGCGATCTTCAAAGGACGAATGTCCTGGGTGGAGGCGCGGCGCTCATCCATGACGAAGATGTTTTCCCGCTTCAACGTTTCGGTAGCGGGCAGAGAATAGGGAATACGAATGGGCATAACGGCCCTCCTTCAATGCTTTATTCCACTTATTATACCATGGTTTTTTTGCCATTTCAATACTTTTTTTCAAAAGACTATGGAAAATCCCTTTTCCCTGTGCTATAATAGAATATATCAAGAATCGGAAAGAGATGACGCTATGTCCGCTACCGTTTTAAAAATTACCGACGGAGAATCCCTCCGCAAAGCCGCAGCCCTTGCCGCAGGGTATCTTCTTGGCGGTAAGCTGGTGGTTTTTCCCACAGAAACCGTTTACGGTATCGGCTGTAACGCTTTGGATCCTTCTGCGGTGGAGCGGCTGTACTACGCCAAAAAGCGTCCTTTCGATAAACCTCTCCTGCTGCATCTCCATTCCGTCAAGCAAGCCATGGAATATTCCGTTTTGGATGCTCGATCCAAAGCTTTATTGGAGCGCTTTACTCCCGGACCCCTGTCCGTGATCGTTCGGAAGAAGGAAACCGTTCCTTCCATCGTCACCTCCGGCGGAGATACGGTGGGCCTTCGTTTTCCCGATGAACCCTTTTTCCTCGCAATGGCAAGAGAGGCGGGGATCCCCATTGCCGCCACCAGTGCAAACCTGTCCGGCTTTACCTCTGCCAAGGACGGCAATGCCGCCGCAGAGCTGAAGGACGTGGCGGATCTGATCATAGATCACGGAACCTGTGCATTTTCCCTGGAATCCACCCTCCTTTCTCTTGCCGGACAGCGTCCCAAACTGTTGCGGGAGGGCGCAATTTCCAAAGAAAAGCTTCTGGAGGTGCTTTCGGTATGCGATTGATCGGCTTGACCGGCAGAAGCGGAAGCGGCAAGTCCACCGTAGGTGCCGTAGCGGCATCTATGGGCTTTTGGGTGCTGGATTGCGACCGCATCTATGCCGAGATCACCTCTCGACCCTCTCCATGCCTGGAGGCGATCTGTGACACCTTCGGAGAAGAAACCGTCAAGGAAGGCAAGCTGTGCCGTCCCGCTTTGCGGGAAAAGGTCTTTTCCGATCCCGCCGCCATGACAAAGCTGAACGCTCTCACAGCCCGCTATATGGGTGAGGAGATCGCTTTGCGCCTGGATGCGTCTACAGCTTCTGTTGCTCTTTTGGACGCTCCTACGCTGTTTCAGAGCGGTTTGAACAGCATTTGCGACTATATCATAGGCGTTACAGCGCCCGAAGAAGAATGCGTCCGCCGCATTGTTTCCAGAGACGGCATTTCACGTAAAGACGCTCTGCGCCGCCTGGCGCAACAACCGTCTGCCGATTTCTATCGTGCGCATTGCAACGTTTGCCTCGAAAACGCCGATACCGAAGAAACCTTCCGCGAAAAATCGGAAATGCTACTGAAACAACTGCAAAAAGGGGAGCTTTGATTGGGAAGAAAAGCAGTTCTGTTGGTGTTATGCTGTGCTTTGATTCTCGTCGTCGCTCTGCCGATCTGTCTCAATCAGCTTTTTCCCTGCGGCTATGGGGATATCGTTTCCGCCTATGCGGACGAAAACGGTCTTCCTCCATCCTTGGTTTACGCTGTCATATGGTGCGAGAGCCGTTTTGATCCAAAAGCCCACTCTTCCGCAGACGCCTGCGGCTTGATGCAGCTGAGACCGGCCACCTTTCTGGAGCTGTGCGAGGAGCTTGGTTTATCTCCCGGTGAGGATATCTTTTCTCCCGACGCCAACGTCCGTTGCGGTACCCGTTATCTGGGGAAGCTTTTGACTCTGTTCCCCGAGAAAACCACCGCCCTTGCCGCTTATAACGCAGGCATCGGCAACGTGACGGCCTGGCTGGAGGATCCCCGCTACAGCGACGATGGCAAAACGCTTCATACCATTCCGTTTCCCGAGACCCGTTCCTATGTGAACAAAGTGCTCCTTGCACAGAAGCTATACGAAAAACTTTATCCCCAAGAAGGAGATTCATAAAATGGAAAAAGAACTTGCCAAAAACCTTTTGTACAAGCCCACTCCCGCACATTTGGCGCAGGACCGTAAAACGGTAGACGCCTTCTGTGACGCCTACAGAGCCTATATGGACGCCTCCAAGACCGAGCGTGACGCCGTTCGTGTTTCCGTGGAAATGGCGGAAAAAGCAGGCTTTAAGCCCTACGTGCCCGGCGCTCCCTTGACGCCCGGTCAGCGCGTGTACCGCATCAACCGGGAAAAGAGCTTGATGCTGGCGGTGATCGGCTCCGAGCCTCTCTCCCAAGGCTTCCGCATCATGGCGTCTCACATCGATTCTCCCCGCCTGGATCTGAAGCCCATGCCTCTGTATGAATCCTCCGGCATCGGGTATTTCAAGACCCATTACTACGGCGGCATCAAGAAATACCAGTGGACGGCAATGCCCCTGGCTCTCCACGGCGTCGTTTACCGCAAGGACGGCACCCGCATCGATGTATGTATCGGCGAGGACGAAAACGATCCCGTATTGTATATCAGTGATCTGATGCCCCACATTGCAAAAGATCAGGTTTCCAAAACCGCCTCCAACGTGATCCCCGGCGAGACCTTGAATCTGATCAACGGCTCCCTTCCTTTCGACGATGAAGAAGGCGTGAAGCTGAACGTCCTTTCCATCCTCCACGAGAAGTACGGTATGGAGGAACGGGACTTTATGACCGCAGAGCTCTCTGCCGTCCCCGCACAGAAATCCCGGGAAGTTGGCTTGGACCGCAGCATGGTCGCCGCCTACGGTATGGACGACAAGGTCTGCGCATATCCCTCTCTCCGTGCCTTGGAGGAGCTGGACGTGCCCAAGCACACCTGCGTCGTGTTCCTGGCCGATAAGGAAGAGATCGGCTCTGAGGGCGTTACAGGCCTTCGCAGTGAAGCCTACGCCGCATTCCTGCGTGACCTCTGCGCCGATGGAAACGCCTGCGATCGCGAGGCCTTCCGTAACTCTCTGTGCATCTCCGCAGACGTCGGCGGCGCGTACGACCCCAACTTTGCAGAAGCTTACGAATCCGGTAACTCCTGCTATATTGGAAAGGGCGTCGCCGTTTCCAAGTATACCGGCTCCCGTGGCAAGGGCGGCTGCTCCGACGCTTCCGCCGAGATGATGTCCCGCATCACCCGCATCCTGGATGCCGATGGCGTTGCCTGGCAGACAGGGGAATACGGCAAGGTAGACCAGGGCGGTGCAGGAACCGTTGCCGTGGATATCGCCAAGTTCGGTATCGACGTCATCGACGTAGGCGTTCCGTTGCTCTCTATGCACGCTCCCTCCGAGCTGGCGGCAAAGTCCGATATCTACGCCATGTATCAGTGCTCCACCGCATTCTTCAAGGATTGATTCTATATACGAAAAAGAACCCGCTTTCCAATTGAAAGCGGGTTCTTTGCGTCTGCGTTTGCGAAAAATGAACCTTGCCGTGTCCCTTTATCGCCATTTGATTGCGTTATCTCCAATTCAAAAGCAAAGCGGCAGGGGAGTTGCCTCCTCTGCCGCATCTTTTTGATTAACCGTTGGTGCCGAACTGAGCGTAGTAAGGAGTCTGGAACTTAGCTTCAATTACGAATTCGTAGTAGGAAGCGTAATCACCGGGAAGCGTGGTATCCTCGCCGGGCTCCTCGGGAGTCTCGGGAGTCTCGGGAGTGGTCTCTTCGCCTTCGGTGCCCTCGCCCTCCTCGGGAGTCTCCTCGGTAACGTCACCGAAAGTCTTCAGAGCGCTTCTGGAATAGTAACCGATCTCAACCAGAGCAAGGGTGGTGCCGTTGTAAGCGTCGGCATACAGGGGCAGATATACGGTGGTGAAGATCTCTACCAGCTCTTTGCGTTTCGCATTGGTATCTTCCTCAGAGGTGATCTCGGGATAATGCTTTTCGATCCAAGCCTTGAATGCGTTGTCATACTTGGTCTCGGTGGAGCTTACTTCAGCATAGGTTTCAATGAAGTCAAGCTGTTCCTTGGTAATAGCATCCAATTCTTCTTCGGTCTTGGTGGGGAAGAGCTTCTTCAGCTGTGCTTTGACGCCGTCCTCGTACGCCTTCTGAGAATTTTTTGCAAATTCTTCTGCAAACTTGGTGATTGCCTCTTCCAGCTTCACCTCGCACTCTGCGATCATGGTGTCGCAGTACTCGGTGATCTTGCCGGACAGAGTGTTGTTCAGATAGTTGCTAACGGTATCGTCAACCTGGATCAGAACGTTGTGATCATACTGTTCCTTGAATTCCTCGGATTCGGGAATTGCCGCAACGGAAGCCAGGTAGTCGTCGCTGTTCAGGATCTTGTTGGTCTCTTCGGTAACCTTTGCATTAAAGAGCTCCAGATACTGAGATTCCAGCTCGTTTTCCCACTGAGCTTCCTTCTTGATCAGCGTTCTGTATTCCCAAATATCATCGGGAGAAGCGATAAGCGCTTCGACCTTAGCGTCGATCTCTTCTTCGGAAAGATCGGGGAAGTCCTTCTGCAGCTGCTTCTTAAGCTTGGTTCTACGGGACTTATTATCGTACTGAGTTGCACAAAGCTCCTTGGTCTTCACCAGCGCTTCTGCTCTGAACTGCTCCTCATAAGCGGCGGTAACGTCCTGGGTAACGGTAGCGGTAGCGGCAAGCTGGAGACGCAACTCGTAAGTTGCGAAAAGCTCGTCGTAGATGCTCTGCATAGCGGCCGCACGGGAATCTTCCTCTGCCTGCTGATAATCGAAGTCAACGGCAGTACCGCTCATCAGCTCGTTGTAGTAGGGCTCGATCACGGACCACAGAATGGACTGATAGTCGGGCTCTGCGATCTTCCATTCAACCTCTTCGCCTTCGTCGTTCTTATAGGTGCCGAACACGAATTCCTTGGGGAGGAAGTTAAAGCCGATGGTCTTGGACTCGGTAGCGTCGATATTCTGATCTCTCATCAGGATCCATCTGTCAACGGAATCGCCTGCGTCGAGATCGGTGTAAGCGATGAAGCAGTTGCCGGTGTGCTTATAGCTCATCATGTACTGATCGTTCTTGCGAACTACCTGAGAGCCTTCCAGGCGGTAATGCTCACCTTCGATACCGTAAAGCAGAGTGTTCTGCAAGCCTTCGTCCACGTACAGCTCGGTCAGGATCTCCATAACCTGGGTCTGCCAGCTTGAGGGGCAAAGCTGAGAAACTGCGTAAATGCAATCAATGGAGTTTTCACTGGTTGCGATGGGGTTGCAGTAGGTGTTGTAAACGAAATCCTTTTCCTTTGCCAGCGCCTCGATGTCTTCCTTGGTGCCGGAAACAAACTTCACGGCGTAGGGAACGGACTCGTCATCGCCCTTCTTGCCTTCGTTGTTCTCAAAGTAACCCAGAGAGCTGTAACGGGCAAGCATAGCAAAGTATTCGTTCATAGCAGCATCCTCGTAGGTGGAGCGAACGTTGCCGGAGCTGTTAACGTATGCGGCAAAGCCATCCACGAACATGTAGGAGAACTGCCAGGGAGTTACAGAGTTGGCCAAGGGGATGATATCGGGGTTATTTTCCTTGACGATGGCAAGGTAATCGGAAAGGTCATCCATATCCTTCAGGGTCTCGAGAGCAACGTTGCTTTCCTCCAGAACCTTTCTGTCGAATGCGATATAGGTGTACTCGCCGATGCTGGTGTTACAGGGAACACCGTAGGTCTTGTTGTTGACCTTTGCGGCGTTGAAGAAGGAGGAGTGCACAACGCTCTTGATAGCCTTTGCTTCGTTACCCAATACGGTATCCAAAGCTGCCAGGTCGCCGTTTTCTGCCATCTTCAAATATTCTTTATAGTCGGTGATCAGGAACAGATCAAGACGGGGGCATTCCAGCTCAATGGGAATACCTGCCTCCAGATCGCTGAGGATAGCCTCGCCGGTCATCGCACCGTAGCCTGCCGCCTTTGCGGTCTCGGAGAGCTTTGCGGTGTTGAGCAGAGTGTTCTTATCGCCCTTTTCGTTGGTGCCGGTGGTATACTCTTCGATCTCCAGCATCTTAGCCTCGATCAGATCGTGATACTCGTCAGCGGTAGCGAACTCCAGCTTAACGATGGATCCGATACGGTAGAACAGGGTACGGTTCAATTCATACTCGATCTTGGTGATCGCTTCGTCGGTAGTGGTGTCACCCGTGATGCAGTACAGCGTGTACACGGGAGCGGGAACTTCCGGGGGCACCACGACCTGGGAACAGGACCCCAGAACAAAGGGGAGCACCATCACCAGTGCCAAACAAAGACAAAGAAAACGGTTGCGCATAATTAACCTCCTAAGGGCGGATTTTATATCATCCCATGATTGTTCCTATTATACTATGATTTTCTCTTTTTGTCAAGGTTCCAAAGTGTAAATATCTTATTAAAAAAATTATGGATATTGCATAACTTTTTAAAGTGTGATATAATAAAGCAACCGAAAAAATCGCCAAAAGAGGTTTTTATGGACGATCTGCTTTACCGTAACCTGTTTTCCAACCTTCCTGTGCTGCAAACGG
Organism: Oscillospiraceae bacterium; assembly: GCA_015063885.1. Taxonomy (GTDB): domain Bacteria; phylum Bacillota; class Clostridia; order Oscillospirales; family CAG-382; genus Coliplasma. Next base: position 4,163 of record SVTH01000011.1, on the reverse strand, counting down.
AACGATTGCTTCTCCGCCCTATGACGGATGCCGACCTGTGCGACGTCAACGAATATATGTCCCGGGAGGAGGTCTCCCGCTACCTCCGCTGGACACCCCACTTGAATCTCCGCGAGACCAAGGGCTACCTGGAGTTTCTCCAAAAGCGCTACCGAAAAGGTCTCCACGCCGATTGGGGGATCGTCTTGAAGGAGAACGGCAAGGTCATCGGGAACTGCGGCTTCACCTCGGTGGACATCACCAACGAATGCTGTGAGCTGGGATATGTCCTTTCTCCCGATTATTGGGGCAAGGGCTATATGGACGAAGCTCTCTCCGCAGTATTGGACGTTACGTTCCGAAAGCTGGAAGCCAACCGCGCGGTACTGCAGATCCTGGAGGGCAACGAGGCCTCCGTACGCTTTGCCGTCCGCAACGGCTTCCGCTTTGAAGGCAGGGAAGTGGACGCCCTCATGGTCAAGGGGAGCTACCGCACCCTTCTCCGCTACGCTATGCTGAAAAGCGAATACGAAGAAAAGAAATAAAAAACAGAGCTATGCGTTTTGCATAGCTCTTTTTTGCGATGAAACCGGGAACCGATTATACGGCTCTGGTAACCTTGCCGCTTCTCAGGCAACGGGAGCAAACGGCGATCTTCTTGTTAGAGCCGTTAACAACAGCATTGACCTTTCTGATGTTTGCCTTCCAGGTTCTAGCAGTCTTTCTGTTAGAGTGGGAGACATTGTGGCCGAAGGATACGCCCTTTCCGCAAACACTGCACTTTGCCATATCTATACACCTCCAAATTTTATCAAAAATTCACGAACAACTTAATATACTACATTTTTTTGGATTTGTCAAGAGATTTTCTCTCTTTTTTTCATTTTTTCTGCGACTTTTCCGATATCTCCCGCTCCCATGATCAAAACCGTGTCGCCCGGCTTGGCGACCTCTTCCAAATACCCGGGAAGGTCCTCCAAAAGATCTACGTAAACGGCTCCCGTCTTTTCCGCCAACAGCGCAGAGGAGACTTCCTCTCCCGCAGATTCTCTTGCGGCGTAAAGCTTGGTCAGCACCAACAGATCCGCATCTCCGAAGCAGGTGCGGAAATCCTCAAACAGATCCCGCAAACGGGAATAGTTGTGGGGCTGAAAAGCGCAGATCACCCGCCCCTTGGTAATAGCCTTGGCCGCCGCTAAGGTGACCTTGATCTCGTCGGGATGATGGGCGTAATCGTCAAAATACCGCGCCCCGTTCTTTTCCTGCAGGAACTCAAACCGACGGTTCACGCCGTGATAACCGCCGAGACCCGCCGCAATCTCTTCCGCAGAAAGCCCTGCCGGAACGGATGCCGCCACGGCAGCCAACGCATTGGATACGTTATGCATCCCCGGTACCTTCAATTCTGCGTGCAACAGGAAGGTTCCCCGGTAATAAACGTCAAACTTCCCGAACCCGTCGGAAAGATCAATGTTCTTGGCATAATAATCCGCCTGCTCGTTTCCATCGGCACTGTAGGTTACCATCGTACGGTTACAGGTCTCCATGGCGATCCGGCAATTCTCGCAATCCAGGTTCAAAATGCAAATGCCGTCCTCCTCGGTATTCTCCAAAAATTGCTCAAAAGACTCCCGCATCTGCTCCAAAGAGTGAAAATAATCCGTGTGGTCCAGCTGAATGTTCAGAACGACGGACACCTTGGGATAGAAGGACAAAAAGCTGTCCTTGTATTCGCAGGCTTCGAAAATGAAATTGCCGTCCTTGCCGATGCGGTAAGCGGAATCGATCTCCGCGATCTTGGCGCCCACCACCACGGTGGGATCGCATCCCGGAGTGTGCATAAAGATATGGGAGATCATACCCGAGGTGGTGGATTTCCCGTGAGTGCCCGCCACAGCGACGGAATAGGGATAGGACGCCGCAATGCATCCCAAAAGCTCCGCCCGTGAGATCATCTTTGCACCGCTTTGCTTCGCCAATACCATTTGGGGATGCCCGTCGTTCACCGCTGCAGTATAGCAAACCAGCTCCACGCCCTCAAACCCCTTGGGGTCGTCCTCGTAATACATGGTAACGCCTGCATTTTCCAAACGCTCCGTCACCGCAGAGCGTGCCCTGTCGTAACCCCGTACGGTGACACCCTTTTCCCGCAGAATCAGCGCCAGGGAAGACATGCTGACACCTCCCGCACCGATCATGTATACGCATTTGTATTGCTGTAATTCTTCTATTTGAAGCCGCTTTTTCATGAAAGCCCGCCTTTCACGTCGAAATAGGTTGTTGTCCCTTTCAGTATATGAACATTATACCATCGAAAACGGAAAAAGGGAAGGGGAAAATCAAAAAAACTTAAAAAGAAAGCCGAGATTTCTCTCGGCTCTCTGTAAGAATTTCTTAGTTGATGCTGTTCTGGAATGCCTCGATGGTTTCCTGCATTGCCGCTTCGACACCGGGCAGGTTTGCGTCCCAGGTGGATGCCAGGGTGTTTGCGCCTGCGTACAGATTGGAGCTGTACAGACCGATCATCTTGCCGTTCCAGTCGAATGCGCCGCCCAGGTCGTAAATACGATGGCTGGTGATCAGGTCCAGCATTCTGGAGTCGTTGTCGTCAACGGTAGCCTGCAGCTTCATGGAAGTATCGTAGAAGGCTGCGGTAACGCTGTCTTCGCCGAAGAGGGATTCCTTCATGCTGTAGTAGCCCAAAAGCTCCATAGCGTATGCGGTAGCTTCCAGCTGCTCTTCTTCGACGACGCATACGGGAATTGCCATAACGTCGGACTGGTACACGTTGATACCTGCGTGGTAGCCCTCCTGAGCCGCTTCGTACTTGGGAGGAGGCAGAACGCCGGGAACTACCTTATCGGGAGTCTCGTTGGTCATGATGCCCAACAAACTGCTCAAGTAACCTACAGAGAACAGGGCGTGGTTGGCAATGAACAGGTTGGAACCGTAGCCCCAGTTGGTGGGCTTGAACTGTTCTGCAAACACAGAAGTGGTTCTATCGGTCAGCAGGTTGTAAACCTTCTCGAACGCCTTAACGGACTGCTCGCTGCCGCCGCTGAGCACGATCTGGTTCTGCTCATCCTTGTATGCGGAAACTGCGCCTGCGCCGTTGGTCAGCATGGTAGCACCGGAGTAACCGTCGGTAACAACGCCGTAGTAGCATCCGTCGGTCATCCAATCGCCGTTTTCGTCGGGCATAGCAAAATCCTTTGCCAGCTCGTACATAACGTCGATGGTCCAGGTGCCTTCGTCAACCATGTTGTAGAGAGAACCGTAGGTCTTCTCGTAACGGTCAGCGTAAACGTTCTTATTAAAGAGAACGCCCGCGGTGAAGGAGTCGTCCTGGAACAGAGCGTTACCTGCAACGAAGAACTTCTTATCGGAAAGAGTCAGCTGGTTGCAAGCGTTCTGGTCCCACCAAGGCTGGCTGAGATCCAGAAGATCGTTCAGAGAATAGAACCAGTTGTCAGTCACGCGGGATACCATAGAGTAAACGGCGTCGTTAACGATCTGGTAGTCGGAGGTACCGCCTTCGATGCTAAGACCGATATCGGTAGCGGGGCGGCCGGTCATCTCGATCTCAATGATGATACCGTACTGCTCTTCGATCAGGTCGTTACGAGCCTGCACAGCGCTGTTGATAACGGAGCCCTCAAATTCGTCCTGGGGAACGAACTGCTGAGCGTGACGTCCGGCACGGGTCAGGATCTTAATGGTCACGTTGTCGAATTTCTTTGCTTCCAGGGGGAAGGTTGCCAGAGGATCGTCGCTGACCTCTCCGCCTTCGGAGGTGGTTCCGCCCTGAGAAGTTGCGTCGGAAGTGCCGCCGCCCTGAGAGCTGTTACATGCCGTCAATACGGGCAGTGCGAGCATCATCAAAGCGAGAGCAAGGATCAGAAGCTTTTTCATGAATACATCTCCATTCGTGTTTTTTGTTTTTATTAGTATACCATACGATTGCGGAATTGTCAACCGCAAGTTTTATGGAATGTAACGAAAAGATGAAAAAAAGAAGCCGGAAATCTCCGACTTCTTTTCGTTTTTTTGTAAAAACTTACTTGCTGAGCTCAGCGAAGTACTTAATGGTACGAACCATCTGAGAAACGTAGGAGTTCTCGTTGTCGTACCAGGAAACTACCTGTACCTGATAGGTGTCGTCGTCAACCTTGGAAACCATGGTC
>SVTH01000002.1 GCA_015063885.1 Oscillospiraceae bacterium | reverse complement strand
CTCTTACGGGAGGCATTAGTCATTTTATGATCGGGGGAATTCCCGATATTCTCTGCCTTGTGCTGTGCGTTGTGTTCACGCTGCTTTGGGCAAGAATTGCATCTAAAATTGCTAATAAATCTAACGCGAAAACCTTAAACCGCGTGGTTGGTATTGTTATGATCGCCACGAGTATCGTGATCTTGGCGGTAAATTATCTTTCATACTAACGCGCAAACGTTCATTACTGGAACAGAAGAAAATGTAACAAGGGCTGACCGCGTGGTCAGCCCTTTCCTTATACTCTCCCCACCCCAACGCTTTACTCATTGCCGCGCCGGTGTCTGCTTTCGTCACGGCATCAAGGTGGCGTATGCCGGCTTGATCATTCAACGTTTTCAAGCCGGGCAACCAGGCCCAAAAACCAATCTTTGTTTCGGTATTCGTCGAAGCAGTTCCACGCCAATTCGGCTTTCAAATTTCGCACAAGCTGCTTATGATCGGAAGGAGCGTCTGCAACCTGCCAACCGTACAACAACGGATGCGTGAGCGTATGCGCTTTTATCGCCGATGACCTAACGGCGCATTCCAATGCGCGGGAAAGATGCTTTCTGATCACCGCTTCATCTTTTCCAAGAGATACTTCCTCCTCGGCAACAAGGCGGTGCAAAATACAAAGCTGTTCCAACGATTCGTAACTCATGTCGTCGTTGGGATACGCCGTCTCGAACATATTTGCTACGGCCATGCTGACTTTTTGAACGTAATCCTCCCCAAAGCATTTTACGTTGCACACATTCAGCCGCGCTGTCATATAGAACAACGTATTCAGGTACCAATGGTTGGCAAAGCTGAAGGTTTCGGTCAGCCAATCCTCCTCATCGTGGATCATCATAAACAGCATTTCCTGACAATGGTTGATCTGATGTGCGCGGCGTGCCCACGCATCTGCCTTTTCCGCATTGCCGTTTGCAGAGTAGGTACTTGCGATCTGGAGGATCGCCTGCCCTTGGTAATAGCTGTTCCCGCCTTCGGAGGGATCGGCATTGTAAATTTCCGTGCCAAGCTCGATGATCTCGTTTTGATACTTCACTCTGTCCGTATCAAAATAGGTTGACATCAGCATTTCCTTGACGCGAATATCGTTGGGAAGCTTCTTGTTCGCTTCACGCCACAGAGGAATGATCTCCGCCCGCTTTCCATCCCGGAAGAGGTTTTCGGCATTTGAACAAACTTCTTCAAAGTATTTGTCGGCGTCGATCTGTTCTACCTGTAACAGTTCATCCACGGTGATGCCGTAATAGCGGGCGATCTCCGGTAGCAACATAACATCGGGACAAGTAATACCGTTCTCCCATTTGCTCACCGCCTGATAGGATACGCCGAGATAGTCGGCAAGCTTTTCTTGGGATATCTTTTTTGCTTTGCGAAGCTCTTTTAGTTTATCTGCAAGATTCATCATATAGGTTATTCCTTTCTTGATTTTTTGTAGCTACGCTTTTATTATAGCAAACCGCCGGGGAAAAGCAATAACCGAGATTTCTATTTATTTGAGACGGTCTCAACCAAACCGATAGAAGGAACTGCACGTTTTTGCGTTTGTGAATTGACTTTCCGGAAATCGTATGGTATACTGAAGGCAATCTATCTCATATCCAAGGAGGCTTTCATGGCAACGTTTACACCTATTCTTGAAGAAGCGCAAAGACTTTCAAGCTATGAAGAGAAAAACAACATTTTGAGATACATTCTCCACGCCTTTCAGCAAAAGAAGGTGAAGATCACCGCAGGTGACAAGAAAGAGCTGGCGGACTTTGCCTTTGGGGAGGTCAAGGCGTTGATGGATCTGATCCCCACCGTGGAAAGCTACCGCAAAAAGGATGAGATCTTTGCCTATGAGGACAATCTGCTGGGGCTCATTATGCTCTGCCACGGTTCCCCCATGGAGATCGGAGCAGACCACCTGCAGGATATCCAAACGCTGATGGAGCTGGTGAACAAAGAGCGGTTTGTGGAAAACGCTGTTGACAACATCTTCAAGGAGGGTCAGAACGACAAGGTTGCCGTTGCACAGCTGATCTCCGCGGTAAACGCCTTGAAGGACGAATACCACAAGGGAATGGTTTATCAAGGACTGCTGCATTACACCAAGGAGATCGAAAGCCTGCCCGCAGACTCCAAGGCCTTGTTCGCCCGCCACCTCAATTCCGAGCTGAAGCGGTATCTGGAGACGCCCCTTGACGACGTGATCGTCAGCGTTCTGGAGCTTCTCTGCGATGCGGTGCAGTATTTTATGGAGGAATCCACCGTTCCCCTGCTGTACGAGATTTTGAAGCTGGGCAAGAACAATATTTCCCATTTTGCCGTGGCAACTCTGTTGGCCGCCAAGCGATCCGTTCCCCCGGAGGCTGTGGAAGCCCTGGCCAAGGACTTGGAATACGCTCACATGACCTACGGTCTTTTGAGAAAATACGGCATGACCTCCCTTTTCCCTGCCAAGTATGCCGATAAAGAGTATCTGGCCAAGAGCGATCTGGTACATTGGCTGACCTATCCCACAGAGCTGGGAAGAGTGCCGGATGAGATCGAATTTCTGGGCGTGGTGGATAAGAAGGGCGAGGACTACTACGTTTTCCGCTACACCTCCCAAAGCGATACCCTGGGCGACGAGCTCAAGGGCCGTTGGCTGATCGGCTGGGCGAACGACGAGGGCGGCACCTTCAGCAATTTCAACCTCTACGAGGAGTATGAAGGCAAGAACCTTGAAAAGACCTTGAAGAACATCAAGAAAAAGCTGTTGTAACCCCACAAATGAATAGCACCTTCCGTTTTTTCATACACTAAAACCGATGAAAAGAAAAAGCGGAAGGTGTTTTTTATGAAGAGATCCTTGGCGGTCTGGCAATGGCTGGGCTTTTTGTTCGTCTCCGTGGCGGGGACGGCGTTGCATTACGTGTACGAATGGACGGGAGAAAGCGTGTTTGCCGCGCCTTTTTCCGGGGTAAACGAATCCACCTGGGAGCACATGAAGCTGTTGTTCTTCCCCGTGCTGGTATTTGCATTGATCCAGGGGTATTACCTGCGGGAGTGCAAGACCTTCTGGTGTGTGAAGGCCATCGGGGCCGTGGTGGGGATCCTGTCCATCCCCTTTTTGTTCTACACGGTGAACGGTGCTTTTGGGAGGACGCCCGACTGGGTGAACATTTCCCTGTTCTTTGTGTCCGCCGGGTTGGCGTTTCTTTTGGAATACTGCCTGTTCAGGAAGGAATTGCCCAAGTGTAAGCACCAAGGCTGGGGCATTCTCGTCCTTGGCGTGCTGGCCTTGGCCTTTGCCATCTTTACCTTCGCCACCCCGGAGATCCCCTTGTTCCGTGACCCCGTGACGGGAACCTACGGCGTGGTGTGAAAAAGAATACAACCGGCGGTAGAAAAAAATCCGACAAGTTGTATATGGACTTTCCCCCGTTCCTCTGTTATGATGTATGCAGAACCGGTTCCAATACAAACCAAACAGAGGTAACACATGAGTCATTTATTTTCCGAAACTTTCAAAACACTACGCAAGAGGCTGAATCTTACCCAAGAACAGGTTGCCGAAGTTCTGGGCGTTTCCTGCCAAGCGGTGAGCAAATGGGAAACAGGGTTTTCCTGCCCTGATATTTCCCTGTTGCCGGGAATTGCGGATCTTTTCGGGGTGTCCGTGGATCATCTGCTGGGCCACGACACCTGTAAGCTGAAAGAGGAGATCCAAGCTGTGTGCCGAGAAACAACGGAGCTGTTTGACAAGGACTGCCACAGCGAGGCGGTTCCCCTTCTGCGGGAAGCATTGATCCGCCATCCCGGGAACGAAGAGCTGATGTATGCCTTAGCGTGGGCTTTATCCGGCACCCTCAGGGAATCTCCCGAAAACTACGAGGAAGCCATTTTGCTTTATCACAAGATCTTGGAGATCAGCACGGACACCGCCATGCGCACCAAGGTGACCCGGGATCTAATGTACCGTTACGTCACCAAGGAGAACTACCCCAAGGCATGGGAGCTGGGAGAAGCTCTGCCTCCCTTCGACTGCTGTCAAGAATACAACACCGTGCGGGGAAATCTCTACGCAGGGGAAGCTATGGCGGTGCGTCTGCGGGCAAACATCCGTCTTTTCGGCGAAGCCATGGCGGAATGTCTGGAATATTTCGTGGGAGAACGCATCCTGACCCAAGAAGAAAAAGCACCCTACACTGCGGAGATCGCAAAGAAAGACCTGGCCCTTTTGCGGAAGCTGATCAAGCATACGGAATTGAAGTAAAGACCCATACCAAAGGTCGTACCGTAACGGTGCGGCCTTTTTTGCGGGAACGTCTTGCAAAATGGAACGAACGGGTATATAATGGGCTTATGAAACGAAGCGGGAGGCGGTTGTATGCGCATCGCGGAGCTTGCAAAGGAACAGGAAGAGTATATCGTTGGGTTGCGGCGGTATTTCCATACCCATCCCGAGCTGTCGGGGAAGGAATTCCACACTCTTTCAAAGATCAAAGAAGAGCTGGAGGCCATGGGCATCCCCTACGTGGAGGTTCCCGAGGGCGGGATCCTCGCCACGTTGGAAGGGAAAACGGAGGGAAAAGCCGTTTTGCTCCGCGCCGACGTGGACGCCCTTGCCATTCGGGAATCGGAGGAAAATCTGTGCCGTAAGCGGGACTGTATCAGTGGGAACCCGGGGGTGATGCACGCCTGCGGACACGACGGCCATATAGCCATGCTGTTGGGCGCGGCCAAGGTTCTCATGGAAAAGCGGGAGGAGCTTAACGGCAGGGTCTACCTCTGCTTTGAACGTGGAGAGGAAGGAGGCGGGAACATCCGCTACCTTTTGGAATATCTGGAAAAAGAGCAGGTTCACATCGACTCCGTCTACGCCGCCCATCTCTACGCAGGGGTGGAAAGCGGGAAGATCGCCGTGAATGACGGCGCCATGATGGCAAGCAATCTCCCCTTCCACGTGACCATCCGCGGGAAGGGCGGCCACGGAAGCCGTCCCGATCGGGCGTGCAACCCCATCGACGCCTTCGTGGAGATCTACGGCCGTGTGGGAAGCATGCGGATGACCAAGATCGATCCCTTTACCCCGCTGACCTTCTCTATCGGGGAGGTCACCGCAGGGAACTGCCAGAACGTGATCCCCGAGGAATTGAAATTCAAGGGCACTATGCGTACCTTCGACCGTGAGGGTGCGGGGATGACCTTCTATCACGAATTCAAAAAGCTCATCGACAGCGTTTGTGCGCTCCACGGCTGTGAGGCGGTGTATACCCGCTACAACCCGCCGGGGTTCCCCGTGGTCAACGACAAAGCCTGCGCCGCCCTGGCACGGCAGGCCATTGGAGAGGCCTTGGGGACAGACTGTCTCACCGAGGCGGAGCCCTGGATGGCATCGGAATCCTTTGCCAAGTTCCTCCACAGATGGCCCGGGGTGTTCGCCTTCATCGGGATCCGAAACGAGGAAAAAGGGATCGGTGCAGAGCATCACAGCCCTGCTTTTGACATTGACGAGGACGTTTTGTGGCAGGGCTCTGCCGCGGCGGCAAGCTACGCATTGGCGTTTTTGAAGGGAGAATGATATGCTGAAAGATCACGTATTCCAAGGCCTGCAAACGGTGGTCTCTTACCCCGAGGGCTTTGATGAAACCGGGAAATACCCCTTGATGGTGTTCCTCCACGGGGCGGGCACACGGTGCAACGACTTAGAGGTGTTGAAGCGGAACGCCTGCTTCACCAACCTGCGGTTGCATCAGGACAGGGGCTTTCTGCTGGCGGCACCCCTTTGCGAGGTGCACGATTGGAACGAGGTGATGGAGACTGTCATCGCCTGGATCAACACACTGCGGGAGCTTCCCTACGTGGACGTGGAGCGGGTGTACCTTACGGGGAACAGCATGGGCGGCTACGGCACCTGGGAGCTAGCCTGCATCCATCCGGAGTGGTTTGCCGCCATTATGCCGGTGTGCGGCGGCGGGATCTGCTGGTTTACTTCACGGCTGACGGAGATTCCCATACGTACCTTCCACGGGCTTTGCGACACGGTGGTGGATCCCATCGACAGCCTGCAGATGGCCAAGGCCGTCAATATGCGGGGCGGTCATTGCGAGCTGATCCTCTACCCCCACCTGGATCACAACTGCTGGGACACGGTATATACCACCGAGGAAAACTACGACTGGCTGTTGAGCCATACCCTGCACTCCAAGGAAGCGGAAGCAGAAACCCTTTCCGGGGAGATATACGGGTGAAGGAACAGAAATGAGCAGGCAAAAAAAGACGATTTCACAAATTGACTATTTGATAAGTGAATGGGATCATGCAAAAAACGAAGCTATCGGCCTCCTTCCCGAAACCACCTCAGTTTGGTCAAAAAAGAATGCCAATTGGATCTGTCCTATTGGACATTCATACACGGCGCGAATCGATCACCGTTTTACCAAGAAATCAAGTTGTCAATATTGCTCCGGGAAGCTGCCGATCGTCGGCATTAACGACTTTGCTACCCTCCATCCTGAATTACTCCCCGAATGGGATTATGATGCCAACTCCAAAGCCCCTTCCGAATACCTTTCCGGCTCCAATGATTCCGTATCTTGGATTTGCCAATCATGCGGCCGGCGTTGGCCTACTTCGATCAACAACCGCGTCCATGGAAAAACCGGTTGCCCCAATTGTGCTCAAAAACAGCGACCTCTGACAAAGCAAAAGAAGCTGTTGGAACAGAAACAGTCTCTTGCAATAACGCACCCTGCTATCGCCGCAGAATGGGACTACGAAAAAAATGCCCCCAACACCCCCGAACAAGTAACAGCAGGTTCCAACAAAAGGTTCTACTGGTGCTGTCCGACCTGCGGCTTTCATTACCCTGCTAAAATCGTGCAACGAGTTCAAGGCTCATCTTGTCCCGCCTGTAGCGGAAAAGCCGTTTTTGTGGGTTTCAATGATCTGCAAACACGCTTCCCTCAAATTGCCGCCGAATGGCATCCAACCAAGAACAATGATTTGAAGCCTACCGATGTAACGGCCGGGCATGACAAAAAAGTTTGGTGGCGCTGTTCTACGTGTCAATATGAATGGCCTGCAGTTGTTTATTCCCGTACCGGACAAAACACCGGGTGCCCTGCGTGCGCCAACAAGGTTTTGATTCCCGGAAGGAATGACCTGGCAACGACCCATCCGCAAATTTCAAAAGAATTTCATCCCACAAAAAACGGCTCTACCACTCCCTCTATGCTCTTTTCGGGAACGCCAACAAGGTTCTGGTGGTTGTGTCAAGCATGTGGTCACGAATGGAAGACAAGCGTTGCATCAAGAGTAAGCGGAACAGGATGCAAACAATGTGCAAAGCTCAAACGCGTCCAAACCACTCGCACCAATTTGATAAAGAAAAAAGGTTCTCTGGTACAAACACATCCCGAACTTTCACGGCAATGGCATCCCACAAAAAATGAGCCCCGCACTCCGGATGGTTTTACCGCCGGATCAAAAGAGATCGTCTGGTGGCAATGCGAAAAAGGACACGAATGGTCTGCACGGATTTACAGTCGAACCCGAGGCAACGGTTGCCCCGGCTGTGCCGCTGAGAAAATGACCTCGTTCCCTGAGCAGGCGATTTTCTATTATCTATCCAAAGTGACATCGGCCGTCAATCGCTTTAAGAAACACGGTTACGAAATCGACGTATATCTTCCTGCGCTCTCGGTAGGTATTGAATACAATGGACGATATTATCACCGCAACAGAAAAGAGCACGATGGCAAAAAAAGGCAGGCCCTTTTGGAAAACAATATCCGCTTGATTTGTATCGAAGAAGGGCCAAAAAGTGAATATACCACCAACAACGACATCATACATTACAAATACACCGATGGACATTATTCCGATTTCGATGTTGTCATTAAACATCTTGCAAAGATGCTCGACCTCCCGAAAATTGATGTCGATATTTCCCGTGACAGAACGGAGATATACGAACGATATCTCACATCCGAAAAAGAAAACAGCGTTGCAAAGAAACGGCCTTGGCTGATTCAAGAATGGGACTACGAAAAAAACGGGAAATTAACGCCATGGCTTATTTCGTACGGTTCAAACAACCCTGTTCACTGGAAATGCCCCGTGTGCGCTCACTCTTGGGAAGCGGAGCCGAACGCAAGAAAAGCAAGCGGTTGTCCCCGATGTGCCGGACGGATCGTGACAGAAGGAGTAAATGATCTCGCAACAGTCAATCCTACCCTTGCCCAAGAATGGGATTACGAAAAAAACACTCTCACACCATCTCAGGTAGCCTCCAACAGCCATCATTTCGCTTGGTGGCTTTGTCCACAAGGGCATAGCACCTATGATGAAATCAAGCGAAGAAACCAAGGTTGCCTTTGCAAAAGCTGTAGCAAAAGGATGAAGAAATGACAATGTATTACAAATACATAAAGGCCAAGTCGTCATGGACTCCCTCCGAGAAGCGAGGCCGCCTTGCAAGCAAAGCGCAAGAAGTCCGCGGACGGAAAAAGCAACATCTTTATCAAAAATAGTTACCCTCTCCCCCGCAGGCTCCCTCAGTCAGCCGGATGGCTGGCTGTTCCCTCCCGGAGGGAGCCCATGCTTCGCCCGATAGTGCAAAAATATGTTTGCGACTTTTTCAAGTTCTCTATCAAAAAGTGTTTCATGTAAAACGAAAGGAGATAGCCATGATGGAAAAAACACGTCAGCCGTTGTTTCGCCGTGTCAAATACGCCTTGACGGGGTATAAAATGCGGAATTTTCTGACCGCATTGCGTAAGAAAGCACCCAAGTACTTATTGATCACCCTGCTGGTACTGTCCTTTTGCTATCTTTCCCTGAACCCCATCCACAAGCTGAAGGTATTGTTCTTCTTCACCCGCTCCTGCACCATAGAGGTGACAGTCCGAGGGCCCAACGATATTTCTCCCCAAACCGAAAGCATCACCTTCGTGGATGGCAATTGGGTTCAAAAAGGCGACAGTTACTACTATAAGATCGAAGACGAGAAAATATACAATTATCGCCGAAGCTTCATGGACCAATGGGATTGCGAGATCTCTGACTATACGCCCTCCGCCATCAGTACGGAGCTTTTTGACCGCAGTAATTGGACAAGAGCCGAAGGGCATTTGTTCGTTTGGGAATTGGACGACGAGGTGGAAAAGCAGTTCAACAATTTCCACGACGTCCGGCTCAGAAGAGAAAACGGAAGGATCTCCATCGTGGGCTACCGTTTTTACGGCGGATCACGGTACGAGGTGGTCGTCAGCTTTTCCCGATTCGGGATGACGGGAGTCAATCCTCCGTTTGAAGAGTGAGAACATACAAAGAATCCTTGCCCAAGACGAGCAAGGATTTTTGCTTTACTTCGTTTTGATCCAGAGTGCCTGATAAGGTCGGAGCCAATCTTTTTCGTTGTCGTAGTTGTTCAGCAAAATGGCGCCGCCGTGGGGGAAGCAATCGGGCAGGTCCTTCTTTTCGCCGCTGAAGTTGCACACCACGTACACGGTAACGCCTTCGGCAGTGCGGGTATAGACGGACACGTCGTCCTCATTCCAAAGGAGCTTGAATTCCCCGTCGGCAAGGGCGGGGATGCTCCTCCGCAGTTCAAACAGCTTGCGGTAGAAGTTCAAAACGGACTTGGGATCCTTTTCCTGCTCCGCCACGGTGTAGCCCGGGTCCGCCTGGGTCTTGATCCAGGGGGTGCCGGTGGTGAAGCCGCCCTCTTTTTCGTTGTTCCAAGGCATGGGAACACGCCCGCAGTCACGGCTGCCGTACTGCATTTTGGCAAGCAGCTCCTCGTCGGTCCATTTGCCCGTGGCCTTCAACTCGGCGTAGGCGTTCAGAGTCTCGATGTCCCGATACTCCTCCAGCGTGTTAAAGGTAGGGTCGTGGAGGCCAAGCTCCTGCCCCTGGTAGATGAAGGGCACGCCCCGCATACCGTACAGCAGAGCCGCCAGCATGGTGGCGCTTTCGTAGGGGTATTTTTCCCTATCGCCAAAGCGGGAAAGGGCGCGGGGCTGGTCGTGGTTTTCCATCACCAGCACGGGATAGCTGTCCTCTTTCAGGCCTTCCTCCCATTTGGCCAGGATGTCCACGAAGGCTTTTTTATCCAGAGGCTCGGGGTCGAATTTGTCTCCGCCCACACGGCCCAACAGCAGATGCTCAAACTGGAAGGTCATGGTCAGCTCCCCGCGGGCTTCTCCCGTGAGATCCAGCGCCTGGGCGGGGGTGAGTCCCCAGGTCTCGCCCACGGTCAACGCTTTGTGAGGCTCCAACGCCTTCACGTGGAGCTCGTGCAAAAACTCGTGGAGGCGGGGTCCGTTGCCCCCTGCGTAGGGACGGGTGAAATCCTTGGAGATATTGTTGATCACGTCGCAACGGAAGCCGTCCACACCCATGTCCAGCCAATAGTTGATCATGTCTGCGATCTCTTGCCGCACCTTGGGGTTTTCCCAGTTCAGGTCGGGCTGTTTCTTGGAGAACAGATGGAGGTAATACTGCCCCGTGATCTCGTCGTATTCCCAGGCGGAGCCGCCGAAGGCCGCCGTCCAACCGTTGGGCTCCTTGCCGTCAACGGGATCCCGCCAGATGTAATAGTCACGGTAGGGGTTGTCACGGCTCTTACGGCTCTCTATGAACCATTCGTGCTCGTCGGAGGTATGGTTCACCACCAGATCCATCAGCAGACGGATCCCACGGGAATGCATCCCCTCAAGCAGCTCCTTGAATTCCTCTAAGGTGCCGTATTCCGCCGCGATGCCCCGGTAATCGGAGATGTCGTAGCCGTTATCGTCCCCCGGGGAGGGGTAGCAGGGGGAAAGCCAAACGGTATTCACCCCAAGGGATTTGATATAGTCCAGTTTATTGATGATACCCCGCAGGTCGCCGATGCCGTCCCCGTTGGTATCCAGATAGCTTTTGGGGTAGATCTGATAGACCACCGCTTCCTTATGCCATTGTTCCATAGGAAGATCCTCTCTTTACTTCTTGAATTGCTTTGCCAGGCCGCCCTCAGAGGTCTCGCGGTAGATGACCTTCAGGTCCTTGCCCGTTTCGTACATGGTCTCCACGATCATGTCGAAGCTGATCATGCGGGAATCCGCCAGGAAATCCGCCAGATTCACCGCATTCAGAGCACGCATGGCGGCGATGGCGTTCCGCTCGATGCAGGGGATCTGCACCAGACCCAGAATGGGGTCACAGGTGAGCCCCAGGTGGTGCTCGATGGACATTTCCGCAGAGTATTCGATCTGATCAAGATCCAGCTCGTAAAGCTCTGCCGCCGCAGCCGCCGCCATAGAGCAGGCCGTGCCGATCTCCGCCTGGCATCCGCATTCCGCACCGCTGATGGAGGCGTTGGTCTTGATCAGATTACCCACCACCCCTGCCGTGGCAAGGGCATGGAGGATCTGCTCTCTTGTGAAATTCCGCTTTGTCTGGAGGAACTTCAAAACCGCAGGGACGACGCCGCAGGCACCGCAGGTGGGGGCTGTGACGATCTGTCCGCCGGAGGCGTTCTGCTCGCTCACCGCATAGGCGTAGGCGCAGATGAGGCGGTTGGTCTTGGTCTCTTCGCTTTCGTCGATGTGCTTTTGGCGGTAGAGGTACCGTGCCTTCCGCTGGATACCGATGCCGCCGTGAAGGATCCCCTGGGCTTCCAGGCCTTCCTTGATGGCGTTCTGCATCACGTCCCAAACTTCGGAAAGGTAATCCCAGATCTCCTTGCCCTCACATTCCTCCACGTACTGCCAGATGCGGATATCCTTCTCGCGGCAATAGCGGGAGATTTGGGAAAAGGAGTTCAGGTGGTACACCTCGTCGTGCTCTGCAAACTGCTCCCCTTCCGCAAGGATCTCACCGCCGCCAACGCTGTAATAGCGGACGCGGGCGGTCTCTTCCCCGCCGTTAAAGGCGATGATATCCATGGTGTTGGGGTGGAAATCCGTGGGGGTATCGCAATCCAGGACGATGTCCAGCTCACGCTCCCCGAAGGTCTCCTTCAGGATAAAGTCCGTCATGTGGCCTCTTCCCGTTTTGGCAAGGGAGCCGTAGAGGATCACGCGGTAGGCGTCTGCGGAGGGATATTCCTTCAAAAACCGCTCTGCCGCCGCCAAGGGGCCCATGGTGTGGGAGGAGGAGGGGCCTCTTCCGATACGATATAAATAGCGCAAAGACTGCATAAAAGCACCTCTCGTTTCGTTCTGAAGGTAGTATACCCCATTCCGGAAAGGAAGTCAAGAGAGAAGGACGCAGAAAAAACGTAAGAACCTTTCTTTTCGAAAAAAGAAAGGTTCTTGACTCCAAAGAAAATCTATTGCCGAAAACTGTCGTTTTCGGGGCGGTTATATGGATTTCTCGTAAAAGCAACGATCCGTGTCGGGAGACAAAGTCTCGGTATAGCCCAGCTTGCGGTACAGATTACGGGCGGGGTAGTTGTCCTTTGTGGTTTGGATGCCTGCCTTGGTGAAGCCCTTTTCCCGCAGGATAGCTTCCGCATGGGTGACGGCGTAGCTTCCCGCCCCCGTACGGTGATGCACTTTTGCCACGCAAAGCATACTGATCCGGGCCTTTTCCCGCCCTTGCAAGCCGTTCAGCTTCAGATACCCCACGGGCACAGCACCCTTGCAGATCAAAAAGTGGGCTTCGTCGGGATCGTTTGCCGACAAAAGCTCCTTCCACACAGGGAACGAGATCGCCTCGCCGTGCAAGGCTTCCCGATTTTGGGCGTACAGAATACAAGCGAAGCAGGCTTCCGTAACCGTAGCGGGTAATAGATTGAAAGGAGAAGGGATGGAGCATTCAAACAAGATCTCCCCGTCGTTGATCAAAGAATGAAAGGTCGCAAAAGGGCGTTCCGTAAAGCCCAAGGAACGTTGCAAAGCAAGGCTGGCGGTATTATCCGGCTCCACGTAGCACCATAGGCGGGTACCTCCCAATTCCCCAAGGCGGGTCCTGGCGGCGTTTACCAGCCCCGTGGCGATCCCCATACGGCGGTAAGCGGGGACGACGAACAGGTCGCCGTAATACCAAAGGGTAGGGTCTGTTTGGTTACGGATGCAATGCAATCGCCCCGCCACCTCCCCGTTTTGGTCGGTTGCCACCACGTCAAAGCAGGCGGCGGGGTCTTCTTCGTCGAATAATGATTGGCGGACGCAGTTGACCCAAGCGGGGTCGCTGGTATGCCACCTGGCCAGGGCGATCTTTTCCGCAAGCGCATGGGAAAGGTAAGGGCTGATCTGTAGGGTGATGAGCTTCGTCATAGGCCTCCTGAAAATAGCTTTGTGTACCCTCAGTATAGCGAAAAGAAGAAGGATTACAAGGGGAATCAACCAACGGTATATAAAGAAAAACGTAAGAACCCTTCTTTTTGGAAGAAAGGTTCTTTCACAAAAAACTATATTAAGGGTTTTGAAGTTTCTTTGGCGGGTGTTTTAGAGGGCGGCGCCCTCTGAGTCACTTCATCATACCGTAGCCGCCGGCGTACTTGCTGACCTCAGAGGCCACCACGAAGACCTTGTTGTCGCATACCTTGCGGATGGCCTTCAGCGTCTTGGGGGTCTCCTTGCGGGGCAGGACGATGAAGATCATATTCATTTTTTCCGCAGATCCGTGGCCTGCAAAGACGGTGTACCCCATCCCGCGGGACTCCAGGTAGGCGGTGATCTTCTCGGTGCTGTTGTCGCTTGCGATCAGCTCCAGGTTGGAGGTGCCCAGGGCGATCTTGTTTTCCAGGGTAGAGCCCAGGAACAGACCCGTGGCGTAGCCCACGCAGTAGAAGGCCAACAGGAACAGATTGTCCCCCAGGGTGCCGATGATGGTGGAGATCACCAAGCCCCAGATGGTACACTCCACAAAGCCCAGGCCTGCGGCCTTCAAGCGCTGTCCCTTTACCATCATGCAGGTCTTGAGAGACTGGATGGTGATCTCGACGATCTTGGCACAGCAAACGATCAAGCACACCGCCACCGGGTGAAGAGAATCCAAAAATTCAGACATAGTTAATTCCTCTCTTTCAAAGCTGCTCCAGCAAGCACCGACAGCCCTCTTCGATATCCCGATAGGCGATATCAAAGCGGTCGGTATACCAGGGGTCGGCCACGTCCCCGCCCCGGGGCGTGTAGTCCATGAGCTTGCGCACCTTCCGGTCGGGGTCGCCGCCCAGCATACGGTGGATATTTCGGAGGTTGTTGCTATCCATGGCGATCAGCAGGTCGTAGTTTACATAATCTGCTTTTTGCAACTGCACAGCCCGTTTTCCACCGCAGGAAATGCCGTGCTTTGCCAGCTCTGCCTTTGCAGGCGGGTAAACGGGGTTGCCCACGCCGTTCCAAATCTCCTCCGTGGAGGTGGCGCAGGAGGCGATGAAAAATTCCTTTGTTCTCCCCTGCTTTTCCACCATGTCTTTTAAAATGAACTCCGCCATGGGGGAACGGCAGATGTTCCCGTGGCAGATGAATAAGATCCGTTTCATAAGGTCTCCAAAAATCTATGCGCTTCTTCCCTGCTATGGAAGATCACCACCCGTTTGCCCCGGGCGTTTTGCAGGCATTCGTAGATATAGGGCAGATTGTCTTTTCCGAAATTGATGATCCAATCTCTGAATTCCGGGTCGAATTCCTCTTCGATCCAAGGCATATCCTCCCGCTTTTTGCCGATACGGGATTCCACCCCCGCAAGGCATACCTCCACGGGGAGATCCAGCAAAAACACCGTGTCGCAAGCGGCCAGACGGGTCTCCAGGGTGCGGTTGTAGTTCCCGTCGATGAGGAAGCGGGGCTCTTGTAAGATCTCCGCCAACCGAGCATCAAATTCCTCACGGGTAACGGTGGTTCTGTCCGCATTATGCCAAATCATATCCAGGCAATACAGAGGAAGCCCCGTTTTGTCCCGCAGGGCTCTGGCGAAGGTGGATTTTCCACCCCCGGGGCAACCGATGACCAGCACCTTTTCCATACCGAGAAGGTCGTACGCCAAGCGGGGGTCGCCGTTTGCCAGGTAGATGGTCCCTCTGTGGGAAAAGCCCTCCTTGGCAAGGGCGTTCTGCATGGGCAGGTTGTCCTTGTGGGTGTCGATACGGAGC
Source organism: Oscillospiraceae bacterium (assembly GCA_015063885.1). GTDB lineage: Bacteria > Bacillota > Clostridia > Oscillospirales > CAG-382 > Coliplasma. Next base: position 208,156 of record SVTH01000002.1, on the reverse strand, counting down.
CGGGAAAACCGCTCTTTTGCAAAGGTTACGGCAGAATGTAAAAAGCCCTTGCGGGTGCCGTCGGAGGCGATCCTGTGGATCACGCCGTAGGGTGCCTCGGAACGCCAGCCTTCCCCGTCGATGCGGCTATAGGTGAGATCGGGCCCTTCCGACAGGAAGAACACCCCGAAGGGAACGCCGTCCTCCTCTCCCACGTAAAGCTTTTCGGCGGCAATGTCGGCCTCCAAGACCTCCCGCGAGGGGTAGCCGTCCTTCCATTGGCGGGGGTTGCCGTTCGCCCGCATAAAGCTACGGGCGGCGGCGTAGATCTCCAGAACACGGGGAAGATCCCCTGCTCTTGCAAGGCGGATCATAGGTCAAGCTCCAGTCCTGCGGGGCAATGGTCGCTTCCCATGACGTCGTTCAATAAGTAGCTGTCCTTTACCTTGGGCATCAGACGGCTTGACACCACGAAGTAGTCGATCCGCCAGCCCACGTTCTTCTCCCTGGCGTGGTACATATAGCTCCACCAGGAATACTGCACCTTGTCGGGGTAAAGGGTGCGGAAGGTGTCCGCAAAGCCGCTGTTTAACAGTTCTGTAAATTTCTCCCGCTCCTCGTCGGAAAAGCCTGCGCTGAAGTGGTTGGTCTTGGGGTTCTTCAGGTCGATCTCCTCGTGGGCCACGTTCAAATCGCCGCAGTAGATCACAGGCTTCTTTGCATCCAGGGCGCAGAGGTATTCCCGCAAAGCGTCCTCCCAGGCCATACGGTAGTCCAGCCTTGCCAGCTCCCGCTGGGCGTTGGGGGTGTAGACGCACACCAGGTAGAAATCCTCGTATTCCAAAGTGATGGCTCTGCCCTCCGTATCGTGCTCGGGGATTCCCAAGCCGTAGGCCACGGAAAGGGGCTCACGCTTGGCGAACACCGCCGTACCGGAATAGCCCTTCTTTTCGGCGCTGTACCAATACTGAAAGTAGCCCTCCGGGGCAAATTCCGCCTGTCCCGGCTGCATTTTGGTCTCCTGCAGGCAGAAGAAGTCCGCATCTGCTTGGGCAAAGAAATCGGCAAATCCCTTCCCCAGGCAGGAGCGGAAGCCGTTGACGTTCCAAGAAATGAATTTCATAAAAAACTCCTTCAGATCAAAGATTCCAAAAGGGTGACGGTGTCGGCAAAGCGACCGTCGACGGTCTGACAACCGAAGACGCCTGTGATGACCAAACGGTCGCCCCGTTTTTCTGCGGCAAGGAGACAATACCCCGATTGGGCGGTGTGTCCCGTTTTCAGCCCGACGGCGTTCTCACGGTAATACTTGGAGGCGGGGTCCAGCAGGCGGTTGGTATTGGTCCAGTTGTTGGTCTCCCCGCTGTGATACGTCACCCGCGCGGACAGCATTCCCGTATAACGGGTAATGGTCTCGTTTTCCGTCACCAGCAAGGCGATCTTCAACAGATCCCCCATGGTGGTGTAGTGGTCGTCCCTGTGGTATCCGTCGGGAACGGAAAAGTGTGTTCCCGTTAGCCCGTCTGCCAGGGCGTGATCGTTCACAGCGGACATAAAGGCGGCGACGGCATCGGTTGCGGAGGCGTTCTCGTCCTCCAGGATGGCTCGTCCCGCTCCTGCGGCCAGGACGTAGGCGGCGTCGTTTCCGCTGGGGAGCATCATCCCCTGGACCAGCATTTCCGCGGTGAGGCGGTGTCCTCTTACGATATACGCGATGGTGGAGCCTTTCCCCACGAAGGAAAGCTCTTCCCCTGCGGTGAGGACTTGATCGGGAGTCAAGTATTGCAATGCCACGTAGGCGGTATACAATTTAGTGATGGAGGCGGGGTAGATCTTCCCGTTCAAGTCTCCTTTTGCGAAGACCACGTTCAAAGAAGAATCGTACAGGAAAGCGCTCTTTGCCTCCACGGCGGTTTGCAGCTCGTGGACGGGCAGGGCGTTTTCTTCCTCCCGGGAGACCTCCTCGGAGGATTCCTCCGGGAAGCTTTCCAAAGAGATATCGGCGGGGAGAGAGATCTCCGTTTCCGACACGGAGGACGCTTCGAAAGAGCTTTCGGGCGTGCTTTCCGCCGCGGAGATCACAGGGGGTCTGCTTTCCTCGATGGGCAGAAGGGCACAGGAGGTCAACAGCAGGCAGGCAAGGAGACAAAGTAGTTTTCTCATAGGATCTGCTCCATACCGATCTTTTGGGGCGTCAGCCCCATGTTTTGGTAGAACTTCATGGCGCTTTCGTTGCACGCCCACACGTTCAGGGTGACGTTGTAGCAGCCACTATCCTTTGCAAACTGCAGTACGTGGCGGTAGAGGGCGCTCCCCACGTGCATTCCCCGTTTAGTCTCGTCCACGCAGAGGTCGTCGATATACAGGGTCTTCACGTCGGTGAGGATGTTATTCTTCAAGTATTGCTGAAAGATACAGAAGGCGTAGCCAAGCACCCGGCCGTTCTCCTCCGCCACGAAGATGGGGCGGGTGTCGTCTGCGATGATGGCGAGCATCTCCTCGTCGGTATATTTCTTGGTGCCTGCCTTGAACAGGTCGGGACGGCCGTTATGGTGCACCGTCAGCACCTGCTGCAGCAGGCTGTTGATCGCTCCCAGGTCAGCGGGGGCTGCTCTGCGGATGGTCATGGGATCTTCACTCCAAAAAAACGTTTTCCTTATTATACCACTTTTTTCCTTGGCTATCAATAGGAATTTTTGAATTTTAAAAGGCTTAAGGGTATTTCTTTTCGGAAAAAGAAATACCCTTAAGAATCCCAAAGAAAACCCAATGCCGAAAACTATCGTTTTCGGAGAAAAAGAAAGGACTGGTCATAGTGAACAGTCCTTGTTAAATTCCCCCGCAAGCGACAGCTTGCGGCACTGAAAGTTCTTTGAAGATCCTTAAGAAACTTTCTTTCAAGAAAGTTTCTTAAGCGCCCCCTTAGATCAAGCTCTTATACAGCTGGGTGATCTCCTCCACGGAGGTGTCTCTGGGGTTGCCGGGACGGCAGGCGTCGTCGTAGGCGGACTGAGCCAGGAAGGGAATGTCCTCTGCCTTCACGATCTCCTTCAGGTCGGCGGGAATGCCAACGTCCAGGGAGAGCTGCTTCACCGCGTCGATAGCCGCCTTGCGGTATTCCTCAACGGTCATGCTCTCGGTGCCTTCCACGCCCATAGCGGCGGCGATATACTTATACTTGTCACCGGTAGCGGGAGCGTTGTATTCCATAACGGTGGGCAGGATGATCGCGTTTGCCACGCCGTGGGGAGTGTCGTACAGAGCGCCCAAGGGGTGCGCCATGGAGTGCACGATGCCAAGACCTACGTTGGAGAAGCCCATGCCTGCCACGTACTGACCAAGCGCCATGCCCTCTCTGCCCTCGTCGGTGCCTGCGACGGCGCCGCGGAGAGAAGCGGCAATGATGCGGATGGCCTCGATGTGGAACATATCGGAAAGGGTCCAGGCGCCCTTGGTGATATAGCCCTCGATGGCGTGGGTAAGAGCGTCCATGCCGGTAGCGGCGGTGAGCCCCTTGGGCATGGTGGCCATCATATCGGGATCGACTACGGCTACCACGGGGATATCGTGTACGTCAACGCAAACCATCTTGCGGTTCTTTTCCACGTCGGTGATGACGTAGTTGATGGTCACCTCTGCGGCGGTACCTGCGGTGGTGGGAACGGCGATGATGGGAACGCACTTATTCTTGGTGGGAGCAACGCCCTCAAGAGAACGGACGTCTGCAAACTCGGGGTTGTTGATGATGATGCCCACAGCCTTTGCGGTATCCATGGAGGAGCCGCCGCCGATGGCAACGATGCAGTCTGCGCCGCAAGCCTTATAGGCTTCCACGCCTGCCTGTACGTTTTCGATGGTGGGGTTGGGCTTGATCTCGGAGAACAGGGTGTAGGGGATCTGCGCGGCATCCAACACGGCCAGCACCTTGCCGGTGACGCCGAACTTCACCAGATCGGGGTCGGAGGCCACGAAGGCTTTTGCAAAGCCGCGGGCTTTGATCTCGTCGGCAACGGCGGAGATGGCGCCTTTGCCATGGTAAGAGGTCTCGTTGAGTACGAATCTGTTCATAATGGGTGTCCTTTCTCTATTTTTGATTTTGTTTGGTAACGATGGTTTCGGCACATTTGATGCCGTCGATGGCGGCGGAGATGATCCCGCCTGCATAGCCTGCGCCCTCTCCGATGGGGTAAAGCCCGGGGAAAGACTCCATGCCTTCATCCCGCAGGATGCGCACGGGGCAGGTACTGCGGCTTTCCACCGCCGTCATCACCCCGTCGGGGGTGTCGAAGCCCTTGATCTTTCTCCCAAAATAGGGCAAGGCCTCCGCCAGAGCGTCGCAGACGTAATCCGGCAGAACGGTGCGAAGATCGGAGGGCGTCACCCCCCGGGAATAGGTGGGCTCAATACTGCCAAAGGCGGTGGTGGGTCTGTTTTCCAAAAAGTCTCCCACCCGCTGGGCAGGGGCTTTGTGGTCCCCGCCTCCCGCACGGTAAGCGGCTTTTTCCAGCTCCCGCTGGAAGGCCATGCCCGCAAACAGATCCTCTCCCACGTCCCGGGGGAAGATCTCGCACAGCAGGGCGCTGTTGGCGTTTTTGTCGTCACGGGCGTGGTAGCTCATACCGTTGGTCACCACGCCGTCCCCATCAGAGGCGGCGGCAACCACCTCCCCGCCGGGGCACATACAGAAGCTGTACACCGTGCGGCCGTTTTCGGTATGGCACACCAATTTATAGTCCGCAGGAGGGAAATTGCCCCGCTCTCTGCCGTATTGGGCTTTGTCGATGAGGGTCTGAGGATGCTCGATGCGCACCCCCACGGAAAAGGGCTTCTTCTCCATGGGAACGCCATGGCCCCGAAGCATACGGAAGGTGTCCCTGGCGGAATGTCCGATGGCAAGGACGACGGTATCGCTCTCCAAAAGGGTGCCGTCAGCCAGGCGTACCCCCGTGACGCGGCCGCCTTCGGAAAGCAGCTCCTCCACACGGCAGCGGAAGCGTACCTCCCCGCCCAGGGAATGGATCTCCTCCCGCAGGTTCACGATCACCTGCCGCAGAAGGTCCGTGCCCACGTGGGGCTTGTTCAGCCACAAAAGCTCCTCGGGAGCCCCTGCCTTCACCAATTGCTCTAAGGCGAAGTAGCCCCGGAAGGACTTGTCCTTTACCAGTGTGTTCAGTTTTCCGTCGGAAAATGCACCTGCGCCCCCTTCTCCGAACTGAAGGTTGCTCTCCGTTTGCAGTTTTCCTTCCCGAAAGAAGGCATCCACCGCCTCCACGCGGGATTCCATAGAGTCTCCCCGCTCCAAAACGATGGGGCGGTAGCCGCTTCTTGCCAGCATCAAAGCGCAGAAGATCCCCGCAGGGCCGAATCCCACCACGATGGGACGTTTGGCGGGCAGGGAACGGGAGGGGGGAAAGACGTAGGGCGTTTCCTCGGGGGCAACGGACAGCAGCTTACCATGCTTTTTCAGCAGCTGCTTTTCCTTTTTGGGGTCTTGGAGGACGAGATCCGCCGTCCAGACGAAGACGGGGGTCTCACGGGCATCCACGGAACGCTTGCGGGGGATCAGGGTGAAGTCCTCCTCCCCCATCCCCAAAAGGGAGGCGACCTTTTGAAAAAGCTCCCCGGGTGTACCCACGGGGAGCTTGAGATTGATGCGAAGCATGGGTTACGCTTTGTATTTTGCGTTATGCTCTGCCAGCTCGTTGTAATAACGGACGGAATCGGGATGGCCGCAGTAAGCGATGGTGCCGGGCTTGTTGAACATACCCTGGTACTGATAGATCAGGATCTCGTCCACGTAGGGAGCGATGGACTCGATCTGACGCTCCAGACGCTCGATGGTGGCGGGGATCAGAGCGGAGCTGTAGACCTTGCCCTCGAACTCAAAGGCTTCCATATCTGCCCAGAGTGCGGCTCTGCCTGCGGCGTCGTGTGCCTTGCGCAGGTTCTTGTAGTATTCTGCGGTGTCCTCGGGCTTTGACTTCTGCACGCCGATCTCATCCTGGTAAGCGATGATATCCACGTCCAAAGCCTTCAGCTGCTCAACGTACTCGTCGTCGGCAACCAGGATGTTGGTGCCGTAGGGAGCGATCAGGGTCTTGGTGCCGGGAGCGATCTTGTGTGCGTGAGCGGAGTAACGGTTGACGTATTCGATGAATGCGGGATGGAAGTGACCCTCGATGCAGGTCTCGTCCGGGAAGTACCAGCCGTAGAAGGACTCGTGATGGCCGTATTTCTCCCAAAGCTGTTCCATAGCCTTGAAGGCACGCTCAGTGATCACGGGAGAGGTCATGTTCTCCATGGTGTGGGTCCATACGCCGTAGAAGCCGCAGGAAACGAACACCTTCATGCCGTTTCTGTCAGCGGCGTTCAGAAGTGCGCTCATGGGATCCTTGCAAGCCATTTCCGCAAAGGGGAAGATATCGGTGTCGAAATAGCTTTCCGCATATTCCTCATAGCCCAGAGCGGTTGCCATGAGAACGATGTACTTCATGCCAACGGAAGCAAGCTCGTCTACCTTTGCCCCCCACTGCTCCGCAGAGAAGTGACGGCAGATGGGGTTCCAATACTTGCCCTCGGGGATGTTATGATGCCAAAATTCAAACCAGGTTCCGGTGATGGGTTTCTGCATGATTGATCTCCTTTGTTTTCAAGTCTTTCGTATAGGTATATGATACCTTATTCCCCGTGAAAATGCAAGAGTTTTTTTCATTTTGCCTTGAAAAAAGATGGAATTTATGGTAGACTACCCAAAGGAAACAGGAAAGGACGGTGCTCTATGGAACGGTTGGATAAGCTCATTGCCTCCCAGGGGAAGTATTCCCGCAAGGAGGTAAAGCAGCTGGTGGCCCGCCGCAGGGTCACGGTGGACGGGCTCTCTGCGAAGAGCGCAGACGTAAAGATCGACGAAACGGCGGCCGTCATTGCCATCGACGGGATCCCTCTGACCATCAAAAAGCACCTTTATCTCATGTTGAATAAGCCGGGGGGCTACGTCTCCTCCACGGAGGGGCACGACGGCGCCTACGTGCTGGAGCTGGTGCCCCGGGAACTTTACCGTGACGGGCTGTTCCCTGCGGGGCGGCTGGACAAGGACACCACGGGGATGATGATCCTCACCGACGACGGACAGATGGCACACCGCATCCTGGCCCCCAAAAAGCACGTGAAGAAGAAGTATCTTGTCACCTTAGACGTTCCGCCCACGGAGGAAATGGTTTCCCGCTTCCGGGAAGGGATCTCCCTTTCGGAAGGGCTCACCAAGCCTGCGGAGATGGAACTTCTGGAGGGCAACACCGCCTACGTCACCCTGGTGGAAGGGCGGTATCATCAGATCAAGCGGATGTTTGCCTCCTGCGGGGCTACCGTGGTGGGGCTCCACCGTGTCTCCATGGGCAATCTCACCCTGCCTTCCGATTTGCCCGTGGGCAAGCTGCGGGAGCTGACGGAAGAGGAATTGAGATTATTGGAAGAATTGGTATAAGAAAAACGCGTGCTTCTTTTCGAAACACGCGTCTTGTTTTATTGAAGTCAGTCCTCCTTAGGAGGGTCTTGAGGCGCGGAGAGATCCTCCGGCACAGTCGGTGGCACTTCCACAGTGAAATCCGGTTGCTGACTGTTATAGAATGCGGCAGTCTCCTGTTCCAGCTTGGCGGAGAGCTTTTTTCGACGGAAGAAATAAACGATAGCGCCCACAGGGAAATACATTTGCAACATGAAGACGCCGCTTCTCATGGTTGCCATAGAGGGAAAGAACACAAGCCCCGCACGGAGCATGAGATCCACGTTCCCCGCGGCAAGGGTCAGCGTAAAGCCTGCGGAAAGACAGCAAAGGACGATCCACAGCCCTTTCAGGCGGATCCTGCGGCGTATGCAATCCACCACCATCCACACGGCAAAGGCCGTGCAAGCCGCCATGAAAAGAATGAATGCCAACTGAACAAGGAAAGGGACCTTTTCGGGAGAATCGGAAATATCCGTAAGGGAAGCATGAAAGCCGGCAAGCTTACTTCCGCCGGGGGCAGTTGTACAGGTTACCCGAAAAACCGTTCCATCGTCGGAGGTCACCTTAAAAGCGGTGCTGTAATAGGTCAAGCCGTTCTCACGGACGCTCCCCTGCTCCTCCACGGCGACGGTATAACCTTTCATATCCGCCCAAACGGAACGCAGAAAGCGGTACACCTCGTCGAAGTTCTCCATGGGAACCTCGTCAGCCAGGAGAGAAGCGGCTTTTTCACGGTCGTCCGCCACCACGGCGTCGATCATGGCTTTGCAAAGCGTTTCATGCTCCGCATAGGGATCTTTTTCCACGAACGCACCGCAAAAGAGCAAAGAGATCAACAGGATCCCCACCAGGCAAAGGGCTTTGAGACTACGTTTCAACAAGCAACACTCCTTTCTTGAAGATGAGTATACCATAGAAAAGGTTTCCTTGTCAAGAGAAAAACGGCACCCGGATCGAGTGCCGCATAGGTTATTTACGTTTGGGGAGCAACAGATACACAAGGCTTACCGCCGCCAGCAGGATGGACACGATCAGGACGGCTTTGCGGGGGAAGGACATTCCCTCTTTCTCGGTGGGTGCGGGAGGCTGCGAGGCGCTTTCCTCTTCGGAGGAGGATTCCATCACGCTTTCCTCTTTGGTAGATTCCTCGGGGAAGCTGATCTCGGGCAGTTCTTCCGAAGGAGCGTCCAACAGATACAGGCCTCCCTTCCCTGCGTCAAAGCGGGAAAGGGCCGCCAAGGCCAACAGCACCTGGGTACAGGCGTTTTCGTTCCCCTTGCCCCCTGCAATATGGGAATAGCTTCCGTCCTCAAGGCGGAACTGCTTCCAAGCTTCGGTCATATCTCCCGAGAACCGTGCATCGGTGCGGGGGTCAAGCCCCAGCGCCGTCAGGGCGATCACCACTTGCGCCACGCTTTCCGGGTTGGAAACGCCGTAGCTCTTGAACCCGCCGTCGGGCTGTTGCTTGGAGGCAAGGCAGGCGATGCCTTTTTCGATGGCATCGGCGTAGTCTTCCTTCATGGGTGCCAGAGCCTGGAGCACCATTGCGGTCACGTCCACGTCTGCGTATTGTCCGCTGAGGGCAAATCCCCCGTCGGCAAGCTGTAAGGACACCAGCATATCCGCCGCGGAAGCGGTTGTATAGCCTTCCAACTCCACCCCGTTGTGCAACAGATGCAGGCCGAAGACCCAGCTCATGATCCCCTGGGAGCCTATGGAATCCTTTGCCATTTCTGCGGAGGTCTCCCGGTTACCCCCTGCCGCCAGCCACGCCAAGGCGCAACGCTGACGCTCCACGGGGTTCAGTCTGTGCTCCGAGGAAAAATACGCCGCCAAGGCGGCAGCGTATTCCGAAAGATCGTATGCTTCATCCTTTTGCGCAAGGTAAAGGGCGAACCACTCGCCGCCTTCCCCCGCAAGGGCGGGCAATGCTTCGTGGGCGTAGGCCTGCAGATCCTCCCCCATCAACAGGGCGGAAAGGCTTTCCTCCTCCGAAGCGGAAACAGGCAGAACCAGCAGCAACGCAAGAAGCACCGCAAACAGCGGGAACGCCTTACAGCGCTTCATGGTACAGCCGCTTCCAAAGAGGAAGCAACGCCACGAAGGCGGCCAGACCCAGAGCGAACCACAAAAGAAGGCCGGAACGGTCGCCTGCATCGGCACCCTCACTGCTCACAGCCACGGCGCACACGGGAGGCACCAGGTTGACGCCCTCCTTCACAGCGCTGACCACGCAATAGCCTGCACCGTCAAAGGTAAGGGTCACCTTGCCGTCCTTATCAGTGACGTAAGGAGAGGCCTTGCCGTTGATGGTAATGGAAGCCCCCACCACGGGAAGGGAGACGGGGTTCCAATCGGCGTCGTAGCCCATGGCGTACAGAGTAAGGGTCAAGGTGCCGTCGCCGGAGACGGCAACGTGCTCTTTATCAAAATAACTGTAGGTATCCGACCAGGCGGTGAGATCGGTGTACACGAAGGCGTGCACGGAATCCCCCTTCTCCACGGGATCGGCAAGGCTCAAAGGAGATCGGTCGTTCAGATAGTAGCCGTAGCTGCCGCCGTTTTCACAGCCCCACAGCTTGGTCATGGACATGCCGTATTCCGTGTTCTCTGCGGAATAGCCCTCCCCGCCTGCCGTATATTTCTGCAGGTGAGCGCAGGCAAGGGCGTCGTGGATGGTGAGAACGCCGTCTCCGTCGGTATCCTCCACGCCGACCTCTTCATGGGCGAGGACAAGCTCTCCCTTTTCGTCGGCAATGGTTACATATACGTATACGTATTCCTCTGTGCTCTCTTCCTCCGCCAAAGCAGACAGGGAAAAGCCTCCCACCGCCAGGCACAAAAAAAGCAGGCAGATCAAAAAACGCTTGCTCATACTTCTATTCTCCAAATACGGATGATTTTTTCGTCCCTCAGTATAGCACCTTCCCCCGTTTTTGTCAACGGCGTTTCGTCAAAATTTTGCAACAATTCTCCCTGCTTTTTCGGAAAAAATTGTGGATATAATAGGGAGATGATGGATAAAGAACGTTTTTGTCATAGCAAGAGGAGAACTCTTCCCCCTGGGGGGGTGTTCGGCGCCCTCGGGAGCCCTTTACGGCGCTTTTTCGACAAAATTCGACAAATTGTCAAATTTTGCCGTCGGATACGGGAATATATGCACGAAGAACCGCCTTTTTTGACTCGGGAAGTCGATTATTAGGGTACGAAAGTTGCAGCTTTGCGTGTATTTTTTGCGGTCAAATTGTTGCATTTTTTAGTTGGAAATGTTAAAATATACCCATCAACAAATCTTATCTTGAAGGAGAAACATACAGGTCATGGAAAAAGTCAGAGTACTTATTGCAGAAGGCAACGACGAATTGCGGGCGCAGTGCACCCAGATCCTCCGCCGCCAGGGGATCAACGTTATCGGGGAAGCGGCAGACGGGCAGGACGCTTTGGTGAAGATCACACGGCTGAAGCCCGGGGTGGTGATCTCGGATATGCATTTGGGGAAGATCGACGGCGTGGGGTTGATCCGTGAATCCAAAAAGCAATTGGGAGATGCGTACCCTGCCTTTATCATGATCTCCTCCTTCCACAATCCCGGGGTCTTTGAGGAGTGCGTGGAGGCCGGGGCGGCTTACTGCATGGTGATGCCATTGGATTACAACACCTTGGGAGATCGGATCCGCCGCATCGGCGAAAAGGGCAAGCCCCGTGTGGGCGGTCAGCTCCCCTCCCGCGACGACAGCGATCTGGAGGCTCAGGTCACCAAGATCATCCATCAGATCGGGGTGCCCGCTCACATCAAGGGGTATCAGTACCTCCGCACCGCCATCATCATGGTGGTACAGAACACCGAGGTGATCAATTCCGTGACCAAGATCCTCTATCCCTCCGTTGCCAAGTCCTACGGCACCACCTCCTCCCGTGTGGAGCGTGCCATCCGACACGCCATTGAGGTGGCTTGGGATCGGGGCGACCTGGACGTACTCAACAGCTTCTTCGGCTACACCGTGCAGAACTCCCGCGGGAAGCCCACCAACTCCGAATTCATCGCCATGATCGCCGACAATCTGCGGCTTAAAAACAAGACCGCCGCCGTGGTGTGAGACAGGAGGCGGGTACATTGGGGCGTTGCCCCAAACCCCATCCAAGAAACTTTTTGAAAAAAGTTTCTTGAAAATCTTCAAAAACTTTCATTGTGGAAAACATTGAAAAGGTTTTTCGAAGGAGAGCTTGAGAGGGAACCTTTTTCCTCAAAAAAGGTTCCCTCTCAAAAAAAAGAAGCGTGTATGCCGTTTCGGGATATTATGCTATCGGGATATTGTTATACTATAAAAAAAGCAGGAGGAGCTTGTATGCGGTTGAAGCAGTTGCGCACAGAGCGGGGCATTTCCCAGGTACGGCTTGCCATGGAGCTTTCCGTTTCCCAGCACACCGTCAGCCGCTACGAAACGGGAGAGCGGGAGGCGGACTACGCCATGCTCATCCGCATCGCAGACTATTTTGACGTCTCTGTGGATTACCTTCTGGAACGCACGGACGATCCCAAAGTAAACAGATAGCAAAAGACCTTTTCCCGGGTGAGGGAAAAGGTCTTTTTATGATCGGTAAATGGAAGAGATCTTCATCACGTGGCTCTTCAAAGCGGCGTATCCCAAGGCATTCACCTTGTCGCTGTAGATCATGGCGGCTTGATAGGACTCACGGGTAAGGCGGTAGGTACCCATCACGTGGCGCTTGAGCATCATATAATCCAAGGCGGTGACCCTTCCGTCCCCGTCCAGGTCGCCCTTTACTGCCACGGTGTAGGTGGCGTCGCCACAGATCACGGTGTCTCCTGTGGCCACGATGTCCTCATCTGCCAGAACGTTGCCCATGCCGTCGGTGAAGGTCACTTCTCCATCAAACAGGGCTTTCCATTGGGAAACGGTCATCTTCTCTCTGCCGCCCCGCAGGAACTCCTCGCTGATGGTCAGCCCGGAATCGGGAAGCGGGGAAACCTTTGTCTGCAGGGATTCGTAATACTCTGCAACGATGGCGGGGAGATCTGCGTAGCACACGTTGAGATCCACCGTCACGGAAATGCCGGGCACTCTTCCCGTTTCGGAATACTGGTAAACGCTGCAATCGGCGCTGAGGTTTTGGGAAAGGGTTCCGCTGGGCGTCCATTTCGCCATCCAAAGGGCATCTTTCCCGCCCAGGGCTTCTCCGTCCAGGTAAGTACCGAACCAATTGTAGCTGGCATACACGCCGCAGTAATAGCCCGCATCCATCATATACTCACGGAACAGCTTGGTCAAGCGGGTCAATTCCCCCGCAGGAAGCAGACTTTGCGCTTCCGTCTCCACGTCCACGTAAACGGGAAGCTCGAAGGTCTTCCCTGCCAGCCATTCTTCAAACAGTGCCCCATCGGCAAGCATCTCCTCCTCCGTCAAGGCGTAGGTGAAGAAATAACTGCCCACCAAAAGCCCTGCGGCCTTGGCGGCCTCGTAGTTTGCGTCAAAGTAGGCATCCTTCCCGTTGGAGGTGCCTGCCCGCAGGATCACGAAGCGGACCCCGCTGTCGGCAACGGCCTGCCAATCCACCGCCTCCTGATGGGCGGAGACGTCGATGCCGTAGGCGTAGATCTCCTTTTCCGCCTGCCACACCGCATAGAGCACCAAAGGCTCGTCCACGCCGTAGGTAGCTCCGGGAGCGTAAGCGGCGGAGATCGCCGAAGGATCTGCCGACCAGCCTAAGAACCGATGGCCTGCCTTCTCGGGGATCTTTTCGGAAAGGGTGATGGGCTCACCCGCAGTTTTATATTGGGTCTCGGGTCCTCCCGTACCGCCCGCAAGGTGGTAGGACACGGCGTACTGTGCCACCGTGAGACACACGCAGAACACGTCGGCGCCGTCCAGGGAGCGGAGAGCACACCAGCCTCTGGTGGTCTTACCCCAAAGGTAGCCGTCCGCCTCTGCCGTCTCGAAGACCTCGATCTCCGTATTCAGCTTATAAGCACCTACGCGGTCGTAGTCCAGCCCTGCGCCGGAACGGATCTTGACACCGTCCTTTTCCGTTACCTGCCAGATAGGAGCCCCGGGGATCTCCGTGCCGGGATCCACGTAGGCTTCGTCCACGGAAAACACCAAAAAGCAAGACACACGGTACTGGGAAAGATAGGTCTTGGGATAGCCTGTATCACAGATCACCACTTCCCCGTCCTCCACGTGATCCACCGCCACGTAATGGCCGTAGTTGTTCACCGCGGCGATGATCAGGTACTCCTTTTCCGCATCGGAAAGCAGCTCCCGGGCCGCAGACAGGGGATCGGAAGGGGTCATCACCTTCTCGAAGTGAATACCGGGGATGAGGATGTCAAAGGCGGTGCTGTATTTTGTGGCACCCTTATAATTCAGATATTCACAGCTGCCGCCGTCGTACATAGCCACCCCCAGGGAGCCGGGGTCGATGGCGGTGCCGTCTGCCAGGGTCAGGCCGTAGCCTCTGGCAAGAATGGCCATGGAGCTGATGAGACAGCCTGCGTGGCCGATGGTCTCGTTCTCGTGGCGGACGCCCAGGGAATCCGTCCAGGGATCCACGCCGATCTTCACGTCGTTCCAGCGGGGATCCGTCTGCTTCCAGGACTTATAGGCCCCGTCGGGAAGAGGGGTGGTATTGCTGTGCCCGTAGGCAAATGCAGACAAAGGCAATGCCGCAAGCACCAGCATCACCGACAAAAAACACGCAAGGATCCTCTTTTTCATCTCTTTCCGCCTCCCGTTAAGATCAACTCAGTATACCACAGAAGAATGTATTATGTCAACTTGGCATTGTATACAAATCCCCTGTAATTTTTTTAGGGAAAAGTACGAAAAACCTATTGACAAAAGAAGGGAAGTGTGTTATGATATCCATTGCCGCATATATGGGGCTTTTCAAATCGTGCTTTCGGCGGCAACGCACGGGCACGTGCCTCTCAGGTAGCGAGACTTACGGAAAGTGAGGTTATATTGGAATGTACGCAGTAATTCAGACCGGCGGTAAGCAGTACAAGGTCTCCGAGGGTGATATCATCTTCGTTGAGAAGCTGGGCGTTGAGGAAGGCACCACCTACACCTTCGACCAGGTTTTGGCTGTTTCCGGTGCAGACGGCTTTAAGGTTGGCGCTCCCGTTGTGGAAGGCGCAACCGTTACCGCAACTGTGGTTAAGAACGGCAAGGGCAAGAAGATCCACGTGATGACTTACAAGCCCAAGAAGAACGAGAAGAGACATCTCGGTCACAGACAGCCCTACACCAAGTTGCAGATCGTTGCTATCAACGGCTAAGCTCTATGATCCGAGCCACCTTTGAGCACGATTTCTCAGGCTTTTCCCTTTCGGGGCACGCAGGCTACGCCGAGGCGGGCGAGGATATCGTCTGTGCCGCGGTGAGCGCCATGACCAACCTGACGGTCAACGGCGCAGAGGCGTTGGGTGCCGCAGGGGAGGTTTCCGCAGACAGCGGGGAGGCTTACGTCTCCTACCGTTTGCGCAAGCCCTGCGCGGAAGCCGCAAAGCTGCTCTCCGCTTTCTATGAAGAGCTGAGACAGCTACAAGACCAGTACCCGGAATTCGTTCGGGTGCAAAAAAATACAAAGTAAGGAGTACGTTATCATGCTTAGATTGTCTTTGCAGTTCTTTGCACATAAAAAAGGCGTTGGTTCTACCAAGAACGGTCGTGACAGTGAGTCCAAGAGACTTGGCGTGAAGAAGCAGGACGGCCAGTCCGTAGTTGCAGGCAACATCATCGTTCGCCAGCGCGGCACCTCCATCCATCCGGGTGAAGGCGTTGGACGCGGCTCTGATGACACCCTGTTTGCTCTGGTTGACGGCGTTGTCAAATTCAAGCCCATCGCAGGCGGAAGAAAGAGCGTTTCCGTTCTCTCTGCCGATGCTCAGTAATTTCCGTCAGGAATTACCAACAAAAGAACGAAGAACAGCCCTTTCAATCGTAGCAGACTGAAAGGGCGTTTTTTGGTCAAAAAACTCTTCCCGAAAGAGAGGGTTCTGTATGTTTATAGATAAGGTAACAATATACGTCAAGGCGGGCAAGGGCGGCAACGGTGCCGTTTCCTTCCGCCGCGAGAAATACGTCTCCCACGGGGGACCCGACGGCGGCGACGGCGGCAAGGGCGGCAGCATCGTCTTCGTCACCGACGAGGGAAAGAACACCCTGCTGGATTTTAAGTACCGCCGCAAGTTTGCCGCAGAAAACGGTGCCGACGGCGCCGCGCGGAAGTTCATGGGAAAATACGGCAAGGATCTGGAGATCCCCGTACCTCCCGGAACGGTGATCCGCGATGCGGAGACGGGATTGGTCATCAAGGACATGGGAGACTGCGACCGCTTTGTGGCGGCCAAGGGCGGCAGAGGCGGCTGGGGCAACACCCATTTCGCCACGGCGACCCGCCAGGTGCCCCGTTTCGCCAAGGAGGGCACTCCCGGGGAAGAAAAAAATCTGACGTTGGAATTGAAGATGCTGGCGGACGTAGGGTTTGCCGGGTTCCCCAACGTGGGGAAATCCACCCTGCTTTCCGTGATCAGCTCCGCCAAGCCCAAGGTGGCCAACTATCATTTCACCACCCTCTCCCCCAATCTGGGCGTGATCTCCGTTTACGATAAGACCTTCGTGGCGGCAGACATCCCCGGGCTGATCGAAGGTGCCTCCGATGGCGCCGGGCTGGGGCACGATTTCCTGCGGCATATCGACCGTTGCAGGCTGATCCTGCACATTTTCGATATTTCCGGTTCGGAGCGTCCCGATCCCCTGGACGATATCAAGAAGATCAACGCAGAGCTGGAGAAATACAGTCCCGAGCTGGCAAGCCGTCCTCAGATCCTGGTGGGCAACAAGATCGACCTTGGCTACGACGAAGAGAAATATGAGGAGATCAAGGCCTACGCAGAGGAGAAGGGCTGGCAGCTGTTCCTGATCGCCGGCGAGATCGACGAAGGTGTTTCCGAATTGCTGAAGGCCACCGCCGCCTTGCTGGACAAGCTCCCCCCCATCCGCATTTACGAGCCGGAATACGTGGCGCCCGAGCCCAAGAAGGAAGACTTCTCCGTGGAAGTGGTCAGAAACGGCGGCACCTTCTTCGTGAAGGGCGAGTGGCTGGTGAAGCTGATCAGCCGCACGGATTTCGACAGCTACGAATCCCTGCAGTATTTCCAGAAGATCCTGCGGGAAAAGGGCGTGATCCAAGCCCTGGAGGACGCGGGCATTGACGAGGGCGACACCGTCAACATTTACGACGTAGAATTTGATTTTCTGTTCTAAAAAAAGCACTTAAGAACCTTTCTTTCAAAAGAAAGGTTCTTAAGAATCTCCAAAGAAAGTTAATTGCCAAAAACTATCGTTTTTGGAAGAACCTCTTTCTTCTATACGAGAACAGGGTTCTCAGGGGGTTACCCCCGTAAGCGGAGATTCTTAAGAGGCGCCGCCTCTTAAGCCCTGCCAAAGAACGAAAAAACACGCAAAAAGGGGCTTTCAAAGCCCCTTTGCAGATTCATATCAAAATACCGTTTCGATGAGCTTATCGCACTCCGGGGGTGAATACTGCCATCCGTCCAGGTGGTCGACTTCGGGGTAACGGTAATCGTTCATCAACCCGTCGCCCTCACACACGTCGATAATGGCCAGCTTCACCTTCATCTTTCCGGGGAGGATGCTTTTGATGTACACTGCGGCGTGTTGTCCGGGATGGACGTCGTCCTTGCACTCCGCAAGCCCCGCCAGATTGGGGGTCAGCTCCACGAAGATGCCGTAGCTTTCCACGCTGCGGACGATCCCCGCGGCGGTCTGCCCGGGGGCAAAACGGCTTGCATTTTCCTCCCAGGTGCCCAAAAGCTCCCGATGGGAAAGGGTGATCCGTCCGTATTCGTCGGCGGCGTGCTTGATTACCGCGCGGATCCTTTGTCCCACGGTAAACCGTTCTCTGGGATGGTTGATGCGGGAAACGGACATACAGTCGATGGGCATCAAAGACGCCAGCCCGCACCCGATATCGCAAAAGGCGCCAAAGGGATCCAGGTGGGTGACCTTTGCGTCCACCACGTCCCCGGGGCAAAGCTTCTCCACGTAATTGTGCATGCATTCCCGCTGGGCTTCCTTGCGGGAGAGAACGGGGCACAGCAGACCGTCTTCGTCGGTCTTCAGGTCGACGATCTTACAGCAAACGGGCTTCCCCACCCGGGAGATGATGGCGATGTCCTTGACCTCTCCCCCGCCTGTGTAAAGGCACTCCTCCCTGGGCATGATCCCCTTAAAGGCGCCCAAGGTGACGTGAAGATCACGGTCGCCGTCGCAAAGGAAGGCTCTGCCCTCCAAAATGACGCCCTCCTCCATGGCATGGCGCAAGCCCTCCGCCGTGGCGGTATAGGAGCGGTTCCCCTCGGTGCGCAACAAGCCGCCCTCAGGGGTATATGTATTTCGTTTCATTTTCATCAACGTTCCTTTTCTGTTTTTTCATATTTCATTGTATGAACCAAGGAGTTTCCCTATGACAGACAAACTCACCCAAATCGAAAAAAGATACCTGGAGGTGGAAGCCAGCCTTTCCGACGCCGACGTGGTCTCCGATATGGAGCGCTACAAGGCGCTGATGAAGGAATACAAGGAGCTCACCCCCATCACGGAAGCCTTCCGCGCCTACAAAAAAAGCGCCTCCGATTTAGAGGAAGCGGAGCTTTTGCTGGGAGAAGACGATCCCGAGCTGAAGGAGTTGGCGGAAGAGCAGGCGGAAGAAGCCAAGGTCTCCATGGAAAAGCTGGAGGAGGAATTGAAGCTGCTGCTTTTGCCCAAGGATCCCGACGACGACAAAAACGTAGTGGTTGAGATCCGTGCGGGAGCGGGAGGCGAGGAAGCCTGCCTGTTTGCCTACGTACTCTACCGCATGTATCATATGTACGCCGACGCCAACCGCTTTGCCTTTGAATTGGCCTACTGCAACGAAACGGAGCTGGGAGGCATGAAGGAGGTCTCCTTCCTCATCAAGGGCACGGGGGCTTACGCCAAGCTGAAATACGAAAGCGGCGTTCACCGGGTGCAGAGAGTTCCTGAGACGGAGTCCCAGGGCAGGATCCAGACCTCCACCGCCACCGTAGCCGTTCTTCCCGAGGCGGAGGAGGTGGACTACCAGCTGAATATGGAGGATCTGGAGATCACCACCCACAAGAGCTCCGGCGCAGGCGGTCAGCACGTAAACAAAACGGAGTCCGCCATCCGTATCATCCACAAGCCCACGGGCCTGGTGGTGGACTGCCAGGATCAGCGGAGCCAGCTCCAGAACAAGGCCAAGGCCATTGAGATCATGAAATCCCGCCTGGCCGCTATGGAAAAGCAGAAGGCGGAGGAGGCCCAGTCCTCCAAGCGCCGCAGTCAGATCGGCACCGGGGACCGTTCCGAGCGGATCCGTACCTACAACTATCCCCAGGGCAGAGTCACCGATCACCGTATCGGCCTTTCTCTCTACGACCTGAACGGATTTTTAAACGGCAGCTTAGAGGAGATGATCGAAGCCCTCTCTATGGCAGACCGTACGGCACAGCTTTCCGGGCAGGAGGATTGATCCATGAGCTTGAAAAACAAACTTGCCCAGCGGAAGGAATGGCAAAAGGGCGTGAAGCACTGCACCTTTGACCCCATGGGGCCGGGAGTGGTGCGGATCCACCTGGTGCCGCCCAAATTTTCGCTGTTCGGCAATCCCAGCCACATCGTGATCTTGAACGGGTATTACCTGTTGCCCCTGGGGTACTCCTGGGCGGTGATGCTTTCCTGCTTCATGGACGAGGTGAACGCTTTCCACGGCAAAGAGATCACCCCCGCAGAGGAAGAATACATTTTCTCCCAAACCATCTCCAAAACGAAAAAAGTCTACCCTTCGGCAGACAAAACGCTGTTGGAGGACGACCTGGTGGAAATGCTGGAGGTTTTGTTCGCCGTGGCACGGGGCGAGAAGACGGAGGCGGCCATCGAAAGCCTGTCCCTGCAGGAATACGCCAAGCACATGACGGCACCTCACAGAATGGATCTGATGATCTCCGCCATGACCGACGGCAAGGGAAACCGCCGCTGTAACCAGAATTGCCTGTTCTGCTATGCGGAAAAAGAGCCTATGGGAACCGCATCGGAGCTTTCCACCGAGGAATGGAAGCGCATCCTGGACACCCTGCGGGATTCCCGGGTGCCCATGGTCACCTTTACGGGCGGAGAGCCTACCATGCGGGAGGATCTGCCGGAGCTGGTGGACCACGCCAAGTGGTTCATCACTCGCTTGAACACCAACGGCGTCCTGCTTTCCGAGACGCTTTGCGAACAGCTGAAGGACGCAAGCCTGGACAGCGTTCAGATCACCCTGTATTCCCACGAGGAAGCCGTCCACAACCGTTTGGTGGGCAGCACCCATTTTGCGGACACCGTAAAAGGCATCCGCAACGCCTTGGCGGCGGGGCTGGACGTCAGTGTGAACACCCCTCTCTGCGCCGCCAACCGCGATTACGGAAAGACCCTCTCCTTCTTGCAGGAGCTGGGCGTGCGGTTTGTTACCCTCAGCGGGCTGATCCTTACGGGAAACGCCGCCGAGACTGCAGAAAAGCAACTCACCGAGGACGAGCTTTTTGAGATTGTAAAGGAAGCGAAGTCCTTCTGCGACGCTCACGGCATGGAGATGGACTTCACCTCCCCCGGGCTGATCCCAAGGGAAAAGCTGGAGGCCCTGGGCTTGCACGTCCCCGTCTGCGGCGCCTGCCTTTCCAACATGGCGGTGGCTCCCGACGGCACGGTGATCCCCTGCCAAAGCTGGCTGAAGGCGGACAGCGGCCTGGGGAATCTGCTGACCGACAATTGGAAAACGATCTGGAAGCATCCCCGCTGTCAAAAGCTCCGTTCCATGACGGAGCGGGAAGCGGAAGCCTGCCCCTTCCGAAAGGAGGCACGCCATGGCTAAGAAAAACCGCGCCGCGGAGGACAAGTTCTCCCCGGAATACATCCGCAAGCACCGCACCTTCCCCGCTTTGAAGACCTTTCTTTTGCTGCTGTGCATTTTAGCGCAGATCACCTTGGTCTGCCTTGCCGTCTTTGCAAAGGAACCCGCACCCCAGGATCAGATCGATGCCTATACCGTAACGGTGGAGCCTTTGGAAAACGGCTCCTTGGACATCACCTACGATTTCATATGGACGGCGCTGGACGAGGAGGAGCCTCTCACCTGGGTGGAGATCGGTATCGCCAACAGCAACTTCTCCCTGTACCCGAATTCCGTAAAAGGCGGCACCGCCACCCGTGACGTTTACGACGGCTACTGCTACGTCCGCGTGGAGTTTCCCCGGGCTTATACCGGCGGGGACAAGGTGCAATTCTCCTTCAAGATCAATCAGCGGGATCTGCTGCACGGTGAGGGCAAGGAACGGTATTTCTTCTTCGTTCCCGGCTGGTTCAACGCCACCCCCGTGGAGCAATACACCTTCCGTTGGAAGGATTCCTTTGACGTTGCTTCCTCCAATACCCAAAGTAACGGCGCCGGTTGGCTCACCTGGCAGGGCTCCTTGGAGTGCGGGGAATACGTACCCATGGAAGTGCACTATCGGGAAGGCTCCTTCCCCACCGCGGAAACGGTAGAGTTCTATCCCTTCGACGACGATGACGCCTATAACGAGCTCCGAGGCTCTTTGTGGGCATTCAGGATCATCACCGTCTTAGGTGCACTCCTGCTGATCCTTGCGGAGGTCTACATTGTGGATAGCTACGTTTCCTATCACCGCGGGCGGGGCTTTATCCGCAGCGGAGGCTACCACGTACATCATTACGGGCGGGTGAACCCCCGTTACCGTGCCTACCGCGATGCCCAAAGCAGCCGCGGAGGCGGCGGGAGAGGCTGTGCCTGTGCCTGCGCCTGTGCCTGTGCAGGGGGCGGCAGAGCGGGCTGTTCCCGTAAAGAACCGAAAAAACCATAAAAAACCAAAGAGGCCGAGTCGTGTGACCCGGCCTCGTTTTGTCCTATGTGGTTATAAAGTCGCCTTCTGATCCTCGGGAACGGGTAAGGGCTCGTCCTCCGGAGGAAGTGCCGCAATGATCAAATTGCCATTGCGAATCGTCCAGTCTAAATCAATCATGGCCTGGGCATTGGCTCTTGCTTGCTCTCGCGTTACGTCCACCCATTTTACAGAAGAAGCGGAGGACCCGCTTGCACTGCTTGTAGGCGCAATGCTGCTGTCCCCCGCTTAAAGTTCCTCGTCAACGGGGAACTGAATATTAGAATACCCTTGATTGATACTGTAAATATCACAACGATCCAAATAATACGCCGCAAAATACGCACGTCCATTCGCATCACAGAATACTTGTGTTCGTAACAAGTTTTCAAAAGTATGATTTCCAAGGGAGGCACAGAACGACACGTATGACTTTACCGTATATACCTCGCCATACCAGTCAAATGCCCGTTCACACTTTGTTCTAACGCCTGTATTGATGGCAAGCATAAAACGCGAAAGGATGTTTCCATTAGGATCAAACGTTGTGTAAATCGAATTTCGGGAATCATTTTGACATTCCGCAAGCATAAACGTAGTATTGCTAATCCCTTGGAAATAACGATATACGTCAACACATTCTGTAACAGATAATATTCCGCTTTCGGCATTCTGCAAAACGTTTTCGCTTGTCTTGCCGTCGTGATCATAAGGATAGTATTTCATTTTCGACAATGTGTACATATCGCCGGACGCAGAATAATAAACGGGCTCTCCAACTCCCAAACTATAGAGACGCCCCGGAGAGCCCTCATTCTTAAATGCATCCGTCTTTTTTAAAAGTGTTGCATTTTCAAAGCCATCGGATATATCGTACTGATAGATAACAGCATCGGCATCTAAAATATACAGACTATTGCCGCAAATTTCAATATCTTCCACTGCGTCCGGTAATCTCTTCGGGAGACAAACCCCATCGTTCAAACGAATTAATTGACTGTCATCAGCATGATAAAAAGAGCCGTTGCCATCCGTAAATATTAATCCCGGGCTAGCTATATTAGCAACAGATGGATCATCGTAAAAGATAAAATTATACTCCAAAACGCCATCAACGCCAATGTCGAAAGAAAAGATCTTTTCCAAAGTAGTCTCTTTTTCAACAGGAACGATAGTCTGGATAGGCTCAATCGGTTGGATGGGTTCCAACTCGATGTCCGATTCCTCCATGGAGATGGTTCCTTGAGGTTCGATTTCGGAAGGTGCGGCAGGCTCCTGGGTCTTGGAGCTTTCCGCATTCACCTCGGAAAGGGTAAACTGGGGTGCGGGAGCCTGGCTTTCCGTCTCGGAAACAGCGGGCGGCTCCATGGTTTCGGCTACGCAGGCGCAAGCCATCAAAAGAACGGAAAGGCAAAGAAGAATTGCCAAGACTCTTTTTTTCATGGTCTTACCTCCTGAAAAAAGTCGATGGGTGGTGTCCTACGGGCATACACCCGCAAAACGTAGCTTGTTCTGTGATTTCTGTTTCGGTACTGCCCATTGGACTCACTTCCTTTCCATTTTTTGTCTACTTTCTCAATTCAAGTATAGCAGAAAACTTCTGCTTCTGTCAATTGTAAATTATGTAAACAATTTATTACAAAATTTATGCATGCTGTACAACCCCAAAAAACTCCATTTTATAAGTATGTCGAAAACCTGTAATTCGTCTATTCGGAGGCATAAAAGTTCGCGTTTTGTTAACAAAAAAGGCTGAATCTCTCGATCCGGCCTCGTTTGTTATCTTTTTGTATTCATTTACAGCTCGAACTCGCCCAAAACGTAACGCTTGAGCATGATGTAATCCACCGCGGAAGGCTCCTCCCGCTGGGAAAGCAGGGCGGCGTGTACGCCGTTTTCGTCCAGATCAAAGGTGCCCATGGCGTAGCGCTTCAGCATCATGTAATCCACGGAGTTGACTCTGCCGTCGGCATTCAGATCTCCCCGAACGATCACCGTAACGGAACGGATCACCGTGGAGCCGATGATATACCGCGCTTCAAAGCCCGTGGCAACCTCTTGGTGGTCTCCCAGCTCGTTGCCGGCCAGGTCGTAGATATGGATCAACGGACCTGCCTTTGCCCGCAGCTCCGCCACCGTGGTCTCGGGGCTGATGCCGCGGATCACCGTATCGGTGAGGGTGTAGGAATCGGGGATATACCCGGGAGTCACATCCGGAGAAGGAGGCTCGATGGGGAAGATCGGCGTGAAGCCGGGCAGATTCGGAAGTTCGGGCTCGGTCCCCTGATCGGGATCCTCATCGGGATCTTCTTTGGAAGGAGGTCTGTCCTCCGTGACGGTAATGAACTCAGCGGCGGTATAGCCCTCGTAGAATTCCCCGTCCAAATACAGATGGACGTAATACCAGGTCTTATATTCCGGCTCGTTATTGAGAACGATATCTTCGCCGATGATCAGCACCGTGGTACCGTTGTCCACAGAGATCACCTTCTGCCCCGACATACCGGGTGTTGCACGCAGATTCAAAGAGGAGCCGGAGTTGACGGAAATGTAGCCGTCACGCTCCCGTTGATCGGAGCCCACCTCGGGATTCTTATCGGAATCCAGCTCGATATAGGTGCCGTAGCAATAGCCTTCCACCACGTTGCCGTTGATGAGCTTGGCTTCCACGTGGTACCAGCCGTTCACAGGCTCGCCGATCAGGGTGATCTCCGTGCCCTCTGCCACCAAGCCCAAGGTGGATGCCTCGGAGCTGGGGCCGGAACGGACGTACAGGTTTGCGGCGGTGGTACCCTTATAGTTCACGGTGCCGCCTACGTGCACCGTCACGTCCAGGTAAACGCCGTTGACGGAGGTGATCCGTATGGTAGCGGTACCCGTTCGGTTGGTGAGGATCCAGCCCTCCTGGTCCACGGATACCACGGACTCATCGGAGGAGGACCATTCAAGGGTCTTATCGATAGCGTCCGCAGGTGCGATCTCCACGTCTATTTTATATTCCACGTTGACGTTGAGGTTCAATTCCGTTTTCGTGGAGATAACGGATACCTCACGGGTGTTCAAATACACGTATTTCGCAACGGCGTAGCCCTCCACCACCTTACCGTTGGTGCAGTTGCCGCGAACGCGGTAATACTTGATACCGTCGGAGCCTTTGTACAGCTTCCCGTCCACTACGGCGATAGGCATGCCCCGGGACACTCTGCCCAGGGAATCGGAATCCCCATCCGGCTTGGAACGGATGGCCACGTCGTCGTCGAAGACGAAGCCGTTGGTGCCTACGCAAACGGCGCAGGCGGCTTCTTTTCCATTGTATGTAGCGGTGATCAACGCCACGCCCTGCTGTAAGCCGGTGACGTTACCCTTGTCGTCCACCTTGGCGACCTTGGGGTTGCTGGACTTCCATTCCACGTCCACGGTCACGTCCACGGGATAGGTGGTAGCCGTAAGGCCAAGGGTACCGTTCACGGGGATGGCCACCTTGGACTGGTTCATGACCAGGCCGAAAATGCCCTTCTCATCCGCTTCCACGTCGTCCAGATCGTCCAAGCCGTAGGACTTAATGATGCTGACCAAAATATCTACGTAATCGTCGTTGGAGGAATAGCCCGCATCCACCATTGCCTGGATGGCTTTTTTGTAATTCTTAGCCTTGACCACGCCCTTGTAGCGGTCGGTCAAAAGCAAAGCGGAGTGGTCCGCAATGCTTTCGTCCCAGCTGTCGTAGGCGCGCCAAATGCTGCCGTGACGGGCGTAGGAAGCGCCCTTGATCCGCACCAGGTCCTCGTAGCTGTCGTAGATCACGTATTTGGAATAGTCGATGACCTTCCCGTCCCAGCTGGAATAGGCCTTGATGCCGTATTGGTTGTGCGCCACCACGGAAAGTCCGTAGCGTGCCCAGCCGCTCTCGTAGATCGCCTGCCCGGCGGTCAAGGAGGGGAAGATCCCCGTCTCGTAGGAATCCTTCAACGCCAAGCAGCTGATCACACGCAGGTAGATCTGCTGCCACTCGTTCAATTTCGCTATATTATCATCCACACCCGCAGAAACGGTCGTAGGGGGGATCACCCAATTTGTAAGTAAAACAAGCAGGGTAAGCATCAGGGACAAACACCGTTTGAAGCGGTGCTTTCGGTGCTTGATTTTCAGGTTCATGAGCCAACCTCCATCAGTATCGAAAAGCCAAAGGAACCCCGATCCCGGGGGACATACATAGAGAGTATACCACAAAAAGGGGATTTTGTCAACTACAGTATCTTGTGGGGGAGGTTTGGCGAAACTACTATCCAATCCGTCAAAAGTGTTTTTTCTGAAAAAACAGGGAGAATTCCCGATTTGTTCACAAAACTTTCTATGCTTTTTCCTTGACAGAGCGTAGAAAATCGCTATAATAAAATACGGAAGGAAAAATTACCCTTTTGATCAATTGAAAGGACGGACGTATACATGACAGAAACCGAACGCATCGCCAAGCTTACCGCCGATGCCAAGAAGGGGGATTCCGCCGCCTTCGGTTCTCTTTACGCCGCTTACGGCAAGCGGATCTATTATTTCTGCCTGACCTTGGTGGGAGACAGCGACACCGCTTTGGACGTGACGGAGGACACCTTTGCTTACGCAAGAAGAAACATCCGTCAGATCCCCGGCGGACAGACCTTCTACCATTGGATCTGCGGCAACGCTTTCTATTTTGCCAAGATCGCTCTGGCGAGCCTGCGGGGAGGCTCCGCCAACATTGAGCCGGTGGAAGATCCCGATCCCGCCTGCTTTGACCAAATGCTTGCAGACAACAAGCTTCCCACCCCCGAGCCCACCATCCGCCGTGCGGATCTGGAGGCGGTAACGGCGCTTTTGGGCAAGCTTTCCGACAGCGACCGCCTTTGCGTTTTGCTTTACGACTACGCATCCTACTCTCCCGAGGAGGTTGCTTCCGTGGCAGGCTGTACCGTAGAGACGGCCAAGTGCCGTATCTTCAACGCCCACGAAGCCTTGGCGGCAGGTATGGACGCCGCCGCTCCCGGGTTCGGAGAGCTGTTACGTCCTCATTTGGGCAGACTGCTTCGCACCTGCGGAAGAAACTGCAACCCTCCCCCGGAGCTGGACGAGCGGGTCACTGCGGCGTTGCAGGCCGTGGAAGCGGAGCTCCCCTCCGCACCTGTGGACGGTGCAGACGAAAAGCCCGTGACCATTTCCAAAAAAGCTACCTCCCTTTTGTATATCCTGCTGGCCCTTGCCTTGGTGGGCGCCTTGATATACGTGGTGTATTGGTTCACTACGGCACCGGAGGACACAAGCAGTGATCCTTCTGCCGGCGTAGAAAGCAGTATTCCCGCAGGGGAAAGCGAGGCCTCTGAGGAAGAAATCTCCCTCCCTGCAGAATCCTCCGAGGAAGAGGTCTCCCTGCCCGAAGAGTCTTCCGAGCCCGCGGCATCCTCCGAGCCCGAAGAGTCCTCCGAGCCGGAGGAATCCTCCGAGGAAGAAGAATCCCGGGACGACACGCCTGCAGAGCTTCCCCGCACCACTACCCGTCTGCGGATGCGCAAGGCTATGGACACCTCCGACAACAGCAACATCATCGCCACCATCCCCGAGAACACCCACGTGGAGATCCTGCGCTCCGAAACCGACGAAGCGGGAGATCTTTGGTACTTCGTCCGCTATACCGTTTCCGAGGGCATGTGGCACGAGGGCTACTGCTTTGCAGAGTATATTGAGACGGAAACAGAAGAATAATTTGCCAAAAACTATTGACTTTTCGGCCGATTTGGAGTAAACTCTTATACGGATTAAAAAGCGATTTTACAAAAGGAGATTTAAACAGTATGGCACTTGTCAATTCTACCGAAATGTTTAAGAAGGCATACGCAGGCGGTTACGCTATCGGTGCTTTCAACGTCAACAACATGGAGATCGTTCAGGCGATCACCGAGGCTTGTAAGGAAGAGATGGCTCCCGTCATCCTCCAGGTTTCCAAGGGCGCACGCGCTTACGCCAACCACACCTATCTGGTAAAGCTGGTTGAGGCTGCAGTTCTGGAATGCCCCGAGATCCCCGTTGTTCTTCACTTGGACCACGGTCCCGACTTCGAGACCTGTAAGGCTTGCATCGACGGCGGCTTCACCTCCGTTATGATCGACGCTTCCTCCAAGCCCTTCGAAGAGAACATCGAGATCACCAAGAAGGTAGTTGAATACGCTCACGCTCACGGCGTTGTTGTTGAGGCTGAGCTGGGTACCCTCGCAGGTATCGAGGATGAAGTTAAGGTTGACGCAGGCGCGGCTTCCTACACCAGACCCGAAGAGGTTGAGGAATTCGTTTCCAGAACCGGATGCGACTCTCTTGCAATCGCTATCGGTACCTCCCACGGCGCTTACAAGTTCAAGCCCGGCACCAAGCCCCAGCTGAGATTCGACGTGCTCCACGAGTGCGAGAAGAAGCTCCCCGGCTTCCCCATCGTTCTCCACGGTTCTTCCTCCGTTCCTCAGAACTACGTGCAGATGATCAACGAGAACGGCGGTGCTATGCCCGGCGCTATCGGTGTTCCCGAAGAGCAGCTCCGTGAGGCTTCCAGATCCGCTGTTTGTAAGATCAACATCGACTCTGACCTCCGTCTGGCTATGACCGGTACCATCCGTAAGTTCTTCAACGAGCATCCCGACAAGTTCGACCCCAGAGAATATCTGAAGCCCGCTCGTGCAAACATCAAAGAGCTGGTTCGCCACAAGCTGGTCAACGTACTCGGCTGCAACGGCAAGGCATAAATTTCGCTTCGCTCTCACCCCGAAACCTCGGTTTCGGGGTGTTTTTTTCACACCGCTTCCGCGCGGTGTGGGCCCCTGCGGGGTTCGCACGGATCGTGCGAATTTTTCTCGCTGATCCCTTGCGGGGCGAGAAAAACCATAAAAGGTGTCTTTTGCCCGAAATGAATTCGGGCAGCGACGCATTTTTGATTGTAGGGAGGGCTTCGCTCTCACCCCGAAACCTCGGTTTCGGGGTGTTTTTTTCTAAAAAAATATTGCAATCCGTAGGAAAATGCGGTATACTGTAACAAAGGATGCCCGAAAGGAAGGTCGTTTCTATGAACAAGAAGCTTTCAAAGGATCTCAGCGCCGTCTTTACCTTTTTATTCCCCGTGATCTATATCGTTCTCGGTCTGTTGCTTTTGGTGGTGGACGAGATCAATACCAAGGTATTTGCCTACCTGCTGGGCATGGCCGCCATGGTCTTGGGAGCGGCCTTGATCATCCAGTATTTCCTGCGCCGTCAGTATCTTGACGTCCACGCCTACGGATTCGCCTTGGGTGCCTTTGCGGCGGTGATCGGTTTTTGCATCATGCTGGAATCCGACGCCATTGCCGACAGTCTCACCATCGTGCTGAACCTGTGCATCATGCTCACCTCCCTCATCAAGGTGCAAAACGCCATTCAGCTGCGATGCATCAAGAGCGTGATGTGGATCCCCGTTTTGGTGGTGTCCTGTATCTTCCTGCTTTGCACCGTGCTCATTGCCACCGTTTTTGAGGACGAGGCACGGGATATCTTTACTTACGTAGTGCTGATCTGCGACGGCTTGGCAAGCTTTGCCAACGCCATCATGCTGCGGATCATCTTCCGCCTGAAGGCCACCGAGGGCGTCAGCAACGCCATGGAGCCCGTCTAAGCATGAGCACTGCCGAGGAATTACAAAAGAAACGGCGCTTCGCGGAGTTGGCAGAACGTGCTTACACCACGGGGCGCTGCCTTTATACCCCCTTCCTGTCCATGGACGAGGTGGACCTTCTTTTGCAATGCAAAAGCGAGGTGGAATACGCAGGCCTCACCCTGTTCGGGGGCACGGAGGGCTGTGAGCGTGTGATGGCACGGTTCGGAGAATGGGAGGAGCCCTTCCCCATCCGATGCATCAAGGCGGAGCCCGCCCAGCAGAAGTTCGCCGACGCCCTCACCCACAGAGATCTCTTAGGTGCCATGATGAACCTGGACATCGCCAGGGAGACCCTGGGAGACATCTATCTTTTGGATAACGTGGGCTTTATCTTCTGCAAGGACAGCGTGGCGCCGATCCTCCTGGAGGAGCTGACCAAGGCGCGGCATACTTCCCTGCGTTGCTCTCTGTGCGACGAGATCCCGCCGGAGCTTTGCACCCGCACGGAGGAAAAACTGCTGCAGGTGGCATCCCTGCGGGCGGACGTGCTGGTGGCAGGGGTCTTCAATCTTTCCAGGGAGGAGAGCCTGGAGCTGTTCCGCAAACGATTGGTGTTCATCGACGGGCGCTGTACCGAAAACAACAGCGGTACCGTAAACGAAAACAGCGTTCTTTCCGTCCGCCACCACGGGAAATTCCGCTTTGTGAGCGTGGTCTCCACCAGCCGCAAGGGAAAGCTCAACGTAAAGGTGGATCTGTATATTTAACAGCTCTTGCGAGAAGAGAGAACGTGTGATATACTGCTTACAAAGAGCAGGAAGGGAGACGGGTATGCACGTACTGTCCCAATGGGCAAACAGAATTCTGGCCATCTGTGACCAAAACAGTCTCATCGTTTCCCCCACGGGGAAGCTTCTGCGGATGGCGTTGCTTTTCTATGCCGCCGCCACGGTGCTGTTTGCCTTCGCCTTCACCCCGTGGGTGATCGCGGCGCTCCCCTGCCTTGCCTTCGAGGGGTATTTTTACTACTTTTTCTGTAAGGTCTGGCGCTCTTACCGTTTTTCTGCCGTCTATCTGGCGGCGATCCCCATTTTGGCGTTACTGACCGCCATGGGGATCCATCAATGGATTTTGTAAAGGAGGCATCCCGCCGTGACACACAGCATGATCTGGCACGAAAACGATCCCCGCACGTCCTTTGAAAGCTTTGCCTTTGAGGAGGCTTTGGATCTGAACGCTTTGATCCCCATTAACAAAGGGCGGAAGATCGGAGAAAAGGAACGGGAGATGCGCGCCTATTTCTCGGTATGCAGGGAGACTCTGCTCCTGCGGGAAGCCCTGCTGGAGGAATTGCTTGAAAAGCCTGCGCTGTTCGAAGGCTTGGAGGCGGGGTTTGCAAAGCTTTCCGATCTTTACGACCTGCAAAAGGAAAAGGACTCCGCCATGACCAACGAGCGCCTGCTCTACAGCGTCAAGGAGCTGGAATCCTACGTGGAATTTTTGTCCGAAATGAAGGAGCTGTTCAACCGCTTTCAGCCCCAAAGCCGGGCCTTGCAAAGCCTTTGGGCACTTCTTTCCCCTCTTTGCCAAGGGGAGGACTTCAACGCCCTTTGCAAGGCGGTGGAGGAGCAGGTACACGTGGTGCGGGACGTGAAGAGCATCACCGTTGGGATCAATCTGAACGGTCAGCTTCAGCCCACGGAGGCGGGATTGGTTGCCGTCCATACGGAGCCCTTCGTTTCCGGGAACTACCTGGATAAGCTGCTGCGGCTGGATCCCGGGAGCAAGGAATTCACCTGCTCTGCGCCGCTGTTGCCGTTACAGCACAGGCTCACGGCGGAGGAATTGGGCTCTTTGCGCGCCTCCGTCAACAGCGCTTTGGGGAAGGTGTTCTCCTCCGCTTTGCGTTCCTGGTCGGGGGTAATCAAAAAGCATCTTTTGGGGAACCTTCACAGCCTGCTGAACGTTTTTGAGGAATGGAAGTTTGTCTCCGCCGTCATGGTTTCCCTGCGGGAGCTGAAGGAGGGGGGATATCCCCTTTGCAAGCCTGCCTTCGGGGAGGAGGACAAGGTAGAGGGGCTTTACCATCCCGTCCTCGCCCTTGCTTCCGAAAAAAAGAATGCCGTCGTGGAAAACGACCTGGCTTTTTCCGCTGCCCGCAGGCAGTATATTCTCACGGGACCCAACCAAGGCGGAAAATCCATCTACACCCAATCGGTGGGGCTTCTGTACGCCATGCTCCATTTAGGGCTGCTTCTCCCCGCAAAAAGCGCCGCCGTCACCCCTGTGGATGCCATTCTGGTGCATTTCGTGGATATCCGCGGAAAATCCTACGTCCACGGCAGACTTTCCGACGAGTGCTTACAGATCAGCGAGCTGAACCGAATCATCACCAAAAACAGCCTGTTCCTCTTTGACGAGGCCCTCTCCAGCACCGACGCCGGAGAAGCAACCGCCATTTCCGAAGAGATCCTGGCGGCCTACGGGGAGATCGGTGCCAAGGGGATCTTCACCACCCATTTCCACGACCTATGCCGTCTGGAAGGGGAAATTTCCACCCTGCACAACCTCACCGCACAGTTGGAGGAGACCTCCCACAGGCGTGTGTTCCGCATCCTGCCCGGCAGCGGCGGAAAAAGCTACGCCAAGGACATCGCCCGCGCCTACGGGCTGACCAAGGAAGAGATCCTGCAAAGCAGAAAAAAATAGAAAGCAAAGGGGTGCCTCAAAAGCACCCCTTTAAACATATCATATCACAACGTTCAGTTCAAACTCCCGGGTTACAATCTCCACCATGGAAATGCCGCGATACCGCTGCAAGATTTCATAAAATGCCGATTCCTCTGCGGCCATGCAGTCTATGGTAATATTCACGCCCTCAGGGGTGACCCGCCGGATCTTCCCGCAGGGAAACACCTTCTCGAAGCCCGTCATGATCTCAAGGTTATTACTGCCGTCCTCCGCTTTGTTATACACGCCCACGAAAACGGTCTCCTCCGGCAAAGGAATCACTTCCCTGCCTGCGGTGGTCTGCAAATATACCGTCATACCTCCACCACCTCGATCTTCACGAAGGTGTCCTCCGTCTCCACGTCCACCAAAGAGCCAACGGCGCCTTGACGGATCATTTCCACCGCCTGCTCCACGAAGGGGGCTTCATCTCCCACCAAGGACTCCAAGCAGCCTGTTTCGTAAGCCTTTAAGATCAGCTCCACGGGAAAGCGCACGATGACGTTGGCCGGCACGGAACCCTTGGCCTGCACGCGGATGCAAAGCACCCGCTTCCCCACCCGGGGTGTCTCCACCACCTGAACGGCAGGGACAGCGGCGTCGCCGTGGATCAACTGCTCCACGGTTACCCCCAGAAAGCCCGCCAGCCTGGCAACGGAATCCAGATCGGGACAGGTCAACCCGTTCTCCCACTTGGAGACCGCCTGGGCGGTGACGTTCATTTTCTCCGCCAATTGCTCCTGGGTCAGCCCCGCCTTCTTGCGGTAAATGGCAATGTGTTCGCCAATGTGTTCTTTCATAAATCACGTTCCTCCGATGTTTTTTTCGGAATGCACTCTCGATGATCCTATCTTACCACACTTTTTTAGAAAAGAACAGGGATAATCGGTTGTTTTTTTGCTTGATAGGTGATTTTTTCGGTTGAAAGCAAAGAAAGCTGATTCTCAAATCCAAGTGCTCACATAACAGATGAAAGACGTATCAGGATCCGACGGTTACAAACAACGTAAAAGGGCTCCCCGTCAAAGGAGCCCTTTTTGCTTGACGATTCACTCGTCTTGAACCTCTAAGAAGCAACTGCCGCCATCCCACTCAGTCAGGATCAATTCCATTCCATCTTCAAATTCATAACCGGGAACGGCATTGGAAAACGCCTTGTCGAAGACGCATACCCCGTCTTGCCGGCAATGGAAATAATACATATAGAGATCGTCGGCAGTTTTGAACATAAACACGAGCTTGTCGTCTTCTTTCATGTAACTGCCTTCGAAGACGCCGTTCCCGTCGGGAGACATCAAGGTGCAATAATCGTTGTTGGAGTCATATTTCAGATATGCCCATCGCTCATCGTCTTCATCCGGATCCGTTTCGTTATTCACAGGAGGCACGGGATCGGGGTCGGGCTGAACAGTGACGAATTCCTCGTATTTCTTGAACACGAGACCGTCGGCAAAATCAAAGCCTCCGGTTGTTTTCGGTTGGGAATTCTCTGCGGAATATACGTACCCATCTTCACGTTCAAAGAACACGTAACTGCTCTGATCGAAGGATAATTTTAAGACATGATCGTTTTTATCAAACGTGCCAACCATTGCAAAAGAATGATAAACAGATGCACTCATTACCGCTCTTCCGCTTCCATAATCCAGGCTGAAGATGGGCGCCATGCTATCTTCCGCAACGATTGCTTGGTAAATGACCCCCTGTTGCGGTTTTTTCTCTTCCAATTCGGCAGTAGGATAGATCTGCCGTACGGGGTCATCCTTGGGCCCGGCGATGTAGAACTTACGCTCCGGCGAATATCGGAATAGATTAAAAACATCGGTGTACAGTATGGCAGAATCGAGATACGGATAATGCTCATAATCAATGATGGGATCTGCTTTTTCCATCCGCTCCCATTCCACGACCTTTCGGAACTCGTCTGCAAGCTTATCCCCGTTTTCTGTTCCACCCACTGTAGATCCGTCAATGGCAAGCATTTGATAATACATGTGCAATGAGACGCTGTTAAGATATTGGGTCGCTTCCCAGAAAACGTCCCACTCGGAGGGGCCGACCACCGTGTCGGAATAGAGTCTGATCCCGGTAAAGCCTGCATCGTGCATATAGATGCGGTAGTAAATGATGTCGTAGATCTCTTGGAGCATATGCTGATATCTGACCGAAGCTTCGCTATAGATCTCAAACTCGGAGAAATCACCGTGGTAAGGCTTGATGATGCAGGAGGAGCTGCTTTGAGGAGCCGAGAACGTCAATACCAGCGGCAGAACGCCGTCGACGTTTGCATTGCAAAGGTAGATCTCATCGTATTTGAAATACATATTGATGGAATCGTTGACCAGGAAAAGGATCTCCTCATAGGTCAACGGTGTGCGTTCTCCGCTATCACGAACTGCCTTCAACTGGGCGTATTGCTCCGGGGAGAATATGGTTACGGTATTTCCGTCCTCGTGGAGATATTCGTTGAATTTGTTTTGCAGAGGCAACTGCCCGGTGGGCGCATCCTCTACAATGGAATTCCCCGGGTTCTTTTCGCCGGGTTGGGTTACACCGCCGTCGGAGGTTTCCTGTCGTTGTTCGGGATCGTAAGGCTTTATTGCGCCGTTGTCTGCGGCGATGGCGTACATGCATCCCGTGAGGATCACGGCGGACAACAGAAGCAACGCGGTTACGGTCATAAAAAATTTCACGTTTCTTTTCATGGTATCAACCACCCTTTCGTCGTATTTTGCAGAGGGGATCCCTTACCCTGCGATATGAGTGTACCATAGGAATGTCTCCAACTTGTCACCGAGTTTTCACCGTTTCCGAGAAATTCACAAAAATTTTCGTCCCCACGCCCATTTCGGATTCAAACTTCATCTCTGCGTCGTGGGTACGGATGATCTGCTTGCAAAGGGCCAGCCCCAGCCCTGCACCTCCTTCCGCACGGGAACGGGATCTGTCGGTGCGATAGAAGGGCTCCGTAATATGCAAAAGCTGTTCCGCCGTCATCCCTTTGCCGTTGTCTTCCACGGTGGCTTGGGTGCCTTCGCAGGAAAGCTTCACCTTACCGCCCGGAGGACACGCCTTGATGGCATTTTCCGTCAGGTTGTAGAACAGCATGGAAAGCAAGGTCTCGTTGCCCCAAACGGTGGCGGTCGAGGTATCACAGAGGATCTCCACCTCCCCATGCTCCGCCTTCGGCTGCAGCTTTTCCGCCACGTCGGCAAGAAGGGCGGGAAGCTCCACCCAGGTCATTTCGATGGCGTTTTCCCGAATGAAAGCGCCGTCCAGAAGGAGCTCGGAGATCTTTTGCAGTCGCTCGGACTCGGACATGATGTACTTCGCCGCGATCAGCCTCCGTTCCTCGGTGGTGTTGGCCTTCTCGATGTATTCCGCATAGCCGTAAATGCTGGTAAGCGGGGTGCGAAGCTCGTGGGCCATATTGTCCACCAGCATCTGCTTTCGGTCGGCTTCCAGCATTTTTGCCTCCGCCTCCTGCTCCAAAGCCGCCATTTGCTGATTGATCTTCCCCAGCATGGCGTTGAAGCTCTCCGCCAGAAGGGTAAATTCATCGCTCCCCTTTTCCTCGGCGGTGACGGAAAAATCCCCTGCACGGATGGCCTCGGTGGTCTTACGCAGCTTTTCCAGAGGGCCGGAAAGCTTTTTCAAAATAAAATACAGGCAGATCGCAAGAAGCAGGGATACCCCCACCGCGGTGAGGACGTAGGTCACCATCAGCGATTGAAACTCGGTGTCCAAAGACGCTACGTCCTTGGCGAAGATCATTTTGTACTTGCCGTCACAGAGGTCGGAAGAAATAAGTATATGGCGTTTTCCGTCAATGCGGGTGTGAAGCAATTCGTTTTCCCCGATGGCGTAATCGCTTGGGAATCCGGTATAGATCACTTCACCCTGTTCTTCGAAGGCGAGGTACAGCCCTTTCTTCCTGTAATACGCCCCGAAGGATTGCATCAGCAGGGAGGGGTTGCTATAAGCGTTGGATTCCGTCATATCCCGATAGTCCCGCTCGAAGCACATTGCCACGTAGTACTGCTCTGCCGCGGTGGCGGTCTCCGCCGCCTCCACGTTCTTTCGGTAGGTATAAACCGTGAGGGAAAGAACCCCCACGTTCAGGCAGACGAGAAACAGCACCAAGGTGAAGACGTAGGTCTTTTGCCAAAATCTCATTTTCATATTTCAAACCTGTACCCCGTTTTGTAGACCGTTTGGATGCGGTCCGAGATGCCCAGCTTTTGACGCAGTCGTTGGATATGGGCGTCCACAGTACGGATATCTCCCTCGTAGTCGTATTCCCAAACCAGGTTCAACAGCTTTTCTCTGGAAAGAGCAAGGTTGCGGTTGTTCACCAAAACCTCCAGAAGATCGAATTCACGAGGCTTGAGGGCCACCTTTTCCCCGCCTTTGTACACCCTGCGGGTATGAAACTCAATGCGGATATCGTCGAATTCGAAGACTTCCCCGTCGCTTTTCGTTCTCCGCAAAACCGCCTTGACACGCTCCACCAGCTCAATGATGTTGAAGGGCTTGGTGATATAGTCGTCGGCCCCCAGGCGGAGGCCTTTGATCCGATCCTGGGCTCCCGTTTTCGCAGTGACGAAGATAGTGGGGGTGCCCTCGATGCATTCCATGATCTCAAAGCCGGAAAGCTTCGGGAGCATCACGTCCAGAATGATCAGATCGTATTTGACGCGCATGGCTTCTTCCAATCCCGACCCGCCGTCAAACGTCTGGACGCATTCGTGGCCCACCAGCTCCAGGTTGAACCTCACAAGGTCGTTGATGGCTTTTTCGTCCTCAACGATGAGTATTTTTGCCATAATATGCCCTCCTTTTCCTACTGCAAATCTTCTGCCGTGGATATCATACCACGGAAATGTTGCCGATTTTCGACCGAACGGCATCTTTTTGCATTTTCGATACAGAAAAGAGACCCCGTATGAAAAGAACGAGGTCTCTTTCGATCAAAGCTCGATCACTCTGTGTTCTTCGGCAGACTGATAGATGGCCAGGATGAGATCCACGGGACGTCTGCCCTCGTGAATATCGATGAGGGGCTTGGTGCCGGTACGCAGGGCGCGGATCACGTCTTTGAACTGCTTGGTGTGGTTATCCACGGAAATGGCCGTGGGAGTGGCGGCGGAGGAATACATGGTGGGTTGGAGGACGATGTCCTGCTTGCCGGGGTTTTCCAGGTCCCAACGGACCACGTTGCCCTCCTCCAAGACGATGGAACCCTTGTCCCCGTTCAGCTCCAGGCGGCGGGGATAGCCGGGGTAGACGGAGGTGGTGGCCTGGATCACGCCGGTGGCACCGGACTTGAATTCCACCACGGCGGACAGGGTGTCCTCAACCTCAATCTGTCTTGCCAAAGTCTTGGAAACGGCGTAGACGCTCTTCACGTCTCCCGCCAGGTACAAAAGCAGATCCACGCCGTGGATGCCCTGGTTCATCAAGGCACCGCCGCCGTCCATGGCTTTCGTGCCCCGCCAGCCGCCGCTGTTGTAATATTCCTGGGTGCGGTTGAATTTCATATAAACGTCGGCACACACCAGCTTGCCCAAAAGGCCGTCTGCGATGGCCTGCTTGGTCATGCTCACGCCCTTGGTGAAGCGGCTCTGGGCGATGGAGGAAAGGAGCACCCCGTTACGGGCGCAGGCTTCTTCCATGGCGTCCAGCTGTTCCTTGGTGATGGCCATGGGCTTTTCCACGATGATGTGCTTCCCCGCGTTGGCGGCCTTGACGGCAATGTCCGCGTGGAAACCGCTGGGGACGCAGATGGTCACCACGTCGATCTCAGGGCAGGCCAGCATTTCCTCAACGGAAGCAAAGGCGTACACCTGCTTTGCCTGTGCGAACCGCTGTGCGGATTCCGGACGCGCGTCGGCAACACCCACCAGCACGGCTTCCTCGGGGAGGCCGAACAGGGCGTTGGCATGGAAATCTGCGATGACACCGCAACCGATGATCCCGAAACCGATTTTCTGATTCATAAAAGGCTCCTTTGTGAAGAAAGGAAAAAACTCCCGTATTTTACACGAAATATTCTATCAAAAAAAGTGCCGTTTGTCAACAGAAACCTTGCGTTCCCTCTTGACATCCTATAGAAAAAGAGTATAATATAAAGAAAAGCTTATCAAAGTATCACTTTTTAGTTTTTGAGAAAGAGGGGACTTTTCCATGAACCGTATTTACAACTTCTCCGCAGGACCTTCCATGCTGCCCGTTCCCGTGTTGGAGCGTGCCGCATCCGAGATGCTGAATTACAACGGCAGCGGGATGTCCGTAATGGAGATGAGCCATAGATCTGCGGTGTATCAGCAGATCATCGATCAGACCGAGGCAGATCTCCGCAAGCTGATGAACATTCCCGACAATTACAAGGTATTGTTCCTCCAGGGCGGTGCTTCCACCCAGTTCTCCGCGGTGCCCTTGAACCTGATGACCAAGAACGGCAAGGCAGACTACATCGTCAGCGGTCAGTTCTCCGGCAAGGCGGCCAAGGAAGCGGAGCGCTACGGCGAGGTACGCATTCTGGCCTCCTCCAAGGATAGGAACTTCACCTACGTGCCCTACGTGACGGAGTTCAACAAGGATTCCGACTACGTCCACATTTGCTACAACAACACCATTTTCGGCACGGTATATCCCTACGTTCCTCAGACGGGTGACATCCCCCTGGTAGCGGATATGTCCTCCGGCATTCTTTCCAAGCCTGTGAACGTGGCGGACTACGGTCTGATCTACGCAGGGGCACAGAAGAATATGGCCCCCGCAGGCATGACCCTGGTAATCGTTCGTGAGGATCTCATCGGAGACGCCATGGATTGCTGTCCCGTGATGCTGCAATACAAGATCCAGGCGGAAAACGGCTCTATGTACAACACGCCCCCCTGCTACTCCATTTACGTGGCGGGCTTGGTATACAAGTGGCTATTGGAGCTTGGCGGCTTGGAGGAGATGCAGAAGATCAACGAGGCCAAGGCGGGTATGCTGTACGACTTCCTGGACAACAGCAAGCTCTTCAAGGCCACTGCAGAGAAGGAATGCCGCTCTTTGATGAACGTTTGCTTCGTCACCGGGGACACCGACTTGGACAAGAAGTTCTGCGCCGAGGCTGCTGCGGCGGGGCTTTCCAACCTGAAGGGACACCGCTCCGTGGGCGGTATGCGCGCTTCCATTTACAACGCCATGCCCGTGGCAGGCGTCGAGGCGCTGATCGCCTTTATGGAAAAGTTCGAGAAAGAGAACGGGTAACTTAAGAGGCTCTGCCTCTTAAGAATCTCCGCTTAGGGGGATGATCCCCCTAAGAACCCTGCACATTGTGAAGAAAAACATAAGAATATTTTCCCGAAAACGACAGTTTTCGGCAATAAAGTTCTTTGGAGATTGTTAAGAACCTTTCTTTCAAGAAAGGTTCTTAACGAACATATTCATAATAAAAAAACAGAAAGGACCATCGCCATGCGTGGGATGGAAGGAAACCTTATTATGAAAAACATTCAGCTTTTGAATTCGATCAGCAACGTAGGTCTTGAGGTGTTCGACAAGACCGCGTACAACGTAGGCGCAGAGGTACAGGAGCCTGTGGGAATGATGGTGAGATCCGCCGTCATGCACGATATGCAGTTCCCTGCCACCCTTGCCGCCATCGCCCGCGCAGGTGCAGGCGTCAACAACATCCCCTTGGAACGCTGTGCCGAGGAAGGTATCGTGGTGTTCAACACCCCCGGCGCCAACGCAAACGGTGTTAAAGAGCTTGCCATTCTGGCGTTGCTGATGGCCTCCCGTAAGGTGGTTGCAGGCATTGAATGGGCAAGAACCCTGAAGGGTGACCCCGAGCTCTCCAAGAAGGTAGAAAAAGGCAAATCCCAGTTCGTGGGCCCGGAGCTGAAGGGCAAGACCCTGGGCGTGATCGGCTTGGGTGCCATCGGCGGTATGGTTGCCAACGCGGCTGTCAGCCTGGGAATGAACGTCATCGGTTGCGACCCCTTCCTTTCCGTCAAGGCGGCCTGGTCCTTGAAGAACTCCGTCCATTCCGCGGCGGATTACGATGAGATCTACGCCAATTCCGATTATATCACCTACCACATCCCCGCCCTGCCCACCACCAAGGGCATCATCAACAAAGAAAACATCGCCAAGATGAAGGACGGCGTACGGATCATCAACCTCTCCCGCGGGGATCTGGCAAACGTTGCCGACGTGGCAGAGGCCTTGAAGAGCGGTAAGATCGCTTCCTACGTCACCGACTTCCCTGCAGAAGAGCTTCTGGGCTTGGAGGGTGCGGTATGTATCCCCCACTTGGGCGCTTCCACCCCCGAATCCGAGGACAACTGTGCCAAGATGGCGGCAGAGGAGCTGATCGACTTCCTGGAAAACGGCAACATCAAAAACAGCGTGAACTTCCCCGAGATTCATATGCCCCGCATCCACGACCACCGCTTGGTGGTGC
This sequence comes from Oscillospiraceae bacterium, assembly GCA_015063885.1. Classification (GTDB taxonomy): domain Bacteria; phylum Bacillota; class Clostridia; order Oscillospirales; family CAG-382; genus Coliplasma. The sequence goes on along the minus strand of SVTH01000002.1, from coordinate 167,859 downwards.
TCCACCGCAACGTTCCCGGCGTGGTGAACGCCATTTCCGGTGCCCTTGCCATCATCGGCGTGAACATCGAGGCCATGGCAAACCAATCCAAGGGCAACTACGCGGTGTCTATGTTTGATTTCGGCAACGAGATCTCCGCCGACGTGGTGGAAAAGGTAGCCGCGCTGGAGAACATCCTCCGGGTAGCTTTGAAGTAAAAGACGAGATGCAAAACGCGACGTGATCACTCACGCCGCGTTTTTTTGTTTTATCCCTCGTAGGGGCTGTATTCATCGGAGATCTCGTATTCCAAGTGATCGTAGAAGACCTGGAGTTCAAGATCGTCTCCCAATTTCTTTCTATACTTGGGAATGTTCCACAGAGAACAGCTCCAGGAAAATACATGGGGCGAATAGAATTCCCGATAATTCTCCAAAGGGTAACTTCCCATTGCCTCCAACAGTTCTTCCAAAGAAATGGTAACCGATTTCTTACAATATCTTTTCCGCTTCCATTTGCAGCGGATGGCGAAGATCTGCACGTCCTCTTCTCCCACTTTCACTGCACGGATTGTTCCACGGGCGCAACGAAAGCACTGACCGTCCTTTTGAAATTTGAAGCCCTCGGGAAACTCAAAGAGCAGGTCTTCCCCGTCTCTTTTGATGGTGAAAACACAGTCGTGTAACCACACTTGGGGATTTTCACCATAGCTGAGATACAGATCGTTTGCAGAAAACTTCATACTACACCGCCTTTCCTGTCAAAAGCAGTATACCATAGATCCTTGCGGTTTTCAAGGTGTTCAACCAACGGTATACAGCCCTTTTATTCCTCCGGGAAGGGGAAGCGCCAGACACAGTCGGTGGGGTTTTTGGCGTTATAATACTTCTGGGCGCCGGATTCAAAGAGGATCAGCACGTTGCCCTTTTCATCCAGGGTGATGCCCTCCGTCATGCCCATGGCGGTGACCTTTTTGACGCGGTTGGTATCATCCAGCACGATCATGGGGTAGGTCTTGCCGTCGGCAGTATAGGTTGCGGTTGCCTTTTCGGGGTCGATGGAATGGAAATACAGGGTGGAGTTATTGTTTCTGCCGTAGGAGACGCTCAGCGTCACCTTGCCGTCCCGACAGGTAAAGCCCTGCACCTTGTCCACGGTGGCCAAAGTCAGGGTGGGAACGGCGTAGTCGCTCCCTTCGGGAACGGTGAGGCGGCCGTTTTCGTCCACGGGGAACATGGCGGCAAACCCGCCGTAGGATGCGCCTGCGGAGGTCTTCACCTTCTGATTGAAATACTTGCCCATGTCGTAGGAGCCGCTGAGATAGAAGGTGCCTGCCCAAAGGTTGCCTTGGTCATAGAACAGATAGCTGGCGTGGATGGGCAGAGGAACCACGGAGGTAAAGGTCACGTCGTGGGCACCCTTTTTCGGGAGATCCGCCAGGGCGATCTCGCCGATGCCGTAATAATCTCCCACACCGGGGCCGGAGAAATAGAGATACTCCTCCGTGACGCAAACGCCGCCCATGTGGCCGGTATAGGGGGTGCCGTCTTCTTTATACATATGGTATTCCGCCACGAAGCTCCCCTTCTCGTCCAGCACAAGGATCACGGAGGGGGTATTTTCGGTGGTGAAGTAAGCGGAGATATACACGTACCCCGTCACGGGATGGCGTCCCATACCCTGGGGCACGATGCCTTCCTTCAGTCCGGGGATCAGGGCGTACTTTTCGCCCCCTGCAAGGAAGTCTTTAAAATCCGACACGTTCAGGAAATTATCTGTGATGGTGGAAACCTGGGTCATGGTCAAGGGAGGCACCTCCTCGGGCGGATCTTCTTCGGCGGGAAGAGAGGATTCTGCGGAGACCTCTTCTTGGGAGGAGACAAGCACAGAGCTTTCCTCGTGGGAAGAGCTGCTTGCGGGAGAAGACGGGGGCTCGGAGGGCTCGGGCGTTTCCTGTGCTGCGCAAGCCGCCAGCAGAAGGGTCAGCGCCAACAGAAGGAGAAGGAATTTTCTCATTGCGGGGTTCCTTTCGTCGATGGTCTTTTTATCAATTTACAACATTTTCATAAAATTGTCAAGCCCAAGTTTTTCCAAAGAACGGGAGGTATGGAAAAGCGTTCCTCACGGAACACTAAAAACAAAAAAAGGATGGTGTTTATGGAGCGTTATCAAAAAAACACCCTGCCGGGAGTGTCCGACGAGGAGCTTCCCTTGGGGTTTGGTATGGCTTTGGCGCAAAACGATCTGGCGCTGAAGAAGTTCGGCAAGATGGACGAGCGTCAGCGGCAACGGTTTCTCTTCGACGCCCGCCACGCCAGGAGCAAGGAAGAGATGCAAAGCGTGGTCAACAGGATAGGAGAGTGGCAATGAAGCGGTTCTTTTGCGTTTGCTTGTTCTTTTTGGCGCTGGTGGGAGTGCTTTCCGTTTCCGCCGCGCAAAACGTGGTATCCCTTCATAAGGGGTACACCCTCTCCCCCGGGGCTTCTCAGGGGTACCCCGACGAGAATTTTGAGCTGACCAACGGCAAGTACGGCACTCCCGTGGAAAACGGCACGGTGAACTATTACTATCGGGACACGGAGTACGTGGGTTTCCGAAACGAAGGCGAGATCACCGTGGTTCTGGATCTGGGGGAGGTCTACACCCAGCTTTGGACCTTTGAGGTCAGCTATCTCCGGGAGGAAGAAGTGGGGATCACCGCCCCCGCAAAGGTGGCCTTCTATTTAAGCAATGAGGAAGAGGGAGAGTTCACCCCGCTGGGAGAAGTCATTCCATCCCCCGGGACGGAAAAAGCGGGGATCGCCTCCTTGAAAGGGACGGAAGGAATGGAAGGGCGTTATCTGAAGGTGGTCATCACCCCCGGAGAGGGTGCCTGGACCTTCCTGGACGAGGTCTCCGTGCTCCAGGGGAAGAATCCCCTGTCTGCGCCCGGGGAAAGCAGTACCCCCGAGCAGAGCCGTACCTCCCAGCCCTCCCAATCCCCCATGACCGGGGACAGAGATCTGGTCAGCTTCGTGCTCCTTTGCGGCGTCTCCGCCGTGGGTACCGCCGCCTTGATCGGGCGGAAGCGGTTCGCATAGAAAAAACGGATCACCCTTTGCAGGTGATCCGTCTGTTTTTTCAGCCGATGGCCTCTGCGGAATCCAGAACGAATTCCAAGGTCTTGTATTCCCCTTCGGAGAAGTTGCGGGAGAAGGCGAACACGGTCATGGTGACCTTGTCCCCTGCCCGATGCTCCGCCAGGGCGTTGGTGAGGTCGCTCAAGCTCTTCACGGGCTTGCCGTTGAACTCGGTGATGATGTCGTAAAGCTCCAGACCTGCGGCGTAAACGGCGGTGTTGGGCTCTACGGAAGCCACCAGCACGCCTGCGGGATACTCACAGCCGGGCTTGATGCGGAAGGCGTCCAGGCCTGCCTCCAGCTCGTACACCGTAACGCCCAAGCGGGGGCTGGCAGTCACGAACTCGGACTCGGGATCCTGCACCACCTTGCCGTACTGGATGAGCTGATTGAAGATATCCACGGCAGAGTTGATGGGAATGGCAAAGCCGATGCCCTCGTACTCGTTGATAAGCTTCAAGGAGTTGATGCCCACCACCTGGCCCGCCATGTTGATCAGGGGGCCGCCGCTGTTACCGGGGTTGATGGGGGTGTCCGTCTGGATCAGACGCATGGTCTTGATGACCACGCCCGCATCGTTTTCGATGGGGATCTCACGGTTCAGACCGCTGATGATGCCCATGGTCATGGTGCCGGCCAGGGTCTGATCGTAGGGAGTGCCGATGGCGATGGTGGTCTGCCCCACCGTCAAAGCGTCGGAGTTACCGATGGGCAGAGGGGTGAGATCCTTGGCGTTGATCTTCAACACCGCAAGGTCGCGGACGGGATCCTCGCCGATGAGCTCAGCCTCGTATTCCTCGCCGTCGTAGAAGATCACGGTGATCTTGTTACCGCCGTCAACCACGTGCTGGTTGGTGGCAACGTAGCCGTCCTCGGTGAGGACGAAGCCGCTTCCGATGGAATAGCCGGTAGAGCCCAGCTCCACGTAAATGGTGGCGCAGGAGCCCTGGCACTGCTGATAAACCTTGGTAAGGATGTTTTCCTCCAGGTAGGGCGTATCGGTGACGGTCACCGTCTGGCTGATATCGTAAGAGCTCTCCTCCTTGGAGGGATCCCCCGTAAGGCTTCCGCCCTGGGAGGTGCCTTCGGAGGAGGTAGCGATATGTCCCTCATCCATGGCGTAAAGGATGGTGGGGATGCAAAGTGCCGCCGTCAAGACCAGGCACACCACGGCTACCACGCAGAACAGGAAGGGCTTCTTCCCGCCGCGGCGTCTGCCGCCGTCCCGCTTGCCGTCCCATACGTAGGTAGGAGGCGTCCGGAGAGAGGGATCCTCAAAAGCGTGATTTTGAGGTGCGGAATGGCCCTCGGGAGTCAGCTCCGTGTTCTGATCGTCACGGTCGTTTTTAAATTCGTTCATGTGTTTTCGGTTCCTTTCCCATTAGTCATCAGTCCATCAGGTCTCCGCCCTTGGATCTCGGCTTTCCGGCGGACAAAGACAGTCCGAAACGGAACTCCGTATAAGCCCCCACCACCGATTCCACGGAGATCTCTTCCCCGTGCTTTTCCAAAATGGTCTTAACAATGTAAAGACCTAATCCTGTTCCCGTTTTATCCAATCCGCGGGAACGGTCGGATTTGTAAAACCGTTCAAAAATGTGGGTGATCTCCTCTTCGGGGATCCCTTCACCCGTGTTCCGCACCCGCACCAACGCCTTCTTGCCCTTGGCGGTGATGGCGATGGTAATGGTGCCCTTTTCCTGTGTAAATTTGATGGCGTTGTCTATCAGATTGTAAAGCACCTGATGGATGGCGTCGGGATCTGCCAGGACGTACACGTCCTCGTCCCCGCCTTCAAATTCGATATCCAATCGTTTGGCCTCGATCTTCCCCATCAAGGAGATGAGGATCTGCCTTGCCGTCTCCGTGACGTTGAAATCCGCAGTCTTCATGCTCTTGCCGGACTCCAAGCGGGAGATCTCCAAAAGGGTGTTCACCAAACGGGAGAGACGGTGCACCTCTGCAGAAATGGTCTGCAGATACCGCTGGTGATCCTCGGGAGGAATGGTACCGTCCAAAATGCCGTCCACAAAGCCCGAAATGGTTGTCATGGGCGTGCGGAGGTCATGAGACACGTTGGCGATGAAGGAGTTACGGTTCTCCTCCAGCTTGGCAAGGCCGCTGGCCATGTTGTTAAAGGCCCTGGAAAGCTCTGTGATCTCGTCCTGACCGTTGACCTTGATGCGGATGTTGAAGCGCCCCTGGGCGTATTCTCTTGCCACGGAGCAAAGGGTCTTGATGGAGTCGGTGATACGGCGGGAGATCAGGAAGATGATGATCATTGCCGCGAAGAAGATCCAGATGGCAACCACCACCATACGCTGGGTCACGGAGTTGGCGATCTCGGAATTCAGCGCCTTCTCGCTGGTGACCACGATGAGGTACACGGCGTCTCCGTTCTCATCCCCGATGATGGCAAAGCTGTTCAGCGTGCGGCGCTCCAAGGCGCCGTCCAGGTCGCTGATCATGTAGGAAGCGTCGTTTTCCAGGATGCGGTTCACCGTCTCCCTGGAAAGCATCTGCTCCCCGATCTTTAAATGGCGGGTGGAGGTAGCGGCGACCACGCCGTCCATACGCAAAACGGAGATATCCGCCTCCGTCAGATCGGCGATGCCGATGAGGTTGGAATGGAAGCTCTCGCTTTGCAGCAGTAAGGGTGCGGGAAGGGTGGAGATCCGTTGCATCTCTTCCAGGAAGAAGCCGATCTCGTTGGCGGCGACGCCCAATTCGGAAAGCTCTTTTTCCTGGCTTTCCTGGAACAGCCCCGAGGCGACCACGAAGACCAACAGCGTGATACACAGAAGCAGGATCACGGTGAAAGCCGCAAGCATTCTGGAAAATACGCTTTTGAACATAGCCTCACCCTCCTTTTACGTTCATTATAACATGAAAATGTGAATATTTTTTGCAGATTCCGAGAAGGGTTTGCAAAAATTACGATCCCCAGGAATCCAGGTATTTTTTCTGCTTCTCCGTCAGCTCGTCGATGGCGATGCCCCAGGATGCCAGTTTCCGTCTTGCGATCTCCAGGTCCACCTCACGGGGGACTGCGATAACGTTGGAGGTCTTGGGCAGATCCTTGTTGCGGATCAGATACAAAACGCTCATGGCCTGGACGGCGAAGGACATATCCATGATCTCCGCAGGGTGGCCGTCGCCGGCACCCAGGTTCACCAGGCGGCCTTCCGCCAGGACGTAGACCTTCTTGCCGCCGGGCAATTCGTAGCCGGTGATATTCTGTCTTGCCTCCCAGGAGCGCACCGCATAGGCACGGAGCGCCTGCATATCCACCTCCACGTCGAAATGGCCCGCATTGGAAAGAATGGCGCCGTCCTTCAGCAGGGGGAAATGCTCCGTGGTGATGATCTCCATATCTCCCGTAACGGTGACGAAGAAATCACCCTTGGGGCAGGCTTCCTTCATGGGCATCACCGCAAAGCCGTCCATCACAGCCTCCATGGCCTTGATGGGATCCACCTCCGTAACGATGACGGAAGCGCCCAAGCCCTTGGCACGCATGGCAACGCCCTTGCCGCACCAGCCGTAGCCGGCTACCACAACGGTCTGCCCTGCCACGATCAGGTTGGTGGTACGGTTGATGCCGTCCCATACGGACTGTCCCGTGCCGTAACGGTTGTCGAAGAGGTGCTTACAGTCCGCATCGTTCACCATCACCATGGGGAACTTCAATTCCCCGTCCCGCTCCATGGCGTGGAGGCGGAGGATGCCCGTGGTGGTCTCCTCACAGCCGCCGATGACGCCGGGAAGGAGGTCACGGTATTCCGTGTGGATCAGGTGCACCAGGTCGCCGCCGTCGTCGATGATGATCTGGGGTGCGGCCTGGATCACGTAGGAAATATGGCGGTGATAGGTCTCCATAGAGCAGCCGTGCTCCGCATAAACGTGAAGGCCGTCCTTCACCAAAGCGGCGGCAACGTCGTCCTGGGTGGACAGAGGGTTACTGCCGGTGATATACATGTCTGCGCCCCCTGCGGCAAGAACGCGGCACAGGTAGGCGGTCTTGGCCTCCAGATGGACGGAAAGGGCTACACGCAAGCCTGCCAGGGGCTTATTGGCCAGCATTTCCTCCTCCAGCCCTCTCAACAGGGGCATATGCTCCTTGACCCAAAGGATCTTTCGTTCCCCGCTTTCCCACAGGGAGGGGTCTTTGATCTCGTAATTCAACATAAGCTTGTCACCAGTCCTTTGCGATCCGCGCAATGTTTGCGTAGACCTCTTCTTCGTCGATCTTGGTCATCCTGCGGTCTTCCATCACCACTTCCCCGCCGATGATCACCGTTTCTACCTCGGTGCCGGTGGCGGAATAGCACAAAGCGTTTGCCACGTTGTGCATGGGATACATCCAGGGATGGTCAAGGTTCAGAATGGCGATATCCGCCTTCCATCCTGCCTGCAGGTCGCCCAGGTTCTCCTGGGAAAGCGCCTTGGCGCCGTTCAGCGTGGCCATCTGCAAAACGGTGTTGGCGCTGACCACGTCTCCCTGCTTGTTCACCCCCTTGGGCAGGAGGCAGGCGAAGTTCATCTCGGAGAACATATTCAGGGTGTTGTTGGAGCCTGCGCCGTCGGTGCCCAGGCATACGTTCACGCCCGCATCCAAAAGCTGTTTTACGGGGGCAATGCCGTTGGCAAGCTTCAGATTGCTCTTGGGGTTATGGGCAACGGAGACCCCTTTTTCCGCCAACAGCATAATATCCAGTTCGGAAAGATGAACGCAGTGGGCGGCCAAGGTCTTGCGGTCGAACAGCCCCAGCTTTGCCAGGTATTCCACAGGGGAACAGCCGTGCTCTGCGTAGCAGTCGGCGATCTCCTTTTCCGACTCGGAAAGGTGGGTGTTGATGAGCATTCCCGTCTCGTCGGAGACCTGCATCACACGCTCCAGGAAGGGGGTGTCGCAGGTGTAAATGGCGTGGGGCGCCAGCATATGGGTCACCATGGGATCATGCTTCCAGGTCTCCCATTCTCCCAAGGCCTCGGCGATCCGACGCTCTCCGCCCTCGGAGCCTGTAAGCCCCCTGCTCACCACGGCACGCATACCCGCCTTGCGGGCGGCCTCCGCAGACATCCCCGCAATGGGGTACATATCGCAGAAGGTGGTGGTACCGCTCTTCACCATTTCGATACAGCCCAGCAGAGTGCCCCAATAGGCGTCCTCCACGGACATGGCGTCCTCCTTGGGAAGAACACGGCCGAACAGCCACTCGGTAAAGGCCACGTCGTCGGCGTAGTTGCGGAACAGGGACATATACACGTGGGTGTGGGCGTTGATGAGGCCGGGGATACAAAGCTTCCCCGCGCCGTCGATCACTTTATCTGCGGTAAAGCCTTCGGGGGCGCCCGTCATGGAAAGGATCACGCCGCTTGCAATAGCGATCTCCGCCTCCACCACCTGCCCGCCGGAAAGGGCTTTGGTATTTTTGATGAGAATGTTTTCCATATCTGTTTCAACACTCCTCCTATTATACTCTTTGGAACATTATACCACAGTTCTTACGGAATTGCAACTGATTTTCTCGTCTCGGAGAACAAAAAGAGCGGGAGACTTCCTAAAAAATCTCCCGTCTCGGTCAATCCGACGCTTTGAAATTGTAAATGGGCTTGATATGAGCGACCACCTCTGCGGTGTCCCCGATATGGCGCAAGATCTCCTCCATGCTTTTGTAGGCCATGGGAGACTCGTCCAGGGTGTTCTCGTTGACGCAGGTGGTGTAGATCCCCGCCATCTCCTTGCGGTACTCCTCCATGGTCAGCTTCTCAAAGGCCTTGGCACGGGACATCAACCGTCCCGCTCCGTGGGGTGCGGAAAAGTTCCAATGGGGGTTGCCCTTGCCGATGCAGATCAGACTCCCGTCCCGCATGTTGATGGGAATCAGCAATTTCTCCCCCGCCGCCGCGGACACGGCGCCCTTGCGGAGGATCCCCGCATCCACGTCGATGTAGTTGTGCACCGTGTGGAAGGTTTCTGCCGCTTCCAGTCCCAGCTTGTCAAGGAGGATCTCCCCCATCTTCTCCCGATTCCGCTTCGCAAACCGCTGGCAGATGCGGATGTCGTGGAGATAATCCTCCATAAAATCTCCGTAGAGGTAGCAAAGCTCCCTGGGCAGGGTGGGCGCTTTGGCCTCGTAGGCCTTTTCCAGCTCCTTCAAGGCCTTTTGGATCTCCGTGCGCCTTCCCTGCTCCTTGTAGGTGCGGATCAGCTCTTCTCTTGCGCGGAAGAGATCCTCCTTCCCCGCATTCAGATCCGCGGCAAGATCCTGGTAATAATTGGCCACCTGGGTGCCCAGATTACGGCTCCCGGAGTGGATCACCAAATACCGATTCCCCTCGTCATCCGCGTCCGCCTCGATGAAGTGGTTGCCCCCGCCCAGGGTGCCCAGGCTTCGCTCCAAGCGCTTGGAATCCTTCAGATAGCGGTAGCACTTCAGCTCCGTCAGGTCAAACCGTTCCTGCCTGCCCTCCCATACGGAAAAGCCGCAGGGAATGCTATGTGCCGCCTCGTCCAGCAAAGCCGGGTCCAAAGCTACCTTTCCCAATATCATGGTATACATTCCGCAACCGATGTCCACCCCCACCATGGCGGGAACCACTTTATCCGTCACCGTCATGGTGGTGCCGATGGCACAGCCCATCCCCTCGTGAACGTCGGGCATGATGCGGATGCGGGAGCCGGAGAAGGCCTCCAGATCGCACATGGTCTTGATCTGTGCCATTGCCCCCTCCTCCATGGTGTCGGTGTAGCAGACGGCGGTGTTATATTTTCCTTTTATCTCGATCATATCAATTCTCCTTTAGGTAGCACCGCTTCGGAACAGTGCGGTCAGTTGGGTGAGCAGGTCGCCGCTGCCGTTGATCTGCAGGTTCCCCACGTTTTCGCAGATCCGCTCCAGATATTCCAGCTCCTTCAACCTGTAAAGGGTGGGATTCTCCTCCATCATTTTGGCGGTGTTCAGCAGAGAACGGGTAGAGGCCACCTCCTCGCGGCGGGTGATCACGTTGGCTTGCGCCCGCTTCTCCGCCGCCAACACGGTGTTCATGATCTCCCGGATCTCGCCGGGGAGAATGATATCCTTCACCCCCGCCTCGGTGATCTCCACAAACAGCTCTTCCCGCTTTGCGGCAAGCTTTTCCAGCACGTAACGGGAGATCTCCTCCTTGTTTTCCAGGATCTCGTCCAGACGGTAACTGCCCACGTATTCCCGCAATGCCAGCTGCACCGCTACGTACAGTTGGGAGACGTAATCGTCCACCAAGGTCAAGGCTTTTTCGGGATCCGTGACACGGAAGCTGCAAACGAAGGTGATCCGCAAGGTCACCTTGTCCTTGGTGAGCAGCTCCTGACCGGATACCGTCATGGAACACAGACGAACGTCCGCCTTTTTTACCTCCACGGACACGTCGTTGTTCCAGAAATGGTAAACGCCCGCATCCAACAGCCTGACAGGCTTGCAATCCACAAACAGCATGGCTTTTTGGTGGGGAGCCACCTCCACCTTGGTGTAAAGCGCCCCGGGAAGCTTTGAGAACAGATGAACGGGCAGATCGGGGTCTGCCTCGGGACGGGAAACGTCCACTATACGGAACTCGTGATTTTTGCCTTCCCGCCAGAAAGCATATTTCCCGGCAGTGAGGGCGTGGCAGAACAGACCGTCCGCATAGTGCAAAGCCAGCTGTTGCTCCCCTACCTCCACGGTGACCGTCTTTGCGGCGATCACGGGATCGGCCAACAGCACCTCCAAAGAGCAATATGCACTTTCCAGCGGGGCATCCAACGCCACCGTCTCAATAACCTTGCCGCCCCACGTGCGGTATTTTCCTGCGCCCAGCAGCTTTTGGAATCTGCCGTTCTTGAACAGAAGACCTTTCATATTTTCATGGATGATCGTTTTCATAAGTATATTCCTCTCTTCCTTCTATTTTTTACAGCCGAAGACCTCGGCGTACAGCTTCCAGCCTACGTAATCACGATAGCGTGTCTTACAATATTTTCCCGTTCGGCGATCGTACCAACGGTAGTATTCCGCCCAATAGCTGAGCATTCTGTCGTAGCCCTTGTGGAACGCATCCCAATTCAAACGGCAAAAGGCTTGGTAATCCCCGTTGTCCCGCTCCCGCAACCTGTTATAAAGCGCCTCCAAGATCTCCGCCACGTAGCTCTGGCTCAGCTGGACGACAAAGGGCATTACCCACTCCGGGGTCTCTCGTTCCAAAAGCGCTTCCGCGTGCCGCTGTCGGGCGTATCCGTCCGAGCTTCGTGTGAAAATGCAGTGGTAGATCAGTTTTTGCCGTTCCGTCAGCGGGAGTCCGGGAAGCAGAGCATCCGAAGACCATATACGGCGTGGGAGAGAGACGGTTTCGCCGTCGGATAGCTGCCAAGCCATGCCTTCACCGATCCCGACAAATCCCCCGGGAAGGAGACGTCTCAACACCGCCGTCACGTCCTTTCGGTAGCAGGCCGGAAAGGCGGCGCTGATCTTCTTTCTGAATTTTTTCCTGTCTTTCCAAAACATCACTTTTCTTCCTTTCTGTTGCAAGCACAGTTTACCATGGTTTTCCTGTAAAAACACGGAAAAAAAGCTGCGAACTCTCAAATGAGTCCGCAGTTTTTCTGCATGATCAACTTTTTTCGGATGAGATCCACCATGGGTGCAGGCTCCAAAACCTTCACCATGGGGCCGAAGGACAGGATACGGATGGCCAGCTCCATATCGTCCTCCTTGTCGCACCAAAGGGTAAGACGGTATTTTTCCCGCCCGATCTTCTCCGCCTGCTTTTTGAAGTGGGCGAAGTGGAACATCACCCGCTCCATGGCGTTGCGGCGGTCGTGGATCTCCAGCACAACGGCGTATTGCTCCCGCCGTTCCCTGCCCCGACGGTTCTGCCAAACACCTTCGTGGAATCGGCATTCCGCAAGCTTTGCCAGGTTCAGGGTGGTGACGTAGCGGTTGCCTCGGGTAAGGAGGCGGAATTTATCGTCCTTTTCGGAGTATTCCAGCTTGTAGGGCATACAAACGGCACAAACGTCGTTGCCCTTCCGCCCCTTCATGCGGATGAACAAAGGCTTTCCCGTCTTCACCGCCTCCAAGGCGGTACGGAAATGGCGGCGGTAGGTCTCGTCCTCATAGGGATCACCGTCACCGTAGCGGTCAAACACACGAAAGTCCTGCGGAGTAAACAAAGGCTCCACGTCCTCCAATCCCTCCACAGAAAAATCGAACAGACGGACACGGGGATCCAAGGAGACCGCCTTCAGCCACCGCTTTTCCAGCAAGGTCAAGGGCATGGCGGGGGTGTGGCGGATGGGCGTGGTCAGATCCTCTTTCATCAATTGCCACTGTCCCTGCTTCAAGGCGGGAAGAATGACGGCGGCGCTTTCCTCGAAGGCGTACCTCCGCACGATGGCTTGAAGCTCCTTTTCCGTCGGGGTCCCCGTCTGCAACGCCTCCAGGAGCTTCCCCACGGTGCGGTAATAGGCAGAAAAATATTCACGGAAGATCATACCGAATCACCTCCCAAGCCATAAATTGCATACATGGCCTTCAGATCCCGCAAAAACTGCTCCTTCACGTTGGTATTGGAGCATTCAAAGGTCACGATGCGGCAAAGGAAGGTACGGATCCAAGGAAGCAGCTCTCTTGCGTCCTGCACTTGGGCGGAAAAGCGGTACAGCCCGTTTTCCAAGCACTCCACCTGCCCCGTGCGTTTTTCCCGCTGCAGACGGTCCACGATATATCCTTCGTTGTACCCCGCCTTCACGGTGAAGGAGATCATCTCCGTTTTTCCGCTCCCGTCCTTCAGGTTCACACCCCAAAGGAAAGGCTCCATGGCATCCAGCCTTGCCCGCAGCTCTCCGAAACGGGGCGTGGGCTCTTCGAGGCTTGCGGCGGAAAGATAATCCAAACGGAAGGCACGGATGCGGTTTTGCTCCGGCACGTAGGCCACCAGATACTGCCTGCCGCTTTGCACGCTGATATAGATCCGCAAGGGGACCGCCCGCACCCGCTTGGGCTCTCCCGTGCGCCTTGCGGCGTTGGTGACCGTCACGGAAGCCCCCTTCCCCATGGCGTGGAACAAGACGGCCATCAAGTCGCTTTCCAAAGTGCCCGTGATGTAGTGGTGCTTGAAGCGGAAGGGACTGTCCCGTTCCACGGTACGGTCTATCAAAAAAGAACCGATGACGCCGCAGGGCAGGATCTCGGAAAACAGATCCAGCACGTCCCGGGACGGGAGGGCGACGGTGTCCTTCACACGGCGGTAAAGCACCCGCTTCCCCTGCTTTTCCGTAGTGAGGATCCCTTCGGAGACGTACTCCTTCAGCTTCTTCCGCAGGGTGGATTCGTCCACCGCCAAGGGCGTTTCAAAGGAAGAAAGATACTCCCCGTCGATGATCCGCAACAGCTCCCCTGCAGAAAACGCCTTCTCGGGGGTGTGCAGGATGTCCAGCAGGATAAAATGCAAAGTAATATCCCCGTCGGTGAAGCTTTTTGCCTTCCAGGCCTTGTACAGGGGATTGTGATCCATCCTGCGGCTGTCGATGGAAAGGAACATATTCTTCCCCTCGGGGGTGCGGACGAAGCCCATGTGATCCCCCAGCCAGCTTTCCACGCGGCGGCGCTCGTCGTCATAGGAGCGGGGGCTTTTTGCGGCGTACTGCTCTCTGTGCTTGAAGCCGTAAACGTAGAACTCCCGCATATAGGCGCGGATCCGCCCGAAATTTTTGATCAGCTCACGGTATGCGGACATATACGGCTTCTCCTTTCATAGGTTACTTCAAATAGGCTGTTTCAATACGGGCGGGGATCTCCCGCAGGGTGTAGGTCTCGTCGGTGTGTCCCAGGACCACCGAGCAGACAGGCTTCATCCCCGCAGGGATGGGCAGGCGGGACAGCAGGTCGGGACAGTTATTCAAGGTACGGACTGCACCCCAGATATGGCAGGCGCCCACTCCCAGGTCACAGGCCGCAAGAGCCATGTTCTGGGCAATGGAGGCGGCGTTGGAGTAGTTCACGTTGCCATAGGGATCCTCGTCCACCACCGAGGAGATCAGCACCAGGGTAGGCGCTCCGTAGAAGGGATGGGCGTCCTCCTTGCCGCTCTCCAGCCCTACCCGTTTTTCCCATTCCGCCAGGAAAGCGGCGTCGGTGATCACCGTAAGGTGCAGGGTGTCGTACCGTCTTCTGCCGATGGGAGCGGCGTAGCCCGCCTTTAAGATCTCCCGCAGCTCCTCCTCGGTCACAGGGGTTCCGTTGTAGCTCCGCACCGTTTTGCGGCTGTATAAGGTTTCAAAGAATTCCATAAAGTGCCTCCAAAGCGTTTTCCACAGTATAGCACAATTTCAAAGGAAATGCAACGCCGTGGGAAGGGTTTCGGGATTTTTCATAAAACGAAGACGCAAATTTTGACCCACTTGACGATTGCCAAGGAAAGGAAAGTATGGTATACTGTTATTTAATACCGAGAAAGGACGAACGCCTTTATGAAACGTATGAACAATTGGCTTCTGCTGCTGTTGGCGGCAGTGCTTTTGCTTTCCGCCTGTCAGCCCGGGGTGACGGAATCCATAACCCCCTCCGGGGAATCCTCCGCAGAGGACACCTCCTCCAAGGAGGAGACCGAAAACGGGGAACGGCTTTACACCCTGGTCAGCGTGGGCAAGCCCTACACCCTGAACGTGGAGCCCTCCGGCGGCGGTTACGACGACTTTTTTGATCAACAGCTCACCGACGGGCTGAAGACTCCCGACGTGGGCGCCCATTACATCGACTCCCGTATGGTGGGCTTTTCCTCCGACCTGATCTTCACCGTAGACCTGGGAGAGGACGGCAAGCGGATCTCCGCCATCGTCGCCCGCAGTCTGGACCAGACCAAGGACGGGGTAAAGCTGGCGCACAGCGCCCGTTTTTACGGCTCCAACGACGGCAAATCCTTCGACCGTCTGGGCACGGTGGAATTTGAAGAGACCGGCTTCCTCACCGTCAGCTCCGCAAGACTTGAGCTGGAGGAGGTAACGGATTACCGCTATATCCGCATCCGTATGCGTGTTGGCATCGGGGGAGCGTTCATTTTCCTGGACGAATTGGAGGTTTACGCCGACGTCCCCGCCAAGGAGGAGACGGACACCGTGGCCTTGGCTTACGGCAACGAGAACATCGACCGTATGGCGTGGAAGGCCCTCTCCACCGGCAGGGAAGCCCTGCCCGCCGCTTCGGAAAACGCAGCCGCAGGGGCTTCCTACACCTTTGAAAATTGCACCTTCGATAAACGTGCTCCCGAAAACGACAAGTATCTCACCGACGGGGAACGTACCACCCGCCTGTTCAGCGAATCCGTTTGGGTGGGCATGCAGGCAAAGGAAAAGGACGTTTCCTCTATCAAGGTGGACCTGGGGAAGAAGCGCTCCGATCTGTACCACCTCCGCGTCCATGCTTTGGGCTCGGGGATCGACGTGAGGTATGCGGACTACATCGACGCCTACGGCTCAGAGGACGGCAAGAATTACACCTTCCTGGGCAGAATGTACGCCCCCTTGAAGGGTGACAACTACACCTATACCCTGCTGTTACCGGAATATATCTCCGCACGGTATATCCGCTTGGATCTTGCTCCCGGCGCAGGGAATTACTGGCTGGAGGAGATCGAGGTCTTTGCAGGGCTTGAGAATATCCCCGAGGATTCCGTTTACGGCGACGTAAGCTTCCCCAAGGTGACCGAAGAGGTTTACTGGGATGGAGGCGACGCAGATTACAGCGAGACCCAAAACCTGATCCTGGGCAAGCTCCAGCAGATCGCTACCTCTTACTACGCCCCCGCCACGGTGAAAAAGGAGCACACTCCCGGGGACAGCCCCATCCTCACCGACGGCAAGCGTGCCACCAGCAAGACCTGCTACGCCCCCGACTGGTTCTTTGCCAGCGGCGGCAACGCCATTGATTTCTTCTTTGACCTGGGGGCCGTTTCCACTTTGGAGTCCTTCAAGGTACATACCCTGGATCAGAAGAGCTGGGGCATTTCCCGTCCCAAGTTCGTGACGATCCTGCTGTCCAACGACGGCAATCTGTGGTACCCCGTTTCCGATTGCAAATGGGATGAATCCAAGCTGGGGAACAGCTTCACCCCCACCACGTTGGAATTCACCCTTGGCACCCCCTACGCCGCCCGTTTCGTCCGCTTCCGTGTGGAATGCGGCTACAACGAATCCGTTTGGCTGGACGAGCTGGAGGCCTTCGGCACCAAGGAAGTGAAGGAGGGCACCATCCTCGTACAGGACAGCGGCATCATCCCCAACCGCTTCTACACCAACGAGGAGGACAAACAGTACGCCACCACGGAAAACACCACCGTGAAGGCTCACGATATCTCCTTCATCAACACCCAAATGACGGATCTGAACCGTCTCCTGCCCTACGTGGCGTATTTGGACGAGGACGGCAATATCACCGATACCTTTATGGACGGCTTTGTCCTTTCCAACGGAGAGGATCTCCCCTCCAAGTCCAAGGTGGCGGAGGCCAGCTACAAACAGGACTGGGATCATCTCTTCAACTGCTTGTTCAACGGCCCCACGGGTATGAACCACGTGGAGGAAGTGGTGGGCACCGTGAAGGATGCCTTGAACAAGCCTGATTACAAGGTGCAGATCTACCTCTCCCTCTTCCCCATCCGTGACACGGTGACCGATTTCGGCGACGTGGACGGGGACGGCATTTCCGAGGATCTTACCAAGGCGGAGGACCGCAGAAAGGTTCTGGAATGGTTCACCGACCTGTGCCTGGAGGAATTCGCCTCCCGCGGGTATAAAAACCTGGAGCTCGGCGGGTTCTACTGGGGCATCGAGGCCATCGGCTACTGGCGTGACGACAGCCATTTGGTCAAAGAGACCGCCGACGTGATCCACGACAGAGGCTCACAGCTTCTTTGGATCCCCTATTACGTTGCCAACCGCTACTACACCGGGTACGAGCTGGGCTTTGACCTGGTGTGCATGCAGCCCAACGTGATGTTCACCGGGGACGTGCCTCTGTGGCAGTTCACCCACACCGCAGAGGTTTCCAAGCAGACCCATATGTCCGTAGAGATCGAGCACTCCTACCAGGCTCTTTCCGACCCCCATTTCGTGCGGAACTATATGCTGTATCTGTATTACGGTGCCGTCACGGGTTACGACGAGGGCGTGCGGATCTACTACGACGACCGCGACAACTTCGCACAGATGGCAAGAAGTAATCTGCCTCTCTGCCGTATGCAGTACGAATCTACCTACAAGTTTGCAAAAGGCACCTTGGAGGTCTATCCCGAGACGGTGGAGACTCTTACCTTCACTGCCAAGAAGGACACCATTCTGGACGGTACCCTGAACAGCGAGGGCGTTCCCGCACGGTACACACCGGCGGGCTCCCCCGAACACGGCAGCGTGGTGCTTTCCGTCGACGGCACCTTCCGCTACCTCCCCGAACCCGGCTACACCGGGAAGGACACCTTCGCTTACACCTACAACAATTACCTTGGAGAATCTCAGATCTGCTACGTGGAGATCACGGTGGAATAAGAGAAAAAAGCATCCCGATCCGTGTGGTGTCGGGATGCTGTTCTTTTATAGAGAGGAGAGAAATGGGGGCAGATCCTCGGGGAACTCCCCTTCTAAGATGGCGGAGGTGAGACGGCGGACGGCGGTCTCCTCTGCGGCGTAGCGGGGGTCTGCGGTATAGGAAGGCTCCAGAGCGGGATCCACGGGGAGGTCTTCCCTTTCCACCATCAGCGGGTGGATGATGGGATGGAGAAACTCGTGGAGGATGGATTCCGCCTTCAAAGTGCCGGAGCAATAGAACAAGGTGTCCCCGTGGATGTGATAATCTGCGGAGTAAACGCATTTGATGGGGTTCAGCCAAAGCTGTACCCTTTTTACCTTGCCGCCGTAACGGGTATTGCACCCTGCAAGCAGGTCTCCCAAGGCGTTCAGAGAATGGGCGTGGAGAGCTTTTTGCGTTTCCAGCCAGGTGCTTTCCCATGTCAGATATTCCCGGAAAGCAGGGGACGCAAGAACCTCCTGCAAGGCAGAGGGAAACTCCCGGATCCACTCCCAAAGATCATCATTCCGCTCCCGGGACGTGAGGTTGGGGGCGTTCCTCACCCGGGCTCGGAAGGCGGAAAAGTCTGCCCACTCCCTATGATCGGGAGTCAGGTAGAACAGGGCGCTTTCCAGCAAAGCGGCACGGGGCCAATAGGGGTAGACCTCACAGGTATTTTGCTTGACGCCCCGAAAGAAGGCGGGTACGTCCCCGCCGCGAAATCGCTCCAAGGCTTCCCTGTGAGCTGCGTCTCTCTCGGGAAGGTGGTATTCGTAACCACATTGCAAAAGCGCGTAGTAGATGGCAGAGAGGGAGGGGTTGGTTGTAAGAGTGAGAAAAGAACAATCGGACATAAAGGACCCTCGTCTGCTCAAAAGATCTCGCCGTGGAAAACGGGGATCTCTTTGAGTCGTTTTTCTTCAAAGAGACGGAAGTCTTCGGGGGAATAGCCGCTCTCTCGGAAATATCCTTCCGCATCGGTAAAGGAAAGGGGCTCTCCGTGATCTGCCATAGTCTTGATCAGACATTTGATCATATTGGTGGCGGTCACGGCAGAATAATGGGGATCTTCCTCGGAGTCCTCCAATACGTGGTCAATGAGATCGTCGATGGTGTAGAAGATCCATTTCATCAGGAAATGAAATTCTTTGGTTGCGGCAGGAGTTTGAGGATGTTCCATGGCGGTTCCTTTCTTTCCGAACGTTTTTCTGCTTTCATCATACCACAGGTGAGGCGTTTTGTCAATCGTCCCGTAGTTGACAGAGGGACGCTTGACACGGCGGAAAAAGTATGCTATCCTATTGGTACACCAACCAAGGAGGGATGAAAATGAGCATTTTTCAGTTTCTGAATCTGCTGGACGAAAAGAGGATCATCTACCGTTTGGAACGGGTGCGGGACAGCCTTATGGTGGAGATCGCCGTTCCGGGAGAACGTTGGGAAGTGGAGTTTTTTGAAGACGGACGTATCGAAACAGAACGGTTTGTGACCACCGCTGAGATCCTCGGGGAAGAATCCCTGGCGGAGCTGTTTGAAAAGCTTGGAGAATGAGAAACGACCTGTTTGCCGAGGCAGACAGGTCGTTTTTATTTTGTTTATGACTGCTCTGCCATAACACTGATCTCGTCGATGAAGATCCAGCTCTGGTTGGTAGCCACCGCGATCTTTACGTATCTTGCGGAAGCATCCTCAGGCAGGGTGATACTGCGTACCACCACGTTCAGACTGCCGGAGTTCACGTCGGCGGTGAAGGTCTTGCTTGCCACCTGGGTGAAGTTCTCACCGTCGTCGGAAACGAATACGGTGATTTGATTGGGAGCGTAAATGGCCGCATTGCCGCCGCCCAAGGTGTTCACGCGGACGGAGTAGATGCCGTCCACCTTTTTGCCCAGGTCAATGACAAACTCGGGTCTGCCCAGGAAGCCGGACCATGCCTTATCGCCGTAGGTGGGTTCGCCCAGCTTGCCGTCGGTGAAGGCATTTCCCACCTCGTCGGGGTAGTTGGCTTCAGGCTGCTTCAGCATGGTGTAGCTCTTACCCTCGGCAACGTTCACGCCGTTTCGCGTTACAAAGGACACGGTGAGCTTAGCGGCGGGACCGTTACTGCCGCAGTAGTCGATACCGCAGATCTCGTATTCTGCAGTACCGCTTCCCGCATTGTCGTGATCGGTGAAGGAGAAGCTGATGGAAGATATGCCATACTCACGGGTGAGGTCAATCACCTGGAGCTCCTCGCCGTTCTTAAGGATACGAATGCCCGCTACGGTCTTATCGGGGTTTTGAATAGAACCGCTCAGAGTGACGGCGGAACCATCCTCCATATCGAAGCTTACTTCGGGCGCGGTCAATGTATTTTCGGGGAGTTTTCCCGTCTCGTAATAGGTTTTATAGGCGTTGTGATAACCGGTCTTTCCCATATCGGGATGCTGATAATGAGAGTATGCAAAGGTAACGTGCGCTTCCACGTAGGAAGAAGAGATCTGCAACTGCTTCAAAAAGCGATTCAAAGGCGCGGTGCTGCTGTTGGACAGGTTAAAATCCTCATTGTTGGCCCAGAAGTGCAGACCTTCCTTGGTATCTACCGCTTTCTTGATCTCTCTGTAATAACCCTCCAACTGGTCGATGGAGATGTAGCCTGCACCCACGGAATCCTGGCAGCAGAAGATGTCGCCGTCGCGGAAGCGGGTCATGGCGAAGATTTCCTTCCACTGCTGACCTGTGACCTCAGGCTCGGTGCCGTAAGCGGAAAGGAAGGGAGAGAGCATCATGGGCATTTCCCCATCGATCTCCGTCAAACCGTCACAGAAGCCGTTCAGCAGGAATGCGCCGTTTTCCATCATTTCCCGGGTTGCCGCGGTGTTATACATTTCAAAAACGAAGTACCAGCCGTAGAAGGCGTTGGGGTACTGCTTCTTGTAGGTAGCGTAGATCTGCCTTGCGCCCTTGATACCCAGCTCTGCCTGGGCGGTGAGCCAAGCCTTGTCGGAAACGGCCTTTTCCCACCACTCGTCGTTGTTATTAAGGCCTACGAACACCTTTACGCCAACCTCCTCGGCGGCCGCCAGGATGTTGCCCAAAAGGTTCTTGCCGCTTTCGTTGTAAAGAGACGACTTGTCGGCAGACTCAAAGGAGGACCGGTAATACACGTTGGTAACACCTTCGCTTGTGTTCTCAAAGGACCACTGCAGAACCAAAATGTCGATGCCAATGTCGTACATGGTCTGCAAATGAGACTTCATTTTTTCCGCTGAATAGCCCTTGAACGCGCCGGGCTGCATAAAGTTACCCCTCAGAACAGGATACTTCTTTCCGCCGCCTGCTTTCTCCGTTTTGCAAGCATTATAAGCTCTGAATTCCATAATCATCCTCCTTGGTTGTTTGAAAGCAGTATATCACAAAGAAAAGGAAATTGCAACACCCCCTTATGGATGAAAAAATGCCCCGCACAAGGCGGGGCAAGGAGCGATCATTTGGCGTATTGCGTCAATCTTTCCGAAACGGCAACAAAACGAGGATCTTGACGGATGCAATCGTACCGCGGATTTTTGAGTTTTTCCAGCATATAGTAGCAATGGCTGTGTTCTGTCATCTCTTGGAAGTCTTTGCTGATTTCGGGATAGACTTGGGTATCCACCAGGAAGGACGTATAATGCTTGCCTCGATCGTTCCGGTAGGATAGATCGTAAGCTGTGGCATGATGACACATTTTTTCTAAGGCGTCCATAGCCTCTTCGGGTCTGCCAAGGGACATCTGGTAAGTGGAGATCACCCAATGGTTAAAGGATACCCGATTATGATGGAACATCAGATCGTCGCCGTAGATCATGAAATACAGCCTGTTGGCAACACGGAGCATTTCGATCTTACTCTCCCAGGTAGAGGGATCGTTGGGAAGATACTCGTTCAGCACAAGATTTTGAATAGCAAGGCCGAGACCATCGGTGAGCTTGTCGATTTCATCCTGAATATAGAATTTGGTCTTTCCGTCGCCAACTCCGCCCGAAAGAGCCGTTTCGCGGCAGTATTTCATAGGTGTCAAACGATTTGCCCATGCGATTGCTTTATCATACTGATCGACTTTCCCGTAAAGCAGGATCAGTGCGCTGATAGCATCATACCGTGTGCTTTCGTCAACACACCCGTTTGCTACCGATGCAAGGAGCGTTTCGATCTCCTGAAACAGAGTCTCCTCTTGCTTTTCTTCCCACAGCAAATACAAGCTCACCCCAAGATAGCAACGAATTTCGTAATCGTTGGGATAGCGAGCATATGCGCTTCTGGCATAAGCAACCTGTTCTTCCACAGATCCAACTTCCGCAATGCGATCCATCTCCTTTTTAATGCTTGAAAGCTCTTGTTCTCGTTCCGACATTTTATACCCCAAAAGCTCGTCTGTGCTGACCCGGAAAAAATCTGCCAGCAATGGAAGCAGCTCCAGATCGGGATACCCGCCTCCGGATTCCCAGCGGGAGATGGCTTGCGGGGTCACCCCCATGGCGGTAGCAAGGGTGTCTTGGGTCATATTATTTTCCGTGCGGAGCTTTTTGACAATCGCCCCGATTTTAATGTTCATGTAATACCTCCGAAAAAGTTCATCACCGGTGTACTCATAGTATAGCATATATTTTCCGAAAAGCAATTATCAATTCGTTGTTAAAAAGATAAAGCGGTACTTTACCTCAAAAAGAAGTAAAATACCGCTTTGTCATTATTCTGCGTAAACGCTGATCTCGTCGATAAAGATCCAGCTCTGGTTGGTAGCCACCGCGATCTTCACGTATCTCGCGGAAGCATCCTCAGGCAGGGTGATACTGCGTACCACCACGTTCAGACTGCCGGAGTTCACGTCGGCGGCAAAGGTCTTGCTTGCCACTTGCGTGAAGTTCTCGCCATCGTCGGAAACATAGATGGTGACCTGATTGGGTGCGTAGATGGCCGCGTTTCCGCCGCCCAAGGTGTTCACGCGGACGGAATAGATGCCATCCACCTTTTCGCCCAGGTCAATGACAAACTCGGGTCTGCCCAGGAAGCCGGACCAAGCGGCATCCCCGTAGGTGGGGTCGCCCAGCTTGCCGTCGGTGAAGGCGTTGCCGTCCTCGTCGGGATAGTTGCCCTCGGGCTGCTTCAGCATGGTGTAGCCTTTCCCTGCGGCAACGTTCACGCCGTTTCTGGGAGTGAAGGACACGGAGATCTTGACGGCGGGGCTTTCGTTATTAAAGTAGTCTACGGCGCAGATCTCGTATTCCGCCTTGCCGCTTCCCTCGGTGTCGTAATCGGTAAAGGTGAAGGACAGGGCGGACTTGCCGTAGTCCTTGCTCAGGTCGATGGCCTGCAGTTCCTCACCGTTCTTGTAGATACGGAAGCCCTGGGCAGTCTTGTCGGAGTTTTGGACGGTGCCGGTGAGAGTGACCGCGCCGCCTGCCTCGTCAACCTCGTAGCTGACCTCGGGAGCGGAGAGGGTGGTTTCGGGGAGCTCGCCCGTCTCGTAGTAGGTCTTGTAGGCCATGTGGTAGCCGCCCTTGCCTACGTCGGGGTGCTGGTAATGGGAGTAAGCAAAGGTGATGTGGGCTTCCACGTAGGGATGGGAGATCTCCATCTGCTTCACAAAGCGATCCAGGGGAGCCGTGCCCCATACAGCCTGGTCAAAGTCCTCGTTGTTGGCCCAGAAATGGAGGCCTTCCTTGGTATCTACTGCCTTCTTGATGGCCTTGTAGTAGCCCTCCAGCTGGTCGATGGTGATATGTCCCGCGCCCACGGAGTCCTGGCAACAGAAAATATCGCCGTCGATGAAGTTGGTCTTGGCGAACACCTTGGTCCACATTTCCCCGGTTTTCTCGGGGTCGGGACCTGAGGAGGAGATGAAGGGAGAGAGCATCATGGGCATCTCGCTGTCGATCTTGGTCAGCTCGTCGCGGAAGCCGTTCAGCAGGTACGCCGCGTTGTCCAGCATGGCGTCCGGAACGTTCATGTTGTAGAATTCATAAACGAAGTACCAGCCGTAGAAGGCGTTGGGGTACTGTTCCTTGTAGGTCTCGTAGAGCTGTTTTGCGCCCTTGACGCCGATCTCCGCCTGGGTGGTGAGCCAAGCCTTATCGGTAACGCCCTTCTGCCACCATTCGTCGTTGATGTTCAGACCGACGAACACCTTCACGCCTACCTCCTCGGCGGCCTTCAGGATGTTCCCCAGCAGATTCTTGCCGCTGTCGTCAAAGCCTGCGGCCTTGTCTGCTTCGTCGAAGGAGGACTCGTAGAACACGGAGGTCACTTCCCCGCCCACGTTCTCAAAGGACCACTGGAGGATGAGGATGTCGATGCCCACGTCGTACATGGTCTGGAGGTGGGCTTTCATCTGCCGGGCAGTATAGTTCTTGAACGCCCCGGGCTGCATAAAGTTGCCGCACAGGGTGGGGTAATCCGTGGGACGGACGATGGGTTGGTTGGGCATGTCTTCACCGCTTTCTTCAGAAGAGGATTCGTTGCTGGCTTCTGTGCTTGCTTCCGCGCTCACTTCCGAGGAAGTGTCTGCAGGGCCCGAGGAGGTGTCCGCAGGTGCAGTGGCACAAGCCCCCAAAAGCAAGGTCAGGATCAGAAGCAACGGGATCAAACGTTTTTTCATAAATGATTCCTTCCTGTATTCGTTTTTATCAGTTTAACACACCGCAAAAGATTTGTCAATGAGGAAAAGTTTCTTTTTGTACCCTACTTACAGGATCGCGATTTTGTACTCCATTTCGACCATTTTTTCGGTGTATGCCAACCCTACCATATGCTTTTCGAAGCATTCAAAGCACCAGTGATCTTCAAATCGGGTCATTTCATGCGCGCTTAGCTCCGCAAGACAGCGGTTATGAGTATCGAAAGAAGAAAGCTGATACGCTTTTCCACGCAAGCGGAGGTTTGCTAAATCCACCGAGGCTATATCCGCAAACTCAAAACCCGCAGGAACGGGGATATCGGGAAGAAATAACATCCCGATCCAATACTCCAGCCCTCCGTTTACAATGCGTTTTGCGCCGACGCAACAGCCGCTATACGGAGAGTTCGATTGCTCCAAAGCAGAAAACAAGCCGTTTGTTTGCCACTGCCGCCATTTTGCATGGAAATTATCATTCCCGCTATACCGCTTCCCAACCAGGCGAACCGCAGGAAGCTTTTCTTTGGAGATGGAAAGGATTTGGACAGAGCAATCTCCATACAGAAGCTCCTCCAACGTCGTATTCAAAGCCACCGCTATACGTTGCAGCATGTCGAGATCTGGTTCGCCGTTATTATTTTCCCACTTGGAAACCGCCTGCCGAGTCACATTCAAAATCTCGGCAAGAGCATCTTGCGTGATGTTCATTTGCACACGCATTTTTTTAATATTTTCGCCGATCATATTGTCCCTCCAATCTGGTGTGCTTTGAGTATAGCAAAAAAGCCAAAAAGAATCAAGCAACATTTCGTTGCGAGGGCAACCCGCCTCGATAAAAACAGGGGGTGCCCGCAAAAAATATTTTGTCTTTAGGGCAATCCCCCTCTTTCCCTATGCCAAGGGACGCCTTTTCGTTGTCCCCACAACCTTCTCATTGCAAAAAACAGCCGAGGAATAACCTCGGCTCTTGGAGTTATTCTGCTGTGCCTATATCGGGATCGTAGGAGATCCCCTGTTTGCTAAAGGTGTACAGATCTCCAAACAGCTCACAATACGCTCTCTTGCCCTCCTCCGTCTCCCAATCCACATCCAGGTGGGATCCCAAGCCGCTACCGATATAGGAGCAACGCAAGCCGAAACGTGTCAGCTCTTGGATCTGTGCTTCCGTTGCACGTACGTAGCAGGATTCGGCGACAAAGCTGCCGTTGAGCTCCACGGAAACGGCCTCCTCCATTTCCAAAGTCTCCAAAAGAAAGGCTTTCAGATCGATCAGATCGTATGTTGTAACGAGAACGTTGAATCTGGTTTCCGATTCCGCATTCATAGAAAGCATGATGGCAAGGGCAGATCCGATCTTCTCGTGATACCCGTCGGGGCGGTACATATCTCCCGCGAATTCTTCCGGTACGGTGCTGCCGATGATCTTTATGGTTTCGGGCGGTTCCACGGGATTGTCGGCGGAGCTTTCCGATTCTTCGGGAGGTTCCGTGGAGGCAGAAGTTTCCGCAGAGGGTGTTTCACTCTCGGCAGGCAAAAAAGAAAGCTCATTTGAAGAAACGTCCTCCGAAGGAGTCACCACGGGGGGCGGAACGGAGGGACGGCCAAGCCCTACGAAAAGACCGATCGTCACGGCGCACAAGCAGAGACTTACCGCGGCCACCCTCCCCCACTGTCTTTGGCAGGGGCGGATTTCTTGCCTTGCGGCGGCCTGCTGTGCCTCTGCAGGGAGGAGCTTGCTTGCGGAAGGGATCTTCAAGGTGTCAAAATAGGTTTTCACTTGCTTTTTCGGTTTCATCAAATCACCTCAATTGTGTTTTCAGTTTTTGCAAGGCCCGTTGGTAACGCTTCTGAACGGTGGTCAGCGGAAGTCCCATTTGATCGCTGATCTCCCGGAACTTCAGCCCGCCGTAGATCTTCAACGTTAAGATCTCCCGATCCTCCTGTTCCAGAGACATAAACGCCTCCTCCAAGGCCAGCCGCTCTGCCGGATCCTTGCACTCGGAGGGCTCCGCATCCCCGAAAAACGTCTCCACGGAAATCGAATCCTTTCGCTTCCGCATCAGATCAATGGCGGCGTTTCGGGTGATGGACAACAGCCACGCCATAGCGTTTCCGTCCTTGCGATAAGTGCCAATGCTTTGGAGCACCTTCAAAAAGGCGTCCTGCGTGGCATCTTCTGCGTCGGCATAGTTCTTTAAGATGGAAAGCGCCAACGCAAACATCCGACGCGCCATACAATCGTATACCACGGTAAGAGCAGACAGATCGCCTTCCGATATTTTGCACAAGGCTCGATTGCAATGTAATTCACACGTCAAACGGTTCACGTTTGCACCTCTTTTCCTAAAGATCTGCTTCTGTAAATAATACGAATGAAAACACGGAAAATGGACAAAGCTTTTCAAACAAACAGCCGAGGAGCGACCTCGGCTGAAAGTGTTTATTCTCATCGCCCATCAAAACAAGCTTAACTGTTCAAACTTCTTTGGATACGCAAACAGATATCCGAAGATCTCGTTTTGGTCGCACATGACGCCGTGGGCTTTGCATTCCTCGCGGACGATGTGCATCAGATATCTGCCCCTGTCCGAAGGGAGTTGGTACTCCGTACCGTACCGACGGATATACCTCTGCTTCAACCCCGGGAAATGCCGATCCAAAGCGGCATAGTAGTATTCCCGATCCCCTTCCCGCAGGGTCATACCGCCCTCGCCGAAGGTAAGAATCCCCTTCACCCCTGCGTCAAAGCAGTAGCTCAGGATCCCCCGCACGTTCTCCGGGGTGTCGTTGATATAAGGCAGAAGCGGAGTGAGCCAAACCACCGTGGGGATGCCCTCCTTTTGAAGGCGCTTCAAGACCTCGTACCGCCGTTTGGTGGTGCAGACGTCCGGCTCCACGATGCGGCAAAGCGCTTCGTCGTAAGTGGTCAGGGTCATTTGCACCACGGCCTTGGAATGGGCGTGAATGCTTTTGAGGAGATCCAGATCCCGCAGTACCAGATCGGATTTCGTCTGCAACGCCACCCCGAAGTGGTAGCGGTCGATGATCTCCAGGCAACGGCGGGTGAGCATCAGCTCCGCCTCGCAATGCATATACGGGTCGCACATAGCCCCCGTACCGATCATGCATTTGTTCCGCTTCCGCCGCAGGGCTTGCTCCAACAGTTCGGGAGCGTTTTGCTTCACCTCGATATCCTCAAAATCGTGGGGCATTTGATAACAGGCAGAACGGCTGTCGCAGTAAATGCATCCGTGGGTACACCCGCGGTAAATATTCATTCCGTAGTGTTGGGATAAGATCCCTTTTGCATTGACGAAGTGCATATTTTTTATTTTTCCGTCTATATAAATCGTTCGTTCAATATTTTATTCAAGCACGCGGGGAGGTGCATCATATGGTGGGAGGTCAGCGGGGTCAGGATCATGCCGCCGCGGGTGAGTCTGCCCCAGAAGACCAATAGCCACACGGAGCGGAAGTCTGTGGTAACGCCCCCTTCCTCCAGGATGCGCATCACCCATTCCTCGGGAACCATGGAACGGATCTCCTCAAGGGACAAGCCTTCGATCACCCTGCGGGAGTTCTTCCCCACCGCGATCATGTATTCGTACAGCGCGTTGAGATCCAACGCCTTGCCCAAGGCAATGGCTTCCTCCCGGTTCAAGGCGTTGCCCGTATCGGTGATGGGGGCGTTCATCGCCTTTTGCCACGTGCTGTCGAAGATCTGCTTTTGGTTGCACATGAGAAGATTGCTCACCAGGTCTTCGATGCGGTAGGTATGCCAGAAGTACCAGCACAGAGGAACGGTCTTCGTCCCCGCATAGTGGAGATCCGTTTCGTAATCCTCCCGGGGAACCAAAAGATTCCGGTGGCCGCAACGCATATAGTCAAAAACGGTGTCTGCGATGGTGGGAATATCGCTCCCGGAAACCTCCCTCGGATGGGTCATGGCGTGAAGCTCCAAGGCCAGCTTTTTGATCAACCCAAGGTCTTCCCCCTGCAGGGCGGCGTTTAATGCATGATACGTATCATAGATCGGTTGGCAGATCTCGTTTTTCGTCATGGGGTTCCTCCTATCGCTTGTCTATAAAACCAATTTCCCAAGAGCATCTCTTTCAAGGACGGGAACTCACACCCGCAAAGCGCTTCGCAATGGGAAAGCACCTCCGGGTGGGAGTCGGCTTCCACTACAAAGCGTTTGATCCCCGCTTCCAAGGAGAACAGGAACACCACACGGCCGTCGGTAAGATACTCGTTCCAATAGTCCCGGGGCAAATGAGAAGATACAAAATCTTCCCACACGGGAGCCGATTCCTTCGGGAAAGTCGCGGTGTAGTTCTCCCCGTCCCGGTGGACGGTAAAGCCCTGCTCCTCCAGGGAAAAGATCTCGTCCTTCATCCCCATCACGTAGGAATAGCAAAGCTTCTTGTTTTTCAGGGTCAGCATGATTTTACTCCTCAAATTCGATCTTCTTCAGGTCGCTCCAAAGGGTTTCCCCGTGGGAGACGATGGCTTTTCTGTCCTCTGCGCTCACCTGCTCAAACAAGGTGACGGTGAGCTTGGTATTTTTCTTTTTCCACTTCCCCACCACGCGTCCGTCCAAAAGAAGGGCAGGCATCACGATCCCCGCCAAGTTGAAGATCCCACGGAGATGCTCCGGAGGGAGGTACAGGCTTTCCTTTTTCTGATAACCCAGCATCAATTGGTCGAAGCCCGCAAGGAAGACGCACCTGGGGATGGCTTCGTCGTAGGATTTTCCGTTTTCGATGTAGAAATAGGTCTTGCCCTCCAGGGTGGTGCGTTCCACAGGCAGCAGAGAGAGCCATCTTTTCACCTCCACCTGCCTTGCCCCCAGGAAATACATGGCGTCGTGGATGGTGGCAGGGGCGATGTGAGTGAAATACCGCCTTGCGATCTCAAGCTGTGCTTCCTCGTCTTCCATGGGGATGAAGGCGGGCGACAGGCAATACGCCTTCTTTTCCTGCACCACGTACTGCATAAAGCCCCGCTTGCAAAGCTCACAGATCCCGCCGCCCCAAGGCTCAAACATACAGGTCTCCTCCGGGTAGGTCATGCCCTTTTCACGGCAGATCTCCTTTAGCTCTTCCCGAGTCTTGGAGCCGTTTTCCAGGGCTTCCAGGATCACTTCGGAAAGGTAAGCCTGACGCTCCGGGGAAAGTGCCCATTTGTCCCGTTGGTTCCAGAAGGTGTAGCCGTTCCATTGATTTCTGCGGTAGTCCGCCCCGTTGTTGCAACGGATGAACAGGGGCAGGTCTTTTTCCGAGAAAACGTGGACCGTACTGCGTAACGTCCAGTTTTTCGCCAGGCCGTCTTTTACCGTGGATTCCTCAAAATCATGGCAACGGATCTTCAAAGAATGGATGGCGTTCCCCAAAAATTGGGCTTGCACCCCGCAAAGGTCACGAACCACGGTTTCCTTTGCACCCTTTCGGATCAGATATTGGTTGGTCATTTGGCGGACCTTCAGTTCTTCCAAGGTCATGGACGTCTCACCTCCTTGCGAAACTGATTATATCACACTTTTTCCCCGATTGCAATAGAAAATCGAACAAAAGTTCTTCCTGCCATAAAAAAAGATCCGCCCTCCGAGGAGGGCGGGCAAAGAGAGGATCAGAAGTCGTAGAGCTGTTCCTTGCTCTTTTCGTTTTGCATTTTGCTCTTGTTTTGCTGGTTCTGATTCTGATTTTGCTGGTTCTGCTGATTCTTGCAGTCGTTCTTTTGGTTCTTGGCCTGGTTCTTCTGGTTCTTGGAATTGGACATAGAAAAAAGCTCCTTTCACGTTTGCGTAGATAGTATGGACGGAAAAGGGGCTTTTTTATGCAAGAAATTTATTTGTGGTAACCCGTCCCTGCCAGGATGGTGAAGCCGCGGTACACCTGCTCCGCCAGCAGAATGCGGGCGATGCGGTGCGGGAAGGTCATTTGGGAGAAGGAAAGCTTTACGGGACATTCCTTTTTGAGAGTCTCGTCCAGCCCGTGGCTGCTGCCGATGATGAAGCACAGCCCGCCTTCCAAGGTCTTTTCCCCCATCAGCTTTGCCAGTCCCTCGGAGGAAAGCTGTTTTCCCTCCACGCACAAAGCGATCTTGGTGTGGTGGGGCGGGATGGCAGCACGGATCTTTTCCGCCTCCTTTTCCAAGGCGCGCTTGATGTGGGTTTGGTTGTTTTCATCGGGGACACGCTCTTCCGCGATACATACCGTGCGGTAGGTGCAATACTTCTGGAGACGTTTTTTGTATTCCGCCTCCGCCTCACGGAAGTAGGATTCCCGAAAATCCCCCACGTGGATCAATACGACGGAGGTCATTTGCGTTTCTTCACGGAGTAGCCGAACTTGCCGATCCGTTTCCCCAGGGTATAGTAGGTGCCGTGTCCGTAGGCCATGGGGTGAGCCTTCTCCAGGTGCATCTTGCCGTCCTCGCCCACGATGCTTTCATCCACCGTTACGGCGGTGATGTCCGCCAGGAACATGGTGTGGCTGCCCAGATCCTTTTCCTCGAACACCTTACATTCCAGAGTGATGGGACATTCCGCCACGGAGGGGCAGGAAACCGTTTGGGAGGCCTCGGGGGTGAGGCGGCACATCTCGAACTTATCCATGTCTCTGCCGCTACGCACGCCGCAGAAGTCCACCGCCTTCACCAGGTAGGAGGTGGGCAGGTTGATGCAGAACTCCTTGCTGTTTTTGATCAGCTGGTAGGAATACCGCTCGGGACGGACGGAAACGTAGGTACGGGGCGGGTTAGAGCATACGATGCCCGTCCACGCCACGGTAAACAGATTTTTCTTTTCCCCGTCGGCACAGCTTACCAGCACCGCGGGAACGGGAGACATCATGGTGCCGCCCTTCCATTTCATTTTTGCCATTGCTTATTCTCCTTTTGCAAAGGGATCCACCGCGTCTACCACGGCGCTGTAATAGGTCTCGTAGGTCACGAAGCCCGGGGCGCTTCCCGCAGGCTTGCGTAAAAACTTCACACGGGTATAATCCACCTCCACGTTGGAGCTTCCCTTCTTTTCGCTGTGGAAGGCGGCCAGCATAGCGGCTTCGGTGTAGTCACGGTCGGTGGGCTCCACCCCGTTCGTCACCAGGATCACATGGGAGCCGTGGAACTTTTTGATGTGGAACCACAGATCCTTTTTCTCCGCAGAGGCGGTCAAAGCGTCGTTTTGCAGGTTGTTACGCCCCACGCGGACGGTCATGCCGTCGGTGGTGGTATAGGTGAGGGGCTTGGAAAGCCCTTGCTTTTTCTTTTTGGGGTTGGCCACGGCGTGGGACTTCAAAAAACCGGTTTCTACCAGCTCTCTGCGGATCTCCTCCAGATCGGTGAGCTCGCTTGCACGGGCCACGGCGTCCAGAATGCTTTCCAGATGGTGGATCTTCCCCTCCGTGAGCAAAAGCTGTTCCGACAACGCCTCGGCGGCACGCTTCATTTTAGCGTACTTTTTATAGTAGTTCTGGGCGTTCTGCACGGGGGTGAGTCTGCCGTCCATGGCGATCTCCAGGTCCTCCCCGGTTTCGTAATCGTTTACCACCACGGAGGTCATGCCGCTCTTCAGACGATACAGGTTCGCCATGAGCAGGTCGCCGTTTTTCCGCAAGGTCTCCCGCTTGTCACAATCCTGCAATTCTTTTTTCTGCAGACCCATTTTCTTCTCTTCTCTGGCAAGGTGATTGTTCACCGTTTTGAGAATGTCCGCCGCATAGGAGCGGATGTTCACCGTCTCCTCCTTGGAGGCAAAATAGGAAAGCAGGAGCCGGGAGAAGCTTTGGTACGGCTTCACCGTCATGCCGCTGTACTGGGTGAGGGGGATATAGGCGTATTCCACGCCCTTTTCCCCGTTGTATACCGCAGAGGGGAGATAGTCGTTTTCCCGTATGCGGGCGATCACGGAGGAAAAGCATTCCCAGGCACGGGTGAAGTTCAGCTCGCTGATAAAGGTCTCGGTATTCCCCGAGGCCGTAAAGGAGATCTCCCTTGCCACGGCGGGGGAAAAGGCGAAGAACTTGGACACCAGGAAGCGGTCGAAGGTCAGCTCCCGATTCACCGCCAGCAGGGCGAAGAAATCGCTTTCCGTCACGGTGAGGGCGTCAAATTTCTCCTGGGGAGCGGGCAGCTCGTAGGGCATCCCCGGCATCACCTGGCGCACGGAGGCAGTGAGATCCGCCGTGGAGGTAGCCCCCACGATCCTGCCGTCCTCGTTGACTAAGATCAGGTTGGAATACTTTCCCATCATCTCCGCATACAAAGTCTTCTCCCGCAGGAAGCCCAATTCGTCGGCGCAGGCGAAGGAAAACTTCACGATACGCTCGTGGGGCACGCAGGAGACGGAGGTCAATCTGCCGTTCTGCAAATGCTTACGGAACAGCATACAGAAGGGGGTGGGATCCTTGGGCTTGGCGATGTCCTCCTCGGTGATGGCCAAAAGAGGACGGGACGCCGCCACGGAAAGGATCAGATTGGCTCGTTTCCCCTCCCGATACAGACAAAGATACATACAAGAGGGGGCGCTTTGGTGGACCTTTTCCACCTTGGCACCTGCCCATGCGTTCAGCTCGTTGGCGACCGCTACGCAAAAGAAACCGTCAAATGCCATATTCCGCCTCCCTGGCGAAGGGGTAAATTATAGTCTTCAGCCCCGCCTCCTCCGCAAGGGTCTGCAGGAAGGGCAGTACCACCCGCTCGGTGGCGTAATGGGTGGCGCAGATCAGGTTCAGCCCCAGCTCCATACAATCCAGCATACTGCTGTGGTTGGCTTCCCCGGTGACGAAGGTATCTGCTCCTGCTTCCAGCGCTTCACGGATCTCGTCCTTGCCGCTGCCCGAGACCAAAGCGACCTTCTTAACGTTGGAAGACGCCTTCACCAAGGCAAGCTCCTCCGTTTCCAGCGCCGTTCCCACGTGGGAGGCGAAGGTCTCAAAGGATTGCTTCTCCACCTCCCCGATCCTGCCGTAGGGCAGGAAGGACGTGATATTCCGCAAGCCCAGAGCCTTTGCCAGGCAATCGTTGACGCCTCCCTCCAGGGAGTCCAGACGGGTATGGTAGGAAAGGACGGCGATGCCGCTTTCCACGCAGGCAAGCACCCGCTTCCCAACGCTGTCGGTATCTGTCAGACTTGCCAAGGGCTTGAAGATGAGGGGATGATGGGTCAGGATCACGTTACATCCCAGCTCCTTGGCACGGGCGATAGCGCCGCTTGTGCAATCCAGGGCGCAAAGCACCCCCGTCACCTCGGTCTCTCTGTGGGGAATCACCATCCGTCCGTCGTTGTCCCAGGGCTCGGAAAGGGATACGGGAATCCGTTCATCCAGGTATACTGCCAATTCTTGTACGGTCATATAGTTCCTCTTCGTGATACAAAGTGTGCCCACCCGAGGGTGGGCACGTGTTTGTTATTTTCCGAGAAGCTTGAGAGTCTTCTCTACGATGCCCTGTGCGTTGAGCTTGTAGTAATCCAGCAGAACCTCTGCGGAAGCAGAAGTGCCGAATACGTCCTCAATGCCCACGCGGGCCATCTTGGTGGGCACGGTCTCAGCCAGAACCTCGGCCACGGCACTGCCCAGGCCGCCGATGATGTTGTGCTCTTCGACAGTGACCACGGCGCCGGTCTTAGCGGCGTAGTGAGCGATCAGGTCTCTGTCGATGGGCTTAATGGTGTGGATGTCAATGATAGCCGCATCCACGCCGTGGGCCTTCAGCTGTTCTCTCGCCTCCAAAGCGGCGGCGTTCATGATACCGGTAGCAAAGATGGCTACGTCCTTGCCGTCTGCCAG
Source organism: Oscillospiraceae bacterium (assembly GCA_015063885.1). Lineage (GTDB taxonomy): Bacteria > Bacillota > Clostridia > Oscillospirales > CAG-382 > Coliplasma. The sequence continues at coordinate 133,757 of SVTH01000002.1, read as the reverse complement.
CACGTTGCCCTTGCCCAGCTCGAACTTGTAGGTAGCGGGGTCAAACACCACGGGAACGGCGAATCTGCCCAAACGGCAGTAAACAGGGCCGTCGTAATCCAGGATGGCCTCGATAGCCTTCACCGTCTCGGTAGCGTCGGCAGGGTTCACAACCACCATGTTGGGGGTAGCGCGCATTACGGCCAGATCCTCGCAATACTGGTGGGTGGCGCCGTCCTCACCAACGGTGATACCGCCGTGGGAAGCGCAGATCTTCACGTTCAGCTTAGGATAAGCCACGGAGTTACGGATCTGCTCGTAAGCACGTCCGCAAGCGAACATAGCGAAGCTGGAGCAGAACACGGGGGTCCCTGCGGCGGCAATACCTGCGGCGGCAGAGATCATATTGGCTTCCGCGATACCGCAGTTGATAAAGCGGTCGGGGAATTTCTTACCGAAAATAGCGGTCTGGGTGGAGCCGGAAAGGTCTGCATCCATGACGAAAAAGTGACGGGTCTCGCCCAAAGCGGCCAACGTCTTACCGTAAGCAACACGGGTAGCGATTCTCTCAGCCATTGTTAGCCTCCTTTGCCGCTGCAAGAGCTGCGTTCAGCTCGTTCATAGCGATCTCGTATTCTTCTGCCTTGGGTGCCTTGCCGTGCCAGCCGTAGTTGTCTTCCATGAAGGAGACGCCCTTGCCCTTCACCGTGGTGCAAACGATGGCGGAGGGTCTGTCGGACTTGCAGGCATTGGCAACGGCCTCCTCGATCTGAGCAAAGTCGTGACCGTCGATGCACTGGACGTACCAGCCGAAGGCCTCGAACTTCTTGTCGATGGGGGTGGGATTCATAACGTCGCGGACGTCGCCGTCGATCTGCAGGTGGTTAAAGTCCACGAAAGCGATCAGGTTATCCAGCTTGTAGTGTGCGGAGAACATAGCCGCCTCCCAAACCTGGCCCTCCTGGCATTCGCCGTCGCCCAGGATGGAGAACACGCGGTAGCTCTTACCGTTCCGCTTGCCTGCCAGCGCCATACCTGCCGCCGCAGAGATGCCCTGCCCCAAAGAGCCGGTGGACATATCCACACCGGGAACGTTCTTCATATCCGGGTGACCGGAAAGATAGCTGCCCAGGTGACGGAGGGTGTTCAGATCCTCCTTGGGGAAGAAGCCCTTCATGGCCAGAGCGGCGTAAAGTGCGGGACAGCAATGGCCCTTGGACAGCACGAAGCGGTCACGCTCCGGGTCTGCGGGGTTTGCCGCATCCACCTTCATTTCCTTAAAGTAGAGGTACGCCATGATCTCTGCGATGGACAGAGAGCCGCCGGGGTGACCGGACTTGGCATGGTAGATGGCGTCTACTGCCAGTTTTCTGATTTCCGCCGCCTTTTCGGCAAGCATCAAGAGTTCCTGCTTTTGCATAATAAGCCTTTCCAACCCTATGTTTTAGAGTTTAGCCTCCGATCCCGAGCTTCTGCAGAGTTTCCCTGAGAAACTGTGGGCGATCCGCTTCAAAAGCCAAAACCGCACCGGTAACGGGATGAGTAAATTGAATGAATTTTGCAAACAGACATTGTCCCGAAAGCCCTAAGCGGTGCTTTTCGGTGCCGTATACGGGATCCCCCGCCACGGGGTGCCCCATATAGGCCATATGCACACGGATCTGGTGGGTGCGCCCTGTTTCCAGGGTGAGCTCCAGATGCGAATACATCTTGTTTTTCGTTTCCCCCAGCACCCGGTAATGGGTGACGGCGGGCTTGGAGTTTTCCTGGGTCACCGCCATTTTCTTGCGGTCGGTCTTGCTCCTGCCGATGGGGGCGTTCACCGTCCCCGCCTCCTCGCGGAAGCTTCCCACGCACACCGCCTCGTAGCGGCGGACAAAGCTGTGGACAGCGATCTGCTCCGCCAATCCCCGATGGGCTTCATCGGTCTTGGCCACGATGAGCAGACCCGAGGTATCCTTGTCGATGCGGTGGACGATGCCCGGACGCACCATACCGTTGATGGAAGAAAGCCTTCCCTTGCAATGGTACAGCAAGGCGTTCACCAAGGTGCCGTCGGGATTTCCGGGTGCGGGGTGCACCACCATTCCCTGGGGCTTATCCACCACCAGCAAATGGTCGTCCTCGTACACGATGGTAATGGGCAGATCCTGGGGGATGGCCTCGATCTCCTCGGGCTCGGGGATCTCGTAGGTCACCTCGTCCCCTTGGAAGACAGTATCCCGCTTTTTGGCAACCTTGCCGTTTTTCAGGACTTCCCCGCCCTCGATGAGCTGTTGGGCTCTGGAGCGGCTGATCTCCGCCTCCTCCGCAAGCCAAACGTCCAGCCGTTTGCCGGATCGGTCATTGGTCACCGTCGTCGTTTCCTTCACGGGGAACCTCCTCCGGGACAGTCTCCGCCGCCTTCTGCTCCTGCAGACGGCGCTCCACCTTGGGTTCAACAAAGATGATGTACACCGCCAAGGCAACGGAGCCGCAGGTGACGAAGATATCCGCCACGTTGAACACGGCAAACTTCATGAACTGGAAATCCAGGAAATCCACTACGTAGCCGCAAAGCACACGGTCGATCATGTTGCCGATACCGCCCCCCAGCACAGCCGCCAGGGAAACGGAAAGCAACCAATGTCTGCCGTGGAACTTTACCAGCAGATAGGTCATCAGCACCATGGCGATCAAGGAGAACACCATGAACACCCAACGGTTGTCGGAGAACATACTGAACGCCGCACCGGTGTTGCGGGTGTGGTAGAACCGTACGAGTCCGGGCAGAAACGCCGCTTCCTCATACAGCTCCAGCTGAGAGACCACGATGGCTTTGGTGACCTGATCCAGGATCACCGAGCCGAACAACACGGAAAGGACTGCGATCAGCATACTGCCTCACGGCAACGTGCGCAGAGGCACTGCCCTTCCTCGTCGTGGGTGCAATCGTCACGGTACGCCCAGCAACGGACGCACTTCTCGCCCTCGGCCTCTTCCACCAGAACGGCAACGCCGCTTTCTGTGTCGGCAAAGGCTTCTGCGGGAGCTTCCTCGCCGGAAAGCACCACCTTGCTGACAATGAACAGCTCCTCCAGCTCGTCAAGATGAGCGGAGAACAGCTTCATAGCCTCGTTGTCTGCCTTACCGTAGAGGGTGACCTTGGCCTCCAGAGACTTACCGATGACCTTAGCGGCACGGGCGATCTCCAAAGCCTTCATCACGTCGTCACGGTAGCGGAACAGACCCTCGTACTTGGTTTCCAGCTCGGGACAGTTATATGCCTCGTTCACGGAGGGCAGTTCGTTACACAGAACGGAATCGGTGTTGTCTCCCTCGGAGAGAGCCATAAAGCTCCACAGCTCCTCTGCGGTGAAGGAGAGGATGGGCGCCAACAGCTTGGCGAGAGATTTGACGATGAGATACATTGCCGTCTGGGCACTGCGGCGCTCGGGAGCGTCCTTGCGGTTGCAGTACAAACGGTCCTTGGTGATATCGATATACAGCTTGGACATATCGATGGCACAGAAATTCAATACGTCATGGCAGATGACGTGGAATTCGTAATTGTCGTAGGCCTTGCGGGCAGAAGCCACCAACGCATTCAGGCGGGAAAGCGCCCAACGGTCGATCTCCTCCATTTGATCCATGGGGATCATATGCTTTGCGGGATCGAAATCCGTCTCGGGAGTGCCCAGGTTCGCCAGCAGAATACGGCAGGTGTTACGGATCTTACGGTAGCTTTCCGCCAGCTGCTTGAAGATGGCGTCGGAGCAGCGAACGTCCACGCGGTAATCGCTGGATGCCACCCACAGACGAAGAATATCCGCGCCGTAGACCTTGATGATGGACTCGGGCTCTACGCCGTTGCCCAGGGATTTATGCATGGCCTTACCCTCACCGTCCACCGTCCAGCCGTGGGTCAGCACTGCCTTGTAGGGTGCCTCGCCCAGGCCTGCGCCGATGGCGGTCAGCAGGGACGCCTGGAACCAACCGCGGTACTGGTCGCCGCCCTCCAGATACAGATCTGCGGGACGGGAATGGCCGTCTCTGCCATCCAGCACGTCGAAGTGGGTGGAGCCGGAGTCGAACCAGCCGTCCAGGGTATCGGTCTCCTTCTCGAAGGACTTGCATCCGCAATCGGGACAAGCAAAGCCTGCGGGAAGCAGTTGGGAAGCCTCTCGCTCGAACCATGCGTTGGAGCCTTCGGCCTCAAACACGGCAGAGATGTGGTTGATGGTCTCTTCGGTACAGATGGGCTTGCCGCAGTCCTTACAGTACAGCACGGGAATGGGCAGACCCCAATGGCGCTGACGGGAGATACACCAGTCTGCGCGCTCGTTGATCATGGAAACCATGCGCTCTCCGCCCCATGCGGGCATCCAGGTCACGCTGTCGCAAGCCTTTGCCGCATCCTCGCGGAAGGCCTCTACGGAGCAGAACCACTGGGGAGTGGCACGGAAAATGATGGGATGCTTACATCTCCAGCAATGGGGATAGGGGTGGATGATCTCCTTGGAAGCCAGCAGAGCGCCGCTCTCCTTCATATCCTCCAGAATTGCCTGATTGGATTCATCGTAACGCAGACCTGCAAACTTGCCTGCCGCCTCGCCCTGATAGCCCTTATCGTCCACGGGAACCAGGATCTCCAGCTTATACTTCATACCGGTGAGGTAGTCCTCCGCACCGTAGCCGGGAGCGGTGTGCACGCAGCCGGTACCGCTGTCCATGGTGACGTAGTCTGCCACGCAAAGCTGGCTGGTACGGTCCAGGAAGGGATGCTGTGCGGTCATATACTCCAGATCGGAGCCGATGAGGTCGTTGCAAAGGATCTCGTAGCTTTCGATCCCTGCGTTTGCCATGGTGTCGTTTACCAACGCCTCGGCGATGATATAGTTTTCCTCGCCTACGCGGACGATGCAATAGGATTCACGGGGGTGAACGGCAATGGCAACGTTGCCGGGCAGAGTCCAGGGAGTGGTGGTCCAGATCACGAAATAGGTCTTGGAAAGATCTACTCTGTCTGCCAGCTTACCCTGATCGTCCGCAACGCGGAATTTCACGTAAATAGAGGTACAGGGAGCGTCCTTATACTCGATCTCCGCCTCGGCCAAGGCAGTCTCGTCGTGGGCACACCAATAAACGGGCTTCAGACCCTTATAGATGTAACCGTTCTCAAACATCTTGCCGAAAACCTTGACTTCCTTCGCCTCGAAGGAGGGATTCATGGTGAGATAGGGCTCGTCCCAATCTCCCACGATGCCCAGACGCTCGAAGGACTCTCTCTGCAGCTTCACGAACTTCATGGCGAAGTCCTTGCAGGCAGAACGGAACTCGGGGATGGACATACGCTTACGGTCCAGCTTGGACTGCTTGATGATGGCGCTCTCGATGGGCATACCGTGGTTGTCCCAGCCGGGAACGAAGGGGGTGCGGAAGCCTGCCATGGACTTGGATTTGTTCACCATGTCCTTCAGCACCTTATTCATCACGTGGCCCATATGGATGTTGCCGTTGGAGAAGGGAGGGCCATCGTGAAGGAGGAAGGAGGGCTTGCCCTCGTTGACCTCCAGCATTTTTTTGTAAAGATCCATCTCGTCCCAGCGCTTTTTGAACTCCGGCTCTCTGGCAGGGAGATTCCCTCGCATGGGGAAGGCTGTGACGGGAAGATTCAGTGTGTCTTTGTAATCTTTCATGTCGATATGCTACGGCAAAGCCTTGCCGTTTCCTTTCCTGCTAACTAAGCTTACTCTTCCATCATGAAGCGGAGGAAATCATCCTCGGCCTCTGCTGCGGAGGGCTGTTTTTCCGCGGGGGCGTCGGGAGCAAGGGTAAAGCCCTTTTCCTCCTCCAGCTCGTCCTTGGCGGCCTTTTCGGCCTCGGTGTCGCTTTCCTCGATGCCCTGCTTCACGTCGGTGAAGATACGGGCAACCACGGCGTCCTCCTCGGGCAGCACGATCTCGTCGATCTCGTTGACGGAAACGCTCTTGATGGATTCGATATGACCGCGGTACATATCGAACAGCTGCTTCTTGAAATCCACGATGCGGGCGCGAAGCTCCCACATCTCTTCCTTCTCGGCCTTCAGCTGCTCCTTGAACTCTGCGATCACCGCGTCACAGCGCTCCTTGATGGCGCCCGTGATCACGTCCGCACGGTCGGATGCGTCCTTGACGATCTTATCCGCCATCTTCTGCGCGGAGATCAGCGTGCTCCGAATGGATTCCTCCTCGTCCTTGATCTCGTCCAGATTGGTGACGACCACGTGGAGCTTCCGTTCCAGCTCGTTGTTCTCACGATACACCTCGGTATATTTGCCGATGAGAAACTCGATGTATTCATCCACCTCGGCGGGGTTGTATCCCTTAATGGATTTGGAGAAGGGCTTGTTTTTCAGTTCGTGTGGTGCAAGCATCCTGCAAAGTTCCTTTCAAATGTAAATGATAACGGGATACGGCGCCCTTTCTCCGCCGTGGGAAAAATTGCGCCGCAAAATTGCTCTCCCGCCCGATTTTTTCAGGCGAAGGACAGCAGAAGGATCCGAACGATCTCCAACAGCAAAAAGGTTACCATAAAGGAGAAGTCGATCCCGGTCTCACGCAGGCCGGTGACGCGGTCCAACATATTGCGGACGGGCGCCACCACCGGCTCGGATACCGCGTAGCAGACAACCATGAGCTTGGACTCCTCAAACCCGAGGATGGATAACACCGCCCGGATCAGCATGGCGTAGCCCAAGACCTCCATGAACAGCAACACGGCCAATTTCACTACTTCAAGAATCGATTCCAAATCAGTTCACTTTCCTTGCAATAACGGGAGCAGGGGGTGCTCAGAACAGCTCTCTGGACTTGGGCGCTTCTGCCTGGGGAGGAACGTCGGCGGTAACGTCAACGTGCTTGGGGGTGACGATGTAGGTGGAATCGGAAACCTTCTTGATGTTGCCCTCGATGGCAAACACCACGCCGCCCAAAAAGTCCAGAATACGGCGGACGGTCTCCTTGTTGGTGTCCTCAAAGTTCAGAACAACGGTACGCTTTGCCAGCAGATGCTCGCCGATACCGAAAGCGGCGTCCATACGCTCGGGCTTGACCACCTTCATCTCCAGAGATGCGGCAGAGCCCACGCCGGTGGACTTGGGTGCTGCTGCGGGAGCAGCCTTTTCCTCAAAGGTCTCCTCAGCGGTCTCGTCGGACACGTTGAAGTTTTCCTCTTCGTCCAGGTAGTTGTCGTCTTCCTTAAACATTTCGTTGATACGGCCTAAAAATCCCATGATATACCTCCATGATGGTTTTTATAACAAATTCTTTTCTTTACAAATTTGGGGCGGGGTAGCTCCGTGCGCCAAACACCGAGCTGCCCAAACGGACCAGGTTGGACCCGCAGGACACGGCAACCAAATAATCGCCGCTCATCCCTGCAGACAAAACTGCCCAATTCTTATTATCTTCTTTTTTGTCCCGAATGTCAATGAATTTTTGATAGATTTTTTCAAAAAAATGCAAATTTTCTTCGGGATGCTCCGTTTTCGGGGGCACGATCATCAATCCGCAGGGGCAAACGTGGGGAAATTCCCCGAGGTTTTCCAAAAACGCTTCCGTTTCCTCTATGGGAATACCGGACTTCCCCTGTTCGGAGCCGATGTTCACCTCGATCAGCACCTTCATGGTGATGCCCCGCTTAGCCGCCTGCTTTTCGATCTCCTTTGCCAGGGAAAGGCTGTCCACCGAGTGGATCATGGAGACCTTGTCGATGATATACTTCACCTTATTGGTTTGGAGATGTCCGATAAAATGGATCTCCATATTTTCCTTGTCCAGAGCGTCGTACTTTTCCAAAAGCTCCTGGACGCGGTTTTCCCCGATGAGACGGGTTCCGCAGGTAACGGCGTAGTTGATCAGCTCCGCCGGCACGGTCTTGGTGGCCAGCAGAAGCCTCGCTCTGCCGTCCAGCTCCGAAAGTGCTTTTTGAATATTCTCTTTGATCTCCGCTTTGGTATTCAAAACCACGCCTCCGTTTTACTGCAATACCTTCCCCTCGTACAGCTCGCCGGCAGAGATCACCACCGTATCGTACAGGGAAACGTATTCGTTGGAAATATACGCTTTATCGTCGCGGTTTTCCTTCACGTCGTTGTAGGGAACGCGGCAGACGGCAAACTCCTCGTCACGGTAGATCACGTCCGCCTTCTTGAAGATCACTCGGTTGCCGTCCAGGACGTAACAGCCCAGCTCCCCGTCCTGCATACGCAAAGCGTCGGTGCTGACGCGGATCCCGGAATAGGTTTCCGCCACGAGCTGAACCGTTTGGCGGCGGGTAAAATCGAACCCCTCGGGCAATTGTCCCGAGCGGAACACCAGCACCGCGTGGTCACGGTTGGTCTGTACCGCCTTCTTCTCCAGGGTCATGGTCAGCCGCATACCCGTGGAGAAGGGGAACACCATCTCGTAGGTCTTCCCTTCCGTATAGGCACTGGCGGAACGCTTGTCCAGGGACACCGCCACGTACCAATCGGCGGAATACACCATCTTCCCGCAGGAGCGGGTCAGGATCTCCTCGTCCGGCTGAGAAGCCAACAGCCCGTCAAAGCTGTCCACCGTCAGCTGCTGCAAGGCCTGCGTGGTGAAGATCTTCTCGTAGCCGTCCGCCGTATGGTAAAAATACCCGGCAGAGGGAGCGGAGACCGTTACGGAACGGCCTGTCAGGGAAGCCTCCAGGTCAGCCCGTTCCTGCTTCAGCAGGTTGATCTGGGCGGAATAATCAAAATCGTCCTCCAAAAGGGCCTGGCGGCGGTTCATCTCCACCCACAGCGCTTCCTCCCCCCGCAAGGCGGCGGTGAGGTCGCCGTCGGCAACGTCCCGCAGGAGCTCCACCGTCAATGCCTGGATCCGTTTGTCCAGAACGGCAAGGTCGGTGGTCTGGGCACCCTCGGAAAGGTTGGAAAGCTCCAAGATACGGATCATACGGTTGATGCGGGTGATCCGTTCCTGCACGGTGGCGTCGTCCTCTTCGGTATAGGTCACCGCAACGTTGGTACCCTTGGCCACGCGGTCGCCTGCGTCCACCAAAAAGCAATCGGTGCCTTGGGTGCCGCTGTAGAGGGGCGTTTCGTCACGGAACAGGTATGCCTCCAGCTGGACGGTATCCCGCACGGTGACGTAGGTGGTATGCTCCACCTCCGCTACCTCGCCGATACCGAAGGTCAACTGCAAGATCAGATAGACGCAGAGGGTCACCAGCAGCACGGTCACGCCGAACTGTGAAAAGAAACGTTTGATCTTTGCCATAAAAACCCTCCTCGTCTGAAAATCAAAGCGTGATCAATTGGTCGTAATGCATGCGGGAGAACCAGGTCTCCTGCCGTTTGGCGTACCTTCTGGTGTTGCGGCAGATGTCTTCTTCCACCTGCGCCAGGGAGATTTCGCCGTCAAAATAGGGGTAAAACTCCTTATACCCGATGGCCTGGGAGGCGGTAGGCGTTTCCCGCAGGCCCCTGTCGCAAAGGGTGCGCACCTCGTTCTCCAGGCCTTCCTCAAACATTCTGCGTACCCGCAGGTCGATCTTTTCGTAAAGCGCCCCACGGTCGGCGTAGGTCAGGCGGATGATGGTGGGCGCATAGGGGTTCTCCCCCTCCCTGCTCTTTTCGTCCGCTTCGCTTTTGGTACTGCCCGTGATCAGGGCGATCTCCAAGGCTCTCACCACCCGTTTCACGTTGTTGGGATGGATGTTTTCCGCAGACTTGGGATCCAATTCCGCAAGCCTTGCGTGGAGTGCTTCGTTGCCCTGTTCGTTTGCAAACCGCAGCAGCTCCTCCCGCAGTTTTTCGTCGGCGGTGTTCTCGGAAAGCTGTTTTCCCGTAAGCAGCAGCTCGATATACAGTCCCGTGCCGCCGCAGAGGATGGGGGTCTTCCCCCTTCCGTGGATCTCGGCGATCTTTTCCTTGGCCAGCTCCATGAACCTGCCTGCGGAAAAGCCTTCGGTGATCTCCGCCACGTCCAGCAGATGGTGGGGGACACCCTGCTGTTCCGCTACACTCGCCTTGGCAGTGCCGATGTCCATGCCGCGGTAGATCTGCATGGAATCCCCGCTGATCACTTCCCCATCCAGCTCCTTGGCCAGACGGATGGCGTATGCACTTTTCCCCGAGGCGGTGGGACCCACCACGGCGTAAACGGGTATTTTTTCCATGACTTTCCACACGATCCAATAATAAGTACCATATTATATCACAACTCTTTCCAAAAAGCAAGTGGAAGGCAAGAAAAACGCCCGCTTTTTTCGCGGACGTTTGGGGGACGGGAGAACGCTTAAGGGGCTTTCTTTCGAAAAAGAAAGCCCCTTAAGAATCCTCAAAGAAACTTGATTGCCGAAAACTGTCGTTTTCGGGAGGGATCATTTCCATTTGCCGGATTCTTCTTTCCTGCGTTGCTCCTCCAATTCCAGTCGTTCCCGGAGGAAGCGGGACTTCAGCTCCTTACCGTGACGCACACGGAACAGGCCGGGGCCTACGAAAAAGCTTGCCAAAAACAGCAACACGGAAAGCATCTTCACAGCAGTGGGAAAGAAGAACAGAAAGATCCCCTGCCAAGGCGCCAAAAGGCCAAAGCCGAAAGACGTATACTTCCCCAGCAAGCCCTGCTCCTCCGGCGTCAGATCGCTTCCGTAGGCAGTCTGCTCCTCCCGGGGCGTCGCCTTCCGAAAAGAGAACGACAAAACCAACGAAAGAAGCGCAAAAAACAACGGCAAAAGGGAGCCGACTGTCAAACACCAATACCGATGAAAAACAGCAACAAGCAACGATACGGTCAAGCAAGAACACAGAATCAAAATCCGCCCTTTCTTAATCATACTTACAGAATCCCTTCCGTTTGCAATGGGGGCATTTTGCCACTCTGCGATCTTCGGTGTGATACCAAGTAGAGAAGGCATACCACTTTACACGGAAGGTATTGCCGCATTTGGGACAATGGTATTTCCGCGTCACGCAGTAAAGATGGGCGATCAGAAACACGAGCCCCACAAGGATAGCGCCTATCCACCAAGGCATGGTAAAGTGTCTCGTCTGCGCGGCTAAAAGGTAGAAAATATCCATCATCGGCCCTCCTTCGGTTCGTAATAGCTCATCCAGATCCCTTGGATCAATTGGTCTTTAAAAGCAAGCTGAACGTAAACGCCCACGTTCTGGTATTCCAGCTCGATATAGACGGTGTCGGGGAGATATCCCGTCCACCGCACCCCGCGGGAGACATAGCTTCCCACCGGACGAAAGGTCTCCTTCGCACCTGCGGCAAAGTCCTCAAAGGGCAACGCCTTCTGCAAGACTTCATCAAAGAAGCTATAGCAGGTCTTCAGATCTCCTGCCAGGAAGGCGTCGGTGAAAGCCTCCACGGTCTTCAGCCGTTCCTTTCGTTGCATCTCTGCGGATTTTCTCGGGGCAAATACGTCCCCGCCCCGCTCGAGGACCTGCAACGCCTCGTTCAACAAGGCGATCTCATGGGTCTTGGTGGTGATGGAGGCAATCACCTTGGCACGCCGTTCCAGGATGGCTTGCCCCAGCTCTCCCTTTTCCTGCTGTAATTTTCTGATCTCAGCCACGGGCAGACCCAGGGAGCGCAGAACCAACACCTTTTTGATCTGCTCCAATTGCTCCATACTGTACTGTCTGCGGGTGGAAAAGGGGCTGACCGTGCTTTGGACGATCCCTTTTTCCTCGTAAAAACGCAGGGTACGGGAGGTGGTGCCCAGCATACGGCACACCGTATTGATATCCAAAAGCTTCTGCTCCATAAAAGAAAATCTCTCCTTTCCGCCCTCAGTATAACACTTGACGCAGGGTCAATGTCAAGGGGAAAAGAAGAGAAATTCAAATTTTACAGCAAAACGGAAAAGACCTCTTCCCCGCCGTTGACAAAGATCTCCGCAATATAGGCGTCCCGCAGGATCTTCAGACTGCGGATCTCACCCCGGTACACCAAAAGCTCTCTGCCTTCGCGGGATACGATAAAGCCGTTCTCCGTCCTTTGCAGACAGGGGTCCTCGTTCTTCAAAAGATATTGAAGCTCCGGGATGGGATAAGCGGTGATCCGCCCGTTTTCCAACTTCAATTCCCTGGGAACAGACATACAGCCGATATCCGCAGAGGCGTAGCCGCTGTACTTCCAGCCGGGGATCCAGGTGATCAGCAAATTCCGCCCCAAATGATCCCGAAAGGCCTGCCCTGCGTACTGGTCGGGGCCCTTGTCCACCTGACCGCGGTGCCTCACGGTGAAACGGCCGTCCTTCAGTTCTCCGTACATCACGGAGAAATAATGCTCCTTTTCCAAAGGACAAACGGAGGCGGTGAGGAGGCACCCTTCTTCCGCGGGCATAAAGGAGGGACATTCCGCATACTTGGATTCTTTCCACTCCGCCATCACGGAGCAGAACGTCCAATCCAAAAGATCCTCGCTGCGGTACAACAGCAGTCTTGCCGTTTCGGTGGCGGGATGTCCCGAGGCCACCACGCAGTAATAGACGCCTTCGATACAGGCGACGGCGGGGTCACGGAAATCCGGTCCTCCCTCGGGAGGAAAGGTGGCGATCACGGGGTTCTTTTCGTATTTTTCAAAGTGGATCCCGTCCTCGGAGACGGCCACCGCCACGGAAGAGATCTCCGTAATGGCGGCGTAGAACAGGTACAGCTTACCGTCCTTGACGATGGCGGTTCCCGACCAGCACCCGCCGGTATCGTAGGGACGGTCGGGGGTGAGGGCAACGGGAAGCTCCTCCCAGTGAAGGAAATCCTTGGTACGGGCGTGTCCCCAATGCATAGGCTGCTTCCAGGGGATCTCGTGATCGGGAGCGTGTTGATAGAACACGTGGTAATAGCCCTTGAAGTACACCAGCCCGTTGGGGTCGTTGATCCACCCCTTCTTCGGACGAAAGTGGTATTGAAGCTTGCCAAACTCTTTCATAAATTCACTCACACGATGGTTGGTAAGATCTCAAAACAAGTCGCTATGCGTACCCGTTCGAGCCAAAAACAGCATCAGTCGGGTGCCGTCTATCTGATATACAAGCAGCCAATCCGGTTGAATGTGACACTCCCGGTAGCCGCCGTAATCACCTGTCAGGAGATGATCTCGGTACTTCGCTTCAAGCGTTTCGCCGCTTGCAAGAGCAGTAATCACCTTCTTGATCTTGTCAAGGTCGTAACCGCGCTTTTGCGCCAGCTTCAGATCTTTCTTGAATTGGTTCGACGGGACGATCTCATACCTCACCTAAAATGTCCTCCATCATGCTGTCCACGTTATCGTACCTCTTGTACTTTTCGGGAGAACGGAACATTTCCTGTGCTTCCTTCATCGCTTCCAGAGTGATCTTGTTCGGTACATCCCTGGTGATAGAAAAGGGAATGCCGCCTTCATAAAGCATTTGGCGAAGAAAGATGTTCACGGCGGTGGAGAGATCCATCCCAAGATCAGCAAGCATTACCTGCGCTTTGGCTTTGGTTTCCGCGTCGATACTGATATTCGTAGATACTTTGGACATACTATCATCTCCTTTCGATAACAGTGTATCATATCATGCCCGATTTGTCAACATATTATGTTGCGTTTTTTGCATAAACGATACATACATTCCCATAATATGCTGAAATTTTAACATATAAGCATGGCGTCCCCGAAGGAGAAGAAGCGGAAGCGCTCCTCCACGGCGAAGCGGTAGGCGTTCATGGTATTTTCATACCCTGCGAAGGCGGAGACCAGCATGATCAAGGTGCTTTCCGGCAGGTGGAAATTGGTGATCAGCCCGTCCACGGCGTGGAAGGTTTTGCCTGGATACAGGAAGATCTCGGTGTGCCCCTCGAAGGGCTTCACCACCCCGTCCTCCCCGGTAACGGACTCCAGCGTGCGCACGCTGGTGGTGCCCACGGCGAAGACTCTGCCCCCGTTCTGCTTGGTGCGGTTGATAGCTTCCGCCGCCTCGGGAGTGACCTTGATGTATTCCGAATGCATTTTGTGGGCTAAGATATCGTCCTCCTTGACGGGACGGAAGGTGCCCAGCCCCACGTGCAAAAGAACGCGGACGATCTCCACGCCCTTGGCCTCCAATTCCCCAAGCAATTCGGGGGTGAAATGCAATCCCGCGGTAGGAGCGGCGGCGGAGCCGTTGGTACGGGCGTACACCGTCTGGTAACGGTTTTTGTCCTCCAGGCGGGCCTTGATGTAAGGAGGCAGGGGCATCAGCCCGATACGCTCCAACACCTCCAGGAACACCCCTTGGTAGGTAAAGCGGATCACCCGCACGCCGTCCTCACGGATGCCGATGACCTCCCCGGAAAGGCCTTCCGGATATTCCACGATCTGCCCGATACGGGTCTTCTTGCCGGGCTTGGTCAGGGCCTCCCAGACCTCCCCCTCCTCGCTTTCCACACGGGAAAGGAGCACCGTTTCGATCTCCCCCGTTCTTCCCTTTGCCGTTCCGAAGATACGGGCGGGAATGACGCGGGTGTCATTGATCACCAGGCAATCCCCTTTCTTGAAATAGGAAACCACGTCGGAGAAATGCCCCTGGGTCACCTCCCCGCTTTCACGGTTCAGCACCAGAAGACGGGATCTGTCCCGCTTTTCCGAGGGGGTCTGAGCGATGAGTTCCTCGGGAAGATCGTAATAATAGCTGGATCTTTTCAGAAGATCGATATGTTCCATCAGAATTCCACCACCATGCCGTCGTAGGAGGTCAGGAAGCCCAGCTCCTTTGCGGCAGGCTCCAGCTCGTCGTGGATCAGCTTGCCGTTGTGGGAGAAGTGGTTGATGACGTGGACGGTGTTCTCATGAACAACGCCGATGGATTCCAATCTTGCCCGCACCTTGGGGCAGGAATCCAAGCCCATATGGCCGCCGCCGGAGGGCAGAGCCACGTAGGTGCAGTCGTAGGAAATGAGATCCGCACGCACTTTGTTGGCGGCAAGGTAATCGTACACCTCGTCGAACAGCTCCCCGGTGTCGTGGAGATACAGCAGGGTCTTTTCCCCGTCCTCGATGAGGTACACGAAGGCCTTCTCGTTCATGGCGTGGAAGGCGGGCAGGGCGGTGACACGGTACTTTCCTGCGGTGAAGGGCTTGTAGGCCTCCACCTGTACGGCGGTGATGCCGGTATCGTTGGGCTCCTCCTCACGGGTGATCCGTTCACGCTCCAACAGCTTCATCACCCGCTCGTTGCCGTGCAAGGTCAGATGAGGGGTGGTGAGGTTGTGGGCGTAGTAGCTGGTGGAACGGAGATGGAGATCCGTGGGAGAAAAATGGTCCATATGGGAATGGGTGATGAGCAGATCCTTCACGGCGGAGAAGTTCAGCCCGTTCTGCTGCATATGGGAGAAGGAATCTGCGGGGAAATCAATGAGCAGGTCGTCGTTCACCAAAGCCTGGGAACGGCTGCGGAGGTTCTTGCCCCCTCTTTCCAAAGCCTTCACGCAGTACTCACAGCGGCAGAACAATGCGGGCCAGCCCTCTGCGGCGGCGGTGCCCAAGTATGTCAGTTTCATAAAATACACTTCCTTTGTTGTGGGTTTTCTTCATCATACTCCATCGGGAGAAAAAAAGCAAGCAAAATTTCAAAAAAATCGAAAAAAGGTATTGATTTTTAAAAAAATGTGTGTTATAATGACGCCCGTATGAAATTTGATCGATCCGGCGCCGGAAATGTCGGGTCCAAGAAGAAAGCGAGGAATTCCATCATGAAGCAGGGCATCCATCCCGATTACAAGAACACGACCATCACTTGCGCTTGCGGTGCGGTGTACGCCACCAAGTCCGTTAAGGAGAACCTGAAGGTTGATATCTGCTCTAAGTGCCATCCGTTCTTCACCGGTAAGCAGAAGTTTGTTGACGCCGGCGGACGTGTTGACAAGTTCAAGAAGAAGTTTAACCTGAAGTAAGTTTCCCCATTACAGTAGCAACGAGATTGCGGCGCACAGGATCTGTGCGCCGTTATTTTTTGCCAAGACGAAAGGAGTTCCTTATGGCAGAACCCAACATCATACAAAAAGAAGAGATCACCCGTGCGGTGCTCATCGCCGTCTCCCTGGGGAGAGAGGACGCGGAATGCGAAAACTCCCTGGCGGAATTGGAGCGGCTGTTGGATACCGCGGGAGGCGAGGTAGCCGCCACGGTGATCCAGAACAGACCCCATCCCGACAAGGCTACCTATATCGGCAGCGGCAAATGCGAGGAGGTTGCCGAGCTGGTGAAGGCAGACCCCACCATCACCCTGGCGGTGTTTGATAACGAGCTTTCCCCCTCTCAGATCGCCGCGGTGGAGGAGATCGTGGGCATCCGCGTCATCGACC
Organism: Oscillospiraceae bacterium; assembly: GCA_015063885.1. Taxonomy (GTDB): domain Bacteria; phylum Bacillota; class Clostridia; order Oscillospirales; family CAG-382; genus Coliplasma. Next base: position 117,466 of record SVTH01000002.1, on the reverse strand, counting down.
GCACCATGCTGATCTTGGATATTTTCGCCCTTCACGCCGTCACGGGTGAAGGAAAGCTCCAGGTGGAGATCGCCTGTCTGCGGTATACTGCGCCCCGTCTGGTGGGCAAGGGCAAGATGCTTTCCCGTCAGGGCGGCGGCATCGGCAGCAGAGGTCCCGGCGAGAGCAAGCTGGAAAGCGACCGCCGTCACATCCGCCGCCGTATCGAGGCCTTGGAGGCGGAGCTGGACGAGCTGGAACGCACCAGAGGCATCAAGCGCTCCCAAAGAATGCGGTCGGGACTGGCCACCGTGGCCATCATCGGCTACACCAACGCGGGGAAATCCACCCTGCTGAACAGGCTCACCGATGCGGGGATCCTGGCGGAGGACAAGCTGTTTGCCACCCTGGATCCCACCACCCGCAGGCTCACCTTGCCCGGGGGCACGGAGGTGCTTTTGACGGACACCGTAGGCTTCATCGACCGCCTGCCCACCCATCTGGTAAGAGCCTTCCGCTCCACCTTGGAGGAGCTGACCTACTGCGACGTGATCCTTTGCCTCACCGACGGAAGCGAGGAGGCGGGAGAACGCACCCGCAAGCGTGCCGTGACGGAAAAGCTCATCGGCGAATTGGGCGCAGAGGACAAGCCCATTCTTGAGGTATACAACAAGACCGACCTGGTCTCCGACGCCGACAAGGGGCTGTTCCCCGGGGACGTGCTGGAGATCTCCGCCGTCACGGGCACGGGGATCGAGACTTTGCTTGACAAGCTGGAGGAAACGGTGAACGGAGGCAAAAAGATCTTAAAGCTGTTCTTCTCCCACGTCCAGGCCGGAAAGGCGGCGGAGGTGTACCGCTTTGCCACGGTCCACAACACGGAATACACGGAAAACGGCACGGTGATCACCGCCCTTTGCGACAGCCGCGCCCAGGGAATGTTTTCACAATTTGTCCAAGAATAATCCCTTGACTTTCCATAGAATTACTGGTATACTGTTTCTCAAGTACCACAACCCTGTTTTTGAGGTTTTTGATTATGTTTCGTTTTAAGCGTTTGACCGCCTGCCTCCTTTGCGTTCTGCTGCTTTGCTGCGGCTGTTCCTTCGTGGATCCCTTGGGCGGAGAATCTGCCGAATCCTTTGGGGGAAGCAACGCTTCCTCGGAAGACGCCGCCCCCGAAAGCTCCGTTCCCTCGGAGGACAGCTCCGTTCCCGAAACGGAAAGCTCCTATCCGGAGGAAAGCGAAGGGGAATCCAGCGCTCCCGATGTGATCGAGCTTCCCGAGGATCCTGTGGACACGGTAGTCAGCTTCGTGGCCTGCGGGGACAACCTGATCCACCCCTCCGTGTATTACGCAGGCATGGAATACTACGCCGCCGCCAACGGCACCAAGGTCAATTACAAGGATTGGCCCACCAACGAGATGGACTACGATTTCCTGCCCATTTACGAACACGTGGCGGATACCATGAAGAACGCGGACATCTGCTTCATCAACCAGGAGACCCTCTCCGGGGGTCCCGGCTCCAAGATCGACGGCTATCCCCAGTTCAATACCCCCATAGCGGTGGCGAGAGATCTGGCCACTCTGGGCGTGGACATCATCAACATGGCCCACAACCATATGCTGGATTCCGGCAACGATAAGCTGCTGAAGTATTCCGACCCCTACTATAAGTCCTTGGGGATGACCCCTTTGGGATACTACGAGAACGAAGAAGATACCAACAACATCGTGCTCTACGAAAAAGAGGGCATTACCTTCGCTCTTCTCACCTACACCTACAGCACCAACGGCATCGAGTGTTATTCCGAGACCTATATTCCCTATCTGAACGAGCAGTTGATCCGCCGCCAGGTAGGTTTGGCCCACGCCTTGGCAGACGTGGTCATCGTCTCCGCTCACTGGGGGTATGAAGACAGCTACACCCAGAACCAGGAGCAGAGAAACTACGCCGAGCTGTTCTGCGAATTGGAGGTGGACGTGGTCATTGGCACCCATTCCCATTGCTTACAGCCTATGAAATGGGTGACCAACGATATCACCGGTCATAAAATGCTGTTGACCTACTCCCTGGGCAACTTTGTTTCCGGAATGCAAAACGCCTTGAACGTGCTGGAGGGTATGCTCTCCTTTGACGTGCGCAAGAGCGCCGAGACCGGGGAGATCACCATTGAAAATCCCATGCTGACCCCTTTGGTGCTCCATTACACCAAGGAAAGTGCGGACGGTGAAAAGGATACGGGCTACCGCAACTTTAAGATCTACGAGTTGAAGGATTACACCGAGGAGCTGGTAAAGGCCAGCGGTGTGACCTGGTATGAAAAGAGGAAGGGTACCACCACGCTCAAGGGCGGTAAGTTCTCCATCGAGAATCTTTACAAGACCCTGCAGTCCGTCATCCCCGCAGAGTTCTTACCCGAGGAATACCGTTAAAGACAGGCAGCGTCGCAACATGCGGCGCTGTTTTTTGTTGACAAAAAGAATCTCCCGTGGTAGAATGAAAGTGAGAAAACGAAAAAAGGAACGGTGACAGCTATGAAAAAGATCCTTTCGATCCTTCTTGTCCTTGGCATATGCCTTTTGGCAAGCTGCAGTGCAGAACCGGAAGATCCCTTCCGCCCGCTGACTAACGAGGGTAAGGAAGAGATCGCCGCCGCTTGGCAGAAGCAATTCGGCGGCACGCCGATATGGGACGACGGAAGCGGCGGCAACCTGCGATACTACGGCACTTTCGGGGATTGCGTGGTACTGTTTCAGAAAACTCTGCTGCAGATAATAGAGACCAAGAACATCGCAGGGTATCTATTCTCCCACTCCTCCAGCTTCATTCTGACCGTATACCGCGAAGGAGAGTTTCTGTCTCTTTCCGACGCCTACAGCAAAGGGTACGTCACGGAAGCCCAGGTAGGAGAGATCCATCGGTATCACACGAATTACGGAAAGCCCGCTTCGGAGAAAACGGAATAAGCTTCCCTTCGGAACCGCAAAAGAGCGGTTCCGTTTTTTTGTTGCGACAATTTGAATTTTTATGAGAAACCCTTGCAATCTCCACCGTAAAGTGGTATAATACTATACTAAAGAAGTTTTTTCTTTCGGAGGTGGAATTTTTCCATGGGAAAGCAGAGCAAAAAAGGCATCCTCATCGCCCTGGACGGGCTGGACGGATCGGGCAAGGAGACCCAGACCCGCTTGCTGGAGGAGGCTTTGAAGGCAAGGGGCATCCCCTGCCGTTCCGTATCCTTCCCCACCTACGACGAGAAGATGAGCGCCGCGGTGAAGCTGTATTTGGGGGGCGCCTTCGGGAACGATCCCCACGCGGTGAACGGCTACGCCGCCTCGGTGTTCTACGGGGTGGACCGCTACTGCTCCTACATGCTGGACTGGAAAAAGGACTACGAAGCGGGAACGGTGATCCTGGCTAACCGCTATACCACCGCCAACGCGGTGCATCAGCTTTCCAAGCTTCCCGAGGAAGACTACGACGGCTTCCTGGAATGGCTGTTCGACCTGGAATACGAAAAGATGGGTCTGCCCGCTCCCGACCTGGTGCTGTACCTGTGCGTACCGCCGGAGGTCTCGGAAGCCCTCATCAAAAGCCGCTCCTCCCAAACCGGGCGGGAGACGGATATCCATGAAAACGACAAACGGCATTTGTCCGACAGCTACAAGGCGGCGCTGTATTCCGCCGAAAAGCTGGACTGGAAAAAGATAGACTGTGCAAAAGGAACGGCGTTGCGCACCCGTGAGGACATCCACGAAGAGATCCTCTCCGCTGTGGAAGCGCTGCTCCCCCACTAAAAAAGAAACGAGGTGTTCCCCCCTATGGTAAACATTGCGATCTTATTGGCAGAAGGCTTTGAAGAAGCGGAGGCGTTGGTCCCCGCCGACCTGTTGCGCCGTGCAGGCGGAGACGTGCTTTTGGTCTCCGTAAACGGCGAAGAATACGTTACCGGCGCCCACGGCATCGCCGTGAAGGCCGATCTTTCCCTGGACAGATTGGACAAGACCTCCCTGAACTGCATCCTCCTTCCCGGCGGACTGAAGGGCACGGAGCATCTTTACGAAAGCTTTGCCGTACGCTCCTTGGTGCAGTACGCCGCCGAAAACGGCCTGTACGTAGCGGCCATCTGTGCCGCCCCCTCCATTTTGGGGAAGATGGGACTTCTGGAGGGCAGACGGTACGCCTGCTATCCCGGCTTTGAAAAGGAGATCCCCGGCGGGATCCGCACCGGCAAAAAGGTGGAATACGACGACACCTTCGTCACCGCCGAGGGCATGGGCGTTTCCTTTGAATTCGGGTTCTGTCTGGTGGAGCTGTTGTTCGGCTTCGAGACGGCGACCGTTCTGCGGGAGCAGACCCGTTTTGCATAAGCATTCTCTTTGATCTTTACGGAAAGGACGTGATGGGTCTTGGAACGCATCTCCTCAACTGAAAAAACGGCAAAATGGAACCGGCCTCATCTGACGGCACCCCTCCTGGTGCTCTTCGTCCTTGCCGCCATGCATTTTTCCCGCTTCCTGCTGGCAGGGACGGAAAACGTAACGGATCTGTTTTTGAGCATTTCCCTGGTGCAGATCTTGGTGCTGTTGGTGCCCTGCATGCTGTATTACCTTTTGAAGAAGCGGAAGCTGGCCACCCCCATGCCCGTTTCCCCCATGAAGGTGCGGCACATCGCATTGACGGCCTTCGGCGGGTGCGTCCTGATCGTGGGGAATCTGCTGATCAAGTTTATCTACCGCGCCGTAGCGGAGCAGGCCGTGTCCACCCCCGCCTTCTTTGAAGGGCTTTCCGCGGGTGAAGGAGAGCTTCCCTTTGCGGGCGTTCTGCTCTCCATGGTCATCATCCCCGCCGTATGCGAGGAGCTGTTGTTCCGTGGGGTGATCCTGGCGGAATACCGTTCCCTCGGGCAGGCCAACGCCGTGGTGATCTCGGCTGTTTGCTTCGCCATGCTGCATTTTTCCGTGACCAACTTCCCCGTATATCTCTTCGTGGGAGTTTTGCTGGGTGTCATCACCCTGGCCTCCCGCTCGGTGATCCCCGCCATGCTGTTGCATCTGCTGAGCAACACCCTGAGCGTGTTCACCTCCGACCAATTTTTGAACATCATCATGCAAAAGAACGGTGCCTTCTTCGTGGGCTTCCTGCTGGCAATGCTGTTCGGCGCCTCCCTGTTTTTGTTCCTGTATTGCGTGGAGCTTCAGTATCTCCGCTTTGCCCAGGAGCCGCCGGAGCAGTCTCTGCCGCCCAAGAACCGCACCCATTTCTGGAAGGTGTTCCTTTCCCCCGCATTTCTCGTGTTAACGGCCGTGTTCTTTTTGATCACGGCGATCCAATAAGGAGGCAGCTTTCATGCACGACCACCGTCCTTCCCAAAACGAAGAACTGGAAGAGATCCTTGCGGAATACCGCAAAAAGAAAAAAGAACAGCCCGAAGACCGTCAGCCCACCCCTCACACCGAGACCCGTGTGGTAGAGGCCAAGACCCGTGTGGAGCTCCCAAAGGAAGAGCACGCTCCCGTAGAGGAGACGGAGGAGATCGGCATCTCCGAGGACGCCGTGAAGAACCATTTTGCGGATTCCGTTTCCGAGGAGGACATGGGACTTTCCTCCCATTTTTCCGAAAGCGACGGGGACGAGCCGCCCCTGCCTGCGGAAGAGCCCGATCTGCCTGCCGAGGAAGAGGAAGAGGAGGAGGACGAGGAGGATGAGGACGAGCTGCAGCTGCCCTTGCCCCTGCGGATCCTGCGGAAGCTTTGGAGAGGCGTTGCGGGGATGAGCTTCCTGCTGAAAGCGGCGCTGTATATCGTCATCGTGCTGATCATTGCGGCGTACCTTTCCTATTACGTGCTCACCATCGGCAACGACGTGTTCGCCTTGGTGAAGGGAGACGCGGAGATCACCGTCACCCTGCCCGAGGACGCCACCCAGGAAGAGGTGGCGCAGATCCTGTACGAAAACGGTCTGATCGAATACGACTGGGTCTTCTCCATTTATTTGCAATACTCCGGAGACGGCGAAGAGATCGCCTTCATTCCCGGGGAGCACAAGCTGAACGTCTCCATGAACTATATTCAGCTCCTTGCGGCGCTGACCACCCCCGTGCATGAGCGGGAGGTGGTGACCCTCACCATTCCCGAGGGCTTCACCGTGGATGATATCATCAATTTGTTCGTGAAGAACGGGGTGGGCACCAAGGAGGGCTTCATCGAGGCCATCAACAACTACCCCTACAAGCATGAATTCGTCAAGATTTTGGACGAAAACGGTTGGGACGCCGACCGCGTTTACCGTCTGGAGGGCTACCTTTACCCCGACACCTACGATTTCTATACCGACACCGAGGAATACCTGGCCATCAACAAGCTGCTGAACAACTTCAACGCCAAGGTATGGGTGGACTGGAAGTCTACCTACGCCTCCATCTGCGAGGGGACGGGCTACACCCTGGACGACATCGTTACCTTGGCTTCCATGATCGAGGCGGAGGGTAAGACGGCGGAGGACTTTGAGTATATCTCCTACGTGTTTCACAACCGTCTCAACCATAAGGCGGACTATCCCTTGCTGGAAAGCGACGCCACCATTCAGTACGCCTTGGAGCTGGCAGGCATGGACCGTATCCAGGACGCCTCCCAGATCGACAAGAGCTTCCCCAGCCCCTACAACACCTACACCAACGAAGGACTGCCTCCCGGAGCCATCTGCAACGCAGGTCTGGACTCCATCCTTTCCGCCATCTATCCCTCTCCCCCCTACGATGAGGACGGAGACGTGATCAACGCCTTCTTCTTCGTCAGCAACGACTTGGGCGAGACCTATTACGCCGCCACCCTTTCGGGACACTTGAAAAACGTGGAGCGGGTCCGTAAGGAAAACGCGGCATTGAAGGCAGAGAACGAAGAGAATGAATAACCGAAAGAAACCCGAGATCCTATCCCCTGCGGGAAATCCCGAAAAGCTCCGCTTCGCCGTGGATTACGGCGCCGACGCAGTCTATTGCGCCCTGGAGCGGTTTGGGATGCGCCGTGCGGCGGATAACTTTACAAAAGAATCCCTGGCATCTGCCATCGCCTACGCCCACGAAAAGGGCAAAAAGGTGTATCTGACGGTGAACGTCATGCCCCACGAAGGGGAATTCGGCGACCTCCCCCGCTTTATTGCGGAGGCGGACGAATTGAAGCCCGACGCCTACATCGTCTCCGACCCGGGTGTGATGGATTGCATCAAGGCCAACGCCAAGGATCCCGAGCTGCACCTTTCCACCCAGGCAAGCACGGTAAACGCCGCCGCCTGCCGTTTCTGGCACCGCCAGGGGGTGAAGCGTATCGTGCTGGCAAGGGAGCTTTCCCTGGCAGAGATCAAAGCCATCCGCAAGAACATTCCCGAGGAATTGGAGCTGGAGGCCTTCATCCACGGCGCCATGTGCGTTTCCTATTCCGGAAGATGCCTGCTTTCCAATTATTTTGCGGGCAGAGACGCCAACGGAGGTGCCTGTGCCCAGCCCTGCCGCTGGAAGTATTACGTCCATGAGGAGAAGCGTCCCGAGGACGTGATCTCCGCAGAGCAGGACGCATACGGGACCTATCTGTTCTCCTCCAAGGATCTGTGTATGATCGACCATATCGGAGAGCTGGCGGAGGCGGGCCTGGATTCCCTGAAGATCGAAGGCAGAGTGAAGAGCGCCTATTACACCGCGGCGGTGACCAACGCCTACCGCATGGCGCTGGACGATTATTATGACGGGAAGCCCTTCAACCCCGCTTACATGGCGGAGGTGGAAAGCGTCTCCCACAGAGAGTACGCCACCGGCTACTTCTACGGCAACCCTCACGAAAACGCCAACATCGTGGGGAACAACGTCTACCTGAAGGACCGTGCCTTTTTGGCAGTGGTCAAGGACTATAATCCCGAAACGGGGCTTGCCCTTTGCGAGCAGTTCAACAAGATGCAGATCGGAGACAAGGCCAACCTGCTCTCCCCCGGCACCACAGGGCGGGACATCACCGTCACGGAGCTGTTTGACAAGGACGGCAACCCCATAGGCGACACCAAACATCCCCGTATGCCCTTCTATCTGCGGGTAGAAGACGCAAAGGCGGGGGATCTGATCCGAGGACTGTAAGACCTATGAAACGACTTTTGCAAAACCGCATCACCGTGATCGCGGGACATTTCGGGTGCGGCAAGACCAACATTGCCGTGAACCTGGCGCTTTCCCTGGCAGAAGAGGGCAAGAAATGCTGTCTGGTGGACCTGGACATCGTGAACCCCTATTTCCGCTCGGCGGACAACGCAAAGCAGCTGCAGGAGGCGGGGGTGCGCCCCATCCTCCCGGAATTTGCCAACACCAACGTGGACATCCCTTCCCTGCCCAAGGAATACGGCTCCGTGTTCGTCACCGACGAATGTGCCGTGATCGACGTAGGAGGCGACGGGGACGGCGCCACGGCGCTGGCGGTCCACCACGACAAGTACGAAAGCTGCGGCTATTCCATGTACTACGTGTATAATTACTACCGCCCCTATATCTCCGACCCCCGTGCCGCGGCGGAAATGCTGCGGGAGATCGAAAACGCCTCCCATATGCGGTTCTGCGGTGTCATCAACAACTCCAACTTAGGGGCGGAGACCACGAAAGAGGACGTGGAGGCTTCCTTTGCTTCCTGCACGGAGCTTTGCCGTCTGACAGATCTGCCCTTGGCGGCGGTCACCGCCTTCCCCGAGAACCTGCCCGAGGGCGGGGTTCCCATCCGGGACGTGACCAGAAAATTATTTTGAAGAAAAAAAACAAAACCATAGAGAAAACCCAAGAAAGGCCTTTGTTATGAACAGAGTAACGTTCAAAACCGATCTTTGTAAGGGCTGCGGGCTTTGCGTCCTGGCTTGCCCCAAGAAGATCATCGCATTGGAAGAAAAGCTTCTCAATGCCAAGGGGTACCACCCCGCAGGTGTGAAGGAAATGGACAAGTGCTTAGGCTGTGCCATGTGCGCAACCATGTGCCCCGACCTGGTGATCACCGTAGAGAAAAACGTGTAAACCCACAAGAAGGAGAAAACCATCATGAGCGAGAAATTGTTAATGAAGGGGAACGAAGCCCTGGCAGAAGCCGCCATCCGCGCAGGCTGTAAGCTGTTCTTCGGCTACCCCATCACCCCGCAAACCGAGCTTGCGGAATATATGGCAAAGCAGCTGCCCAAGAGAGACGGCATGTGCTTGCAGGCTGAGAGCGAAGTCTCCGCCATCAACATGATCTACGGCGCCGCCGCTACGGGAAGCCGTTGCATCACCTCCACCTCCTCTCCCGGCGTGTCCCTGATGAGCGAGGGTATCTCTTACATCATCGGCAGTGACCTGCCCTGCGTTCTGGTAAACGTCCAGAGAGGCGGCCCCGGCCTGGGCGGTATTCAGCCTGCTCAGTCCGACTATAACCAGGCCATCCGCGGCCTGGGTCACGGCGACCAGCACGTCATCGTCCTGGCACCCAACTCCGTCCAGGAGATGGCGTCCCTCACCGGGGAGGCCTTTGACCTGGCGGACATCTACCGTATGCCCTGTATGATCCTGGCAGACGGTGCTTTGGGACAGATGATGGAGCCGGTAGACTTCGGCGCACATACCCCCAGAGAGATCCCCGAAAAGACCTGGGCCACCAACGGCCACAAGGGCGGCAGAAAGCACAACGTGGTAAACTCTTTGTACATCGCTCCCGAAGAGCTGGAGAGAACCGTTGTAGAGCGTTTTGAGCGCTATGCGGAGATTGAGGAAAAGGAAGTCAAATACGATACCTACCTCACCGAGGATGCAGAGATCGTGGTGGTTGCTTACGGCATCACCGCAAGAATCGCAAAGACTGCCGTTCGTATGGCAAGAGAGCAGGGCATCAAGGCGGGCTTGTTCCGTCCCATCACCCTGTGGCCCTTCCCCTCGGGGGAGCTGAAGGCCCTTTCCGAAACCGCAAATGCGTTCCTCTCCGTGGAGATGAACATGGGTCAGATGCTGAGCGACGTGAAGCTTGCCATCGATTGCGCAAAGCCCGTTTCCCACTTCGGCAGAACCGGCGGTATGATCCCCACCCCAGACGAGATCCTCGTCCACATCAAGAAGGCAGTCGGAGGTGACAACTGATGATCGTTTTTGAAAAGCCCCATGCATTGACGGACGTTCCCTTCCATTACTGTCCCGGCTGTACCCACGGTATCGTGCACCGTCTGGTGGCAGAGGTCATCGACGAGCTGGGCGTGGAGGGCACCACCGTTGGCGTCGCTCCCGTAGGATGCTCCGTTTTTGCTTACAACTATTTTAACTGTGATATGATCGAAGCGGCACACGGCAGAGCGCCCGCAGTAGCTACCGGTGTGAAGCGCTCCAACCCCGACCTCACCGTGTTCACCTACCAGGGTGACGGCGACCTGGCGGCCATCGGTACGGCAGAGACCGTCCACGTTGGCGCAAGAGGGGAAAATATCACCATCATCTTTATCAACAACGCCATCTACGGTATGACCGGCGGTCAGATGGCACCCACCACTCTGCTGGGACAGGTGACCACCACCTCCCCCTACGGCAGGGATAAGCAGCTCCAGGGCAACCCCATCCGCGTTTGCGAGATGATGGCCACCCTGGACGGTACCGCATACGCAGAGCGCGTTGCGGTGGACACCGTACAGAACGTACGCAAGGCCAAGGCGGCCATCAAGAAGGCCTTCACCCTCCAGCAGGAAAAGAAGGGCCTTTCCATCGTGGAAGTGCTCTCCACCTGTCCCACCAACTGGGGTCTCTCTCCCGAGAAGGCCTTGGAGTGGCTCCGCGAGAACATGATGCCTCACTACCCCTTGGGCGTTTATAAGGATATCACGAAGGAGGAACAGAACTGATGGCAGGCATTCTTTTGGCAGGCTTCGGCGGACAGGGTATTCTGTTTGCAGGCAAGCAGTTGATCGTTGCAGGCATGAAAAACGGCAAGGAAGTCAGCTGGCTCCCCTCCTACGGCCCCGAAATGCGCGGCGGTACCTGTAACTGCTCGGTGAACATTGACGACGAGCCCATCGGCTCTCCCCTGGTCACCACTCCCGACATTCTGTTGGCCATGAACAAGCCCTCTTACGATAAGTTCGTATCCAAGGTTGCCGTAGGCGGCACCGTGGTGTACGATTCCTCTCTGGTCACTCCCGACGAGATCCGCGGGGATATCAAGTCCTGCGGCGTGCCCGCTACCAAGCTGGCAAACGAAAACGGCTTCCCCAAGCTGGCAAACTGCATCATGCTGGGCAAGCTGATGAAGGAGACCGGGCTGTTTGACGGGGACTACTTCCGCGAGAGTCTCCGCGCCGCCTCTCCCAAGGCGAAGCCCGAGCTGGGGGAAATGAACGCCAAGGCGTTCACCATCGGCTATGAGTATGAAGACTGATTCCGTCTGCGGGATCATCGTTGCCGCAGGAAGCGGTACCCGCATGGGCGGGGTCTCCAAGCCGGAGATCAAACTGAACGGTAAAACCTTGTTCCAACGGGTTTTGGAGGCGTTTATCGCCTCCCCCGTTTCGGAGCTGGTGGTGGTAGGCGGGGAGAATCTTCCCCGTCTGCGGCTTTTGGCAGAAGGATTGCAGATCCCCATGCCCATTCGCTTCTGCGAAGGCGGAAAGACCCGCAGTGAATCCGTTTTTGCAGGCGTGCGCCAAATGTCACCGGGCGTTTCCTTTGCCTGCGTGCACGATTGCGCACGTCCTTTTGTGACGCCGGAGATCATTTCCGCCGTTATCGAAGGGGCAAAAAAGACAGGCGCCGCTACGGCCTGCTCCCCCGTAACGGACACGGTGAAATACGTGGACAAGGAGCATCACACCCTGTACACCCCCAAGCGGGATCACCTGCTGGCGGTGCAGACGCCCCAGGTCTTCCTGCGGGAGCCATACACCGTGGCGTACGCCATGGCGCAAAAGACGGGGAACACCTTCACCGACGAGACCTCCATGCTGGAGGCGGCGGGAGGGACCGTGGAATACGTACAAACGGATCCCCGCAACATCAAATTGACTACAAGAGAGGATATCGTCCTGGCAAGGGCGCTCCTCCTGATACAAAAGGCAAAGGAACAAGACGTATGATGCGTATCGGCCACGGCTACGACGTTCACCGCCTGGTAGAAGGCAGAAAATTGATCATTGGCGGCGTGGAGATCCCCCACGGCTTAGGCCTTTTGGGGCACTCCGATGCAGACGTACTGCTGCACGCCGTGTGCGACGCCTTGCTGGGCGCCGCAGGACTTGGGGACATCGGCAAGCATTTCCCCGACAGCGACCCTGCCTACAAGGGCATTGATTCCGGGTTGCTTTTGAAGCATTGCGGCAGGCTTTTGACAGAAAAGGGCTACGCCGTGGGAAATATCGACGCCACCGTCATTGCCCAAAAGCCCAAGCTGGCAGGCTATATCCCCGCCATGGCGGAGAACATCGCCGCTTGTCTGGGCATCAATGCGGAACAAGTGAACGTGAAAGCCACCACGGAGGAGCATTTGGGCTTTTCCGGCAGGGAGGAAGGCATTGCCTCTCACGCCGTGGCGCTGATCATCAAACAGGTATAAGGACGGAAAACGCTTATGAAACGGAAATTTATCGGCAACCTGCTCTTCCCCAATGCCGTGGTCAAAAACGGCGAGGTCTGCTGTGAGGACGGCGTGATCACCTATGCGGGAGTGCGCCGCAAGGACGACGGCTCCCACGTCATTCACGACTATACGGGGAGATACATAGCTCCCGGCTTTATCGACGTGCATCAGCACGGCGGCGGCGGTTACGACTACATGGACGGCACCCTGGAGGCCTTTATCGGGGCGGCCACTCTCCACGGAAAGCACGGCACCACCACCATTCTGCCCACCACGCTGACCTGTCCCGACGAGGAGCTGTTTGAATCCTTCGTCACCTTGAAGAAGGCGCAGAACACCGCCTACAACGGCGCTTACCTTTACGGTCTGCACCTGGAGGGTCCCTATTTCTCTGCCGACCAAAAGGGCGCCCAGGACGAAAAATACCTGCAGCTGCCCAACCCCGCCCACTACAACAAGGTGCTGGATGCGGCGGAGGGCTGTATCGTCCGCTGGACGGTGGCTCCCGAGCTTCCCGGTGCCATGGAATTGGGGGACACCCTGAAAAAGCGGGGCGTTTATCCCTCCATGGGTCACTCCAACGCCACCATCGACGTGGCAAAGGAGGCCCTCTCCCACGGATATACCCACCTCACCCATTTTTACAGCGGTATGAGCACCATCGTCCGCATCGACGGCTACCGCCATCCCGGCCTCATCGAGGCGGGGTATCTCTACGACGATCTCACCGTGGAGATCATTGCCGACGGCAAGCATCTTCCCGATACCCTGTTGCAGCTGGTCTACCGCTCCAAGGGTGTCCACAGAACCGTTCTGGTCACCGACGCTATGCGGGGTGCGGGACAAACGGAGGGCAAGACCATTCTGGGCTCTTTGGAAAACGGGCAGGAATGCTTCATCGAGGACGGCGTGGCAAAAATGCCCGACCGCAAGGCCTTTGCGGGGAGCGTTGCCACCGCAGACCGTCTGGTACGGAATATGAAGAACCTGGCAGGGGCAGATATTTGCTCCGCCGTGTGCATGATGACCGCCACCCCCGCAAGACTCTTCGGCATCAAGGAGCGGGGCGTGCTCAAGGCAGGCTACCGCGGGGATCTTGCCATCTTTGACCGGGATATCAACGTGGAAGCCACCGTTTTGGGCGGCGAGTTTATCTACCAAAAGGAAGGAACCGACCTTTCATGAAGCTTTGCAGAACCGAACTACAGCAGGGCGTTGCCCTGAATACGGTGACCACGGATCGCTTTAAGACGGCCTTCTTCACCGTGAATCTCTTCGTTCCCTTGAAGAAGGAGACGGCTTCCGCCTATTCCCTGCTCACCGACGTGCTGATGAGAGGCACGGAAAGCTACCCCACCATGCAGGCGCTGAACCAAAAGCAGGACACCCTGTATTCCCTGGGCTTGGGCGCCTTCGTGCAAAAGAAGGGGGAAGCCCAGGTGGTGACCTTTGAGCTCACCGCCATCGACGACAGCTTTGCCTTTGACGGGATGGAGATCCTTGCCGAAGGGATGAAGCTGATGCGGGAGCTGATCTTCCGCCCCTATACCGAAGGAGGCGTATTCAAGTCCGATTACGTGGAGCAGGAAAAGAAAAACCTCTGCGACGATATCCGCGGGCGGATCAACAACAAGACCGCTTACGCCAAAAACCGCTGTGTGGAGATCATGTGCGAAGGAGAAGCCTACGCCGTGGATCACGGAGGAGACTTGGAGGACGTAAGCGCCCTCACCCCCGTTTCCCTTTGGGAAGCCTACCAAACCCTTTTGGCAAACGCCAAGGTGGAAATGTTCTACGTGGGCAGAAAGGGCAAAGAGGAGGTTGCTTCCCTTTGCAAGACCTATTTGCAGTTTGCTCCCCGTGAAGCGGAATTCCCCAAGACCGCCGTGGGCGAATTGCCGTCCGAGACCCGCACCGTCACCGAACAGATGCGGATCTCCCAGTGCAAGATGACCCTGGGCTTCCGCACGGAATACACCGCTCCCAAGGGGAACTTCCCCGCCATGGCCTTGTTCAACGAGGTATTCGGAGGCTCTCCCAACAGCCGTTTGTTTATGAACGTGCGGGAAAAGCAAAGCCTTTGCTACTATTGCTCCAGCTTCCCCGACGGGCTGAAGGGGCTTTTGATGGTGGTCAGCGGTATCGAGCAAAAGAACAAGCAGAAGACCTTAGACGCCGTCTTGGAACAGCTTGAGGATCTGAAGCAGGGCAATATTGACCCTCAGGAGCTGGAAAACGCCCGCCGCTCTTTGCGGAACGGGTACCGTGAGCTGACGGACAGCCCCGCCGCCATCGCTTCCTGGTATTTGGGCAGGATCATCACGGGACGTGTTGACACCCCCGAGGACGCCATTGCCGCCATGGAGCAGGTCACCGCCGAGGATGTGGTCAAGGTGGCAAACAGCATCCGTCTTGACACCGTATATTTCCTGGAAGGAGGGGCCAAAGAATGAGCAGCTTTCAAAAGATCTGCGACAGCACCGTAGGAGAGAAGTATTTCTACCGTGTGCACGAAAGCGGTCTGCCCGTCTACGTGATCCCCAAGAAACATTCTGCCACCTACGCCATGTTCGGCACCCGCTACGGCTCCATCGACTGCAAGTTCAAGACCGCAGGAGACAGCGATTATCTGGAGCTTCCCGACGGCGTGGCTCACTTCCTGGAGCATAAGATGTTCGAGGACGAAAACGGCGTGGACGCTTTTACCCGTTACGCTTTGACGGGAGCCTCCGCCAACGCCTTTACCTCCTTCGACCGCACCTGCTATCTGTTCTCCTGTACCGAAGGCTTTGACGAGAACCTGGAGATCCTTTTGGACTTCGTCTCCCACCCCTATTTCACCAAGGAAACGGTGCAGAAGGAGCAGGGCATCATCGGGGAGGAGATCGCCATGTACGACGACAATCCCGGCTGGTGCGTGTTCTTCAATCTGCTGAAATGCTTATATAAGGACCATCCCATTCGCCGCAGTATCGTGGGCACACGGGAATCCATTGCACAGATCACCCCCGAAATGCTTTACCGCTGTACGGATACCTTCTACAACCTGCGGAATATGGTGCTCATCGTCTGCGGAGACGTGACCCCCGAGCAGGTGAACGCCGTTTGCGATAAGATGCTCACCGAGGTTGCCCCTGCTGTAGAGGTGGAACGGGTCTTCCCCGAGGAACCGGAGGAGATCAACTGCCCCTATGCGGAAGGCTTCTTTGAGATCTCCCAGCCCCTGGTGGAGATCGGCTTCAAGGACGTTCCCGCAGAGGACCCCGACGAGCGGATCCGTATTTCCGCGGCAAACGCCATCAATATGCAGTTGCTCTTCGGGAAATCCGGAGAATTCTACAACCGTCTGTACGAAAGCGGCCTCATCAGCGATAAGTTCGGCGGGGCGTACGCCCAGGAGCGTACCGCTGCCTTCACGGAGGTCTCCGCCTACTGTAACGACCCCCACGCTTTGAAGGACGCCGTCTGCGCCGAGATCGATAAACGGAGAGAGAGCTACTTCACCCGTGAAGAGTTCGAGACAGCCAAGCGTGTTGTATACGCCAATAACCTGTTCAATTTTGATTCCACCGACGACATTGCCAACACCTTTATGACCTTCTGGCAGAACGGCGGGGACTACCTGTCCTATTCCGCCTGCCTTTCCAGGATCGGGTATGAAGAGGCGTGGAAGGTTCTGAAGGATACCGTTCGCACCGACCGTTGTGCCATGAGCGTGGTATATCCCAAAGAAGGAAAGGATGAATGATATGCATACCGTAGCATTCCCCGGCTTAGGGCTGGAATTTGAGATCAATTCCGTGGCCTTTACCATCGCAGGTATCGAGGTAAAGTGGTACGGCATCCTCATCACCCTGGGCATTTGCCTTGCCCTGTTTATGTTCTACCGCTATGCAAAAATCAAGGAAGGTCTTCCCGAGGATCACCTGTATAACCTTGCCATGATCACCGTGCCCGTTGCCATCGTGGGCGCCCGTGTGATGTACGTGGTGACGGAATGGGATCGTTACAAGGGAGATTTCCTGAAGATGATCAACATCCGTGAGGGCGGGCTTGCCATTTACGGTGCCATCATCTTCGGCATCATCACCGTGTATACCTATTCCCGCATCACCAAGCTGAGCACCTTGAAGCTGATGGATGCGGCGGCACCCGCCGTGATGATCGGCCAGGCCATCGGCAGATGGGGCAACTTTATGAACGCAGAAGCCTACGGCTACTCCCCCGGAGTGGAAAACCTGCCCTGGCGCATGGAGATCACCGACGCCCTAGGCAACGTCACCGTGGCGCACCCCACCTTTTTGTACGAATCCCTGTGGAATTGCGTGGGGATCCTGCTGATCTATCTGATCTTCTACAAAAAGAAGAAGTTCGACGGACAGATCATTTTCACCTACCTGGGCTGGTACGGCTTTGGCAGAATGTGGATCGAGATGCTCCGTACCGACAGCCTGTATTTGTTCAAGGGCTGGCTGGGAGAGAGAATCAAGATCTCCGTGTTCATCGGCGCGGTCTCCGTGATCGCTTGCATCGTGGGCATGACCATCCTCTACCGCAAGGCGAAGAAGAAGGCGGCACAGGAAGCCTACACCCCCAAGTTCGCCTCCCTGAAGGTGGAGACGGTAGAGGAATCGGAGATTCCCCGAGAGGAAGAAACTGCTGCGGAAGCGCCCGCAGAAGCTTCCAAAGACACTCCCGAAGAATAAAAGACGAGCGACGCTGTGAAAAGCGTCGCTCTTACTTTTATCCGTTCAGTTTTTCGTGGAGTGCCTTGACCTCTTCCGCGAAGGCCTTGATGGAGTAGTTGTCGTAGGGGGTCACGCCCACGGTGAACTTATCCTTCATAGCCTCCTCAAGGTCGGCGGGGATCCCCTCTCGGCCCAGCAGAGCCCCCATAAAGGAGCCCACGGTGGCACCGTTGCAGTCGGTATCCATGCCGCATTCCACGGCGAAGGCAACCGCACCCCGGAAGTCGTTTCTGTAGCGCATGATGGCGGCGATGCAGAAGGTGGCGTTGTTGATGGTGTGTACCCAATTGTACTTCCTGCCCGTTTCAAACAGGGTGTCCATCAGCTCTTCCCTGCCCAGGTCGGATTCCGCCAGCTTCTTTGCCCACTTCATCTCCTCTGCAAAACGGCAGTTTGCGGGGATGGTGGCCATGGCGATATCGAAGCACTTCTCCACGTCCTTTTCCGTAAAGGCGGCGGCGATCATGGCGGCAAAGAACATCTCGCCGTAGATACCGTTCTTCACGTGAGAGAAGGAAGCGTCCACGAAAGCCAGCTCGGAGGCCTTCACGGGCATGCCTGCGCAAACGTAGGCAAAAGCGTCGGCACGGATCTGCGCCCCGATCCACTCACGGTAAGGGTTCAGATAGGTGGCAGTCTTTGCGACCTTCATCACTTCCGCGGGATTCTCCGGCTTGCCCCAGGGGGTGATCTCCTCGCAGTTGATAAAGTTCAGATATGCCTGGCTTTCTGCGGTGAACACGAAGCGGAAGGGCAGCTTATGGGACCACATATTGCCCACGTCGTAGGCATCCATGGCAAAACCCTTGTCCTTCAAAAGCAGGTAATTCAGCACGGTGAAACGGGTGTCGTCGTCCAGGCCCATGCCGTTGATGTTCTCGTCGGTGCTGAAATGCTCCTTGCGGTTCTCCCCGGACTGTGCGGGGAAGAAGTAGGAAACGGGGTACTTCCCTGCTTCCTTGTACCACTTGCGGATGTTGGGCATCGCCCAGCCCTCGCAGGGCTGACCCCAGGCACAGCCGATGCATCTTCCCAGCCATGCGCCGTGGAAGTAGGTGAGGTCCACAGGCACAAATTGATCAGCGGGGAGAGTATCTACCTTGCTTGCCTTTTTGATGTCCGCAAGGGCACTGGGCTCCTCGTAGGGGTAGTCCGCCCGCATGGGGAGAGCCTGCAGCTTTTCGTAAACTGCCATCAGCCGGTCCCTGTCACTGCCGCACTTTTCGATCTCTTTTTTCCAAAACTCACGGTCGATCTCTCTGCCCTCTTCCGAAAGCTGAGCAAGCTCGTCGTGAAGCAAATATTGAATCTTTCCGCTTCCTGCCATGGTAATGTCTCCTTATATGCGTTTTTTTCAGTTTAGCATAAACGGCGTGGGTTGTCAAGGAAAGACTTTAAGTCACAGAGCATTTTTCTTGACAGAAAAAAACACCTATGCTATAATTGATACAAAGGGATACGACATGGAGGTCTGCGTATGAAAGGGTTGTTCAAGCGACTGACGGTGGGAACATTGGCGGTCTTACTGTTAACGATGGTTCCCCTCACGGGGGTTAACGCGCAAAAAGGAGTGAACGAAGTGGCAAAAGAACAGATTTCCGATCTGACGGAATACATTGACGGTCTGGTGCTGGCAAACGGGGCTTTCCCTATGAGCAAGCCCACTTCCGCGATGGTGACGGACACCTCTCATCTGGAGACGGTGGACGGCGTTGCCCCGGAGGTGTATACCAAATGGCCCTTTGCCAAGATCGTTCCCTATTTCTCCCAGCTTTCCATTCTGGGGATGCTGAAGGCCTCTCCGGAGCAAGCAAAGGAGCCTGCAGAGCGGTTCATCGGCTGGTATTTTTCCCACTTAAACGACAAAACCGCCGATATCAACGGTGTGGACGGTACGGTCTACGACTACTATTGCTTTGTGGATCCTAAGGACAAGGATCATATCGTGGAGGTGACCGTTCGTCAGTTCCACGCCCATCAATACCCGGCAAATCCCGCAGACAATCCCTACGATTACGATTCCACCGATTCCTACGCCGCCTGCTTCCTGCGGGTGCTGTACGAATACCACAAAAACTACGGCGGAGACTTCCTGACGGACAAGAAGGAGGAGGTTCTGCGGGTGCTGAACGCCTTGAGATCCACCTACGTTCCCGCCCTGGGGCTGACGGGTGCCAAGCCCAACTACATGGTCTGCTACCTGATGGACAACTGCGAGGTATACGACGGACTTGTGGCGGCATCCAAGCTGTTGGAGGAGCTTTACGGCGACAAGGCTTTGGCAGAGGAGCTGGCAGGTCTTGCGGAGACGGTGAAGGCCGCCATCGAAAAGCATCTCTGGTCCGAAGAGAACGGGGCTTACTATCCCTACGTTTTCGCCGACGGCAACAAGCCTGCAAAGCCCGATTGGAATCTTTTTTATCCCGACGCCGCCGCCCAACTATTTCCCATCTCCGCAGGGGTGATCGACCCCGCCGGGGAACGGGCAGAGGCGCTTTACGAGAAATTCAACCGCCACTTCGGCACCCGGGAAAAGGGCTGGCAGGTCTTGAAAACGGGAGACACCTTCCCCTGGGCATCCATCGCAGGGGTTGCGGCCACCATGGGTGACTACGAACGGCTGGAGACGTATATCCGTATGATCCGCACCACCTTCGGCACCAAGGGCTATCCCTACCCCTTCTACAATTCCGAAGCAGGGGCTATGTTGGGAATGTTGAAGATCTACACGGAAAGCGCCTATTACAAGGAAACCTACCTTGAGACCGAGACCTCGGAGGCCGAAAGCGAAGGGGAAAGCAAGGCAGAAAGCCTCCCCGAAAGCACTGCGCCTACCCCTCTCCCCACAGAAGAAGGTACACTTTGGAAAATTCTGCTCCCCATCGGGGCAGGGGTCGTCCTTCTGGCAGGCCTTGCGGTGTGGATGATCAGAAAGAAAAAGAAATAAGCGAAGCAAAAAGAAGCGTCAAATCGACGCTTCTTTCTTTGCATTTATTGCTGTAAGAACTTCTTCATCAGGTCTGCCACCTTCACGGCGGTGTCGGGACAGCCTGCGTAGTAGGCGGTGGGATACTTCCCTACGAACTCGCCGAAAGCCTTCTCGTAGCCGTAATACCGTTCCTTGTAATCTTCCTTGTCGAAGAACTGGTGATCGATCTCCATCTCAAAGCCGATGACGGTTTTGGAGATCTTCTCTCCGCCGATGACACTGCCGTCGGTATCGATAACCTGCTGCTGTCTCACGCATTCCGCCACGATGCCCAGCTCCGGCGTCCGCTCTGCGCGGAAGAAATAGGAGGGCTGGATGATGACGGTGTCGAAGATGTCCGTGCGGTTCACCACGTGCCCCAGATTGGTATGGGAGCAGGCGGCACCGTGATAGTAAGGGATCCACAGGCATTCCTTGCCGTAGCTGTGGGCGGCTTGGGAAACCTTACGCATGGAATATACCATGGGGCTGTGGAAATCCTCTTCGGGACAGAAAGGATCGAACTTGGTGTAATAGGCGGTGACGATGTCCTCCAAGGAGAAGTAGATGCCCTGCACGTTGTTTTCCCAGATCTCCGGCTCTAACACTTCCTTCACACGGTGAACGGCGTACACCCAAGCATCCGCAAACAGATGGGTCAGGGCGTGGAGACAGCCCTCGTGGGGAACGGAGAACCACAGCTTCACAGCGGGGTTCAGCTTTACCAGCCGTCTGGCGTAGGCCACGGCATCCTCCACGTAATCGTCTATATGGAAATTGGCACTGAGATAGGTCTCCACACGGGACGCATACTCGGCCTTGATGGTCTCCAGCATGGCAGGATCCCCCACCATGTCGGGAGTCATGGAAGACAGGGTATTCTCGTCCAGGACCTGCTTTTCATTGCCCTCTTCATCCCTGTAGCGGTTGAAGGCGGCGATGGGGATCAGCAGGATCTCGTCGGAGGCCGAGAGGAGCTTTTGCAGCTCCTCATCGGTGGGTACGTAATATTTGGTTCCGCTGTAGCCCCAATAACTTGTGTACAGCAGGATCCCCTTTTGCATATGGGTCATTTTTATACTTCAACCCACACGCCGGGGGTCTTGAGAGCGCGGTTGCCCGCCTCGATCACTGCCATGATGGCCACGGTCTCGT
The DNA here is from genome assembly GCA_015063885.1 of Oscillospiraceae bacterium. GTDB lineage: Bacteria > Bacillota > Clostridia > Oscillospirales > CAG-382 > Coliplasma. The sequence goes on along the minus strand of SVTH01000002.1, from coordinate 96,006 downwards.
CGTGAGCGGCGTAGATCTTGCCGGTGCGGAAGAAGTCCAGCATGGAGGCAATGAAGTTGGGGAAGGTGTTGGACATAGCGGGGATCTTCACGTTGGTGCCGTCGGCATAGCTTGCCACGAACTCAAAGTCGATACCGCCGTTCCAGCCGTAGTGAGACATCACGGCGCTTCTGCCGTCTGCAAACTCCAGCACCATGGATTCGTACTTGCCGCTGCCGATGGACATGACGCGGCTGACGTTGCTGCCCATCAGCATGAGCATGGGCTCCAGCTGGTGGATGGCGTAGGTGTCGAAGTTACCGGGACCGCGGGAGTTGATGTATACGATGCCTTCCTTGGAAAGGGTCTTCAATTCGTCCGCAAAGCGGAGAGCAGAGGAGGAGAAGAAGGGAGTGTTGTTCTCTTCGCCCAGCTTCACCAGGTCGATGGCGATCTGCTTGGTGAGGGCGAAGGTCTTGTCTACGTAAACGGGCTTGCCGCTACGCAAGGGCAGCTGGCAGAGATCCCAGTGTCTTTCGGGGTTGTCGGGGCTCATGACTACCAGACAGTCGCTCTTTTCCACCACTTCTTCAATGGAATCGCACTTCTGGATGCCGAACTTTTCGCAATACTCGTCGGTGGTCATATTGCCGCCGGGCTTCTTATCCAGCTCTGCGTAGGCGTAAGCCACCACGAACTCACAATCCGGGTCTGCGTTGCGGATGAACTGGGGATAGTTGAGAGCGTGCCACTCCTCCAGGAAGTAGTCGATAAAGCCGATCTTCTTCACTTTCTTGTCGCCGATCTTGCTTTTCAGGAAGTTCACAGCCTTCAGAATGTCCGCATAGGGATCCTCGCCGCACTCACGCTCCACGGTGAGGAAGCCGTTAAAGCCGATATCCTCCAAAGCCTTCAGGTAAGCGTCGAAGGGCACGTTGCCCTCGCCCAGAGGAACCTCCAGGAAGTAATCGGAAAGACGGAGATCCTCGATACCGCCCTCTGCAAAGAAGGTGTATACCTTGCGGGGATCGATGATGAAGCCCTTGCCGTCCTTGGCATGGGTGTGAACGATGTAATTGCCCAGGGTGTAAACTGCGGCAACGGGGTCGGTACCGGTGCACATAACAAGGTTGGCGGGGTCCATGTTGACGCCGAAGCCCTTGCTGTTCACGTCGTCCAGGAATGCCTTCAGACGCTCTGCAGGCTCGGGACCGGTCTCGATGGCGAAGGTCACGCCGATGGATGCGGCGTACTCACCGATCTCACGGCAAGCGGCAACCATGTTGTGGTAAGCCTCGCAGGCGGTATCTGCCTTTGCGGGGTCTGCGGGATCCTCGGGAACAACGCCGATGTGAGTGGTGACCACCTTGGTGCCCAGACGGACTGCCAGGTCTGCCACTGCCTTGGAGGCGGGGATCTTCCATGCGTTCTCGTCTGCACGCTCGAAGCCGTGACCGCCGAAATCGCCGCAAACTGCGGAGATCACCAGGCCGTACTGCTCCAGCAGAGCGCGTACGCGGGCAACCTTTGCGTCGTCAAAGGTGTCGTACTTCATTTCGCCGTCCACCACGTAGAGCTGGATGCCCTGAGCACCTACCTCAGCGGCCTTTGCCAAGCCCTGCTCAAAGGGAAGCTTAAAGGAGTCGGTCATAACGCCGATGCTGAACTTTGCCATAGTTTTTTACCTCTTTATGATATGTGTATTTTTTTGACTTAGATCAAAGCCTCGAAGAGACTCTTTGCCACCACGGACAGGGTGAGCATGATGGCACCTGCACCCAGCACGCCCAAGACGATGGGAGGGAAGCATTTGCGGAGCTTCAGCCCCAGCAGAATGGAGATCAAGGCACCCGTCCAGGCACCCGTACCGGGCAAAGGAATCGCTACGAACAGGAACAATCCCCAAAACAGGGTCTTATGCATCTTGGCGATCTTTTTTTCGCCGATCTCCAGGATCTTGCGGAAGGGCTTGCCCAGCTTGGGGAACTTTGCGAACCAATGCAGCACCTTACCGCCAAACAGGATCAGGAAAGGGATGGGGAGCAGATTGCCCACCACGGAGATCAGGATCACGGGCAGGATATCCAGCCCGAAGCCGATGCCGTAGGGAATTGCACCTCTCAGCTCCACGATGGGGAGCATACTGATAAGAAACGTAATCAGATACTTCATGAAAACAGAACAGTCTCCTTGCTTTTTACCCTTCCATTATACTATATAAATTCCGTTTTGGCAAGCCTTTTATGGGCTTCCCAGGTATTTTTTGATCTTTTCCAGTGCCGCTTTTTCGATCCTGGACACGTAAGAGCGGGAGATCCCCATCAGCGTTGCCACCTCCCGCTGGGCGTAGGCTCTGCCGCTTTCGGTGAGGCCGTAGCGGAGAATCACCACCTTACGCTCCCGATCGTCCAGCACCTCCCGTACGGCGCTGTACACCTTGGAGTGCTTGATCTTGGTGTCCAAGGTCTCCACGATGTCCTCGTCGTCGGAAAGGATATCCAGATAAGTGAGGGGGTTCCCCTCTTTGTCCACGTCCACGGGCTCGTTGATGGAGGTCTCCATGGCGTGCTTCTTTTGGGCGCGGAAGTACATTAAGATCTCGTTTTGCACACACTTCCCCGCATAGGTGGCAAACCTGGCGCCGTTTTCCACGTTGAAGCTGTCGATGGCCTTGATCAATCCCACCGTACCCACGGAAAGGAGATCCTCCTGCTCCCGATGGGAAAGGTAGTATTTCTTCACGATGTGGGCTACCAAGCGCAGGTTGTGCTCGATGAGGGTATTGCGGGCGGACAGATCCCCTGCCCTGGTTTTTAAGAACAGCTCCTTTTCACGCTCCTTGGAAAGGGGCGGAGGGAAGGAGTTGGTCCCCGCCGCGCGGAGGAACAGCCCGAAAAAGCGGGAAAGGATTGTAAGAACGGTTTGCAACATGAACGATCACCCTCACAATGGTATGTGAGGGTGGTTGTCCAATATTACCCGCGGATCTGTCCGTTCCCCCAAACCACGTACTTCACCGTGGTGAGGGCGGAAAGCCCCATGGGGCCTCTTGCGTGCATTTTTTGGGTGGAGATACCGATCTCCGCCCCGAAGCCGAACTCCCCGCCGTCGGTGAAGCGGGTGGATGCGTTGACGTATACCGCCGCGGCGTCGATGCCTGCGGTGAATTTTTGTGCGTTGGTCAGGCTTTCCGTGAGGATGGCCTCGGAGTGCCCGGTATTATGGGCGTTGATAAAGGCGATGGCCTCCTCCACGTCACCCACCACCTTCACGTGGAGGATGAGGTCGTTGTATTCCTTGTAGAAATCCTCTTCCGTTGCAGGCAGACAATCGGGCAGGATGGCGCAGGTCTCCTCGCACCCCCGCAGCTCCACGTCGGCAAGACGGGCTTTCACCAGGGGCAGGAAGGTTTTGGCAATGTCGCGGTGCACCAAAAGCCCCTCTGCGGCGTTGCACACCGAGGGTCTTTGCCGTTTGGCGTTGTCAACAACGGAAAGAGCCATGTCCACATCGGCGCTTGCGTCCACGAAAACGTGGCAGTTCCCCGCCCCCGTCTCAATGACGGGCACGGTGGCGTTGTCCACCACGGAGCGGATCAAGCCCTTGCCCCCTCTGGGGATCAGCAGATCCACGATCCCCCGCAGCTGCATCAGCTGGGTTGCGGTCTCGCGGGAGGGATCCTCGGGCATGGTGATACAGTCGGCAGGCAGACCCACGAAGGTCATGGCCTCCCGCAGGGAATTTACCATGGCGCAGTTGGTGTGGAAGGCTTCCTTGCCTCCCCTCAGCACCACGCAGTTGCCGGATTTCACCGCCAAAGCGGCGGCGTCTGCCGTTACGTTGGGACGTGCCTCGTAGATCATGGCGATCAGCCCGATGGGCACGGTGAGACGGCGGACGGTGAGCCCGTTGGGGCGCACCCATTCCTCCCCAAGACCCAAGGGATCGGGGAGAGCGGCAACCTCTTCCAAAGCGGAGGCGATGGCCTGCAGGCGGGCTTCCGTCAGCTTGAGACGGTCCAGCAGTTGGGTGGGAACGCCGTTTTCCGAGGCGTGTGCCAGGTCCTTTTGATTTGCTTCCAAAATAGTATCCACGTCCCGCAAAAGCAGCTTTGCCATGGCATGCAGGGCGTCGTTCCGCTGTTGCCCCGAGGACGCTTGTAACGCGGGGATAGCTTCCCTGCCCCGCAGACAGATCTCACGAATGGTCATACTCAGATTCCTTTCGCTTCAAAATAGGTGCCGATGAAGGTACCGTCCAGAATGGCGTACAGCATGGCGGGATCGTCACCGCTGCAGATGATCATAGGGATCCCCGCTTCCGTCACCGTGCGGGCGCTTTGGAGCTTTGCCACCATGCCGCCGGTACCACGGGCAGAGCCTGCACCCCCTGCCGCCGCTTCGATCTCGGGCGTGATCCGGGAAACGCAATCGATGCGGGTGGCGGTGGGATCCTTGCGGGGGTCTGCGGTGTAAAGACCGTCGATATCCGACATATTCACCAGCAGGTCCGCGTCGGAAAGAAGAGCAACCACAGCCGCCAGGGTATCGTTACTGCCGAAGCGGATCTGCTCCCCGGAGACGGTGTCGTTCTCGTTGACGATGGGGATCACCCCCGCCTCCAAAAGGGTCTCCAGGGTGTTTTTTGCGTTGGCGTAGCGGATCTCGCTGTCCACCACGTCCTTGGTAAGAAGCAACTGTGCCACCACGTGGCCGTACTGGGCGAACTCACGGGAATACATGCCGATGAGGTCGCACTGCCCCACGGAGGCCGCCGCCTGCTTTTGCTGTAATGTCAAGGTCGCCCTGTCGAAATGGAGCTTGGAAAGACCGCACCCCACCGCACCCGAGGAAACCAGGATCACCTGCTTCCCCGTGTTCTTGATGTCCGCAAGGCATCTCACCAGCTTCTCGATCTTCCGCAAATTCATATTGCCGCCCTCGTGGGTCAGGGTGGAGGTGCCCACCTTTACCACGATACGGTTAAAATGTTCCGTTTTTATCTTCATATGCCAAACTTTCTTCTTGATATTTTGCTTTAATGGTATTATAATAGAATCAGAAGGTTTTTGCAATAGCAAATCTGCATTTTTTCAGTAGAAAAGAGAGTTTTTGATATGGTTAAGGAAAAGATCCTTTTGGCTTCCGCCTCCCCGCGGCGGAGAGAGATCTTAGAGACCGCAGGGATCCCCTTTGAGGTGGTGCCTTCCTTTGGGGAGGAGATCTGCCCCGCGGGGCTTTCCGTGGAGGAAGTGGTTTTGGCAAACGCCCGCGCCAAGGCTTTGGAGGTGTCCTCCCGCTTCCCCGGTCGGGTGGTATTGGGGGCAGACACCTTGGTGGAATACGGCGGCGAAAAGCTAGGCAAGCCCAAGGACCGTACCCACGCCGCAGAGATGCTCCGCTTCCTTTCCGGGAAGACCCATCGGGTACTGACGGGGGTGTGTATCACCGACGGGAACACGGTGAAGGGGGAGGTCTCCGTCTCCCACGTTACCTTCCGAAAACTGAGCGAGGAGCTGATCGATGCCTACGTCGCCACGGGAGAATGCGACGACAAGGCGGGCGCCTACGGCATCCAGGGCAAGGGGTGCATCCTGGTGGAAAAGATCGAAGGAGACTACTTCTCCATCGTGGGCCTGCCCATCTGCACCGTGTATAAAATGTTAGAGGAGTTTTGAAAAAAATCCCCCGCCGAGTCTGCACAAGTCCGTTAAAAACGGACAATTGAAAAAAACACCCTCCTATGGTAGAATAGAAATATCTACCATAGGGGTGTTTTTGTGCTGTCCGTACAATTTGGGGCACGACAGTTACTCGGTAGTTTTCTTTTGTATTATGAACTCAACTTGCTTTTCGGCACTTGCGATAATACAGCCCCGCTCCGATTGCCAAAAGAACGATCACAGCCAATGCGCCGCAGATCAAAGGCAATTTGTATTGCGATTCGGTGCCGATGCCTAAGTATTCATCAATATTCAGGATATTATCGATAGGGCCGCAACCGCCGCCGGCAGTTATAACCGACGGCCCTCCTATAGCATAACTGAATGCCTCTCCGGGATGTTCCGCTTTCCACGCTTCTGCAAACGCCTCTATCTCTCGCTTCCACTCTACGATGATGCCAACCTGTTCTTTCAGTTTCTCAACCGTCCACCAATTTTCTGTGTTGTCCGACGGTTCAACGTTTGACGCTTCAACGTTCACATAACCAACCGGAATCATAACAGGCTCGTCTTGATTTTCAATATAAAAGAACCAACCGACACGGGATACCTGTATGTATTTCACGTCATAAACCGAAACAAAATCCGGCGTTTTCAGCATATCTTGTATTCTGACAGCGTGGTCTGCGTAACTGCAGGATGCACGATATTTCCCGTTTTGAGCTTGCGTCTCAGGGGTACCGTCATAAAAGTGCCCGAAGGCAATCCCATCTTCGATTTTAAGGCCGAGATTACCGACGTATTCACCCTCTTCATCAACGAGCTTAGCGATGTATACTCTTCCGTCATCTGTATCTTCGTCAAACCCAGGCTCCACAACCAATTTGCCGTTATCCGCCAATTCTTCCATATCAATGGTATACACCACCGTAATGGACTCCTTTACGATCTTCCAACCATACAGTTCCAGAATATTAAAGCAATCAAAGGATTCCTCCTGCGTCGCGGCGTACAAAGTCTCCCGAACATCCTCGGAGGCATACACCATTTCATCGGAGGTTGCTGCACCGACTGAAACCGAAGCCAATGTGCATAGCATTGCCAAGCATATGCAAAGCGAAAATAGTCTTTTCTTCATTGTATTGCTCCCTCCGCAACCGTTTGGTTGCAATTTTTGCGCCGATCGCTCACGAAGCGAACGATCCAGCAGACCCAGATAGCAAGGGTCAAGACAACTCCCACGTGGGTGTGGAACTCCGTCAGCGGGTGCCACCAAAAGGCGTCGGCGTAAAGAAAAAACATCAACATTCCAAGGCTTCCGAACAAACAGCGCCAAACGGTATCGCATCTCATGGAAGGCAAAAACGAGGTTCCGAAGTCCAACAAAGACAGAATGCCGGTAACAAAAGGCAATGACATAGCATAAGTCAAAATCAAGACGAGGCCATTGCGCGGCCAATACCAGCCATCCAAATAAATGTCAAAAATCCACATTGTCAAAGCAAAGATCAAATGACCCAAGTAGACAAGCAGAATCACAACGTTTCTTTTTTTCATACGATTCTCACGATTCGGCAGATGCGTTACCCGATCTGCAAATCGAAGTTCCTTTCCCAGTAGTCGTTTACAATGTAACCGATGAAAAACCGAAAATATGAGCCATTGGACTCCCCTCCTTACGATTTTACTATACCATAAACCCAAAATAATGTCAACGGAGGGCATGAAAACTTTACAATTGTTAACAAAACAGTCTTCCCCACAAACAAAGACTCCGCTTGTTAGGCGGAGTCTTGTTGTTTTATCTTCCCAAAAGGGTGTTCATATAGGTGGCGGAGTATGCGATGGACTCCATGGGGGTGTCCCCTGCGGCGGGGTCGTCCTGCTCCACGATGAGCCATTCCGTGCCTGCTTCCTCTGCGGCGGCGAGAATGGAGGGAATGTCCTGGCATCCTCTGCCCACGGGCTGTAAAGAGAAGGGTTCCGCATCCGCGGGGCGGGTAAACTTCAGCCCGAAGTTGTCGTAACGGCTCTGCTCGGGAATACCGGAGAAGTCCTTGAGATGCACCAAAGGTGCTCTGCCTGCGTACTTACGCACCAGGGCGGCGGGGTCGTTCCCTGCGGTCTTTGCCCAGCAGACGTCGATCTCCGTCTGCAACAGGTCGTCGCCGGCACAGGCGTAGATAGCTTCCAGGGAGAATCTGCCGTCGGGAAGCACGAAGAATTCAAAGTCGTGGTTGTGGTACAGCAGGGTCATGCCCTCTGCCTTACAGGCTTCTGCCAGCTCTGCCACCTCTGCGGCGGCTTTCTCGAAGTTTGCACCGTTCGGTCTGTCTGCGTCTGCCATGCTTGCCACGGCGATGTAGCGGCATCCCGCCTTGCGGTACTGCTCTGCAACGGCTTTTGCGCCCATGCCGCGGGTCTCCCAAAGGCCGGTATGGGCGGAGATGATCTCCAGGCCCACGGATTCTGCCAAAGCCTTCAGCTCCTCGGGGGTCTTGCCGTACAGCCCTGCCAGCTCCACACCGTCGTAGCCCATGGCCTTTACGGCCTTCAAGGTCCCTTCGATATCCTTTGCGGCATCGTCTCTCACGGAGTACAACTGCACGCCCAATTTGAATGCTTTCATTTTTTCTTTTTGCCTCTCTTTAACACGTATTTCCCCAACAGCAAGCCGCCGCAGAAGGCGCCTGCCACCAGGAGCGGGGTGTAATTTTTCTTTTTGGAAGCGGGTTTTTCCTCTGCGGGAGCCTCTTCCCGCAGTTCCATGCTGTCAACTGCCTCGTGGATGGTTGCCAGGGCTTCCTCCAGGGCCTCCTTTGCCGCTTCCTCCGCCATCACCACCTTGGCGTAGCCGATGGAGGTGACCAGGTCGAAATAGCTTTTCATGGTATACAGACGGTCGTCCAGCAGGAGGGTGGCGGCCTCGATCTCATCCGCCAGCTCCGCTTTTAACTGCTTCAATTCTTCCATAACGCTTACAGAGCCCAGTTGCCGTCTGCGAAGATGGGAGTGGCCTTCCCGTCCTTCCAGCCGATGATGGACATATCGGGGGTACCGATCATAAAGTCCACGTGAACCTGGGAGTCGTTGACGCCCGCCTCGTCCAGTTCGGCCTTGGTCATGTTCTCAAAGCCTTCCACACAGTTGCTGTAGCCTCTGCCCACGGCAACGTGACAGCTGGCGTTCTCGTCGAACAGCGTGTTATAATACAGGATCTTCTGGTTGCTGATGGGAGAATCGTAGGGCACCAAAGCCAATTCGCCCAGCATCAAGGCGCCCTCGTCGGAGGCCATCAAGGCGTCCAAGGCGTCCTTGCCGGTGACCGCATCCCAATTCACAGCCTTGCCGTCCTTGTATTCGATCCAGAAGCCGTCGATGAGGGTGCCCTGGCGGGACAGAGGCATGGAAGCCACCAGCTTACCGTCGCACTTGCCCTTCCGGGGAGTGGTGAACACCTCCTCCGTAGGCATGTTGGGATTGAAGAAGGTGCCGCCCAGGGTCTTTTCCCCGCCTGCACACCAAAGGGATTTGGGCATCAGGGTGCAACGGAAATCCGTGCCCAGGCTGTTCTTGTATTCCAGGTAATCAAAGCGGTAGGCGTTCAGCTTCTCGCACTTTTCCGCCATCACGCGGTTCTTTTCCTGCCATGCGGCGATGGGATCGTTGTCGGGGGTGACCAGACAGCATTCCAAAATGGCATTCCAAAGCTTTTCCACAGCAGCGGCGGGACGCTCCCCGGGGAATACCTTCTTCGCCCAGGCCTTGCCGGGAACAGCCGCCACCAGCCACTGGTAACGGTTTTCCATCTGCTCACGGTAGGGACGGAAGATGGGGTAACGGCGCTGGCTCACCTTGCGTACCTTCTCCTGGTTCATCCCCTTCAAGCCGTCGGGATCCTCGGAGCAAAGGCGGATCATGGCGGGCAGGGTGTCCGCCTGGAACTTCATCTTGGCTTCCTCCCACTCCTCCACCTTGGAAAGGGAGGTAAGGGTACGGTGACGGTAGTCCAGCTTGGTGAGGGTCTGATTGCCCCACTCGATCTGCACGTCTCCCGCACCTGCCTTATAGGCCTCGTCTGCCAGGATCTCTACGAAGGGATAGACCTCCGTCTGAGCACGGACGATCAGGGTCTGCCCTTTCTGTACGTTGACGCCCATGCGCACCAAAAGGCGGGCGTATTTTCTTTGCATGGTTTTATTCATAACGCTTTTTCCTTTCACAAAAAGAAGGAAGCATACAATGAATCATTCAATGTATGCTTCTCGTTCTTATTTCTTCAGTTTTTTGCCGTCCTTGTCCTCGTGAGCTTCGGGATGAGCACGTTCTTCGATCCCGCGGACTGCCCATTTCTGGATCTGGATACGGGTACGGTCTGCGCCGCTTTCGATGAGAAGCATTTCGTCCTTGATACGAACGACGACGCCGATGATCCCGCCTACGGTGGAGACTACGTCGCCGATCTCGATGGAGTTGCGCATCTCGTTGGTCTCACGCTCCTGCTTCTTCTGAGGTCTGAACACGAAGAAGTACATCAGCGCAACCATCACGACGATCATACCGATCATCATAATGGAGGAGCCTGCGGGATCCACCTGAGCTGCGGCATCCAAGGTTCTGAAAATTGCCTGCATGATAAGGTTCCTTTCTATGATAGACTGTATTTTTTTAAACTCTGATCCGTTTGACGGAAAGGCATCTGCCGCTTGACGGGTCGATATCGAACAGACAGCCGCAGAATACCGTTTTTCCCTCCGCCGCCTCGTAACGGGTGCGTACGTGGGTCTTGTAATACTTCACCACCTGCTCGGCACGGGTGCCGATGATGGAATCCTCCACCCCGCACATGCCCAGGTCACTGATGAAGCCGCTTCCGCCGGGAAGGACCCGCTCGTCCGCCGTTTGCACGTGGGTGTGGGTTCCCCAAATGGCGCTGATCCTGCCGTCAAAGCAGGCGGCAAAGGCCGCTTTCTCGCTGGTGGCTTCCCCATGGAAATCACACACGGCGAAATCGTACTGCCCTTTCAGACGGGTCAAAAGCCGCTCCACCCCGTTGAAGGGGTTGTCCACCGGAGAATTCATATAGATCTGCCCCTGGACGTTGATCACCAGGATCCGATAGCCGTACACACCGGAATAAATGCAATAGCCCTTGCCGGGTGCGGCGTCGGGGAAATTCAACGGGCGGAGCACGTAGGGCTGATCCTCCAGGAAGGTATGACAGGAAAGCTGGCGCAGGCTGTGGTTGCCGCCGGTGATCACGTCGGCACCTGCTTCAAAAATGGCTTGTGCACCGCGCACGTCCATCCCGTTGCCGGGAGCACAGTTTTCGCCGTTGACGATGACCAGGTCGGCTTGCGTCTCGCTGCGGACGGAACGCAACCGCTTCTCGATACACGAGATGCCCTCCGTGCCGTATACGTCGCCTACTGCCAGGATCTTCATATGTTCCTCCGTTTTTTGATGAAGGAAGGGGGTAAGCATCTTACCCCCTTACCCGCATTTCTTGCTTTGTGAACGCTTACTTTGCGTATTCGCTCTGACGGGTCTCACGCACAACGTTGATCTTGATCTGACCGGGATACTCCAGCTCGGATTCTACCTTGCGGGCAATGTCCCGTGCCAGGAAGATCATCTCGTCGTCCGACACCTCGTCCGGCTTGACCATGATGCGGATCTCGCGGCCTGCCTGGATGGCGAAGGCCTTCTCGATCCCCTTGAAGGAGCTTGCGATCTCCTCCAGCTTCTGCAAGCGCTTGATATAGTTTTCCAGGTTCTCGCGGCGTGCACCGGGACGGGCCGCGGAGATGGCGTCTGCCGCCTGGACGATCATTGCGATGTAAGTGGTGGGCTCCACGTCGCCGTGATGTGCCTCGATGGCATGGATCACGTCCTTGGATTCCTTGTACTTGCGGGCGATGTCCAAACCGATCTGCACGTGAGAGCCGTCGATCTCGTGGGTCATAGCCTTACCGATGTCATGCAACAGACCTGCACGCTTGGCCATGTTCACGTCCACGCCCAGCTCGGAGGCGATCATGCCGGAAAGCAGAGCGACCTCGATGGAATGGCGCAGTACGTTCTGACCGTAGCTGGTACGGTAGCGCAGTCTGCCCAAAAGCTTGATGAGCTCGGGGTTCAGGCCGTGGATGCCCGTCTCGAAGGTGGCCTGCTCGCCTGCCTTCTTGATGGCAACGTCCACTTCCTTGCGGCACTTTTCCACCATGTCCTCCACGCGGGAAGGATGGATTCTGCCGTCGGAAACCAGCTTCTCCAACGCCAAGCGGGCAACCTCTCTCCGAACGGGATCGAAGGTGGAGATGGCGATGGCCTCGGGAGTATCGTCGATGATCAGGTCTACCCCGGTCAAGGTCTCGATAGCACGGATATTTCTGCCCTCACGGCCGATGATACGGCCCTTCATTTCGTCGTTGGGCAGGGCGACCACGGAAACGGTCTGCTCGGAAACGCTGTCAGCGGCACAACGCTGGATGGCCAGTGCGATGAGGTTCTTTGCCTTATCCTCAGCCATCTCTTTGTATTCCTCTTCCAGCTCGGAAAGCTTCATTGCCAGCTCGTGGCGGGTCTCGCTTTCGGCGCGGGACATGAGCTCATCACGAGCCTCCTCCATAGTCATCTCTGCGATGCGCTGAAGGATCTCGCCTTGCTCTGCGATGCATTTTTCGATCTCTACCTTACGTTCCTCGTTGGCTTTGATCTTACTGTTCAGCTGTTCTTCCTTCTTTTCCAGGTTTTCCAGTTTGCGGTCTAAGTTCTCTTCTTTTTGGGAAACGCGGCGCTCCTGGCGCTGTACCTCGGTACGGCGCTCCTTCGCTTCGCGCTCGGCTTCATTCTTGATTTTGAACGCCTCGTCTTTTGCTTCAACGAGGATCTCTTTTTTGGCAGCCTCGGCGTCTTTCTTCGCCTCGTCTACCAGTCTCTTGGCTTCCGCTTCTGCGGAATGGATCTTCTTCTCTGCGGTGGCTTTCCGAAGGAAATAGCCGATCACAAAGAAGACCACGGCTGCAACGGCGGCAACGCCGACGGTGACAGCGATCTCAAAGGGTCCCATAGATTTGCCTCCTGATATATATTCAAACCTATGCTTTCCCGATTTCTATATGGAATGCATTATGCTGTTGTAGGGTTACATCTATGTCACATCTATATAAAATCGAAAAAGCATTCGATCAACGAACATTATACTCCTTTTTTTCTTATATGTAAATAGGAAATTTCTTATACAAAGGAAGAAAATGCAAAAATTCACAAAATGTTAATAATTGAAAAGGGAGAAAATTCCTTCCGCAACGTCAAAAAACGGTTGACGGAATGGATTTTGCGTGTTAAAATAAGATAATACGTTTATGTGGAGACAGCTCTCTATGGGAATTTTGTATTTTGATGCCGCCGCCACGGCGCCCCCCGTCGGGGAAGCGCTGGAAGCGGCAGGGCAGGCATATACCGCATACGGCAACCCCTCCTCCCTCCACGGGGAAGGTCTTTCCGCCAAGCATTTGGTGGACAAGGCAAGGGAGCAGGTAGCCTCCGCTCTCCGATGCAAGCCCGAGCGGATCACCTTCGTTTCCGGCGGGACGGAGGCCAACAACCAGGCGATCTTCGGCTTGGCGAAGATCCGGGGAAAGCGGGCAAAGAAGATCATCACCACCGACAGTGAGCATCCCTCCGTGGAAGAGCCTATGAAGGCCTTGGAGAAGGAGGGCTTCACCGTGGTGCGCTTGTCCACCAAGGGCGGCGTGCTGGATCCGGATCAATTGAAGGCGGAGCTGAGGGAGCCTGTGGCGTTTCTATCCATCATGCGTGCCAACAACGAGACCGGGGCGGTTTACGACCTGGCGGGCGTGCGGAAGGTGATGACCCTTTGCGGCACGGACGCCCCTTTGCATTGTGACGGCGTCCAGGGCTTTTTGAAGATTGAAAACGACCGTCTCACAAGCTTTTGCGACCTGGTGACCCTCTCCGCCCATAAGATCGGCGGGCTGAAGGGCGCAGGCGCCTTGTATATCAGCGAAAAGATCCGCAATCTGCCCCCTTATCTGTTGGGCGGCGGACAGGAAAACGGCTTGCGCTCCGGCACGGAAAACGTGCCCGCCATCGCTGCCTTCGGTGCGGCGGCGGAAAAAGCGGCGAAGGATAAGGAACGGCTCTCCTACCTGGCTTCCCTGCGGGAGAAGGTGGTGGGAGAATTGGAGGACAGCGGGATCCGCCTGCATATTCCTCCCGTGCACTTGCCCAATATTCTCCATATCAGCATCCCCGGAGTGCTCAGCTCCTGGGCGCTGAATTTCCTTTCCGCAAAAGGGATCTGCGTTTCTGCGGGGAGCGCCTGCTCCGCCAGGGAAAAGAAAAAAGGCAACCGTGTGCTGTCTGCTTACGGGTTGCCAACGGAGGAGATCGAGACCTCTCTCCGCATCAGCTTTGATATCAGTAATACCGAGGAGGATTGCGCCCTGCTTTGCGAGGCCTTGCGGGAATGCGCAAAATTGAAACGATGAATACCAACGAAGTCATTCTTTTGAAATACGGCGAGATCGTGCTGAAGGGCTTGAACCGCAACTACTTCAACCAGCTTCTGGAAAAGAACGTGCGGAGAGCCTTGAAGCGGGCCCCCGGGGAATACGAGCTGGTCTACGCCCAGTCCATCATGTTCGTGCGAGGTAAGGAAGGCTGTGACATGGACATTGCCGCCGAGCTTTTGAAGAAGGTGTTCGGCATCGTCACCGTCTGCCGCGGCATCGAGTGCGAAAAGGATATGGACGTGATCTGCGACGTTTTGCGGGAGCACGGCGAAGAGCTGGTAGGCAGTGCCAAAACCTTTAAGTGCGACGCAAAGCGCAGCGACAAGAAGTTCCCCCTCACCTCTCCCCAGATCTGCACCGAGTGCGGCGCCGTTCTGCTGGAGACCCTGCCCTATCTGACGGTGGACGTGCAGAATCCCGAGGTCACGGTGATGATCGAGATCCGTGACAAGACCGCCATCCTCCACGGCAAGCGGGAGAAGGGTGCGGGCGGTATTCCCGTGGGATGTGAGGGCAAGGCCATGCTGTTGCTTTCCGGCGGGATCGACTCCCCCGTGGCGGGACATATGACTGCCAAGAGAGGGGTTCGCCTGGAGGCGGTGTACTTCGAGACGCCCCCCTACACCTCCGAGGCCGCCAAGGAAAAGGTGGTTGCTCTTGCCAAAAAGCTGGCAGAGTACGCCGGGGTGATCCGTCTCCATTGTATCAGCCTCACCGAGGTGCAGGAGGCCATTGCGGCCAACTGCGAGGAGCGTTTGTTCACTCTTCTGCTACGCCGTTTCATGGTGCGCTGTGCAGAGCAGGCGGCCATCAAAGCGGAGGCTTCCGCATTGATCACCGGAGAATCCATCGGACAGGTGGCTTCCCAGACCATGCTTTCCATGGTGGTCACAGACCAAGCGGCAGGCATTCCCATTTTCCGTCCCTGCATCGGATTGGACAAGGAGGAGATCGTGGTGCGCGCCAGACAGATGGGCACCTTTGACATCTCCACCCTGCCCTACGAGGATTGCTGTGCCATGTTCACCCCCAGGCACCCCAACACCCATCCCAAGCTGGAATCGGTGCTGGAGGAGGAGGCCAAGCTGGACGTGGAAGGCCTGGTGGCCCGCGCCATGGAGACCGATCACGTTATTTTCTGCTGAGCATCTGCTCCAGATCCGAAAGAAGATCCTCAATATGCTCCAAGCCCAAGGAAAGGCGGAGCAGGCGAGGGGTGATACCGATCTTTTCACGCACGTCTTTGGGAACAGAGGCGTGCGTTTGCGTTTGGGGATAGGTGATGAGGGAGGTGGTCCCCCCAAGGCTTTCCGCAAAGCGGATGAGCTTCCCGCCGTTCAGCACCTTTTCCACCCCGTCGTCCTTCAGCAGGAAGGACAGCACGCCTCCCGCCCCTGAGGTCTGCTTTTTCATCAGCTCATAGGAAGGATGGGAGGACAAGCCGGGGTAAAACACCTTTTCCACACGGGGATGGGCTTCCAGATACGTGGCGGCGGCGTGGGCGTTAGCGGTGTGCTGTTCCATCCGCACGGGGAGGGTTTGGATCCCCCGCAGAGCCAGCCAGCTGTCAAAGGGAGCGGCGGCGTTCCCCAGGGTCTTGGAGATCAAGGCGATGCGCTCCGCCAGCTCCTCCGAGGAGGTCACCAAAAAGCCGCATACCGTGTCGTGGTGCCCCGAAAGGAATTTCGTTCCCGAATGTACCACGATGTCTGCCCCCAGTGTGAGGGGCTTTTGGTAATACGGGGTCAAAAAGGTGTTATCCACCGCCAAAAGCGCTCCGTGATCCGCCGCCAAGGAAGCAAGCCTTGCCAAAGGGAGCACCTTCATCATAGGGTTGGTGGGTGTCTCCGCAAAGATCAGCCGCGTGTTTGGACGAAGGTGGCACTCCGCCCGCTCCGGCTCCCGCAGATCCGCAAAGGTGAAGTCGATCCCGAAGCGGGACCAGATCTCCCGAATGAGACGGTAAGTCCCGCCGTAAAGATCGTCGGAGACCAGCACGTGATCCCCCGCCTTCAGCAGAGAGAACACGACGGTGACGGCGGCAAGTCCCGAGGAAAAGGCAAAGCCGTAGGCTCCCTCCTCCAGCCGTGCCACGGTGTGCTCCAGCTCCTTCCGCGTGGGGTTCTGACAGCGGGAATAGGAGAATTCTCCTCCCGCTTTGTAGGTAGAGGTTTGAAAAATGGGGAAGCTGATGGCTCCCCGATCACCTTCCGTCCCGCCCCCGTGGGCAGAACGGGTCTCGAAATGCTCTGTCAAAAAAACCGCCCTTTCCGTTGGTCTGCCTTCTGACAGTATATGCAGGACCCGGAGGGGCGGTTTATATTTCTTTTTCGATCTTTTGGGGGCAGAACTCCAGGAAATCTGCGGCGATCAGCTGAGAACGGGCGCCTGCGATCTGATGCACCAGGCGGGAAGGATCCGCATTGTGCATATGGCCGTAGAAGATCCGTCTGACACCGTTTTCCCGCAAGACCTCACAAATAGGATCGCAACGGAGATTGCCGTAGGCGGGAGGATAATGAAGGAACACCAAAAGCTCCTTTTCGGGAGACTTTTCCTGTAACGACTTCCCCGCACGGAGGGTGGTCTTCAGCCGCTCCGTCTCCCGATGGACGATCTTTTCGTCCTCGGCGTTGTACTGGTGCTCCAAGGTCCAGCCGCGTGTACCGCAGAGGATGAACTCCTCCGTCTCGTAAGCGTTGTTGAACAGGAAATCCACGGAAAAAGCCCCCACGCGGTCACGGAACTCCGTGAGCTTCTTCATGGTCTGCCACCAATAATCGTGATTCCCCTTCAGGACGATCTTATGCCCCGGCAGGGATTCCAAAAAGCGGAAGTCGGCTTCCGCTTCCTCGATGCGCATTCCCCAGGAAACGTCCCCCGCGATCACCACGGTATCCTCGGGAGAGACCACGCTCTTCCAATTGTCGTAGATCCTTTGGGTATGGTTTTCCCATCGCTTACCGAAAATATCCATGGGCTTATTCATGGTATGGGCAAGATGAAGATCCGCAATGACAAACAAGGACATAAAAACGCCTCCTTTCGGGAATACTGTTACCGTCGCAAAAGATTTTGCGAAACGGAAAGGAATGACCATCATGGAACACAGAGAACACGATAAGCGCGTCCCCGAGCATATCAACGGCATCACCTGCAGTGTACAGAACTGCGTCCACAACGACGGGCAGTGCTATTGCACCGCAGAGCGGATCAGCGTAGGTCCCTGCACCGCTTGCTGTTGCGGAGATACCGTTTGCGCCACCTTTGAAAGCAAAAGCGACAAGCATTAACACCTTTTGAAAGCGAGG
This sequence comes from Oscillospiraceae bacterium, assembly GCA_015063885.1. Classification (GTDB taxonomy): domain Bacteria; phylum Bacillota; class Clostridia; order Oscillospirales; family CAG-382; genus Coliplasma. The sequence goes on along the minus strand of SVTH01000002.1, from coordinate 78,514 downwards.
CTGTCCGAAGAAGACAGCCTCGTCTTTTTGATTTAACTGCGGGCGAAGGCCAAAACGGCTTCCTTCATGTTCTCGGCGGCGATCACTTCCGTGAAGCGATCCTCCATGGTTTCCAGCGCCGCAAGGCGGGCGGGAGCGGGAATACCGCTGATCTTCTGCAAACTGCGCAGAGCCTCGAAGCCGTCCTCGGGAACGGTCTTCCCCAAGGCCTCCAGCACGGCGGGAGAGAACTTATAGGGAGAAGCGGTGGAGGCTACCAAAACGGTGCGTTTTTCTTCCTCCAGGGAACGCTGATACCGCAAAGCGGCGGACAGAGCAACGGCAGTGTGGGTATCCGCCAGGTACATTCTCTGCTCGTAGATCTCACGCAACACGTTCTTGGTGAGGGCTTCGTCGCAGAAATATGCGGCAAACTCCTCCTGTACCGCCTCCAGGACCTCCTTGTCCACGGCGTACACGCCGTCCTTGCGGAGAGCTTCCATGTAGCTTGCACACTTTTCGGGACCTGCCACCAGCCACAGAAGACGCTCCAGGTTGCTGGAAATGAGGATATCCATGGAAGGGGACACGGTCTGATAGAAGGTGCGGCGTCTGTCGTACACGCCGTTGTTGATGAAATCGGTGAGGACGTTGTTCTGGTTGGAGGCGCAGATCATCTTCCCTACGGGAAGTCCCATACGCTTTGCCAGGCAGCAAGCAAAAATGTTGCCGAAGTTCCCGGTGGGAACCACCACGTCCATCAGATCCCCCTTCTGCAAACGGCCCGCGTTCATCAGGTCGCAGTAGGCGGAGATATAATACACCACCTGGGGAACCAATCTGCCCCAGTTGATGGAGTTTGCGGAAGAAAGGAACAGGCCTTCTTTGTCCAGAAGAGACGCCATTTCACCGTCGGCAAAGATGGCCTTCACGCCGTTCTGGGCGTCGTCGAAGTTGCCGTAGATGGCGGTAACGTTCACGTTACTTCCCTGCTGGGTGGCCATCTGCTTTTTCTGAATACGGCTGACGCCGTCGGTGGGATAGAACACGTGGATCTTTACTCTGGGCACGTCTGCGTAGCCCTCCAAAGCCGCCTTGCCGGTATCGCCGGAGGTAGCCACCAGGATCAACGCATCACGGGTCTCTCCTGTCTTGGTCAGCGCCATGGAAAGGAGATGGGGCATGATCTGCAACGCCATATCCTTGAAAGCGGAGGTGGGGCCGTGCCAAAGCTCCAAAAGCTCCAAGTCGCCCACCTTGGTGATGGGCGTGGGGGTGGCTTCCGGGAACTTGGGAGCGCCGTATGCCGCATTGGCGGCGGAAAGAAGCTCCTCACGGGTGTAATCCGTCAGATAAAGCCCCATGATCTCTGCGGCACGCTCAGGGTAGGTCATCCCTGCCAGGCGGTCCAGATCCTCTCCCGTCAAGGCGGGGATCTCCGTGGGGACGAACAGGCCGCCGTCGGGGGCAAGTCCCTGCTTGATCACTTCTGCGGCGGAGTATTCTTTTTTGTTATTCAGTGCGCGGGTGCTGACGAATTTCATATCCTATGTCCTCGATTCTGTTGATGCTCCTGGGCGTTCCGTCGGGGTAGAGATACACCTCGATCCCGTCGATGCGCCTGTGACGAATGCGCCGCGGCACCCAAATGCCCGGCCAATACAAAACGGGGATCCTCCCGTTTTCCTCGTGGGCCCTTGAAAACTCCTTGGCGGCACGCTCCACGTGGCGGATCTTTTCTCCGTCCATGGCCTCCGCCCCGGTACCCCATTGGGTGCCCGTTCTGGTCTTCACTTCCACGAATAGCAACACGCCTCGGCAGAAGGCGACCAGGTCGATCTCTCCGCCGTAAACGCTGTAATTGCGCGCCAAAATATGCACGCCCTGTTTTTCCAAATATTGAAGGGCAAGCTCCTCACCCAGTTTTCCCACGCGGTGTGCGTTCATTCGCACTTCCCCAAAAGCTTTTTCAAAAAGCTCATACGGTGGGCGGGGCAGGGTCCGTATTGCAGGATCGCTTCCCTGTGAGCCTTGGTGGCGTAACCCTTATGAACGGCAAAGCCGTATTGGGGGTACAGCTTGTCCAGCGCCAGGCAATCTCTGTCACGCTCCACCTTAGCCAGCACGGAGGCGGCGGCAATGGAGGGGCATTTGGCGTCTCCCCCGATGACGGGGAAGGCGGGCACGGAAAATCCTCTCGCAATATTGCCGTCGATCAAGGCGGCGTCGGGACGGATCTCCAAAGCCTCCATGGCACGGCGCATGGCAAGCAAGGCGCACTCTAAAATGTTCAATTCTTCGATCTCCTCCACCTCGGCGCGGGCAATGGCGTAGGCCGGGGCCTGCTCCTTGATGCGGTCGTACAGGAGATCCCGCTTTTTGGGGGAAAGCTTTTTGGAATCGTCCAGCCCTTCGATGACAAGCCCCTTGGGCAGGATCACCGCGGCGGCGTATACGGGTCCCGCAAGAGGACCTCTTCCCGCCTCGTCGCAACCGCAAAGCACTTGCAGCTCCGGGGTGCAAAAGGAATTTTCAATCTCCCAAGTCAGCAATCTCCACACCTTCTTTTATCAGTCTAACGTGATCTCGCCGATCTTTCCCGCACGGAACTCGTCCAGCAGGACGGCGGCGGTACGGTCGTCGTCCACCTCTGCCCCGGCACGGATGAAGCCGCGCTTGCGGGCGATCTTTTGGAACAGATCGTAATCGGAATCCTCTTCCGTCCATTCCACCTTGTATCTGGCGGTCAACAGCTCGGGATAGCTCACCCGGAGCATCCCCAGCAATGCGCAGGAAAGCTCGATCTGATCCAGGATCTCGTCACGGATGGCGCCCAAGACCGCCAGCTTTTTAGCCACGGTCTGATCCTCAAACTTATGCCACAGCACGCCGGGAGTGTCCAAAAGCTCTACGCCCATGGAAGGAACGGGGATCCACTGGTTGTGGCGGGTCACACCGGGACGGTCCTCCGCCTTGGCACGCTTGCTTCCCGCAAAGGTGTTGATAAAGGTGGATTTTCCCACGTTGGTGATCCCAACCACCATAGCGCGGATGGGCTTCTTCATGCCCTTTGCGGCGTAACGCTCCAGCTTCTCCGCCATCAGCTCCCGAATGGCAGGGGCAACGTTCTTCACCCCCATGCCCGTTTTGCAATCGATGGGAATGACCATACGGTCCTTGCCCTTCAATTGGTTCACGTAGCAGCTCACCCCGCGGCGGTCCGCCAGGGAGCACTTGGTCAGCAGGGTCAGACTGGGCTTGTTCTTGAACAGCTCCGCAAAGGAAGGGTTGCGGCTGGAAATGGGTGCACGGGCGTCCAAAAGCTCAATGACCATGTCCACCAAGGGCAGATCTTCCTGTATTTTTCGTTTTGCACGGGTCATGTGCCCCGGGTACCAAACGATCTCTTTATCCATAATTCACCAAAAAATCAATCTACTGTGCCGAACTCGGCCAAGGGGAAAACTCTCAGCACCACTTTGCCCAGGATGTGATCCACGTCCTGCTCCCCTACCTCCAGGTAACGGCTGTCCTTGGAATTGTTGCGGTTGTCCCCCATGACGAAGACCTTGTCCTTCCCCACGGTGAACTCGCAAACGCCGTTTTCGTCCACGCCGTACATACGGTCCATATCTGCCGCGTACATGGTAGCGCCCATGATACGGCGGATATAGGTCTCATCCAGCTCCACGCCGTCTACCTCCACCACCCAATGGGTGAAGTCGATGCGGACTCTCTGTCCCTCCGCGGCGATGACTCGCTTGATGAGGGGCTGGCCGTCGTCCATGATGTTCAGCACCACGATGTCCCCGGTTTTGGGCTCGTAGAGGAAATCGGAGATGATCAGCGTGTCCGCATGGTCGGAGGAATCTCCCCCGTGCAGGGTGGGAAGCATGGAGTCGCCGTCCACCGTCACGTTGCGGAAGAAGAACAAAAACAGCACGATCATCACGGAAAGGGCCACACAGAAGGTTTCGATATATTCAAACGCCGTGCGCATGGCGGCAAAGGCACCGGATTCTTTCTTCTCCGCTTCGGCGGATCCTTCGGCAGGCTCTTCTGCCTCGGGAACGGGCTCTTCGGAAGGGGTCTCTTCCCCGGCCTCCGGAGAAAGCTCCTCGCAGAGCTCTTCCGTGCTCTCCGCTTCCGTCAGGGTCTCCTTTTCGTCCATGGCGTTTTCTCCTTTTCAAAATAGTGGTCCAAGGCTGCCAAAAGGCGCCTTGCTTGCATAAAACGCAAAAGACGCCTCCGGTAAGAGGCGCCTTGCATCAAAGTCAGATTTTTTCTTTTACCTTTGCGCTCTTGCCCACTCTGTCACGCAGGTAGTAAAGTTTTGCTCTGCGAACCTTACCGAGACGGGTAACTTCTACCTTCACGACGTTGGGGGAATGCAGAGGGAAGGTCTTCTCGATACCTACGCCGAAGGACATACGTCTTACGGTGAAGGTCTCGGAGATGCCACCGTTCTTCTTAGCGATAACGGTGCCTTCGAAAAGCTGAATTCTCTCTCTGGTGCCCTCAACGATACGCTGATGAACCTTAACGGTGTCACCTACGTTGAACTGAGGAACCTCAGACTTGAGCTGCTGCTTTGCAAATGCTTCCAATGCGGTCATGTTGCTCATCCTCCTATAGTAATATAGTAATTTTGAGACGTTCGTGCAGAGCTGCAGAGGACCGCCCCCATAAATTGACATCAAATTATATCACACATTTTTGAAAAAAGCAAGAGGTTTTTTCAATTTTTTCCGCCGATCGGGTACATTTTTTCAATCTTTTTGATGGCAGGATACAAAAGAGGCATGGCAACCAGGGAAAGAAGCAGGTTGGGAAGCATGTAGCTGCCGTTGTACAGGATGGAATACACCACGGACATATCCGCGCCGAAGGTCATGCCGAAGATTTCCTCGGTATCCCCCACGGCGATCTTCCATGCGGTGATGCCGGCCACGAAATGGACCGCAAAGCGTGCCAGGTTGCCTGCCAGGACGCCCAGCTCCAGGCTGAGAAGCCCTTTCCCCCGGAACAAGCCCGCAATACCGATGGCACCGTAGGCCAGCACGTAATCCAGGATCACGGAAACGATGCCCCATCCGATCCCGCCGCCGATGATACAGTCCACCAGGCCGTACGCCATACAGGCGCCAAAGCCCCAGCCGATACCGTGGCGGTAGCCGATGAGAACGAGAGGAACGGCGACAAAGCTGATGGATCCGCCGTTTGCCCAGAACCACGGGATCTGCAGAAAGGAGATGACCACCGCGGCGGCGACAAGAATGCCGCACTCACAAAGAGAATAGAGATGCTGTTTGGTTTTCGTCATAACAAAAACCTCCTGTAAAAGAATACAAAAGATCCGCGGGGAAAACACCACGCGGACCATAACACAAAATCAAAAAAACAGTTACAATCTCCCTACGCTGGTATTATCCAAATCAGGTTAAAGGGTTCAGCGGTTCCCCGCCATCTCAGCCGTTTTGACACAGCACCCCCGGCACGTTTATCGACGCGTATTCTTTTGTTCGACACAAGTTATATCACAAAAGTCGGGATTTGTCAAGAGGTTTTTTCCAGGATCAGCAAAACATCTCCTCGGTGCACGGTGATCTCCCCATCCCTGCCGCAGAACTCGTTGCTCACCCCCAGGGGATAGTGATCCGTCAGGAGGGCGTTTTGCAATTCATAGGACAACCCCTTTACGGAAACCTCCGCTTCCCCGCCCCAGGCAAACAGGGAGAGGAATCCGCTGTTCCCCCCGGGGAAGGTAATCCTTTCCTCCCGCAGCAGGGAGACCTCGCAGCCTTTTCCGTACAGCGTTCCCCTTGCCCCTTGATCCGCAAGCCAGGTCAACAGCTGAAAGTTGGCCACGGTGTGGCTGAGACGGTCGCCGCCCAAGCTGCCGTACAGGCAGAAGCTTCGGTAGCCCCTTGCCAAGCCCTCACGGCAAGCAAGCATCAGATCCGTTTCGTCCTTGCGCACGGGGTGCAGGATCAGATTTTCCTCCTTTGGAATATACCCCAGGGAATCAAAGTCTCCCAGGATCAGATCCACGGGGATCCCCCGCTTTTGCAGGATCTCCAGCCCGCCGTCGGCGGCGATGACCAGATCCTCCTCATCGGGGCAAAAGGAGGTGGCGCGGTTGTCTCCCGCGCCAACGATATAGCAAGTCTTCACGATGATTCCTCCACGTAAACGGGGACGTTCACCCCTTCGCCCGTCTGCTTCAAGGTCACCTTGGCTTGCAAGGTCAAGTCCAGACGAAGAGATTCTTCATCGGGGGTGTAGCCGGGAGTATAAGCCGCAGTCTCGTAAAGAGACACCGTCAGCTTCACCGACAGGGACTGCACCTGCCCTTCCTTCACGGAATAGGTATAGGTCACGTCCCCGTAGGATTCCTTTTCCCGATCCGGCACACGGATCCCTGCCAAGGCGTAAAGATCCGTCTTCCAGATCTCCTCCACCAGCTCCTTCTGCCCTGCGGATGCCACCAGGGTGTACAGCATACCGCCGTCGGTCTCCGAAGCGGTCAGGGATTCCACGGCAGACAGCTCCGCCAAGGGCACGCGGCAATAGGGAAAGGCGTCGAAAAACTCTTCGGGCGCCGTCTCCAAATCGTAGGCTTCCCCGCCCTCTATATGCTTTTTCACGCCGTCGGCGTAATACTCCTCACTGTTGTAGGTGGATGCCAACAGGGTGGCGGTATATTTCTGCCAGGCTGTCTGCGCTTCTCTGTCGTAGCAGGCGTTGCCCTGGATGAAATACAGCACGCCCGCCTCGCCGCTTTCGTCGTCGGCAAAGGAGGCCTCCATCAGAAAGCCGATCTCTCCCCGCTCCACGGCAGTATAGCCCTCATGAAGAGAAACGAGGGTGTGATACACACCCTCGTCGGGCTTCTGTTTGCAGGAAGCCAGCAAAAGCACAATGATCAGCAGGCAGGAGACGGTCTTGAACAGCCGTGCCCCCATCATCTGCCCACCTTCTCCCCTGCGATGAACAGCTCAAGCTTGTCCACGATGTTACGCAGGGAGCTGACGCGGCAATAGTAACTGCCTGCGCCGTTGACGGTATAGTACGCACGGCTGGAGGAAACGCGGTAGAACACGAATTCCTTGCTGTCCGTGGTGGTCTTGATCTTGATGCGCATATACTCTTCCGCCGTATCGCCCTCCGCAGGCTCGTATACGTCACGCATATACAGCTGTACAACGGAAAGATACAGGTAACGGAAGCTTTCCTCGTCCATTTCGGTGTCGCCCCACAGAACGGAGGTGAGCTCCTTATCCTTGGCGGTCACGTTGAACACGTATTCCTTGCCGCCGTAGGTGATGGACATCTCCTCGATCTCGTAGACGTACATACCCACCATGGAGTGATCCACGTATTCCAAAAGCTCCCATTCCAGCCAGGGTGCGGTCTCCTTGGTAACTCTTGCCACCAAGCCGGTGCAGAAGGTCAGCTCTCTGCCGTCCTCGTAAAGATCGCCGGTGATGGTGGAATAGACGTAGTAGCACTTGTTTTCTTCATCGTAGGCGGAAACGTAAAGATCCGTTACAAAGCCTTCGAAGGTATAGGAGAAGTGCATGGCGGGGGTATCCAGCCCGAACTCCTTCAGCATCTCCATATTGATGGTGTCGTCTTCGTTCTCGTGGTGCTCGCTGATGCCCACCTTGGCAACGCTGTCGCCCTTGAGGGTTGCAAGCCCGTTGATGAAGTCGGCAAAGTTGGTGCTGTCCATGTAGGCGTAGTTCTTGCCCTCGGGGATGAGGGAAGAGGGTGCCATCAGACGCCACAAGCCGGTGAGGGCGTCGTTGGGAACGGCGTCGATACCGTCCGCCATCACGCGGAGCTCATCCATGACCAGATATCCGATCTTCTGAGGCATCTCGAAGGTCAGCTCCACCATCACTACGGGACCGTCGCTTTCGATACGGAAGGTGTATTCCTTCACCGTATCCTCCTTGTGGTCGGAGAAATCCAGGCCGTGGTCGGTGAGCTTGTTGAAGTTCTCACCGTCGTAGGAATAGCGGATGCTCACCTCGTCGGGAAGGATGGCGGCGTACTTCTTGTTGTCGGAGTCCAGCAGGAGCCCGAAGGTACATTCGTACACGCCGTCGGAGGCAATGTTGGTCACCGCCGCACGGACGGTAAAGCTCTCGCCGTCGCTGCTGGCCAGACCTGCCAGGTAAGCGCCGTCCGTCTCACCCGTCCAATCGGAATAGGAAAGGCCGGACTTGCCGTAAGTCTTCTTATCCTTCAACAGCTCGCCGATGGAGGAGTTGTTGGAGGATGCGTTATCGGAGAAATCCAGCACGGGAAGGTTCAGCACCACTGCGTGAAGATCTTTTTCGGGATCGCCGTGGTAGAAATCCATCTCCACTTTGCCGATCTCGTAGATATCGTTCACGTCCTGGATGCCGTTGACGATCTGGGCCTCGAAGAAATTCTCCACAGGCTTGGTCAGGTTGGACTCCACGTTGGAATAGGGCAGGAGGAAGACCTTGTCGCTGGGGAACTGCTCGATCACCTCGTCGCCTTTCATCTTCAGGCCGAAGTACATGGCGTAATAATAGGCACCGGAAGCGGCCTTCTTACCGATCTGTACCTGGTGCACGTAGAAGCTTCCGTCGGAAGCGGGCACCGTCATCAGGGTGTAACGGCAGGTCAGCTCTTCATCCTTGCCAAAGCCGTAAACGGCGTAATCCAGACGGTCCTCCAGCTTACCTGCGGTGACCACGTAACGGCAGTCTACCAGCAGAGATGCGAAGGTCTCCGCGTTGTAGGTCAGGTATTCGCATCCGTCAAAATAGAAGATGCCCTTCTCATTCTGATAAATGAGGAATTCCCCGGTGGGATTCTCCACCTCCAGGTAAGAAATGTCGCTTCTGTTTACCATGGGGAACATCACCACGCCGCCGGAAGCCAGCACGGTGTTGCCGTCCTTGTCAAAGCCGTCCAGAGGACGTACGGCAAGCTTCAGTTTCTCCTTGCCGGTGAGCTCCAGAATGGCGTTGGTAAGCATCGCTTCCCCGTCGAAGCCGTATACGGCGTTGTCGATGGGGCGGGTCTTATAGAAGGAAGAATAGGCGTATTCCAGGGTCTTGCCCCCTGCGGTGACCTTGACGCCGTTGAAGGTATCTCCCGTATTGAAGGAGATCTCCACGTCCCCGGTCTGTGCGGCGTACAGGGTGGCGTAGGTGTAGATGCGGAAAACGTCGGGATCGCTCTGCTCCGTCAGTTCACCCTCCACACGGTTGCAGAAGGTGATCTCCACGTCGGTATCCAGACCGTCCAGCACGGTGACCGTCTGCCCGTCCAGCACGTAGAAGGAGGGCAGGGGCGCCTCTTCCTTCAAGAACAGGAAGTAGGAGCCCAGCAAAAGTGCCGCTACCACCAGCACAGCCCCAACCAGGATGATCTGGTTCTTGATGGTCAGCTTAAAGCTGCTGCGCTGGCGCTTATTCTCATTGGTTTCGGAAAAGACGGAGAGGATCTCCTGCTTTTCCTCTTCGGTGAGCTCGTGGGGATCCCGGGGATATTCCACCTCGGGTTGCTCCAGAACCTCCCGATTTTCGTTTTGTTCCATGCTCATGTGCGTTTCCTTTCGGGGATCACAGATGTCTGCGGCGAACGAAGACTACCAACCCGGCAATCAGGATCAGCGTAGGAAGAACCGCGCAGATGATGATGCCCAAACGGGTAGCAACGCTGGTCTCGATGGCAAGGGCAACGTCGTTGATGGCCTTGTAATCAATGTCCAAGGAATACCGCTCCACACCCATGGTACGTGCGGTAGAAAGCATCAAGGCGCCGTTTCCGAAGGCGGCGGCGTCAACGCTGCCCGTCCCTGCGAAATCGGTGGAGCCCACCAGCATGACGTACTGATACTTCATCACCTGGTTGGTGCTGTTCTCGTCCTCCAGATTCACGTAATCGCCGTTGGCAGACAGCAGGATCAAGGGATAGGTCCCCGTCTCGGAAAGCCCGGCCTGGCTGTTGATGGAGGAAGCGCCGGATCCGCTGGTGAGCACCGTTTCCACGGTGTAATCGTCCTTGGTGCCTGCGGGGGTAGCGTAAAGCTCCACGCTGTGAGGCATCACCAAACGGATATCGTTGGTGGCAAGGCTCTTGATGATCTGATAGGCGGCGCTGTTATCGGGATTTGCCATGTCGGTATAGCACTTTGCGGAAAGATTCAAAGGATCGTTTCCGAAGTTCTCGGTGGCATGGCTGATCTGATGGTATGCCTTATAGCCCAGGCCCCACTCCTCGGACAGGAAGTCGGAGAGGTTGGGAAGCACGGGAGTCTGATCGTCCACCATCACGATGAGGTTGTTGTAGCTGTCGGTATAATCCATCAGCTTTTCCACCTCTTCGGCGGTGAAGTCCTTGGTGGGATCGTTGACGATCATGATCTTGGTACGGGGGTCGATCTCCTGGGATGCCAGGTCGGCCTCCAGCACCTCAAAGCCTGCGTTCATCAGCAGGTTGGCCAAAGCGGTTACCGCCTTGCCCTCGGAAACCTGGGCAGGCTCGCCGTGACCCTTGGTAAAGGTCACCACCTGGGGCTCGGACACACAGCTCTGCAAAAGAGCGGTGGTGATACGGAGCTCGCCGTTGAAGCCCACGAAGGTGTTGGTCTCGCTGTCGATCATCAGGAATGCATCCAGGGTCAGCACTCTTGCGTGATATTTACCCTCAATGATGATGTTGTTGGAGGTCAGCGTGGTATTGGTGATCTCGTTGTAACGGGTCGCCCACTCGGGATCACGGGTCAGGTTCTTGTATTCCACCTTGATCCCGCTGTATTCGTAGGAATACTCCTCGCAAAGGTCGCGTACCAAAGCGAGAGGGTTCAAGCCGTGGAGACCGTTGTCCACGGGGTTGCCGTAGGCATCGGTGGGCTGGGTATAGCTGTCGTAGGCGTCACGGTCGGCCAGCAGATAAATGGTGGCCTCCAGATCGCCCGCTTCCTCCAGGCCGCCCAGCACGTTGCGGGAGACCTCGCCGATGGAGATGAATTCCTCGGCGGTGAGGTCGATGTTCAGATTGATGGAGCCTGCCACGGAGGACACCACCAGGTTCAACGCGATGACCAGCACCACGAAGACCACGGTATAGATCACGGAGATGGAGCCCCGCTTCAGACGGTTGCCCCGGCTCTCTTTTTGCATATTCTTGTTCATCTGTCTGTACTCCTTTCCGTTACGACCAACGGCGCTTGTCGTAGACGCGCACCGTCAGGAACACGAAGACTGCCGCAAGGGAGAAGAAGTATACGACGGCAGGAATGCTGAGGGCCTGGTTCATAAAGGGCACGTAGCGATCCAGGATGGAGAACCACTCCAGGATGCTCTGCAACCAGGGGAAGGGAATGGAATCAATGACCAGGGAAAGCATCAGCATTGCCACGATGGCGCCGATGGAGGACACTGCCGCGATGAGCTGGTTCTGTGTCAGAGAGGACAGGAACAGGCCCACGGCAACGAACGCCGCACCGATCAGGAACACGCCCAGAATGTTGGCCACGATGGAGCCGGTGTTGGGAGTGCCGTACATATACAGCAATACGAAGTTGAAAATGTTGGCAACGAAGGTACAGCCGTAAATGGTCAGAGCGGCCAGGTACTTACCCATGACCATTCCCGTCAGGGAAACGGGTGCGGTAAGCAAAAGCTGCTCCGTTTTGGTACGGCGGTCCTCTGCGAACAGCTTCATGGTCAGCAGAGGAATGAGGATGGCGAACATGAAGATCATGTACATGAAATATTCGCCCAAGCTCTGGGTGCTCTGGTTTGCCAGGGTGGTGTTATAGAACAGCAGACCGGAAACCAGCAGGAACATACCGCAGAAGATATAACCGATGGGGGTCACGAAATAAGAGCGAAGCTCTCTTTTATAGATGGCAAACATCAGTTTTTACCTCCTTTGGCGTTTCTTCCCTTGCGCTGCTCGCCCACCAGGCGGATAAAGATATCCTCCAAGCTGAGCTCCATGCCCTCCAGGCCCACCAACGGCCAGCCCTTGGAGGCCAGGGTATAGAACAGCGGCTTTCTTGCGTCCACACGCTCTTCGGACTCGATGAGGTAGCTGATGCTGTCGGTATCCCGCTTGCCCAGCACGTCCACGGAACGGATGCCCGCAACCCCCTTCAGGGTCTTCAGCACCTCGTCCTGGGGACCTACCACCTTGGCTACCATCTTACGGGAGCCGTCCACGGCGGTGACCAGGTCCTCGGTCTTCTCGTTGGCGACGACCTTGCCCTTGTTGATGACCACGATACGGTCACAGACCGCCTGCACCTCGGGAAGGATGTGGGTGGAAAGGATGATGGTATGCTCTTTGCCCAGCATACGGATCAGATTACGGATGTCAATGATCTGCTTGGGGTCAAGACCTACCGTGGGCTCGTCGAAGATCAGCACACGGGGGTTGCCGATGAGCGCCTGGGCAATGCCCACACGCTGGCGGTAGCCCTTGGAAAGGTTGCCGATGAGACGGTTGTAAACGTCTCCGATCTTCACCACGTCGCAGATCTCGCGGATGTGCTGCTGACGGGGGAAGGTGCATCCCTTCAGATCGTAAATAAAGTTCAGATACTCCTTGACGGTCATATCCGTATACAGCGGAGGCATCTCCGGCAGGAAGCCGATGTTGCGCTTCGCCTCCAACGGATTTTCCAGGATGTCCACCCCGTTTACACGGCAGGTACCGCCGGTAGCGGACAGATAGCCGGTAAGGATGTTCATCGTGGTGGATTTACCCGCACCGTTCGGCCCCAAGAACCCCATGATCTCCCCTTCTTCCACACGGAACGTCACGTCATCTACCGCGCGTTGCGTGCCGAAGACTTTGCTAAGGCCGTTGATCTCGATCATACATTTTCTCCTTCGGTTTTATCTTCGTGTAAGAGCCCCAGCTCGCGAAGGGCCTGCTCGGGCACCTCTGCGGGGCAACCGGTCATCAGCTCGGAGGCGTTCTGCACCTTGGGGAAGGCGACTACGTCTCTCAGGCTGTCTGCGCCTACCATCTGCATCACCAAACGGTCCAGACCCAAGGCCATACCGCCGTGAGGAGGTGCACCGTAACGGAAAGCGTCCAGCAGGTAGCCGAACTTGGCGTGGGCTTCCTCGTCGGAAAGGCCCAACAGCTCGAAGATCTTAGCCTGCAAAACGGGATCGGTGATACGGATGGAGCCGGAGGACAGCTCGATACCGTTAAGAACCAGGTCGTAGCACTTTGCGCGGACGTTGCCCTTGTCGGTTTCCAGATAAGGCAGACAATCGTCCATCACAGCGGTGAAGGGGTGGTGCATTGCCAGCCACTCGCCGCTTTCCTTGTCGTATTCGAAGAAGGGGAATTCCACCACCCACAGGAAGGCGAAGCCCTTTCTTTCGATGCCCAAGCGGTTGGCCGCCTCCAGGCGGAGCTGACCCAGCTGGGTGAGAAGCTTGTTGGTGTCCCCGTCTGCCATCACCAGAAGGATATCCCCTTCCTTGCAGTCGGAAACGGTGTAGATGGCCTCCATCTCTTCCTCGGTCATAAACTTGGCGAAGGAGGAGCTGGTCTGCTCTGCACGGCGCACCCAGGCAACGCCCTTGGCACCGCAGCCCTTGGCGTATTCCACCAATTTGTCAATATCCTTACGGGTCATACGGCCTGCCGCATCCTTCAGCACGATGGCGCGGACGGAGCCGCCTGCCTCCAAAGCACCGGTGAACACGGAGAAGCCGCAGTTCTTGACTACGTCGGAAAGATCGCAGATCTCCATGCCGAAGCGGATATCGGGCTTATCGGAGCCGTAGCGCTCCATGACCTCTTTGTAGGTATATCTGGGAATGGGCATGGGAAGATCCACGTTCATGGTCTCAAGGAACAGTCTGTGGATATAGCCCTCTGCCATGGCCAGAATGTCTTCCATGTCCACGAAGCTCATCTCCAGGTCGATCTGGGTGAACTCCGGCTGACGGTCTGCACGGAGATCCTCGTCGCGGAAGCAACGGGCGATCTGCACGTAGCGGTCAAAGCCCGCCACCATGGACAGCTGCTTGTACAGCTGAGGAGACTGGGGCAGAGCGTAGAAGGAGCCGGGATGTACGCGGGAGGGAACCAGGTAGTCTCTTGCGCCCTCGGGAGTGGAGCGGATGAGGTAGGGGGTCTCGATCTCGATAAAGCCGTTCTCATCGAAATAGTCACGGGTGACCTTCGCCACACGGTGGCGGAACATCAGATTCTGCTGCAGCTTACTGCGGCGGAGATCCAAATAGCGGTACTTCAGGCGGATGTCCTCGGAGGTCTTGCAGTCGTCCACGATCTCAAAGGGAGGCACCTCGCTCTCGCCCAGGATCTTCACGGAATCCGCATAGATCTCCACCTCGCCGGTGGGGATCTCCGTATTGATGCTGGAACGGACTCTCACCGTACCGCAAACGGAAAGGACGAACTCGTTACGGCAGGATGCCGCCTTTTCGAACAATGCGGGGTCGGTGGTGTCGTCAAAAGCCAGCTGTACGAAGCCGGTACGGTCTCTCAGATCCAAAAACAACAAGTTGCCCAGGTTTCTCTTCTTTTTGACCCAACCCATAACGCAGACCCTCTCGCCTGCATGGTTGCGGCGCAGATCACCGCAATAGTGGGTGCGGCGGTCGCCGCCCATCAATTCTGCCATCTTCTTTATTCTCCTTCTTTCACGCCGAGCGGCTTACGCTGGCCGGGATTTTCCAAAAATTCTGCGTAGCGGTAGCCCTGTGCTTCCGCCTGGGCGAGCTGTTTGCCCACTTTTTTCTTCTTTTTCGTCAAGGTAACGTCAAATTCCCCATGGAGGGTGCGGGCGTAACGAATGGCCTCGGCGATCTGCCCTTCGTCATAGAACAGCGCCAGCCGTTCCTTCTGTCCCAATTCTCCCCGCTGGCAAAGGACGGAGAAGATCCGCTCAAAGCCGATGGAGAAGCCAACCGCGGGAACGGATTCCCCGGTGAACTTGCCGATGAGGTTATCGTATCTGCCGCCGCCGGCAACGGTACCGCCGAAGGCGGGACACTCGATCTCAAACACCGTACCGGTGTAATAGCCCTGACCGCGCACCAGGGTAGCGTCGAAGATCACCTCGTATCTGCCCTCTGCCAAGGCGTTGGTCTGGCTGAGAATAGAGCCCAGCACCTCTGCCTCCGCCTCACAGCCGTAGGAAGCCAGGGTCTCCAGACGGAGATCCCCGGTGAGGATGGAGAGCAGCTTGTCCGCCGCCTCTTCCCCGAAGCCCTTCTCGCAAAGCTCGTTCTTCACCCCGTGAAAGCCGATCTTGTCCGCCTTGTCCACGGTGACGCAAACGGTATCGGAGGCCTCTGCGGGGAAGCCGCACCAGATGATCAGATTGCGAAGGAGGTTGCGGTGGTTGATCCGCACCTTGAATTCGTCGATGCCCACCGCCAACAGCGCTTCCGCCGTGACGGAGATCAGCTCCACCTCGCAGTCCATGCTGTCGGAGCCGAGAATGTCGATATCGCACTGAACGAACTCACGGAGTCTGCCCTTCTGAGGACGCTCCGCACGGTATACTCTGCCGATCTGAATGGTTTTGAAGGGGGTCTCCAGATCGTTCTTATGGCAAGCGTAATAGCGGGACAGGGGCAAGGTCAGGTCGTAGCGGAGACCCAGGTCGCACAGATGGGCGAAATCCCCCGCCTCGATGGCCTTTTCCAGCTTCTGCCCCCGCTTTTCCAAGCGGTAGATCAGCTTCAGGTTGTCGCCGCCGTCGCTGTTTTCCAAATTTTCCAGGCTTTCCACCGCAGGGGTCTCAATGGCACGGAAGCCGTTGGAGCGGTAGATGCCGCGGATGGTCTGCATCAGGCTGTCCCGGATGCTGTTTTCGGAGGGCAGGTAATCCCGCATGCCCTCGGTAGGTGTCAGTTTCATAATGATTTATGTCCTTACTCTTTGTACTCAAAAAATCCATGCGCAAAAATGCACCGCCGAAAGCTTCGGCGGCCATTTGCCGTGAAACGCCGTGTCAGCCTGCGAAGGACGTGCTTCTGTCGTTGGCACGCCAATCCAGGTCGCCGCGCTCCAGGGAAAGGATCAACGCCTCGGCAGTGGCGATGTTGGTCGCCGCAGGGACGTTGTGGGTATCGCACTCGCGGATCAGGGGCACCTCGATCTCCATGTACTCCTGTGCGTCACGGGTGTCGCAAAGCAGGATCAAAAGATCCACTTCCCCGTAGGAGATCTTGGATGCCAATTGGTGGGCACCGCCGTGGAAGCCGGAGAGAAGCTTCTCAATGGAAAGCCCCGTCGCCTCGGCGATGTACTTCGCGGTCGTCGCGGTGGCGCAGATGTTGTGGCGGGAAAGGACGCCGCAGTACGCCATGCAAAACTCGGTGATGAGTTCCTTCTTTTTGTCATTAGCGATGATCGCAATGTTCATGTTCTTACACTACCTTTCGTTCTGTTTCCGGGGTATCCCCCTGCCCAAAATCAAAGGGATCACCCCACAAGGGGTCCTGTCCTCTCTGCCGCGGCAAAGAAGACGCCTCCCGGAGGCAAACCGTTTTTCGTTACCAAAACGGTACACTCCTCCAAAATAGAGTCATTATAAATATACCATTTACGGTGGATTTTGTCAAGAGGAAACGGCCAAAAGTTAACGGTTTCCTTACATATTTTATGAAGAAAAAACATAAGGATGGCAGGAAAGGAGTTCTTTTTTCCATGTACCATTCCGACGGCTATTGCCACACGCCCTCGCGGGCGGAGGAGATCGGAAAATACGTGTCGGAGACCGGAGCCACCGTCCGTGCCGCCGCCGCTCGGTTCGGCGTCAGCAAATCCACGGTGCACAAGGATCTGACCCTGCGGTTGAAAATGCAGGACCTCACCCTCTACGAGCAGGTACAACAGGTCTTGCGGACCAACAAAGAGGAGCGTCACAAACGGGGCGGCGACGCCACCAGGCTGAAATATTTGGCATCAAAGCCGGATAGATATTGACAAATACTTATTTTAGCGGTATACTATGGTAAAGGATCCGACATTTTTCGAGGAAGCAGAAAGGGAACGTTATGGCAAAGAAAAGAATGCTGTTTGTAGGCAACGCCGCCATCCGCTTTGCGGTGGGCACGCCTTACATCCCCGCCCCGGGAGAATCCATCCTCTCCGACGGGAACTATACCTTCGCCCCCGGCGGCAGAAGCGCTTTGGGCGCCATTACCGCCGCAAGACTGGGGTATGACGCCGTTCTTTGTGCCCGCGTGGGAGACGATTACTACGGCGACCGTTTGGTGGAGGTCTTCCGCAACGAAGGGCTTCACATCGCCAACGTCACCGTACGGAGAGAATGCCAGACGGGGCTTTCCCTGGAGCTGACGGAGCCTGACGGCACCACCCGGGAGATCTTCTTCCCCGGCGCCAACACATACCTGGATCACACCTATGCGGAAGGCGCCCTGGGCTGTTATCCCGACGCCATCGTGGCATCCCTGGAGGCAGATGCCGATACCATCCTGCGGCTTTCCGCCACGGCGGAAGAGCGGGGCATCCCCTTCTTCCTGGACGGCTCCGTGCGGAGAGAAGCGGTACCTGTCGACTTCCCCTTTGAGAAGCTGGGGGCCACGGAGCTTCTGATCCTGGGAGAAGAGGACGCAAGGCTGTTCTCCGGTATCGACCCCGCCAACGAAGAAAACCGCAAGCTGGCGTGCTATACCATCCGCAAGCGGTTTGACGTGCGCTATATCGTGCTGCAGTTGGGGAACGTGGGCTCCTTCATCTACGACGGCAAGTATTTCAGCGCCATTTCCGGCCCGGAAAGCGAGGTAGTCGACCCCGCAGGGGCTTCCGAGGCCTATACCGCCGCCCTCATCGGAGAATACCTCCAAGGCGGCGACCTGCGTTCCGCCGCGGAATTCGCTTCTGCCGTGTACGCCGCCACCGCTTCCCGTCACGGGGGCTATCAATCCCTCCCCAAGAAAAAAGCATAAGACGCAAAAGCGAACCACCGAGGGCGACCTCGGTGGTTTTTGCGTTAAATATTCTTTTAATCGTTTCCGGCAGAGTTCTTCCGTCTTCTAAGGTGCCTATAAAGAATCCGCCCGCCGACGGCGATAACCGCTGCCAAAAGCGCAATCACGGCAATCAAAAAGCGCAGATCGTCCAAGCCTTTTTTTGATTGCTCTTTTAAGGTCTGACCGCCAAATTCTGCTTTACTTAGCGAAAAAATGGGCCATTGGACTCCCCTCTTTACGGTTTTTGGCACTTTTACAATTTTAATATAACAAATATGCACATGGGTGTCAATGCTTTTTACAAGTGTTTTACAGTTTGAGCCTGCATCAGTTCTTCAAGCAACCGATGGGGATAACGTACACACCGTCTCCGCGCCGATATGCATAGTCGCCGGTTCCCGTCAGAACCATCAGGAAAGACGGGGCGTTCATCTTATCGGTATCAATTTTTGCTTCCATTGCTTTGAGGCTCTTGGCACCTTCCTCAATAAGCTTGTCGCCGCCAAGTTTGATTTCGATCAGACCGTATTTGCCGTTTCTCAGATGAACAACAGCATCACACTCTTGCCCATCCTTATCTCGGTAATGATAGATCCCGCCGTTCAGAGCATCTGCGAAAACACGAAGATCTCTGATGCAGAGTGTTTCAAAGAGGAATCCAAAGGTTTTCAAGTCGTTCATCAAATCATTGGGACCGATGCCCAAAGCCGCAGCGGCGATAGAAGGGTCGATATAATACCGCGTGTCGGACGAGCGAATAGCGGTTTTGGAGCGTAGATTGGGGTTCCACGCAGGCATATCCTCCACAACGAAGATTTTGCGAAGCGCATTCAAATAGGATGCAACGGTTTCTTCGCTGAGCGGAGTTTCATCGTTAGCTGCAATATCCTGTGCGAGAACCGTGTTGGGAACCTGTCCGCCCTGATTTCTTGCATAGGAGCGCATAAGCCTTTTCACCCGTTCGGGGTTCTTTTGCACGTTGTCTGCTCTGTTAATATCGGAATGCACGACGGCATCGTAGTAATCCATCGCTTGGTCCAATGCAATTTCGTCACGCATATCCACCGCTTGCGGCCATCCTCCCCGACACACAAGAAAAGCCAACCGGTCGATACTGAGGGTTGAGTCTCCTTCGATGGCTGTTTCGCCGTCAAACAGGTCTTTCAAACTGACGTCCCCGGTAGAATCTCCCGATTCGTATAAGCTCATGGGTCTCATTGTCAACCACGTAAACCGTCCGGTGCCGGAGTGTGTAATTTCCTTGGTGTCGGCGGGAACAGCAGAACCGGTAAGCACAAACTGTCCGAGCTCACCGCGATGGTCAACTTCAAAGCGAATGGCGTCCCAAAGCTTGGGAGCAAGCTGCCACTCGTCGATCAGTCTCGGTGTTTCACCCTTTAACAGTCGTTTGGGGTTCAGTTCGGACATGGCGATGTTTTGCTCTTTCTTTTCCGGGTCGTCCATATACAGAATACTGGCGGCAATCTGCTCTGCAGTTGTGGTTTTACCGCACCATTTAGGTCCTTCGATCAAGACAGCACCTTTGCCCTCCAGCTTGCGTTTCAGAATATCGTCCGCTATTCTTTTTCTGTAGTTTTTCATGCGCAACACCTCATTTTCATTCACAGTGTCTATATTATACACGATCATAATGGATTTTACAAGACTTTTCCGACAATTGGCGAAAAATTTTTCCGACGATTGGCGGAAAATAAATCCGGCGATTGGCAAAAAAGCGATCCGACAGTCGGGGAGATTGCTTTCGTGCGAAGAGTTTCTTCATTCGTTCAAAAAACCTTGTTCGCAAAAAACCGCCGACTGTCAAAGCCGACGGTTTTTCGTTATGGCGTTTGGCTCCGCAGGACGGTGCCGAAGGATTCCGGGTGGAGGTACCACAAGCCTTCGATGCACAGCACGCGGTAGGTAAGCTCCTTTTCAAAGGAATCGAAGGAGCCTTCGAAATACACCGTCACGGTGATCTCGCGGAAATCGGAGATATACTCCAACGGCATGGTATAGCGGAAGGGATCCAAGCCTGTATACCCGTAATACCGCTCCAGCAGGGTGATCTCCAGTCTTTTGCTTCCCGTCAGCTCGTAGCGGATGCTCCAGGTGTCTCCCAGGTCCTTGCGGTTCTTTTCCGCCGCCGCGGCAAGGAGATCCGACAGGGTCTTGGCGTATTCTCCGCTCTGCATGCGGTATTGTACAGGGAAATCCGTGGGAAACGCAGATTCGTAAAGCCCCGTGTTTCCCGTCTCCACCGCCTCAATGATCCGATCCAAGGGCACGGTCAGGGCGTTGCCCGTACTGCCGCCGGGAGTATCGCATCCCGCCAGGCAAAACAGCAAAGCCAGCAGGAGGAAGAGTCCTCTCTTAGCCTTCATTCTCTTCGTCCGCCTTGTTCATCCGCATCTCCATCAGTTCCTCGCGGGTGACGAGGATCTTACGTGCCTTGGTGGCCGTGTCGTAGGAGCCGATATAGCCCTTCTGCTCCATAACGCCCACGATACGGGCGGCACGGGCGTAGCCCAGCCCCAAACGGGTCTGCACCATGGAGGTGGAGATGTTCTGGGTGTCGATGGCCATTTCCAAGGCGTCCAGGAATTTTTCGTCCAGCTTGGGCTCGTCTCCCCCTTCGCCTTCCGCCTCTGCACGGCGGTTCTTGGGCGCACCGCAAAGCTTGGCTTCTTTTTCGATCTGGGAGATGATGTCCTCGTCGTAGGAAGCGGTGGCGGCGTCCTTGATGAACTGGGTGATGGCCACCACCTCGGATTTACCGTCCACCAAAGCGCCCTGGACACGGATGGGCTTCATGGCGCCTACGGGATAATACAGCATGTCGCCCCTACCCAACAGCTTTTCCGCACCGGTGAGGTCCAGAATGGTACGGGAGTCCACCTGGGAAGCCACGGTGAAGGCGATACGGGAGGGGATGTTGGCTTTGATCAAGCCGGTGATAACGTCCACGGAGGGACGCTGAGTACCGATGACCAGATGGATGCCTGCGGCACGTGCCTTCTGCGCCAGACGGCAGATAGAGGTCTCCACGTCGTCGGGAGCGGTCATCATCAGGTCGGCAAGCTCGTCGATGAAGATGACGATGTAGGGCTGCTGCTCACGCTCGGGATCGTCCTTGACGATCATGTTGTATTCCACCAGGTTCTTAGCGGCTACCTCCTGGATCAGGTTGTAGCGCTTTTCCATTTCCACGCAGGCCCAGTTCAAGGTACCCGCCGCCTTCTTGGCGTCGTTGATAACGGGAACCAGCAGGTGGGGAATGCCGTTGTAATCCGCCATTTCCACCTTCTTGGGGTCGATCATAATGAACTTCACCTCGTCGGGAGAGGCGTGGTAAAGCAAGGAAACGATCAAGGAGTTCATGCAAACGGATTTACCCATACCCGTGGCACCTGCGATCATCAGGTGGGGCATTTTGGCAATATCCAGATATACGGGATTGCCGGAAACGTCCTCGCCAAGGGCGGTGACCAGCTTGCTCTTGTGGTCGCGGAAGGTGCTGTTTTCGATCAAACGGCGCAGGCGCACCACGGAGGAGCTGCGGTTGGGGATCTCGATGCCGATGGCGCTCTTGCCGGGAATGTTCTCGATACGCACGGAGGGTGCGGCAAGATGCAGGGCGATATCGTCGGAAAGGTTGGCGATCTGCTTAACGCGGACGCCGGTTTCCGGCTGTACCTCGTACTGGGTGACGGTGGGACCGAAGGAGGCGCCGATGACGTGGGCCTTCACCTTAAAGCTTTCCAAAACCGACTCCAGCTTGCGGCTGACGGCGGAAACGTCTGCGGCGGTGGGCTTGGGAGCGTCTTCCTCTCCGGGGGTCAGCAGGGAGATGGGCGGGAACACGTAGGGAGGAGGCACGTTTTCCTTCATTTCCAGCTCCGTGACCTCTTCTGCGGGCTCCGCTGCGGGAGCGGGTGCAGGCGTACCCTCCACAGGAGCTGCGGGACGGACGAAGACCTCTTCTTCCTCTTCGATATATTTGGGCTTTTCCTTGGTCTTAACAGGCTCGGCAGGCTTTTCTGCCTCCGGGGTCTTGCTCAAGGGAGGTGCGGCGACCGTCTTTTCCCCGCTATCCTTACGGAACAGCTCAATGGGCACACGGGAGAAGACCTCCTCCTGCTCCTCCTCGGGAAGGATGAAGCGATGCTGGCCGTTCTTTTCCCGCACGATGTTCTCGTTCTCGGTGGGGGTGTCCGTGATAGAACGGTCGTCCACCAGCACCGTGGGAACCTTGTGCTTCTTTTCGGCCTTTTCTTCTTTTTGAACCGCCGGCTCCTTGGGGATGGCGGGCGTTTTCTTTTTGGGAGCGGGAGCAGGTGCTTCCATGGGAAGATCCTCTTCCTCTTCCTCGTCGGAAAGGGAGAGATCACGGAAGAAGCGGTAGATCCGCTTGACGGTGGCCATGGGGGTACTGCCGCAGAGAAGCACGGTGGTCACGAACATCCCCAGGGAAGCCAAAATGGCGGTGGAGACCCAGCCGATGACCCGGGCAACCATGGCACAGAAGAAGCCGCCCACAGCGCCTGCGGAGGTCATTTCCCTGCCGGAAAGATACAGACCGTCCAGGCTCTTCACAGCGTCCCCGAAAGCGGCGGGCTGGGTGGTCTTCACGGCCACCAAATGCACCAGGCACAGGAAGAACATGAAGTCCGCAAACAGCAAAACGGCCTTGGCGGCGTTCACTCCCGTCTCCTGCTTGGAATCCCAACGGAACACGCCGATGAGCATGCAGAAGGGGGCCAGGTAGTAGCCGAAGCCGAACAGCCCCTTGAAGATCTCACGCACGCCGCCCAGCAAGCCGGAATCCACCCCGGGGAAGAAGGTGATGATCAGGAACAGGGCGAAAAAGCCCAGCACGTACCGCACCACCGTTTGGTACTGCCCGTTTCTGCGGGTCTCCTGCACGGGCGCCTTGCCCTTGGCAGAGGAGGCGCGGGTATTCTTTTTACTTCCGCCCTTGGCGGAGGAGGATCTCTTTTTGGTTTGCGTGCTCTTGGGCATAGAATACACTTCCTTACGATTGATTGAAAACAGCGCTTACAGGCAAAGGTCGGCAACAATTGCGGCCAGGCCGATCACCACGGTATACACGCTGAACAGGGTAAAGCCCTTCTTGCGGGCGAAGAATTGCAAAAGCTTGATGGCGCCAAGCCCCACGACGAAGGCGGTGAGCGCCCCTGCGATACAGGGAGCCACCAGCTCCGAGGAGATGCCGCCCGCAAAGAAATCGGGCAGCTCCAATACGCAGGCACCTAAAATGGCGGGCATGGACATGAGGAAGGAGAAGCGCACCGCGTCCTCACGGGTGAAGCCGCACAGTCTGCCGCCGGTGATGGTAGAGCCGGAACGGGAGATGCCGGGCAAAACACCCACCATCTGCACCAGACCTACCAAGAAGGGGCGGAGCCAGCCTGCCTGCTCCAGGGTGATCTTCCCTGCCGACAGGCGGTCGCTGAACCAAAGCATACAGCCGTTGAAGATCAGCAGACAGCCGATGAGCCAGCTGGTACCGTTGACAGCCTCCACGTAATCGGAAAGCAAGGCCGCGGGAACCAGGGGGATGGAAGCCACGCAAAGCATGAGGAACAGTCTTTCCCCAAACTCCAAGGGCGCTTTCTTCACCTTCCCGGTGAAGACCTTCCCCATCAGGGTAAAGAAGCCCTTTGCAATCAACCACACCTCACGGCGGTACATGATCAGCACCGCGAACAGGGTAGCCAGATGCAACAGAATGTCAAAAGCCAGGTATTGCTCCCCTTCCGCTCCAAAGAAATTGTGGGCCAATGCCAGGTGGCCGGAGCTGGAGATGGGAAGAAATTCCGCGATTCCTTGTAGAATACCGTAGAGAATAGATTCCAATATGCCCATAGGGTAGCCGTTCCTTTCTTGCCTGTGGTTTGAGGCATTGTCAGCTTATGCCTTCCGGGAACGGCACATGCCTTTCCCTCCCCAAAAGAATGGTATAATCAGTTTATTATACTCTATTTCGTCCCCCTTGTCAAGGAAAAACCGCAAAAGAACTTCGGAGAAGCGCCGACAGCTCTCTTTTTTAGAAAAATCCCTTTTTCCCCCTTGACAAGCACGCTTCCTTGGGCTATACTATCGCAAGCAAAAATACAAATGGAAGAAAGGTTGTTATTTATGAAAAAGTATGTTTGTGAGCTTTGCGGTTGGGAATACGACGAAACTGCAGGCGACCCCGAAAATGACATTGAGCCCGGCACTCGCTTTGACGATCTCCCCGATGATTTCGTCTGCCCCCTCTGCGGCGCAGGCAAGGAAGACTTCGCGAAAGCTGACTGATAATAAACGAGAAAGGAGCCCAATCGGCTCCTTTTTTACGTCTTGACAAGGCTTTCAAAATATGGTAAAATGGGTTTACAAGCAGGTACGAAGGATCTCACTCCGCACCGCAAAAAACGTCCGTGTGCCGTACTTGCCCAAGG
This sequence comes from Oscillospiraceae bacterium, assembly GCA_015063885.1. Lineage (GTDB taxonomy): Bacteria > Bacillota > Clostridia > Oscillospirales > CAG-382 > Coliplasma. The sequence continues at coordinate 54,078 of SVTH01000002.1, read as the reverse complement.
GGCGAGTACGGCGTTTTTTATCGAAAGGGAAAGCTGAAAAAGAATTCGTATCCGCAAACGCCACATTCGAACATCAGAAGGAGGTTTTTATGAGTCTAAGACACTTTACCCTGTGCCTTCATGCAGACGGACAGCTTGACGATGCCAGCGGCAAAGCGATACAACTGAGAAGAGAATCTGCTTATATCACGGAATATATCATGCGGGCAATGAATAAAACCTTCCCCTTCGGATGCGGCAGGATCAATCTTTTGGCGACGGAAGCGCCTACATGCAATAATGCGTGGCTCATAGATTCCATTTTGGAAATGCAGATCCCGTTTTCCTACGAGTATTTCACCTATACCGATCGAAATCAGAAAGAGCAATACCTTTTTGAAGCCATTGGCAACGGCATCCGTCTTCTTTGCGAGGACAGAAAGTGGGATTTTTCGGAATTTGAAAAGCATTTGACTGCTTTGAAGGAAAGCAATTTCCACGTGGAGTTTTATCAATGTCCCAAGCAAAGTCCCGACAGAAAAACGGTGGCAAAGCTTTACTGCGTTCAGACAATGGCAGAGGCAACTTTCTACGTAGACTTTTATCAAAAGCGAAAGCTGGTGCTACGCAAGAAGTTCGCCGTAACAGAACCCTATGCTGGGTATTACCGATACGATATTTATTACCTGCGCTGGAAAGATAACCGAACGGTGGAAGTTCTCGGGTATTACAAGGATAAAACCGCCGAGGTCTCCATGGACGGTCGAGTCGATTGTATTTCCGACCCGAAGCAAAAATACAAGGAGATCCTCCCCGAAGGCTTTGACCTGAATACCACCCACTCCTATGAAGAGTTCCTCGCCGCACTGAATCACAGGTAAGAAAAAAACATTGACGAACCGCAGCACGCCAAGTCAGTGCTGCGGTTCTGTTTTCTTTGATTATGTCACGGGAAGGGTTTACATTCTCACCGAGACTTCTCCGCTGGGGAGGGTCATGATCCTGCCGTCTGCTTCTACCACCAATTCCCCACGGGAATTGACGTCCAGGGCTTTTGCGGGGAAGCGCTCGTTCCCCCGGGTGACGGTGACATCCTTCCCGAGTACAAAGCATTTTTTGCGGTAGGTCTCCATGAAAGCGCCTATTTCAAGGGCTTCCTCCATGCGGTCAAACTTCGCCAGAAGGGCTTGCAGAACTGTATCCCGGGAAAGGCTCACCCCGGTCTCCCGCTCCACGTCGGAGGCGATGGAAGCAAGCTCCTCCGGGAAGGCGGTCTTCCCTAAGTTGATGCCGATGCCGATGACGGCGTAGGCGAACTTCCCTGTCTCGTAGTCCACGGAGCCCTCCGTGAGGATGCCGCAGATCTTCTTGCCGTTCATGTAGACGTCGTTGACCCATTTGATGGCGGTCTCCTTCCCCGTCAGCGCCTCCAGCACCTCTGCCACGGCGACGGCGGCGAAGGTGGTGAGCAAGGCGCCGTCCTCCCCTTTCACGGTGGGAGAGATCAGCAGGGAGAAATACAGCCCGCTCCCGCCGGGAGAGAAAAACTGTCTGCCCATGCGGCCCCTGCCCCCGGTCTGGCGGTCGGCCACCACGCAGAGATTCCGTTTGCCCTCCAACGCCAACGCCTTGGCGCGGTTGTTGGTGGAATCGATCTCGGTGTGTTTTTCCAAAAGAAACATAGGCTTCCTCCCGTTTTTTCTTCATTATACCCCCATCCTTCGGGGATGTCAATGTTTTTTTGCATAGAGTCCCCCTCCTTTGCATAAAGATGAGGTGAAAGGAATGGGATGAAGATTTGAAAAGAAACATCGGTAAAAAGAAAGCGCCCGCCACCGGAAGCACCGCTTCCCTTTTGAAGGCGGGCGGGACAGGCTTTTTGGCAGCCCTGGCGTTGCTGACCATCGTAGCTATGGGCGGGGCTTTTTTGGCGCTGAAAAGCGCGGCTCCCGGGGAGCTGGCGCTCCCTTCCGCGGTGGCGGCGTTGTTTGCGGGAGGCTACGTGGGCGCATTACTGGCGGGGAAAATGGGAGAAAAGGCGGGCAAAAGCCCTTATTTGGGCGGCCTGGCTTGCGGCGGGATGCTGTTGCTGTTGCTGACGGCAGGCTCTTTGTTTTTCCCCAACCCGGAGGGACGGAACGCATGGAGCCGTCTGCTCCCCTTGGGGATCCTTCTGCTTTCCACCCTGCTGGGCAGTCTCACCGCCGCCGTCCACCGCCCGGGGAATAAGCGAAAGCTGAAAAAGCTGAAGGCCGGTAGACGGTGAAAAAAGTGCGTTGAGCATATTGACACGACAGCACATGTATCAAATGTCTTTGCAAAAGAGAATGCCGGGCTGTCCACCCCGGATTCGTCACCTTGAGCGGAGACGCGGCGGGGCGTGGCATGGAGAGAAAAACCAAGGCTCTCCCCGGGCTTGCTCAAGGTGACGTGCCGGGGGGGGAGACGGTGAAATAGCCGGAGCATGGGCGGTTGCCTGTGCTCCTTTTTTAATGGTTATTGACAAAATAGCCCGTGTATGGTACAATAAAAGCGAAGAAGCAGAGTAGAAGGAGCCTTTTATGTCCGAAACGAGAAAACCGTGGATCGCTTGCCTGAAAAGCATCATATATTCGTCCCTGGCTTCCCTTGGCGTTTTTATGCTGTTTGCCTGGGTGATCGGCGCCATATTCAACGAGATTGAGCCCCAATGGCTTCGGGAAATAACCCTCCACGTGGTGATGATGGTGATGTACGCCGTCTTTTTCTACCTGTACCGCTTCAAAAAGCGCTTGGTCACCTACACGGAACAGACGGATCGATTTGCCCTCATGCCGGAACTGCTTGCCTACGTCCGTGCCGAGGGAAAGATCATGTTCATCCTCTACGGCATTGCCGCGGCGGTCACGGAGATCTCCCGTTGGATAATTCCCGGTGATGCCCGCAACTCCGTATTATTGGTGTCCCACTTTTTCATGGGGCCTTGGATGGCGCTGAACGTTCCCGTTTTGAGAGCCGTCGTTGCTTTTGTATATTCTTCCGCACTGGTCTGCCTGTTGGCAGTTCTGCGAAGCCGCAGGATCTATCAAGAAAAGCTTTGGATCAAGCAAGATAAAATCGACCGCCGAGAGTGATCCCGGCGGTATTTTTGTGTTACGTATACTTTTCCCGAAACTCTTCCAGCGTTTTGCGGATGGTGAGATCCACGCGGGAGGTGCAAAAACGCAAAATATGGGGCGGCACTTCTCCGTAGAACGCCTCGGCAATTCCACCGGCAATGCAGGCCTGGGTGTCTGCGTCTCCGCCCAAAGAAACGGCGTTGCGGACGGCGCTTTCGTAATCGTGGGATTCCAAAAAGGCTTGAATGGCGGGCGGCACGCTATAGGAGGTGCGGCTGTCAAACACGTGGGACTCCCGCAGCTCTCCGAGGGATTCCTTCAAGGGGTAAAAATGCTTGCGGACGTAGTCTCGGATCTCTTCCCTGCTTGCCTTATGCCGTGCCAGATAGACGCAGGCGGCGACGGCTTGCGCGCCCTTGACCGCCTCTCTGTGATGGTGTGTGGACAGACAGCTTGCCTTTGCCTGCAGGAGGGTCTGCTCCAGAGTATCGTAGGCGTAGCCGATGGGGATCACCCGCATGGCTCCGCCGTTGCCGTAGCTCCGCACGGTTTTCCCGCCGCCGTTTTTCGCCCAGTCGGCGAACATATTCCCAAACCCCGCGTGGGGAAAGAAGGAATAGAACCTGCGGTATTGAGCGGCGTACTGCCGTGCCCGCTCCCCCAAAGAAAACCGCCCCACGGGACGGGGATCCTCCAGAATGGTGCGGCAAACAGCGGCGACCAGCACGCTGTCGTCGGTAAAGGTGCTTTCCCGCACAAGGGGAAAGTCATATTCCTTGGTACAATGAACCTCGTAATACGAGCCGATCACGTCACCGCAAACTGCGCCCCACATTCGAAAACCTCCTTGCGTCCTTTTTGACAGTATACCACGGGAGAGGACGTTTGTCAACAAAAGCACACCGCCGAGAGTGTTGATCCCGGCGGTGTTTTACGTTTACTTATTGGTTTTGTAGACGTTGTATTCGTCCCAGATCTGTTCCATTTCCGTCAGACGGGCAACGCTTTCCTCCGGGCGCTTTGCGGTAACGGCGGCGATGATGGCGTTGAGGACTGCCATGGGAGCCACTAAGGAATCCACGAAGCAATCGTTCTCGTTGTGGGCCAGCACGGCGGTATCCGCAAGGGAGGCCAGGGGGCTGTGGGAGCTGTCGGTGACGCCCACCACGTAGGCGCCCTTCTTTTTGGAAAAGTCCAAAGCGTCCAGGGTACGGCGGGAATAACGGGGGAAGGAGATGCCGATGACCACGTCCTCCGCATTTACGGAGAGCATACGGTCAAAGACCTCGCCGCCCGCTACCGTCTGCACCAGGCGGACGTCGTCAAAGAGCTGGGTGAGGTAGAACTCCAAGAACATGGCCAAAGCGGTGGCACTTCTGGCGCCGATGATGTAGATACGCCGTGCGGCGATGAGCTTTTCGGCAACCAGGTCGAAGATGTGCACGTCCGTTTCCGCCAAGGTCTTCTTGATGTTCTCCATGTCCGCACGCATACTGCGGGAGAAGGCGTCTCCCCCTGCGGTGACGCAGGAAAGCTCCATACGCTGGAGGGAGGTGAGGGTGCCGCGGATGGATTCCTTCAACGCCGCTTGCAGCTCGGGGTAGCCCCGATAGCCCAGGTCTGCCGCATAACGCACCACGGTGGATTCCGAGGTGCCCACGGTCACGGCCAGCTTGGCGGCGGTCATGCCTGCGGCGGTAGCGTAGTTTTCCAAAAGGTATTTACCGATCTTCTTTTGCGCCTTTGAGCCGGAGGCAAGCCCGGCTTCGATCAACTGCAAAGCATCGTTCATGATTCTTCCACCCGTCCTGTGTTTTTTAGTATGCGATACGTTCTTCGATGACCTTCTTCAGATCTGCAATGGGAACGCGGATCTGCTCCATGGTATCACGGTCACGAACGGTCACGCAGTGGTCGTTTTCACTGTCGAAGTCGTAGGTGATACAAATGGGAGTACCGATCTCGTCCTCGCGGCGGTAACGCTTGCCGATGGAGCCTGCTTCGTCGTAATCCACCATGAAGTGCTTGCACAGGTCTGCGTAGATCTCCTGTGCGGGGCCTGCCAGCTTCTTGGAAAGGGGCAGGACTGCCGCCTTGAAGGGCGCCAATGCGGGGTGGAGACGGAGCACGGTACGTACGTCGGGCTTCTCGGGAGTGCCGATGTCTTCTTCGTCATAAGCGTCGATGAGGAAGGCCAGGGCCACACGGTCACAGCCCAGAGAGGGCTCTACCACGTAGGGGATATAGTGCTCGTTGGTTTCGGGATCGAAATAGGTCATATCCTGGCCGGACACGTTCTGGTGCTGGGTCAGGTCGTAGGAGGTACGGGAAGCAACGCCCCACAGCTCGCCCCATCCGAAGGGGAACATGAACTCAAAGTCGGTGGTAGCGTTGGAGTAGAAGGCCAGCTCTGCGGGGTCGTGGTCACGGGTACGGAGGTTTTCGTCCTTCATGCCCAGATCCAACAGCCACTGATGGCAGAAGGACTTCCAATAGTTGAACCACTCCAGCTCGGTACCGGGCTTGCAGAAGAACTCCAGCTCCATCTGCTCGAACTCACGGGTACGGAAGGTGAAGTTACCGGGGGTGATCTCGTTACGGAAGGATTTACCGATCTGCGCCACGCCGAAGGGAACCTTCTTACGGGTAGTACGCTGAATGTTCTTGAAGTTGACGAAGATACCCTGGGCGGTCTCGGGACGGAGGTACACGGTAGCCGCGTTGTCCTCGGTAACGCCCTGGAAGGTCTTGAACATCAGGTTGAACTTACGGATATCGGTGAAGTCGTGCTTGCCGCATCCGGGGCAGGTCACGTTCTTCTCGCGGATGTAAGCCACCATGTCCTCGTTGGTCATGGATTCCACCACCACGTCGGTGATGTTGTTTGCCGCGTTGTAATCCTCGATGAGCTTGTCTGCGCGGTGGCGCATCTTACAAGCCTTGCAGTCGATCAGCGGGTCGTTGAAGGTGGTGACGTGGCCGGATGCCACCCACACCTGGGGGTTCATCAGAATGGCAGAGTCCTGGCCTACGTTATAGGGGCATTCCTGGACGAATTTCTTCTTCCATGCCGCTTTGACGTTGTTCTTGAACTCCACACCCAAGGGGCCGTAGTCCCAGGTGTTTGCCAGGCCGCCGTAGATCTCGCTGCCGCTGAAGACGAAGCCTCTGCCTTTGCAGAAGGCAACGATCTTTTCCATTGTTTTGTCTTGGTTTCTCATGCTTGCATTTCCGTTCGCACGACGGGCTGCCGTGCGCCTTTCTATGTTTTTTGTTTTGCTTTTGATATACGGTTCAAGGGGCGTTGCCCCTTAAGATCCCCATTCAAGGATCTTTTTGAAAAAAGCTCCTTGAAAATCCTCAAAAACTTTTATTCCCGAAAACGGCAGTTTTCGGCATTTGATTTTTCGAGATCCTTAAGAACCTTTTTTTGAAAAAGGTTCTTAAGCAGGGTTCCCGAAGGGGCGGAGCCCCTTGGGTCTACTTGCTCATTTTGTTCATCTCACGCTGTGCCATGACAAGGCGGTAGTATCTGCCTTCCTTGGCCATCAGCTCCTCGTGGGTGCCCAGCTCCTCCAGCTCGCCCTTTTCAAACACCGCAAGCTTGGTGGCGTTTCGCAAGGTGGAAAGTCTGTGGGCAATGGCAACGGTGGTGCGCCCCTTGGAAAGTGCCTGCAGGGCGTCCTGGATCTGCCGTTCCGTCTCCGTATCCAAGGAAGAGGTGGCCTCGTCAAGGATCAACAGCTTAGGATTCCGCAGAATGGCGCGGGCGATGGCGATACGCTGCTTCTCACCGCCGGACAGGGTGTTGCCCCTTGCTCCCACGTAGGTATTGTACCCGTCGGGAAGCTTCATAATAAAGGTGTGTGCCCCTGCCAGCTTGGCGGCGCGGAGCACCTCGTCACGGGTGGCGTCCGGCTTGGCATAGGCAAGGTTGCTGTACACTGTTCCGTTGAACAGGTAGGTCTCCTGGAGCACCACGCCGATCTGGGAACGGAAGGCGGCGGAATCGTAGGAACGGATATCCTTTCCGTCGATGAGCAATTCGCCCTCGTTGATATCGTACATCCGCATGATCAGGTTGATGGCGGTGGTCTTACCCACGCCGCTTCTGCCCACCAGACCGATGAAATCCCCGGGCTTGATCTGCAGATTCAGATGCTTCAAAATATAATCGGGAGGATTGTAGCCGAAGGAAGCGTCCTTGAACTCCACCTCGCCCTTCAGCTCGGCTGCCAAAGCGCCGTCGGTCATATCCTCTTTCTCGTCCAGCACCTCCGCCACCTTGGTCATGGAAATAAAGGTGTTGGAGAACATACGGGGCACGCGGGCAAACCAGCGGATAGGCTCGTAAAGGGTGGCAACGTAGGCCAGGAACTCCGAAAGGTCGCCCAAAGTGGCTTCCCCTGCGATGACCTGACCGCCCACGATGAACAGCACCAGGAACTCGCCGAATCCCAAAAGGAAGCCGGAGAAGGGCACCGTGGTATTCCAGGTCAGCTCGTTTTTCTTGGAGGTGTCCGCCAAGCGGTGCGCCATCTTGGCAAAGCGGTCGTGCTCTCTTTTCTCCGTACCGAAGACCTTTACCTCGCGGATGCCGGAGAAAACGTCGTGCAACAGATTGTTGGCGTCGCTGGACAATTGCCATTGACGGTGGTAGGATCTGCGGATCAGCTTGTTCACCGTCATAAACAGCAGCACCAAAAGGGGTGCGGGAGCGATCACCGCCAAGGTCAGTACCCAATTGCGGGAAAACAGGATCACGCCCACGGCGATCAAGGTCACGGACTGCTGCAGCAACCCGGGCACCAGGTTCACCAGGAACATACGAAGCTGTTCCGTATCTCCCGAAAGACGGGTGATCAATTCCCCTGCGGAGCGCTTGGAAAGCCCTGCCAGGGAAAGGGATTGGATCTTTTCGTACAAAACGCTGCGGATCTTCACCAGGATCCTTGCAGAGGCCTTGGCCACTAACATACGTCGAAGACAGCCGAAGACGGCCAGGCTCAGCCCGCAGGCCGCCATCAACAGCACCACGATCACCAAGCCGCTTTGGGTTCCCGGGGTGATCCCGTCCTTGGGGGCAAGGTAATGGTCGATCATATGCCCCTGGATCTGGGGCAAAAGCACGCTGACGCCGGAGGTCAGCAACAGAAAAACGCCGCCTGCCAACAGCAACCCCACGTTGCCCTTGGCGTAGCCCAAAAATCTGCCCACCAGCTTTTTCTTGTCGGCACAGTGGACGCAGGACGCCGCTCCTCTGGGGAAGGGCTTCCCGCACTTGGCGCATCTCGTGGACTTGGGACGTTCAGGCTCCTTGCCCTTGCGGCAGGCTTCCAGCCGTCCCACAGCGGATTCAAAGGCGGTGCAAAGGCTCATATCCCCGCGGCAAAGCTCCAAGTCTTCCCCGTCCCGTTTTGCCTCGATGGCAACGGTACCCACGCCGCGGTTCAGCTTGATCTCTTCCAGTTCGGACAGGGAATACCGCGCCACGGTCTCTCCCGAGACGGTGACCAGGGTCTTTCCGTCACAGGCGCAGGCGCCCCAGATCCCCTTGCCGTTGAAATCCAGGTTGAAATCAAAGGCCACCTTGGGGCGGGAAGGATCCTCGCGGGGAGGAAAGCCCTCTCCCGGAGGGGCGATATGCCCTTTGCGGGGCTTCTTACCTTTGGGAGGCTCCCGCCACTGCAGACCCAGCTCCTCCGCCGCCTTCTTGCGTGCGGCAATGAGGGCGGGCGGGTCTGCCCGTTTATTCTTTTTGTGAGAGGGAGGCATTCTTCTCGGTTCCATGAATTACAAATACAGCTCGATCTTGCGGTAGCTCCTGGCGTCCAGCGCCAAGACGTCCTTGATGAGATAACGGTTTCCGTCCACGTCGGTGAGCACCACGCCGTTTTCGGAATTCTTGAACATATTGCGGTAGGTGTCCTGCATAGTGAAGGACTTCTTGCCGTGGTCCGTCTCCACCTCCCAATAGGAAAAGCCCAGCTTATCCTTCAGGGAGAGGATCTTACTGATGGCGGGCGCCAGATACTTACGTTCCAGCTCGTTTTGAATCAAAGCCTTGGCTTCTCCTTCAAAATCCGAAAGTTTGCGGATGACGCCGTATTCCTTCCCGTCCATATTCAGCACGGAAATAAACTCGTCGGGCGCGTCAAAGGGGAAGGCACGGTGGAACTGCACCCTGCCGAACTCCTGCCATTCGGGAGGAAGCTTCTCTTCCGTCAGATCGTCCGTCACAGGGGGCAAAAATGCCCGCATGGCAGGAAAACCGTTCTTCGTACGGGAGAAAACGGCGTTTGCGGGGGTGAGGTAGGTGATATCGGCAAGGTCGAGAAAGCTCTCTTGTTTCGCGTCTCCCATTTTTCGGTTCTCCTTTTTTTCCTTCATCTGTTGACAAGCAAAAAAACATTTGCTATAATACGTAATGATTCAAAGTGTATTATACTATCTTTTTTCGGTTTTTGCAATAGCTGACGCCGAAAATTTCAAAAAAGATAACCAGAAAGGACTGCGAAACGATATGGCAGAGAAGAAGCTTGTGGAATCCATCACCTCTATGGACGTGGATTTTGCACAATGGTACACCGACGTAGTACGTAAAGCAGAGCTTGCGGATTATTCCGGAGTGAAGGGATGCATGATCATCCGTCCCTACGGCTACGCCATTTGGGAAAATATTCAAAAGGATCTTGACGAACGGTTTAAAGCGTTGGGTCACGAGAACGTATACATGCCCATGTTCATTCCCGAAAGCCTGTTGCAGAAGGAAAAGGATCACGTGGAGGGCTTTGCTCCCGAGTGCGCCTGGGTCACCGTAGGCGGCGAGAACAAGCTGGCGGAGCGTCTTTGCGTACGCCCCACCTCCGAGACCCTGTTCTGCGAGCATTTCAAGAATATCATTCAGTCCTACAGAGACCTGCCCAAGCTGTACAACCAGTGGGTCAACGTAGTGCGTTGGGAGAAGACCACCCGTCCCTTCCTGCGCACCTCCGAGTTCCTGTGGCAGGAGGGTCACACCATGCACGCCACCGAGGAGGAGGCACGCAAGGAGACTTTGCAGATGCTGAAGGTCTACGAGGACTTCTACCGCGACACCCTGGCCATCCCCGCCGTCACCGGCAGAAAGACGGAGAAGGAGAAGTTTGCCGGCGCCATGGAGACCTACACCATTGAGCCCATGATGCACAACGGCGTAGCTTTGCAGGGCGGCACCACCCATTACTTCGGAGACGGCTTTGCCAAGGCCTTCGATATCACCTTCACCGACAGAGACAACACCGTGAAGTACCCCCATCAGACCTCCTGGGGTGTTTCCACCCGTATGATCGGCGCCATCATCATGACCCACGGCGACGACAACGGCTTGATCCTGCCTCCCAAGGTGGCTCCCATTCAGGTGGTCATCATCCCCGTGCAGATGCACAAGGAAGGGGTTCTGGAGAAGGCACAGCAGGTTGCGGACACCCTCCGCGCCGCAGGCATCCGCGTGAAGCTGGACAGCACCGACAACTCCCCCGGCTGGAAGTTTGCCGAGTACGAGATGAAGGGCGTTCCCGTTCGCTTGGAGATCGGTCCCCGCGACATCGAGAACAACTCCTGCGTCCTTGTCTCCCGCGTGAGCAGAAACAAGAACTTCGTGTCCTTGGACGGTCTGGAAGCTACCGTGAAGGAGATGCTTTCCACCGTACACGACGAGCTGGTTGATCGCGTCAAGAAGAACGTGGAGGCCAAGACCCACGTCGCCACCACCTGGGAGGAGTTTGCGGATCACGCAGAAAACCATCCCGGCTTTATCAAGGCCATGTGGTGCGGCGAGACGGAGTGCGAGGAGAAGGTCAAGGAGCTCACCGGCGGCGTGAAGTCCCGTTGCATTCCTTTCAACGAGGAAAACCTTGCACCCACCTGCGTTTGCTGCGGCAAGCCCGCCAAGCATATGCTGGTTTGGGGCAGACAGTATTAAGAATTACGAAGGGGGATTTCTTTCCACGAAAAAGAAATCCCCCTTTAACCCCAAAGAAACCGTATAAAACGCCACGATGCAACCATCGTGGCGTTGTGTTTTAGTATAAGTATTTTCCCAAATTCACTCTATCTCCGATTACTTCGATTCCTTCCGCTTCAAGTCTCTGTTTCTGCCCGTCGATTCCGCCAAGCGTATAATGCCGAGCAAGCTTTCCGTCGCTGTTGAGTACTTTGTAACAAGGATACCGCTCATCGGTGATTTCATTTAGGATATTGCCCACCGTTTGCGCTAAATGTCTATCGCCCAACTGCTCTGCTATACGGCCATAGGTAACAACCCGACCGAAAGGAATTGCTAAAAGGAACTCTTTCACAGCCTGCCTTAAATTGTCCGTATTTTGCTCTGGAAGCAAAAGATTCTCATGATGCTTCTCGATCCAGCTTAACAAAAAGGGACGGTCATTGTTGGCAGGAACTTCGAACCATTGCGAGCACAGGTAATATGTCCGCTCTCGGATAATCAACGGTTTTGCGTAGTATCTCGCTCTTTCAAATGGCGCGTCTGCCGATACCAGCAATGGGTATTGGATATCAAAAAACTGTTTACTGTACGAAGCTGTTTGCAAAAGAGTTATCTCTTCATCGGATAGATTGCCGCTTTCTAAAATACTCCTTAGAACGGTATTGGCCAGCTTTCCGATTTTCAGTTCTTGGAACGACGATGACTCCACTCGTGAACATTCACGTCGAACAGAGCGGTCGCAATTCTTTTCTTCTCGATTTTTCGAAAACATCGAAAACATTTGATAAGCGCGCATAAACAATTCACTGGTATCTGCAACTTTTTCGCTGACCAATAAAATGGGTCGCAAAACCAATTGGTCAAAATCCTCATTACCAATCATTCTAAAGCGAAACGAAAAACCCGCTTGAGCAAAATAGCGATTGATATACAGAACGCATGGTTCCAAATCACTTAAAATTGCAGGGTTGATTTTCGGAGAGGCGAAAACGATCTCGGCACTTTTGGAGTCAAAAAAGCCATAAATACAAAAAGCGGTGCGCACACATTTTTTGATAATTCGTGCAACAGTTTCTTCCCGCGATCCATAGCATACTCCGGATTCATGAAACGCAACATCCACCGCATAGTAAGACACTTGCCCGTCTTGGATGTTACTGCCAAGAGCATCGCACTCGCCTTGTCGAATCACCTGCTCCAAAGAAGAGTTATTCTTAAACACCCGATATCCCAATTTCTCTTGCAGATCTTGATCGATGTTGCGATATAGCCCTTCCAATTCTTCTTGATGCTGCAATTCCCATTGCGGAGATGCTTTCCAATTGGTCTGCACAATTTGGCAGTCTTTGACATGTCTGAGCCAAGAATAAAAAAGCGACTCTCCCATTTCAATCTTCATAGCGAATACCTTCTTTTGCCGTTTTCAATAGTATAACCTATTTGCCATCGATAGTCAAGTTCTGCTTTCAAAATCTATTCGAAAGCCCCCGAAGGATCATCCAAAGCTCTGCAAGGAGGGCTTCAGCATATCTTGACATGTTACCCAAGTTCATGTTATACTCAACAAAGAAAGGATGCGAAGCCATGCTTGCTTACTATTTCCTGACTCTGCTTTTCTTGGCGCTTTTTGCAATCGTATACGCCCTGTTCCGAGGGGGAGTACAGACTTGGCTACGGCTGAAAAAGGGATTCAGCAAGACCCATATCCGCAAACTGAAAAAGGGGAAGAAAAACTTTTGGTGGTATCAAGCTTTGCATAATGAAGTGGGGATGGGGCTACTGTATCCGTTGAACAAGGGCTTCACCCTGGTTTACACGTTGGCTTTAGGTCTCTCGCTGGTTTTAGGATGGTGGAAACCTACGTCCGTGGTGCTTTGCGGCTTGATGTTCCTGCTGGGGATTTTCTCAGCGATCATGATCGGCTTTGCCTTGATCTGGAGCAATATAGAAGAGCACGGGAGACCTATTGTGTTCCTCGCACAGCGGAAAAACCAAGGCTTGGATTCTGTGATCATTGACGCGGTAGCCGTTCTTTTCTGCTTGCTTATGGGATACGCCCATATTCTGCTGACGGCAGATCTGTGGGGGACGGATCTGCGGTTTTGGTGAGATCCAACCAATGGTTTCATTCGAAACAACCAATTGATACTTGAAACAAAAGAACTCCTGTGCTATCATAGGATCACACCGGTGATGACAACTATGACAGTAAGGAGTTTTTTATATGCAATTGAATTTGGGAACTCATATCAGAGCCCTTCGCCGCGGGCAGGGGCGCACCCAGGAGGCCTTGGCGGAGGCGTTGGGAGTCACCTCTCAAGCGGTGTCCCGCTGGGAATCCGGGGGAAGCTACCCCGACATGGAGCTGATGCCCGCCATCGCCAACTATTTCGGCGTGACCATAGACGAGCTTTTCGGTTATCACGGGGACAGGGAGCAGAAGGTGGCTTCCCTGCTGGCGGAGGTGGACACCCTTTACCCCGAAAACGCCTACGAGGACGTAAATTTTGACCGCTGTATCGCCCTTCTGCGGAAGGGGTTGGCGGAATTCCCGGGGAACGAGAAGCTAACCCACCGCTTGGCGGTGATCCTCACGGACATCGGGTGGAGGCGGCACAGCCAATGGCTCTACTACGGGGAGGACGGCCACATCCAGAACTGCTTTGACCACCACAGGGAAAACGAATACTGGAACGAAGCCACCAAGCTGTTTGAAAAGCTGTTGGAGGATTCTGCCGACTCCGCCTTGAAGAACGACTGCATCTACCATCTGGTGATGCTCTACCGCAACGTGGGAGACTATGCTGCCGCCGTCCGCTTGGGGGAAAAGCTTCCCCGTCTTTGCCACAGCCGCGAGATCATGCTGGCAAACGGCACCGACGGCGTATTACAGGCGGGATATCTGGGCAGCGCTCTGCTGGAGCTGGCCTATCAGTTCGCCGAGCAGATGATGTACGCCCTGGTGAACAACAAGGCAAACTACGAAACGGATCTTCCCATTGCCAAGGTGCAGGGTGCCATCGCTCTCTTTGACTTGTTAGCCGACGGCGGGTGCATCGGGGTCTACCATCGTGAGGTGGCCTATCTGTACCTGTATCTTTCCCGTCTGCAGTGGGAATACGGACAGAAGGACGAGGCTTTCGTCTCCCTTGATCTGGCCCTGGAGCAGGCTCGCAGGTACGACCGCTTTTCCGCAGAGGAGGAGCCCTGCTATACCTCTCCCCTCTTGAAGCACGCCGCCTGCAAAACGGAGATCTTCTCCCCCAAGCCTTTGGCGGAGGGCCTTCCCGCAAGCTGGCCCATGTGGTGCAACCCGGACTATTCCGCCGTGGAAAAGGAGATCAAGGCCGATCCCCGCTGGGATGCATGGGTGAAGAAAACGCTGCAGCCCGACGGCTGATGCCATGCCAATTCTCCCATAGAGGATCAGATAGAAAAAAGCACTTCTTTCGAAGTGCTTTTTTCATGGGGTGGGAGACCGGATTCGAACCGGCGACCCTCAGAGCCACAATCTGATACTCTAACCAACTGAGCTACACCCACCATATTGAGAGACCGAATCAAGTTTTTTGCAAGCGCCATTCATCGGTCTCACGTTTGGCGCGTCTTGGGGGACTCGAACCTCCGGCCTACTGCTTAGAAGGCAGTTGCTCTATCCAACTGAGCTAAAGACGCATACAACACAATGGCGCGCTTTTGGAGCGGGTGACGGGAATCGGACCCGCACGGCCAGCTTGGAAGGCTGGAATTCTACCATTGAACTACACCCGCATGCGGATGCGCACCGGCACAATGTTCACGGACAGACCGCATACGAAGGTATACGGTCTATCCGAAAAATGCATCGTTACTGAGCGTTGTTGAGCATCTGGGTAAACTTGCTCTTCTTTCTCGCTGCGTTATTCTTATGCAGAATACCCTTGTTGACAGCACGGTCGATCATGCTGACTGCGTCGAGGTAGGTCTTGGAAGCAAGCTCCTTGTTACCTTCAGCAAGTGCAGCCTGATACTTCTTGATAGAAGTCTTCATAGCGGAACGGAAGCTCTTATTCTGAAGAGTCTTGGTTTCGGTTACGAGAACGCGCTTCTTTGCAGATTTAATATTAGGCAAACAACTCACCTCCTACTTCTTATTTTTGGAACCTACTTATATTAGCACACTTTTTTCCATTTTGCAAGGGGTTTTTCGAAAAAAACATATATTTTTTCAAACAGCACAAAATATCAAAAAAAGTATGGAACAGGAGTTGGCAAAGATGTACAGAAAACGCACGGATCTGGCCTTGGAAACCCGAGAACTGCACGCCCCGAAGGGTAAGGAGGACGGCGTCACCGTTACGGAACGGCAGGCAGGGGGCGTCCGTATCACCGCCATGGAGATCTCCCCCGCGGGAGAAGCCTTCTACGGAAAGGCGGCGGGGCGTTACGTCACCGTGGAGATAGGCGACGTTTGGCGGGGGCGGGCAGACGCCTTTGAATCGGCGGCCACGGTGCTGGCGGAGGAACTGAAAGCCCTCCTGCCCCCGGGGGAAGGCTGTGTTTTGGCGGCAGGGCTGGGGAACCGCAGGATCACGGCGGACTCCGTGGGTCCCAAGGCAGTGGACGGGCTTTTGGTCACGCGGCACATCAGGGCCTTGGACGAAGAGCTGTTTCAAACGGCGGCCTTCGGAGAATTGGCAGCGCTGACCTTCGGCGTTTTGGGGCAAACGGGAATGGAAAGCGGCGAGATCGTCCTGGGGGCGGTGGAACGGATCAAGCCCCGATGCGTCATCGCCATCGACGCCCTGGCGTCCAGGCGCTTGGAGCGGCTGGCCTCCACGGTACAGCTTTCCGATACGGGGATCTGCCCCGGCTCGGGAGTTTCCAATCACAGGGCCGCTTTGAACAAAGAGACCCTGGGCGTTCCCGTGATCTCCATCGGCATCCCCACCGTGGTGGATGCGGGCACGTTGGCCTACGACCTGCTGGAGGAGCTTGCCCTGCGGGAGGGGTTCTCGGCGGAAGCTTCCCTGCCGGAAGGCCTGATGGAGGGCTTGCAGGGCGGGAAAGGGAAAGGCTTTTTCGTCACTCCCAAGGACAGCGACGCTCTCGCCGCAGGGGCGGCAAGGCTGATCTCCGCCGCCATCAACTTAGCGGTCCACGAGGGCATGACCTTACGGGAGCTTGCGGAGTATCAGGGCGGATCGTAAGCTTGACAGAAACGGGGCTTTTGTGCTACAATCAAGTATCTCAAACCCATACGGAGGCTTCCTTATGAAAAGAGCGGCTTGTATACTGCTTACGGTTTTGTTTGCCCTGACGCCTTTGAGCGTTTGCGCCGAGGAGATCAACAAGGAGCAGGAGGATACCTTCACCCTGCTGTGGACCACGGACACCCAATGGTACTCCTTTGCCTATCCCGAGATCCTCTCCCATCAAAACGATTGGGTGGTGGAAAATTACGAGCGGCTGGGCATTGAATATATCTTCCACACCGGAGATTTCGTGGACCTGCCCCATGAAGCTTCTCAATGGGAGGTTGCCACCAAGGAATACGCCAAGTGGGATGAAGCGAAGATCCCCTACGGCGTTTTAGCAGGCAATCACGACGTGGACGGGGAGGATCACTCCGCCTTTTCCTCTTATTTCGGCAAATCCCGTTACGATCGGAACCCCTGGTACGGCGGAGACTTTCAAGACAACAAAGGACATTACGACCTGATGACCCTGGGGGGTGTGGAGTTCCTGTTTTTGTATATGGGCTACGGCACGCCCACGGAGGAGGGTATTTCCTGGATGAACGGCGTGCTGGAGCAGTACGCAGACCGTATCGCCTTTTTGATGTTCCACGAGTTTTTGGATGCGGAGGGCAACCGTACCGCCGTGGGCAACACCTATTTCGAGAAGGTGGTGCTCCCCAACCCCAACGTGCGCATGGTGCTTTGCGGGCATAATTACAATTCCGCAAGGCGGGAAGAGAGCATTGACGACGACGGCGACGCTGTTCCCGACAGAACGGTGTATCAGATCATCGGCAACTACCAGGACACCCCCAAGGGCGGTAACGGCTATATGCGCTTTATGGAGTGCGACGTGGAGGCGGGCACCATCTCCTGCCGCACCTACTCCCCCTATCTGAAGGACTTCAATTATTTCGATAACAGCGCAGGAGATATGGATCTCTACGGCTATCGGGACGAGTTCACCCTTCCCTTTGACTTCTCTGCTCCAAAAGCCGCCTCGGGGACGGGAACGGTGGTGGAGGCTCCTCGGGCGGCCTTGCGGGATCCGGAAAGCGGTGCAAGAGAGCTGTTCTCCATCGACGTGTGCAACCGTACCGTGGAGGATCCCGCCTTCTCCGGCGTAGGGCTTTACGACGCCGCCTTCGCTTTGCAAACCAAAGACATTTCTCCTCTTGAAAACGTTCTGTACGTGATTGCGGAATACCACAGGCAAAACGGTTACACCGTCACGGAGGTCACCCGCGAAAACAAAGTGATCCCCGAACAGTCTGTGGTGCTGGCCTTTTTCGGCATGGAAAACAGCTTTGCGGAGGCAGGGCAGAAGGTGGTGTTCTCCCGAGACGTTACGGAAGTCTCCCCTCTCCCGCAAACCATGATCCAACTGTACGTATACGACTGCGAGGCGGTCTTCGGCATCGACGCCGTAGGAACCGACTCCGCGAGATTTGCTATTTATGACCGCACCCACAGGGAAACGGTAACGGCAGGGCAAAGGGACGCTCTGCTGGTCTTTGCGCCCCTGGCGGAGCACACAGGCGTTTATACCCTGACCCAAGCCTTGACCGTTTGGGGAGAAACCAAGAAAGCGGCCTTATCGGAGGGCGGTTTTGCCTTGCGGATCAGCCTGGCGGATAAAAGCGAATCCTATCGGCAAAGCCTGGAAGAGATCTTCTTCCCGGGCGCCTCTGTAGCGTTGAACGGATATATCCCCGAGGAAGGGATCACCAAGGCCGGGGACTCCATTCTCTCCTTTGATCCCGCAGACTGGAAGTACGACGCAAGCGTGATGATGGTGGAGGAGCAGGAGGGCGCCTTGGTGCTTTCCAACAACAACGGCTTATGGCCCGACGGAACGTATACCCTCCCCGAGCCCATAACGTTCGATCCCAATACCGCGGCGCTGTATTACGACCTCACCGTCCAAAACGGCGGCAAGACCAGTATTCTGCTGTTGATCGGCGGACAATACGTCAAGCTGAATTCCTTCTTTGCGGGGGCTACCATTTCCCAAAACAGCGGCGACGTGAAGGGGGACGGAAAGCCCTTGACGGGAAGCTTCTCCTTCGCTTCCCTGCCCATTCCCGAAAGCTGTTACAACGACGACGGAACGGTAACTCTCAGGGGCGTGCAGATCTACGCCTGCGGCACGGCAGGTCTCACCACCACCTATCGGGACTTGCGGGTGATCACCGACACCGAAAAGCCTCTTTGGCCTGACTACACCCCCGCACCCCGGGAAGAAGATCCCGATATCTCCGAGGAGCCCGCCCTTTCACAACCCGAAAAGGCAGAAAGCTCTGTGGGAGCACCCTCGGAAAGCTCCGGCGGACTTCTTCTGTACCTGCTTTTGGGCGTCGGCGGTGTGATTGCCGCAGCGGCCGCACTGATCCTCGTTCTCAGAAAAAAGAAATAAGCCTTTTCCAAGAGCAAAGCTTCCCCGCTTTGCTCTTTCTTTTTCCTGTAAAATCTTCCCGGGAATACTTGCCATTTACAAAAATATGTAGTATAATATAGTGATATATACTATAATTAGGAATGGTATGCTTTTTTACAAGGAGTGACGCGATTTGAAACACCCCCTGACACCCAAGGAAAACATTCGTATCGCCCCCTACACCTCCATGCGTGTGGGCGGGGAGGTACGCTACTTATACCGTCCCGAAACGGAAGCACAGCTTGCGGAAGTGATTCGCTTTTGCAAAGGGGAAGGTCTCCCCTACCTGGTCATCGGCAACGCCTCCAATCTGCTGTTCCCCGACGAGGGCTTTGACGGCGCCGTCATCGCCACCACGGGGATCAAGGAGATCCGTTTGGAGGAGGGCAGGATCGTCGCCTCCTGCGGGGCGTCTCTTTCCGCACTGTCCGTCTTCGCCATGGAACAGGGCTTGAAAGGCCTTGCCTTTGCCTTCGGGATCCCCGGCACCGTCGGCGGCGGGGTGTACATGAACGCAGGGGCTTACGGCGGAGAGATCTCCGACTGCCTGGAGTCCGTCCGTTGCCTGAACGGTGCGGGAGAAGAGATCGTTCTTACGAAGGAAGAGCTTGGCCTTTCCTACCGTCACAGCCGTTTGCAGGAGGAAGAGCTGTTGCTGCTCTCTGCTGCCTTCCGCTGCGAAGAGGGCGACCCCAAGGAGATCAAGGGGGAAATGGATAAGAACATGAACGCCCGTAAGGAAAAGCAGCCGCTGGAATACCCCTCCTGCGGAAGTGCCTTCAAGCGTCCTGCGGGATATTACGCGGGGGCACTCATCCAGGAGGCAGGGCTGAAGGGCTATTCCATGGGAGGCGCACAGGTCTCCGAAAAGCACGCAGGCTTCGTGATCAACAAAGGGAACGCCACCGCCGACGACGTGAAGGCGCTCCTGGCTTACGTACAAAAAACGGTCTACGACCAAAGTGGGGTCCTGCTGGAGCCCGAGATCAAGATCCTGTAAACTTCGTTTTACCAAAATACCGAGAAAGGAGCACGGCAATGTCCTACTCATCCGAGTTGAAGCAACATTTGCAGACCCTGGGCTTTAAAAAAGAATGCTGTATGCTTGCCTGCTCTGCGGGATACGACGGCGAGCCCTTTGAAAAGGGTTGCGACCGTTGTCTGGGTTGCTTTTTAAGAGGCGTTTTCTTCCGTTACGGATACTTGACTCCCCCGGAAAAGGATGCGCTGTTGACCTTTGATTTCTACGACGACTACGCCTTCTACGTGCAGGAGGTGTTGCAGGAGGCGGGGTTTGACGCCAAGGTCACCTCCCGTCGGGGGAAGAAGCTGATCTATCTGAAGAAAAGCGAATCCGTCTCCGATATCGTCTCCCTGATGGGCGCCACCAAGTACTCCTTGAAGATCATGGAGGTGCAGGTGGACAAGCAGGTTCGGGGAGAATTGAACCGCATGGTCAACGCGGAGACCGCAAACTTAAACCGCACGGCGGGGGCCTCCGCCAAACAGCTTGCCGCCATCGCCAAGCTGCGGGAGGCCAAAAAGCTTGCCGCCCTCTCCGAGGAGCTAATTCTTGCGGCGGAACTGCGGGAAGCCCACCCGGAGGCAAACTTGGAAGAATTGCGTTTTTATTTCGACCCGCCCATCAGCAAAAGCGGGCTGAACCACCGTTTGCGGAAGCTCATTGACTTAGCCGAAGAGTGTAATTGAGGAGGGAGATCCCTCCCGGGAGTGTTCTATGGCATTCGTTCATCTCCATCTTCATACAGAATATTCCCTGTTGGACGGCGAATGCCGTATTGACAAGATCCCCGAGGCGGTGAAAAAGGCGGGGCAGACTGCCGTCGCCATCACCGACCACGGCGTGATGTACGGCGCCGTTCCCTTCTATAAGGCCTGCAAAAAAGAGGGCGTGAAGCCCATCATCGGCTGTGAGGTCTACGTCGCCCCCCGGGGGATGGAGGACAAGGACCGTATGGCGGACGGCAACAGCACCCATCTGGTGCTGCTGGTGAAAAACGAAATCGGCTACCGCAACCTGATGGCCATCGTTTCCCGCTCCTTTACCAAGGGCTTTTTCGACGTGCCCCGTACGGACAAGGCAACCCTTGCCAAGCATGCCGCGGGGCTTGTAGCGCTCAGCGGGTGTCTCCGCGGCGGGATTGCCCAAAGCATTCTTTTGGGAGACCGTTCCGGGGCGAGAGAGCAGATACTTTGGTTCAAGAGGACCTTCGGGAAGGATTTCTACCTGGAGATCGGCAGACACGGCATCCAGGGAGAACGCCAGGTTGGCGAGGAGCTGATCCGTTTTTCCAAAGAGCTACAGGTGCCGTTGGTGGCAACCAACGACGTGCATTATCTGAAGCAGGGGGATCACCAGCTTCAGAAGCTACTTGCCGCCATCAAGAACGGCACCACGCTGGAGGAAAGCGGCGGCATGGAGGGGTCTCAATATTATCTGAAGACCGAAAGCGAAATGCGCTCCATGTTCCCCGATCTGCCCGAGGCGTTGGAGAACACCGCACGCATTGCGGAAGAGTGCAATTTTGATTTTGATTTTTCCACCTATCACCTGCCTGTGTTCCCTTTGCCCATGGGCGAGACGGCCGTCTCCCGTCTGCGGAAGCTGGCGGAGGAGGGCTACCGCGGCAGGATCGCCGCAGGGCATACCCGTGGCGGGGCGGACTACGAGGAACGGCTGAACTACGAGCTTTCCGTTATCGGAGACATGGGCTTTGCGGATTATTATCTCATCGTCCACGACTTCGTCAGCTACGCCAAGAAGCAGGAGATCCCCGTGGGTCCCGGCAGAGGAAGCGGCGTGGGAAGCCTGGTGGCCTACTGCATGGGCATCACCGACGTGGATCCCATGCCCTACGGCTTGCTGTTCGAGCGGTTTTTGAACCCCGAGCGGATCAGCATGCCCGACTTTGATATTGATTTCAGTGACGAGCGGAGAGGCGAGGTCATCGACTACGTCACCGCAAAATACGGCAGAGACCACGTTGCCCAGATCATCACCTTCGGTACCATGGCCTGCAAGCAGGCTCTGCGGGATGCGGGACGTGCCATGGGCTTGACCTACGCCCAAACCGACGAGGTGGTTCGCCTGGTGCCCCGCTATCTGAACGTCACCGTGGAAAGCGCCCTGCAGGAAAGCGCCGATCTGCGGAAACGGTGCGAGGAGGATCCCGAGGCAGACCGCCTGGTGCGGTACGCCATGCAATTGGAGGGGCGTCCCCGCAACACCTCCACCCACGCCACGGGCGTGGTCATCACCGACAAGCCCCTGACGGATTACGTGCCCCTGGCGCTGAACGACGCCGTTCCCGTCACCCAGTACACCATGAACGTGGTGGCGGACCTGGGGCTTCTGAAAATTGATTTTTTGGGGCTTCGGTTCCTTTCCATCCTGCGTGAGGCAGAAAAA
Organism: Oscillospiraceae bacterium; assembly: GCA_015063885.1. Classification (GTDB taxonomy): domain Bacteria; phylum Bacillota; class Clostridia; order Oscillospirales; family CAG-382; genus Coliplasma. The sequence continues at coordinate 31,928 of SVTH01000002.1, read as the reverse complement.
AAGGTACAGGCGGAGCATCCCGATTTCCGTTTGGATTCCATTCCCATGGACGACAAGGCCGCCTTCGACCTGCTGTGCGGAGGCAATTCCCTGGGCTTGTTCCAGCTGGAGAGCGAGGGGATGCGGGGGCTTCTGACCAAATTACAGCCCCGCAACCTGGCGGACATCATTTCCGTCATCTCTCTGTTCCGTCCGGGGCCTGCCCTGTCCATCGAGACCTTCCTGAAGAACCGCAAGCACCCCGAGGAAACGGAATACCTTCTACCCCGGTTAAAGCCCATTCTGGAAGAGACCCACGGCTGTATGCTGTACCAGGAGCAGGTGATGCAGGTCTGCCGCAACCTGGCGGGCTTCACCTTCGGCCATGCGGACCTGGTGCGCCGTGCCATGGCAAAAAAGAAGCAGGAGGAGATGGAAAAGGAAGCCGTCGCCTTCTGCGAAGGATGCCGACAAAACGGCATCCCCCAAGAGAAGGCGGAGGCCATCTTCGATCTGATGCGGGAGTTTGCCAAATACGCCTTCAACAAAAGCCACGCGGCGGCCTACGCCGTGGTGGCATACCGTACCGCATATCTGAAAGCCCACTACCCCAAGATCTATATGTGTGCCCTTTTGAACACCCTGGGCGGCAACCGTGAAAAGCTGCCGGAGTACGCCGAGGATTGCGCCGCATTGGGGATCGCCATCCTTCCCCCTCACGTGAACTTCTCCAAGGCGGAATTTGCCGCGGAGGGCAAGGACATCCGCTACGGCCTGGCAGCCGTGAAGAACGTGGGCGGGCTGGTAGCCATGCGCATCGTCTCCGCAAGGCAGACGGGGAAATACCGTTCCTTTGAGGATCTGCTCTCCCGTACCGCTCCCGGCGTCAACGCCAAGGCGGTGGAAGCACTCATCAGCGCAGGGGCAATGGACGGCCTGAACGGCTCCCGCGGGAGCATGCTTGCCGCCACAGAGCACGCCATGGATCAGCTTTCCAGACTGCGGAACAGCCAATCCGCAGGGCAGATCGGTATGTTCGACACCGACGACCAAGGGGACGGTATGCTACAGCTGTCCCTCTCCATGGAGGAAACGTTGACGGACGCCCAACGGCTTTCCGCCGAAAAAGAACACACGGGGCTGTACCTTTCGGGGCATCCCCTGGATAAATTCACCCCTTACCGCAAGAGCATGGGCTTCCCCACCGTTTCCGAGCTGTACGGTGCCCTTTCGGAAAAGCCTCCCCGCACCAAGCAGGAGCGTTCCCTTTTGGGCATGGTCACAGGGAAGCGGGTCAGACTCACCAAGAAAAACGAATCCATGGCCTTCGTGTCCATAGAGGACACCACCGGGGAGATGGAGCTGATCCTGTTCCCCAAGGCCTACGAGCAATACGGCAGACAGCTGGAGGTCGGCGCTGTTTTCCTGTTTGCGGGAGAGGCGGAGCTGACGGAATCCCGTATAGAGGACGCCCCGCCGGAATTGAAGATGATTTTAAAAAATGTTTCCAATCCGGAAACAACCGCGTCCAAAACCTCTGCTACAATACCGAAAGAACCCAAGGGAACGGCGCTGTATCTGAAGGCTACGGCAGGCAATCGGGCACATTTGGACCGTGCCATTGCCCTTTCCAAGGCCATCCCCGGAGAAGCCAGGATCCTGGTCTACTTTGAGGAAGAGAAGAAGCTTCGCGCCGTAAAGGACGCCACCTGTTCCCCCGACGAGGGGCTGATCCAATCGCTGAAACAACTGTTGGGCGACGGCAACGTCGCACTGAAGTGAGAAAGGAGCGTTTTGACCTATGAACGAAGAGCAAAAAACGCCGAAGGACGAACAGCTCTCCATGGAAGAGCTGCTGGCAAACGCCAGAGAAGCAAAAAACGAAGAGCTTCCCGCCGAGGAAACGGCGGAGATCGGTCTTTCCGCCGATACGGAAGTGATCACCCCCGCCCCGGAAACGGCTTCTGTTCCGACGGCACCGGAAGACAACAAGACCCGTCTGTTCGATTCCCCCGGGAAGCCCGTCAAGGAAAAAGAGAAAGAGCCCTTGAAGAAGACGAAGCTCGCCTTGACGGCGCTGAAATACACCGGCAAATTCTCCTTCAAGACCGTCCTGTTTCTGGTACGGAAGGCGCTGACCTATACCTTGAACGTGGTACTGACGGCCATCATCGTGGGCGTTTTGGTGGGTGCGGTCTGCATCATGGCCTTCATGATCTATCTGAACAGCTACGTCAATGCGGATTTCACGGGGCTGGACAACCTGAAATACGACTCCTCCCTCACCACCTCCCTCTACTACGTGGACGAGCACGGCAACGAGATCGAGCTGGAGGAGGACCGTCTGTCCTCCAGCGAAAACCGCTTGTGGGTGCCCTACGACGAGATCCCCAAGATCCTGGTGGACGCCTACGTTGCCATCGAGGACCAGCGTTTCTGGGAGCACAACGGGGTGGATACCAAGCGTACCCTCTCTGCGGTGTATAACTTCTTCGTGCCCTCCGGCTCCAGCTTCGGCGGCTCTACCCTGACCCAGCAGCTGATCAAAAACGTCACCGGAGAAAACGATACCACCATCCAGCGTAAGATCCAGGAGATCTTCCGTGCGTTGGACGTGGAGAAGAAGTACGATAAGACCGAGATCATGGAAATGTATCTCAACACCATCTACCTTTCTCAGAATTGCTACGGCGTCCGCGCCGCGGCGGAGACCTACTTCGGCAAGCAGCTTTCCGAGCTGACGCTGAACGAATGCGCCGCCATCGCCTCCATCGGCAAATCCCCCGTAAAATACGATCCCATTCTGAATCCCCAGTACAATCTGGAGCGCCGTAACCTGGTCCTGCGTGAAATGCTGGCCCAGGGACTCATCACCCAGGAGGAATTCGACGAAGCCTACGACGCCCCCCTGGTGTTTGCAGGCGACGAAGAAACGGATTACGGCACCAAGGTCCATTCCTATTACGTAGACGCCGTCATCGATGACGTTCTGACGGATCTGATGGCCACCTACGGCTACGACGAAAAGACGGCCTCCATCCAGCTGTTCTCCGGCGGCTTGCAGGTTGTGATCTGCATGGACCCCAACATCCAAAGCATTTTGGAAGAGGTCTACACCGACGAAAGCTACTGGCCCACCGCAACGGGTCTGCAAGCCCAGTCCGCTATGTGCGTTATGGATCCAGAAACGGGAGACCTTTTGGGCATCGTAGGCGGCAGGGGCGAGAAAAAGACCGCCCGCGGTCTGAACCGTGCCACCCACAGCCGCAGACAATGCGGATCCTCCATCAAGCCCATCTCCGTCTACGCCTTGGCGTTGGAAACCGGGCTGTACAACTACGCAGGCCCCTGCGACGACGTGCCCGTGCTTTACGACGAGAATGCGGAAGCCCATTGGCCCAACAACTTCAACAAGGTGTTCAGCGGCTCCACTTACCTCACCTACGCCATCAAGCGCTCTATGAACACCGTGGCGGCAGATACCTGCGGACAGTTGGGCGTCAACGCCGTGTATGAGAACATGCTGCAATACGGCTTCACCACCCTGGTGGAGAACCACGTGTCCTCCAACGGAACGGTATTCTCCGACGCTTCCCTCTCTCCCCTTTCCCTGGGCTCCTTCACCTTCGGCGTTACCGTCCGAGAGATGACCCAGGCCTACGCCTGCCTGGCCAACAACGGCGTTACCAGCAAGGCACGGACCTATTCCGTGGTAAGAGATTCCATGGGCAACATCATTCTGGATAACTCCAACGATAACCAGACCATTCTGTACTCCGAAGAGACCGCCTATATGATCACCCGTCTCATGCAAAACGTGATCTCCAGCTCTACGGGTACGGGTTACCGTTATATCAAGTTCCACAAGAATTTCGACGGTCTGGAGGTAGTGGGCAAGACCGGTACCACCAACGACGATAAGGACTTGTATTTCTGCGGATATACCCCCGACCTGGTGGCCTCCTGCTGGTACGGCTACGACAACAACAAGACCATCACCACCGGCGGCGGCGCGGCGGCCACCCTTTGGGACAGCGTTTTCCAAAAGATCTACGAATATTACGAGCGTGAAGGTATTCATTACCAACGCACCTTTGAGCAGCCCAACACCATCGCCTACGCCAAGGACACGGGAATTCGGATCTGCACCATTTCCGGAAAGCTGGCCACCGATGCCTGCGACCGTGATATTGCCGTCGTGGTAGACGGCGAGTCCTCCGTGGTTACCAGTGATTTCTATTATATCCGTTCCGAGGTGCCTACGGAATACTGTGACAAGCACGTTTCCGTTCAGTGGGATCAGAAGACCCAGGCCATCTGCCTGCCCGGCTGTCTCTGCCCCCAGGAGGATCTGATCACCGTCAGCTTCCGTTTGAAGGAAAAGGAAGACCGTTGCTTCCATTCCGATCTGCGTATTTCCGACACCCAGTATATCTTCATCCCCGTTCCCGAAAACTACGAGTTCCCCACCAAGCGCTCCGTACCCTTCTTCATCAACCTGTATAGCAAAGAGGAGGACAACGAGGAGTATCCCGGTCATACCTCGGGTGCCACCTACCCCTATAACCGTTACTGTACCGAGCACAGCTCAGGGAACATCTTTGCCCCCTCTATCAATACGGGAGGCACGCCGTGATCAAATCTTGTTCTCTTCGCTACGACAGAACCCTGACCCCCGAGGAATGTGCCAAAAACCTTGCGGAAGCAGGCTTTACCCACGTGTTCGCCACCTGGGGCTACCTGGACGAGGGTGCCCGCGACGTTGCCGCCGCCCGGGCAAACGGGTTGACGGTGGAGACTCTCCACGCCGCTTACGGCGGGGTCAACGAGATCTGGATCGACGATGAAGCGGGCGAAAAGCGTATGGAGTTTTTCCTGGATTGCATCCGCGCCGCGGCGGACATCGGCGTCCCCACGGTGATCATGCACCTTTCCAGCGGGCTGACTCCCCCGCCTGTCTCCGACGTTGGTATCCGCCGTTACAAGCGGATCTGCGAAGAAGCAGAGCGCCTCGGCGTTGCGGTTGCCTTCGAGAACCTCCGCTACGTCAGTTATCTCCGCGCTATTTTTGAAAGGATCTCCTCCCCCGCCAGAAAGTTCTGCTTCGATTGCGGGCATGAAAACCTCTACGACGGCGGAAACGGCGTATTGGAGGAGTTCGGCAAGGATCTGGTGGCCGTTCATCTCCACGACAATTACGGGGAACACGACGATCACATCCCGCCCTTTTCCGGCACGGTGGACTGGGAACGCCTGGCAAAGCGCTTGAAGGCCAACGGCATGAATTGCCCCATCACCCTGGAGCTGAAGGCAAATGGTGCGGGAGAAGACTTCGCCCGCCGCCTTTACCGCTGCGCCTGCAGGATCGAAAGCATGATACAAGCCCTATAAACGGAAAACCGCAGTGAAAACTGCGGTTTTTGTATTCCGTTATGCCTCTGCTCTGCGGGATTTCCATGCGGCGATGCCGCCCACCAATGCCGTAGCTCCCAGCAAGGCGAACCAGACGATGCCGCCGTCACCGGGCTGGGGAGGCTCGGAGCTTTCTTCGGAAGACTCCACGGGCGTCTCGGGCGCTTGGGCTCTTTGGAGAATGGCGTAGGTTCCGTTTCCCGCCACCTCATTCAGCTCACTGTCACCGCCGAAAACGCTCTCGGTGGGGATATAAACACCGCCCAGGTCGTACCCCTCGTTCAGCCTGAAACGCAACGTCAGGATCAACGGGGTCTCCGTAGAGATCACGGTATTGTCCGTAGCGTTGACCAACCCCAGCTCCAGCTCGCCGGGGATGTTGTTCAGATTGTCATCCTTGCGGGGACAGCTCAGATTTTCCCAGTTCTTTCCGGGCAAGGTGGTGACGCAATCCAGCTCGTTCTCCTCGCTGATATCGTTCAGCAGGGTCATGGCTTCATGGTCGTATATCACCCCTCCGCCCACGCTTTTCAGCGCTATGGCAGCGTCAAGAGAATTCACGGTCACGGTGACCGTCGCCAGCCCCTTCTCGTCCGTCTCGGCCTCCATGCTCCAGGCAAAGACTGCGTTTTCGTTATCGGCACCCACCAAAGCCTTCAGCTCTGCATGAAGCGCCGCAACGGGATCCGTCTGATGGGGTGCAATGGTTGCGGTGCAGACGTACCGGGCGTCGTACCAATTCAATTCCGAGGTAGAAGTGGGAACACTTTCAAAATCCACGCCGTGAACGGCAAACCGTTCTCCTACGCTCCAGGTCTTGGCGTATTCAATGGCGGAAGTGCAAGTTTCACTTGTATAGTTGATCCCGCCGCCTTCCATGGACGCATAGTCGTTGCCGTAGTTCGCCGCCCACACGAATCCGCCCTCGGGCACCTCCACGGCGGTTGCAGAGCCGTCTGACAGGCCGTTGGTGATGGCAGTGATCTCGTACACCCCTGCCGTTTTCGTAGGCGCAAAGGCGACGTGGAGCCACCAGCCGCCGGCGGTGTCCTCTTCTGTGAAGATGACTCCCGCACCCTCAACGGTGCCGTCGTTGTAGTGAGTCACCCAGAACAGACGGTCCTCCGAGGTGCCCTCGGGGTGCTCCTGCTCTGCCGCAACCCACAAGCCTCCGCAAACGACACACAGCAATGCCGCCGTCAGCAGAAGCGCAAACTTTCTTTTTATGCTCATGATGATTTCCTTTCACCATCCAATATTTGTAATATTGGATATTCCGATATTTTCTAATATTGGATGTTCCGATATTTCTAATATTGGATATTCCGATATTAGATTTTCAGGCACGCCGCTTGATCGGCGCAAAATTAGTGTTCCGCAAATCATCTTTTTTCTGCTTCGAAATTTTTGCCATAAAAAAGGCTCCCCGAATTGGGGAGCCAATTTTAGCAATGGATTCAGATCTTGCTCTTGATAGTAACGGCTGCGCCTGCGATAGCCAGGAGGCCGAGAACTGCGAATACCAGAATGCTCTCATCGCCGGGAGCGTTGCCCAAAGCGATGTCTGCACAGTTGTAGGTCTCGTATGCGTCAGTGTTGCTGGACCAGCCGGAAGGCATCTCGTCGCATGCAGTAATGTGGAATGCGTTGTAAGCGTTGGTGCCGTCTGCGTTCAAGCAGTTGGGAGTAGAATAGGTAACCATCAGCTTGAAGGAATCGGTGATGCTCAAGTCAGACTTAGCAATAGCGATCTCCATGTTGATGTAATCGTCGCCGATACCGGCCTCATAGGTCAAGTGATCGGTAGGCTTCTTCTTCAGGAAGGGAACAAACTCCTCACCATCCCACAGCAGGTCATAGAATACACGCTCAGACATACCGTCGCCCATGAGCCAGATACGGAAATTGGTAGCGCCGCTCTGATCCCAAGCATCGGGATTCAGTGCAGTAGCGAAATCAACACCCTGGTTGACCTTGATGGTCAGGTAGATGTTGTCGTCGTCGGAACGAACGGTGTAAGCAACGTCCAGATCCTCCAGAGTAGCGCCGTTAGCGCTCTGCCAGATACCGTCGTTGAACCATACAGCGCTCTTGTAAGCGTTGTCATCCAGCTTGCCGTCAACGGTGATGGTCTCCTTAACAGCGGGAACAACGGGCTTCACGGTAGAACCGGGAACGTAGGGAGCGATGGTAGCGGTGCAAACGTATGCATCGTCATACCATTTCACGTCGGGAGTAGAGGTGGGGATGGTCTCGAAGTCTACGCCGGAAATAACGAACTTGTCGCCAACCTTCCATGCGGTAGCACGGTTGATGGCATCGGTGCAGTTGGGGCTGGTGTAGTCGATAGCATCATCGCCGTAACCGCCGATTGCAGGATAGTTGTTACCATAGTTGGAAGCCCAAACGAAGCCGCCTTCGGGAACAGCTACCTTAGCAGCGGAACCGTCGGACAAGCCGTTGGTGATCTCAACGATCTCGTATGCATTGTCAGCGCCTGCGATAGGAGCGAATGCAACGTGGATCCACCAGTCGCCTGCGGTGTCTTCTTCGGTGTAGATAACGCCGGAGCCTTCAACGGTACCGTCAGCGTAATGGGTCAGCCAGAACATCTCGGGAGCTGCGGGCTCAACGGGCTCGTTGCCGCCTTCAGCAGCGGGAGCGTAAACCTCGATCTCGTTGATGAAAACGAAGGTGGTTCTCATCTTCATTTCCAGGCAAACGTAGCGAGCGTCAACAGGGGTCTCCAGAGCGAACTCAACCCAGATAACATTGGAAGAGCCATCTGCGGGCCACTCAAAGGACTTAACGTCAACATCGGTGTAGGTTTCGCCATCGGTAGAAACCTTCAGAGTGACGGTCTCGGGAGTGGTGATACCGGAGGTGCAGCCGTCGAACAGGTTCAAACGTACCTTGCCGATGGAAGCAACTTCGCCCAGGTCAACGGTGGGCTTAGCGATACCGTCGATAGCATTGGTCTTCTGTGCCTCGTTACCGGCCAGATCCATACCGGGGTTCCAGTAGAAGCCGAACCAATCGGTAGCATTGTAAGTGAGAGAATCGAGAGCAACGCCGTCGGTGAGGTCTGCGTAGTAACCATCACGCTTGCCGGCGTTCAGGACTTCCTTGCCAAGAGCCAGGTTGGTCTCTTCTGCGGAAACGAACATCATACCGCAAACGGAAGCAACCAGAGCAACGACAAGAAGAGTTGCAAGAGTCTTTTTCATGTGTGTTTCTCCTTTGTTGGATTTTAGTTCGTGTTTATCATACCACAAAAACAAGAAATTGTAAAGCATTTTTTGCGTTTTTTACACTAACCCTTGCTTTTTCGGCGTTTCGCTCATTCGGACGTTCATTTTTTGTTCAAAAAACACAAAGAAAAGCTCCCCTGTTACGGGGAGCTTCTTGTGTTAATGCTTATGCGGTGATAATCCGATTAGTTTCTAACCTTGATTACAACTGCAGCGCCTGCCAGAGCGAGAATGCCCAGGACAGCGAAGAGCAGAACGCCTGCATCGCCGGGGCCGTCGTCGGGCTCGGAGGGCTCTACTACGGGAGGCTCAACCTCTGCTTCGGGATCAACTGCGGTAACGGTCATAGCTTCGGTATCAACGAAGAACTTGTCGCCGGTCTTAACAGACATTGCAACAACCTTGCCGAGCCAGTTGTCGTACGCCTCGTTTTCGGGGTTGGAAGCAGAAGAGTGAACTACCAGAACGATCTGACCCTCGCCCAGAGTGATTGCGGGAACGGAGCCGTTGCCAACGATTGCATCCTGAACTGCCAGGTAGGAACCGTCTGCCTGCTTCTCCAGAATCAGAGAGATCGCATACTTGGGGTTGGAGTTGTTGTATGCATCCAGAGAGTCGCAAATGGTAACGTCTTCACCCTCGATGGTGCCGTTTTCATAGTCAACGTCCCAAGTGAAGCCGTAGGGATAGTCAACGGTGTAGTTGCCGTTCTCGCCCTTCACCAGAGTGTCTTCGTAGTGCTTGGGTTTTTCGGGATCAACGGGAGGCTCAACCTCAACGATCTTGGGATCGTAGGAGTTTACTTCGAGCTCATCGATGAACCAGAAGGTATCAGAGGAGGTACCAACGATTTCCAACTTGATGTAGCGAGCGGTAAGAACATCGGTGTTATCGGTGCCTACCCAGCAAGGACTGCTCTTCACGCCGGCAATGGAAGAAACCAGAGTGTAGTTCTCGCCATCTTCGGAAATGTAGAAGTTGTAGTGCTGGGGAACCGCGATACCGGAAGCACCTGCGGGCCATACGTGTGCACGGATCTGATCCAGGTTGGTGTAAACGTTGCCCAGATCGATGATAATGGTAGCAATCTGATCGCCGGAAGGTCTCTGATCGAAACCATACCAGATAGAGGTATCGTATTTGCCGTAAGGATCGATTACGCCGTCGGTGATGTCGCCCTTGTAGCTGCTGCCGATATCGGTGTCACCGGTCCACTCCTTGCCTGCTGCAAGATTCTCGGGAGCCTCGGAAACAGCAACCTCTGCTACGGAGATGAACTCCCAGAAGATCTTGTTGTCAGCGGGGGTATCACCCAGAACGTCGGTGCTGGAGCCTGCGTACAGCAGAACCTTTACGTATGCTGCTTCAACTGCGTTAAACTCAAATACGTTGGAAACGGTGCCGGGCTTGCCCAGTGCAACCTCTGCTGCTGCCAGGTCAAACTTGCCAACCTCGGTCCAGGTCTCGCCGTCTACGGAAACCAGAACGGTTGCCTGGCCTTCGGGATAACCGATCATAACGTCTGCACAGTGGTACAGGTCAACGGTGATACCGTCGATCTTCTTGGTCTCGCCAAGTGCATAGTACAGAGTAACGTCCATACCTGCTGCGGCGCAGTTGCCGTTGTTAGCCAGAACTACCTTGCCGCTAACATCGCCCCAGCCGCCGGTAAAGCCGGTATTGCCATCGGTAAGAAGTGCGTTGTCGTTAACGTTGATCTCGACCTTGGTGTTCTCTACGGGAGCCTCGGAAACAGCAACCTCTGCTACGGAGATGAACTCCCAGAAGATCTTGTTGTCGGCGGGGGTATCGCCCAGAACGCCGGTGCTGGAGCCTGCGTACAGCAGAACCTTTACGTATGCAGCTTCAACTGCGTCAAACTCAAATACGTTGGAAACGGTGCCGGGCTTGCCCAGTGCAACCTCTGCTGCTGCCAGGTCAAACTTGCCAACCTCGGTCCAGGTCTCGCCGTCTACGGAAGCCAGAACGGTTGCCTGGCCTTCGGGATAACCGATCATAACGTCTGCACAGTGGTACAGGTCAACGGTGATACCGTCGATCTTCTTGGTCTCGCCAAGTGCATAGTACAGAGTAACGTCCATACCTGCTGCGGCGCAGTTGCCGTTGTTAGCCAGAACTACCTTGCCGCTAACATCACCCCAGCCGCCGGTAAAGCCGGTATTGCCATCGGTGAGAAGTGCGTTGTCGTTAACGTTGATCTCAACCTTGGTGTTCTCTACGGGAACATCGGGTTCGTCAACCTCAAAAGCGGGGCCGAAGGCTACAATACCAACAGGAGTCTCGGAAGCTACGTCGGTGGACCAGTCAATGGTGCACTCCAACATAACATCGCCAACCTCAACTGCTGCTGCAGCGTTCCAGCTATCAGCATCGTTGCTGTAAATATACACGATGAAGCCGTCTGCGGAAGCGGTCATTTCCTTAGCGACGCCGCTGCCTTCGATAGCGGTAACGGTGTATACACCATCAACGTTATCAACCTTAAGAGCGATCCACCACTCACAGGAGTAAGCAACGTTAACGCCGTTGGTGCAGTTGACACCTTCGCCGGTAATGATCATTGCATTGTAAGCGCCCCAAGTGTAGTAGTTCACATGGGAAATATTGATAACATGCTTTTCCTCAACAGGCTCTTCGGGATCGACGGGAGGCTCAACTGCGGGATTCTCATAAGTGAAGCCTGCGTTGGTAACGGCTGCGTGGCCTTCAACGCCGCGGATTGCTTCCAGATCGATATTGTAAAGAGTGATCTTCGCACCCTTTTCGATCTTGGTCAGCGCATCAGCGCCTGCCTTGTTGCCGTTGAAGCCGATGATGTAGCCGCCTTCGGGGCAAACAACGTCGGACTTAACGCCGTCGGGTCTGCCAAGGGTGAACCAAGTCTCGGTTACGACGCCGTCTGCATCAACAACGATAACGTTGCAGTAGTTCATATCCTTGCCTGCGCCGTTGTTGCCAAGAGCGGTCAGCTCGTTAACGGTCAGGTTATCGCCTGCGAGGATGCAGAAGAAAGCATCGTGAATGTAGCCTGCGTAATCCAGGGTCAGTGCGCCCTCGGGAAGAGCTACGAGCTCATCGGGCTGAGCCTTCACAGCGGGGAGCGCCTTGGTGTAGGAATCGCCGCACTCGCAGGTGTAGGTGACCGCACCTTCTTTAGAAAGGTTGGGTTCAACAACCTCTGCGGGAACATACTCATGGGTATGAGTATTCACGATGGCATAAGCGCCGTTGCCGTAGTATGCGTTGTAGTCAATGTCTGCAATGTAGCCTTCGGTGTATTCATCAGTACCGGGGATGGGCATGCCGTCGCTGAGGATGTACATGCCGGCCAGGGTCTCACCCTCTGCCAACTGGAATTTCAGAGTGAATACCAGAGGATCCTCGTCGGTAATGACTGCATCAATATCGCCTTCGAGACTGTTCATAACAGCCAGCATGATGCAACCATCGCCCTGGGCGACGCTCATATTCTCCCAGGTTTCATCATCGTTGTCGCCGGGAGCGGCAGTGATGCAATCCAATGCGCTGCCATCCTTGCCGTTGAGAAGGGTAAGCTTCTCGGCATCATAATACAGCCAGTCCTGAATAACGGCTATTCCTAAGCCGTTAATGCCGGTGAGATAAGCGTTAGCAGTAACAACGCCTGCCTCGTCGACGGAAACATCAATGTTCCAATCGTATGCAGCGCCTTCTTTTGCACCAACAAGTGCTTCCAGCTCTGCCTTCAGTTCTGCAGCGGGGTCGCCTGCGGATACGAACATCGCACAGCAAACGGACATCACCATTGCAAGAACAAGAAGAGTTGCAAGTGTCTTTTTCATGTGATTTTCTCCTTTTTGGATTTTTGTACGAGGTTATGTTACCACAAAAAAAACAATTTGTAAAGGGTTTTTTTCATTTTTCTCTCATTTATTTACGAAAAATTTCGGAAAATCTTTTTTGGCGGAAAAAACTTATTTTTCAGGCAGGATCAGCTCTATTTCGGGAATATGATCGGTAGGCCTTTCGGCAAGATCACCAAATTCCACGCAGGCAATCTCCAGGTGATACAGATACAAAGCACGACGGCGGTATTGAGCCACGGTCTCCTGCAGAGCCAGCTTTTCGTGGAGGTCGTTCTTCGCTCCCAGAACCTCCGGCAAGCCCATAAAGTCCTGCCCCAAGAGACCTTTTTCCCAAGCGGCGGCTTCCTTGTCCATCAGCTCCTTCATTTCGGGATAGAGCTCCAGGATCAAGGCGGCGGACTCTTCCATCTCCCGTTTCCAGTTGTCGATCAGCACGTCGGAATACCATTCAAAGCCCAGATCCGTGCCCTGGTATTCCTTGGCCCAGGCGTCAATGGGGTTGTCCGCAACGGAAGTGCTAAAAGAAGTGGGATCCCAAGCCCAGTAATGGTTCTCGAATTTTTTTGCCAATTCAGCGGAAGGCTCTGCCTCCATCCCCTCCGGGACGACCATTTGGATCTCAAGCTTGCGGGCTTCATCCTTCTTGACTTCCTTGCAGACCGCCTCTATATAGAACAATCGGAAGGCACGTTCTCTGTAAAGCTCACAGCGCTCAATCTCTTGGTCTACAAGATCCATCGTTCCGTGGCAGCCGGCATAATACCGCAAGTATGAGGTAAGTTCACCGCTGAGATCCGCCGCCTCCAGCCAGAGAAGCTGTTCTGCCTCCAGCTTGGCGCCGTACTCCGGGTAGCATTCCTTGATATAGACAAGGGATTCTTCCATCTCCCGCAGCCAATTCAACCGCTGTTGCGTCTCACCATCCACCATAGCCTGAGTGGTCATGGCTTGCTCTGCGTAGGCACTTCCCCACTTATCAATGGGGTTTCCAGCCAAAGCTTTGCAAACGCCTCGTTGGCCTCGTTGCTTTCCAAGGCGTAGAACAGATCCGGATGGAAGCCGTAGATCTCCATGAATTTGTTCTGCCACTCCATGTCCGGCAGCTCTTGCAGGTCTTCCTCCGAGCTTTTCTCGCAGGCCGTCAACAACAATATACTCAAGGTCAGAAAAAATATGAGCAAGCGTTTCATGTTTATACTCCCTTTCTCCGCTCTTTTCTTTTATTTTACAAAAACTCCGAGGGTCTGTCAAGGGTCTTGAAGCAAAAAGAAAGAACCTTCCCCCGGGAAGGGGAAAGGCTCTCTCGAAAGGATTATTCCATCACCAAAAACATGGGACAAGGATGCTGGTTGACGATCTCTCCGCTATCGTCGTCGTAGTGCCCGTCGTACAGCTCACCTTTGGCAAGGGCTTCCCGCACCGCGGCGAACAGCATGGCGTTTGTGGCGTAAAGATATTGCTTGTGAAGGGGCACGCTGTCCAGATGGGCGGGAACGGAGACCTTTTTGTCCTCCACGAACGTCCAAATGGCCTCCCGCAGGGGGTCGTCTGCCCCAAGGGCTTCCTTTGCCTCCTTCAACAGGCCGAAAAGAATATGAGACGCCTCCTCGGTCAGAACGGGGACGTTCACCGCGGGCTTGCCGTTCTCCGCCCGCAACAGCTTGCATCTGGTCAGATGGGGGATCATTTTCAGATACTCCGTGTTAAACCCCACGGATTCCGGAGCGGTGCCGGTGTGCAGGATAAACAGCAGCTGCAGGATGATCTCGTCCACGTCGTCGCTGTTCCGCAGGAAGGTGTAATCGGAGGAGCGGTTGTACGGGTAATCGGGGAAGCCGTCTGCGCCGTATAAGTGCTGGTACAGTCTGCGCCCTGCGTAGTTCTCGTAATACGCACCCCGTTCTCCGGAATAAGTGTGTGCCATCAGGGGAATATGTTCTCTTGGATCGAAAGGCTTGGCGTCCACTCTGGCAAAGGCGATCCAGCAACCGCCGTCCCTGCGGGGCGGGAATTCCTGAGGACCGCCAAAGAGGCCGCAGGCAATGCCGTAAAGGCCGTGATCCAGACAATGGAAGGCGAAGTACATCTCCAAAGAGTTCTGCTGATCAAAATTGCAATTCTTGTAAAAATCCTGTTCTCTCAGCTTGATCAGTCCCTTACGAATGGGCGACCAGAGGGATTCGAAATGTTCTTTCACAAAGTCGATCTGGGCGGGGATGTGTTTTTCCTGTTGTTCGGGGGTGGTGATGAGGAAATCGGTGTAGAATTTGTTGCCCTTTCGCTTCATCAGCTCCCCTGTGGTGAGCTTTTCCAGAATGGGCTCCACGTAAGCGGCAGGGGTTCCCAGAGCAAGAGCGATCTCCTCCGCAGTAACGGGCTTTTCATACGCCGTCCAAAGGATATTCTGCGCCAGCAGGTCGTTTTGGATCAGGGAAACAGGCTCTTTGTTCCGCCCCCAGTTGCCGCTGTGGCAAAGCTGCAGGGTAATGGGACGGTAGCTTTGTTCTGTAAAGTTTTCCATACGGGTGATTCCTTTCTTCAATTCCTCCCTGCCGTCGTGGAGTCTGCGCTTTACCGTACCCTCGGGGACGTTCAGTGCTGCGGCGATCTCCGCGATACTTTCCCCGTGCATATAGTGGCGGACCACAGCCTCACGGTGGAGCTTGCCCAGAAACGCCACGGCCTTCCGCACCTGTTCTCCTTGGTCGGTCTCTCCGATGCGGAGAAGCGCCTCGTCCTCGGAGGCTACGTCAAAGCCTTCGCCGATGCTTACAAGGGGCTGGCGGTACTTTTTCCGCAGGCGGTCGTTCCATTTGTTGTTCAGCACGGTGAGCAGCCACCCCCGCAGGTCGCGGATGGGCTTTCCCTTGGCGAGCTGGTACAGCGCCGCCAAGAGGGTGTCCTGGGTGAGATCCTCGGCGTCGTAAGGGTCGCCGCATTTACGCATGGCGGCAGACAGCAGGAATTCGATGTGTTCTTCCAGTTCTTTGTACATAATGTTTCCTAACCTTGAAAGCTTTCACCTATAAAGTCGCAGGAAGGAAGAAAGGTTCGGTGTATTTTTATAAGAAGATCAGTTCCCCGTTTTCGTCGGCGGTGGCAAAGCGGAAGGTCATGGTGCCTGCGTAACAGCCGGGAGGGGCAGAGTACCCTGCAAACAGGATCTTATCCTCCCACAAGGCCCCCTTGGGGACAGAGGCGCAGGGGATGCGGTCGTCCTTGGGCGTCTGCCAGCCGCAGAAGGGATGATCGGAATAGCGGTAGTGTGCCTTGCCATACAGGCTGAAGATGAGGTAATACCACCCGCGGTAGCAGATATAGTCGGGACACTCCGGCTGTTCTCCGTCCTCACCGACGTAGATGGGGGTGCCCGTGTCCTGCCAGGTATCCAGATCCCGGGAAACGAAATGGGCAAGGCATCCCTTCCCCTCCTCCCGTAAGGCAGTGGTGAGGAACATATGGAACGTCCCCTCGCCATCCCGGATCACCTTTGGATCTCTTGCAACGTGTGCAAGGTAACGGTCCGACAGGGTGAAGCCGAAGGCAGTATCCTTATGGAAGCGATAACCGTCCTCGGAGATACTGCGGGAGATAGGCGCCGCCTCTCCCCCGCCCTTGCGGATGGTGTAGAACAGGTACTCCTTGCCTCCGTAGGCGATATGGGAGCCGGTACAGACGGAGCCCTCGTCGGGATGGTCGATGGCCACCGCCGTGGGGTGGATCTGCCAGGTCTTCAGATCGGCGGTGGAGATATGCTCCCATTGGTGGGCGCCCATCCCCCATTTGCTGGTGTGATGGTGGCGGTCCTTCAGGTAGAGGACGTGATATTCCTCCCCTCTGCGGTAGGGCATACAGTCCCCCACGAAGACGGCTTCCCCGGGCTTCCAGCCCTCGGCGGAGGGGATCTCTCCCAACACGGCCGGCGGTTCTTCACGGGAGGGGATATACGCCTCCACGGTAAAGCCTGCAAAGCGGAAGGCTTCCTCGTCTGCAAGCAAGTTCCCCTTGGGCCACTCCTCGTCCCACAGGGTCTCCCCTACGTACAGCTCCAAACGGTAGGGCAACAGCACCAGGCGCAGCTCCTCTCCCACCGTATAGTTCCCCCGCAGGGTCAGGGGGCGGGGATCGAAATCGTAGTATATCTCGCAGGTAAGCTCCCCGGAAGCAAAGGTGCAGGCAAAGACGGTGTTGCCGTTTTGGCGCAGGTTGATCTGCTTATCCGTATCGGTTATCTTTTTGCGGATCATCAGGGACATAGGAATCCTCCTTTTTACGGAAAAGAGCGGGAAACGAGCCCGCTCTTTGGTAGTGTTACGTTACGCCTTCTTTTTCTTGCGCAGAAGGTATTCGTCCAGCTTTTCCTTCATGTTGTCGGGGATCTCCTTGGCAACGGGGCACAAAGCGGCGTTTGCCATACGGGAGGCGAAGGCGGTGATGAAATCGATGTCCTTCTGCATCTGCTCCATCTTCATCACGGCAACGGTATCGTAGCTGTTATGGATGGGCGCCAGGTCACGGCCTGCCGCACGGGCAAAGGACACGGCGGGAACGCCCTTATCTGCAAAGGGAGTGGAATCGCTGGAATACACGTCCTGGTAAGCCTTTACCTGGAAGCCCAGCTCGTTCCCCAGATAAGAAATGTAATGCACCAGGGGCATCTCTGCGGTAACGCAGGAGATAAACTTACCCATGATACAGCCGATCATATCCAGGTTGATCACCAAGGCCACGTTTTTCAGCTCTTCCTCGTGGGAAGCGCAGTAAGCCTTGGAGCCCAACAGCCCTCTCTCCTCGCTTCCGCAGAAGATAAACCGCAGGCTGTAGCGGTGGGGATTCTTGGCAAAGTACTCCGCCATGGCCAAAAGTCCCACACAGCCGGACATATTGTCGTACGCCCCCTGAGAAAGGGAGGTACTGTCGTAATGGGCGGTGAAGATGATCTGCTCATCGATCTCCCCGGGGAGATCCAGGATCACGTTGTGGGAGTCGCCGCTGAATTCCTTCTGCTTCAAAACGATCTTGGCAACCTTGCCCTCGCCATTCACGATATCAACCGCGTCCTTGGCGTTGATGTTCACGCCAAGAAGCTTTTCTCCCTTGGAAACGTGGGGGCGGAGCTCTCTGTGGTCGATGTCACGGTCGGCGTAGTTCACGTTGCCGTCGTAGGAGATAAAGCCCACGGCGCCGTTTTCCAAAAGGTCGCGGTAACGCCAGTAGCCCAGGTAGCCATCGAAGAGGACGATCTTCCCCTTGCACCCGGACAAAGAATAGCGGTCGCTTTCGGTGAGGTAGTACAGGGGAGCTTCCACCTCTCCCGAGCCTGCCAGCAGATAGCCCTTGCAGGGGATCTCCTTGCCGTCGATGGTGAGGACAGCCTCCTCCACCTTGGCAAGCTCCACGGGGAAGGCCTCCAAATACGCCTCCGGGCCCATGTCTCTGCAGATCTTCTGCAAATACTCCGCAGTGCGAAGCTCCTCGGTGCTGCCGCCGGTCCGCACGTAGGCGGTATCGTCAAAAATCTTTCTCAATTGCGCCTTTGTCATAGGTATCTCCTCCCTGTTATCAGGAAAACAATTCCTTATGGCTTCATGATACCAAATAATCCCCCTCTTGTCAAGAAAAAGAGCCGTGCAAAGCGGCTCTTTTTAACGCGATTCACTCTTGGAGCAATCTGCTTTGCTCTCTGCGCACCTCCGCTACGGCGGCGTCCTCCTCTCCGAAGCCCCACTCGCTTTTGATGCAATCCAGCATACGGTCGTAGGCATTCAGAGCGCCGGGAATATCTCCCAGGATCTCGCAGATCACGGCGATTCCCTGCAAGGCGTCGGTGTAACGGGGCTTGGGCTCCAATTCAAAGGAGCGTTGGTAAAAGCCGATGGCTTTCCGATACTCTCCCTTGCGGGCGTAATACTGCGCCGCTTCAAAGAGAAGCCCGCCGTTTTCTCCATCCTCCTCCAGCGCCCTCTCCATGATCCCGTCGGCAGTCTTCTCGTCGTATTCCGCCAAGGCGATATGAGCGCGGTAGACCGGGATCAAAAAGGGTCTGCAGGCGGGCAGGGCGGCAACCTTCTCCAGATAGTCCCGCGCCTCCGCCGTGCGGTGATCCGCCAGCAGATTGTCGATGAGATAATAATAAGGAAGAGGCGTGGCGGGAGTGCCCTTGTCCCTTTCGATGACTTCCTTATAGAAGGCGATGGTGGAGGCGTGGTTGTCCATATTCCAATCCCAGGTGAACTGCCCCTCCGCCTTGTCCAAAAGCCATTGGCAGTCCTTCTTCTCCGGCTTGGCAAGGATCACCGCCCGTGCGTATTTCTTCACTCTGCAGGCATCCGCCTCCATGCGGTGATGGTACAGCCGAGCCAACAGGCGTTGCGCATCCAAATCTTCCTTGCGTTCCAGCAGGCGGTTTTTCAGGAATTCCTCGTATTCTCCGAACACGTCGGCAGGCAACTCCTCCTCGGCGGCCAAACGGTTTTCCATACGGCGAAGCTTCTGCTCCGGGGACAGGTCGAAAAGCTCGTCGATGGATACCCCCAGCTCCTCCGCCAAGGCGGGCAAAAGAGAAATGTCCGGCATGGTCACCGCCGTCTCCCATTTGGAGACGGATTGAGGGCTGATCCCCAAGCGTTCTGCCAGCTGCTCCTGGGTCAGCCCGGAGCGGTAGCGAAGCTGTTTGATCTTTTTTCCAAGTTCCATAGTAGTGTTCCTTCCTTTCATGTTATGTGTGCAGTATACCACCCCGAACGCCGAAAAGCCACAACGCAGATGGACAGGAAGAACACCTAAAACGGGAGTTGCCTTTGTCTCCAAGCAATACGCGCCTGCTTCAAGGCTCTTCCACGTACTCCAGAATGTCCCCCGCGTCGCATTTCAGCACCTTGCAGATGGCGGCAAGGGTGGAAAAGCGGATGGCGGTGACTTTGTTGTTCTTGATCTTGGAAAGGTTGACGTTGGAGATCCCCACCTGCTCGGCCAGGTCGTTTAAGGAGATCTTACGCTCCACCATCATTCTGTCCAACCGCAAAACGATCTTCCCCATGTTACACCAGGCCTTCCACGTCGTTTTCCAGCTTGATGCCGTGGCAGAAGAACTGGGTCATACAAAGCACCACAAGACCCACCACCAGGCCATCCAGCCCGTTGGAAATTTCCGCCGCCTCTGCACCCAGCACAAGACGGGAGATCACGCTCATCACCATTCCCACCACGGGGACGAAAATGGAATAGAAGCCCACCTTGTAAAGCCGCTTGGCGTTGGCCTCGCTGAAGGGGGTTCCCTCCCCCGCGGAGCTGATCATGGCGCTCAATTCATGGAAGATGGCCGCCATCAGCGCCAGGATCAAGGTGGCTCCAATGCCGAACAGCACGAAGGCCGTCATATCCACCTTGCCGTTTTCCACCGCCGCACGGATGGAGAAGCTGTAGATCTCCAGCTCTGCGCCGCAGCACTCCTTTGCCTCAAAGGAAACGAAATACTTCACCCATGCGGGGTTCACCAAAGCGCACACCGTGGCCGCCGCCATCAACGCCGTGCCCACCCAGTGGAAGATCTCCACCACCTTGGTGACTACCTTTGCGATCTTGGGAATGCCCGCCATGTTCAGCATTTTTTTCATACGAATAACTCCTTCTTTTGCTTTTCTTGGTTCCATCATAGCATAAGTTTATTCGTTTGTCAATATATTTTTATCGTTTATCATTAAATTTTATTCGTTTCACGAAAAAAGCGCCTCTGAAGAGACGCTTTTTGGAATCGGTTATACTCTTGCAAACACGTAATACCCGGGTTCTGCGCCGCCGTAGAGATAGTCGCCGCTTTTCCATTCCATGAACAGGTAGTCCCTGCCGCCGATGGTACGGATCTCATAGGCGCATGCGGTGTGATTCCACTTCCGCAGGACGTAGCCCTTGGTCCAGGTCTGCATATGGTCGCCGCAAATGACCTCGTTGCCGTAGCGGCTGATGACCTCTCCGCCCGCCTTGAATTCCACGGTTTTGAAGAACAGATCTTTCCGAGGCAGCTCTTCCGGGTCGTAAGCTGCCGCATCCTCGCCGAAATCGCAGGCGATCCACTTGCCCAAAACAGACGGATCCTCCACGAAGGGCAGATCGACCTCATCCTTCCGCGCCAGATCCTCCTTGCGGTACGCCACGTCGTCAATTTGGCAAAGCACCAGAACGGTAGGTCTTCCGCCTCTGCGGTACTCGTAGGATTTGAAGGTGACGAACATATACCGCTGACCGCCGTACTCCTCCAGGGTGTAGTCGTTCACGAAGGCGCTGTCCCCGAAGCGGCAGATCAGCTTGCCCTTGCTCCAGGCATAGCACCAATACTGCTCCCCGCCGGGGAGGAAGCAGATCTCACGAGCCTTGGGTTGCCTGGGGCACACGCCGCCGTAGAAGTCCTCCTTCACGGCGTATTCACCCACGGTCTGCCACTTCCCCACCACGGAAGGATCGTCCTCAAAGAGAACGTTGGTATCCTCCCAAATAGGTTCGGCCTTATCCTTCAGCTTCACTGCGTCGCAGGCCACGTATACCCGGTTGGAACCGGGTTCTCCGTAGGTGCGGTGAGTGGAGATCCGCTGGTAGCCCTCCCGATGAAGGGCGTCTTCCACCTCTTCCCGCAGTTGGTTTTGGAGATTCCCGTCGTCAAAACGGCTTTTGACAACGGTGCTCCCTTGGTAATCTGTAAAAACAACACTCATGTCTCTCGTTTCTCCTAATAATAAGTCCCGAGCCTCCCGCAGGCTTTCCATCGCCTTGGTCAGCTCCTCGCGTTTGGATTCAAACAAGGAGAGGAGCTCCTCTTCCCCGGCTTTCAGCAGGGTCCTGATCTCCGGCAGGGAGAACCCCGCCTTCTTCAAAGCCGTGATCCGAAAGAACACGGGGATCTGCTCTTTGGCGTAATAGCGGTAGCCCGTGAAGCGGTCTACGTAGTCCGGGGACAACAGCCCCTCCTTGTCGTAGTGCCGCAGGACGGATATTTTGGTGCCGCAAAGACTCGCAAACTCGCCGATCTGCATACAGTTGCCTCCTTGTGAATTGCTTACGTAGGATCCTTACGAGGGCATTATAAACCTGAAGTTAGGGTGAGAGTCAAGAGGTTTTTCGAAAAAAAGTTATTTTTATTTCAAATAAGGTTTCCGTCTGCCGTCGTAGTTGACGTAGAAGTGGTTGGGAACGTCGATCATTTCCCGGGCGAAGATGAGCATGGACGTAAAAGAAGGTCTGGGGCGGAACTGATAGAGCTCCACCAATTGGTCGTCTATCTCCGCTTCGGTTCTGCCCAAAAGATGCCACCTCAAAAGCTCCCCGATAATCTGCTTTGCCTTCTCCTCGGGCAAGCCCAGCTCCCGCATCAACAGCTTTTCGGTGAAGGAATGCACGCCTTCACGCCGATGCAGGAACAACAGAGTATTGAAGAAAGCGGGATCGGAAAGCGTTCCAAACAATGGGGGATAATCGATGCCGTCCAAAAGAGCCTTCTCCTTGTCTGCCGTCTCCGGCACCGCCAAGAAATACTGCATACGGTTGAACAGCCCCATCTCCGTATACCCGTGATCGGAAAGGATGCGGGAATATACTTGGTCGTTCGGGTGATGCTCCGCGGCCTCCTGCTTCAGCGTTTCCGGATCGGAAAAGATCTTCCCAAAAATCGATTGCTGGATCATCCAGCAAAGCTCAAAGGCTCTGGAGATGCGCTCCTCTTCCCGCGTTCCCGTGATGTCTGCAAAAATTGCCTCTTGAATATCGCCAAAGCAGCTCCCTCTCCCGAACAGCGTGTCGATGGAAACGCCGAAGTATTCCGCGATCCCGGGCAACAGCTCCGTGTCGGGCACTCCCCCGTTTTCCCATTTGGAAACCGCCTGGGCAGTTACCCCTACGTGCTGTGCCAGATCCTCTTGCCGAACCCCTTTTTCCTTCCGCAGCTCGGCTATTCTTTTGCCTATGGTCGTCAGTTCCATAAAATACCTCCGATTGAAATTTTTCATCGTCCGCGCTTCCGATGGTTTTATGATACCACAACTTTCGGTTGTTTGCAAGAGAGGCAAAATTGCATAAAACAACCCCGGGTTGATTTCCAAAAAGCAGACCGCCCGAAAGCGGTCTGCTATGCACGTGCTCGCGGTATAAAACGAAGTGACTGATCCACGTTCGTTGCGACACAAACTAATTCTCTTTTTGGATGGAGATGCGTTTTCTCTTATCCCATTTTTCCGCAAGCACGTTGCACGTGAAGATTATCCCGTTTTATTTTTTCGCCCCTCTGCGGCGAATCATTCCTATGGTGCAAAAGACCGCAGACAACAGCAGCAGCGTCAGGCAGATCAGCAAATGGACGTTGTTTTCCAAGGTCACGCCGATTTCCCAGGAAAGCAGATCCGCCCGAAGCACGTTGGCGTCGTTCAGCTCCTTTTGGAGTGCGGGATCGTTCAGCTTCAAAAACAGGGGCGGCAGGTACAAAAAGGCGTCCGCCAAAAACAACACCAAGCCGGTCTTGACGAAGCGATTCGTCTTCAAAAATCGAATGCTCAACAGCAAATTCAGCGACAAGTAGATCCCCGCCACGATGGGGAGGGCAATGGAGCAATACCACCACCGGGAGGCGTAGCCTGCCGCCAGGGTGTACCCGTTGATCAGGAGCAGAAGCCCGTTCAGCCCAAGGAAATCCACCAAGAGGGAAAGAAAATCGTTGTATTTTCTGACCCTTTCAAATACGGCGTATTTTGCAATATAAATGGGTGTAAAGAGAACCGCCAGGCCGAACAGCACCGAGGCCGCCGCCACCCAAAACCAATCACCTGCCGTATATAAACAGCACACGCCCAAAAGCAACGCCAACGCAGCGTACATGGAAAGCGGGACGAACAGCAGTCTGTTCTTTTTGATCAACCCCGGGAGGTTCGTACAGGTGAAGGCAAGCAATAAGGCGGACGCTACGATCCAGAACCAGGAAAGGGTATGCTCCACCGCCAAATTGCAAATCAAGCAGGTCAAAAGCGCCACGCCGTAGGAAATATAGAAGAACAAGCTCCAGGACAGAGAGACTACCCGCCACCTTCTCGCCTGCACCTTCTCCTCCCTGGCACGGTTGTCGATGCTTGCGGTGATCAGCTCGTGCTCGCTCACGCCCAGGATCTCCGATAATTTTGGGAGCAAGCTGATGTCCGGACGGGCCACGTTCTTTTCCCATTTGCTTACCGCCGATTCGGACACGTACAACAGACCCGCCAGCTCCTTTTGGGTCAGGTTCTTTTCCGTACGCAGCCTACGAATGAATTCTCCGAAGTTTTGTTCCATGTTCAATGCCTCCCGAAAAGGTTTTTTGCGGGGGAAGTATAGCACGGTTTTCTCCCGATTGCAAGGAAAAACGCCAAAGAAGCGGCTTGAAGATCTTTCAAGTCCCTGAGAATCCCTTCAAACACGCCCCGAAGGGAGTCACGTCCACGTCGCCGTAGAGGGATTCGTAGTCCTCCCCCAGAAAGCAGGCGAAGGTGGAGATCGACGCAAACCCCATCCTGCGGTATTCCGCGATGTCACACTCCATGGCTTCCCGTTTCAGAGCAAACCTTGCCGGGGGCTTTTTCCATCCGGAATACAGGGAGTTGTCGTACCAATATTCCAACACCTTCGGGGGCTCCCCGCCAAAGAAGTCCATCAGCGGGCGGATCATTTCTTTTTCCTTGGCGATCCGCTCCGAGGCATCCTCTCCCGTGGCGGTATACTTGGCAAAGGGTGCGTATTCCAGGAAGACTCCCTCCTCGGGGGACACGGCCACAGGCGGGACGATGCTGTCCACGTAGGCCAGGTACGCCATGCGGGCGGCGGGGATCTGCTTTCTGATCTCCCGCAGCATACCGACTACCGCCATCAATTGCTGATCCGAAGGGGACAAATGCTTGCACCCCGGGCAATGGCAATGGAGACCCCGGCCGTCGTCCATCCAGAAGTAAAAGACGGGACGGCTCCCGTACAGGGCGCGGGCCAGCTCTGCGGCACGGCGGGAAAACAGCGCCATGGCTGCGGGGTTGGAGACGCAGAAGTTCCAATCCTTTGTCCGCTCACCCTGCTGATTCATGCGGAAATAGTCGGGATGCTCCTCAAAGAGAGCCCTGGGCATCAGATATCCTGCGGCGTGGATCTCGTATTCCACCTCCAGCCCACGGGACAAGGCGTAGTCGATCAGCTCTCGGAATTCCTTGGTTTTGATCCGCTCCAGCAGATCTGCAAGAGATGCCGCCGCATCCATACCCCCTACGGGATGGATGCCCAGCACGTCCACCCCCGCATCCGCCAGGCGGTGGATCCATTTTTTCGACACCTCGTCGGGATGGACGATCATACTGCTTTTCATACGGCAACACTCTTTTCGAAAGTTTTGATCATTATAGCATTTTCCAAAGCCTGCTGTCAAGAGCGTGCGGAAGGCAGAAAAAAGACCGCAGTTTGCGATCTTTTCCTCAACGTATTCCATGCTCACGCCTGTTTCATACCGTGGTATTCCGCCAGCACGTCGAAAACCGTCTCTTCCTCTCCCACCAGGATCACCTTGTTGGCGCCTTTTTCACGGTCGAAGGTCATTTTCAGCCCGTGGCGTTCACAGACCGCCTTGCAAAAGAAGTCCGAAACCTCTACAGAAGACTCCTCCCGCAGGTGAAGCACGATGCAGGCGGTATTTTTCTTGCTCCCGTCGGACCGCAGGTAGTCGTACAGAACGGCGTTTCGTTTGGCCGTGATGGCGGGCTTTACGTACTCGTGGGTCACGAAGGCTTCGATCTGCTCCTCCGTAAACTGCCATACCCCTTGTACTTTTTCTCCTTCCAGGATCCCCGCGGACAAATAGTTTCTAAGCGTCCTGTCGGTCAACCCGGTGATCATGGCAAGATCTTTTAAAGTGAACATTTCATTTCCTCCCGTTTTTGTTTTTGGTGTCTACATTGTACCATACGGGAAGCGGCTTTTCAATTTGAAAGCGAGGGAGTTTTTCATAGCCGAAAATTGGGGTGCGCATGATCACGGATCCGCCGTGCAAGAAATATCTCCCTCGACGCAGATCCAGAAGTATTCCTCCTCCCGATCGCAGGGGGCCATAGCGTTGCTTTGGAAGGAGATCTTCACGCCAAAGTCTTCAAAGGCAAAGTCTTCGGCTTCCAACCGCCCGAAAACTCCGTAATGCCCGATGCAATGGATCAGGGAAAGCCGCTTCTTCTCCACGTCCCAGGAAAAGACTTCTTCGGCGTGGCGGTAGTCGATCCCGAAGTCCCTCAAAAACGCCACCAGCTCTGCATTCTTCCCGACTTCACGGTAATAATTCCTGCAATACAGGCAATCGCAGGGCTGATTAAACGCAGTTCGGTAGGCCTTTGTT
Organism: Oscillospiraceae bacterium; assembly: GCA_015063885.1. GTDB lineage: Bacteria > Bacillota > Clostridia > Oscillospirales > CAG-382 > Coliplasma. Next base: position 6,048 of record SVTH01000002.1, on the reverse strand, counting down.
TTTTCCTTGTCAAAGGTTACCTTTGCAGAGCGTATTTCTATGGTTTGCATTGCCACCCTTCCACCTCCTACAGTAGTGAATCGTCACTCGCCCTCCGCAAGCTCCAGGATATAGGTTGTAACGCCTTCTTCGCCGTGGCATACCACCTCCAGCGCGGTATCGCTCCAACGAAGCTCATCCAGATTATGAACGGTAATATTTCCCCCGTCATTGCCAATGACGATGGTTTCCTTGTCCAGAACGTCCCCTTCGGCACCCAGAACACGGATCTCCGCCTTCACAGGGCCATACGGCCACCCGGGAGCACCCACTTGATACAGCACGAATTCGTACGCACCGTCGGGACTTTCTTCCCGATGCACCTCCGTCTTCTTGAATCGAATCTCATAGACCAACAAAGAAACGAAGACCGCAGCGGCAACGAAAAGCAAAATGAAAACGGTGAGAATGATTTTCTTGAAAAGTTTCATTTGATCTCCTTTTTGATATTCTTCCTATACTCAAACAGACGGTACAGCTTTTTGGAGAACCCGCCTGCGTACAGCTTAGAGAAAACAAACCGCTCCAAGCCTTTTAATTCGTCTATAAATTCCCGGGGTGTCATGGCGTGCTCCTTTGCAAAGGCAAGCTCCCCGCTGTTATAGACGTTGGGATTGTCGATGCCGTAGACCCGGGTAACACCCACCGAGCCGACGGGGTTTCTCCGCCCGGACATCCTTGCGGCAAAGGTGGTGTAGCAATCCACCAAAAGGGCAATTCTTTCAAACCGTTCGCACAAAGCGTGGGTCAAAGCCCTCATTTCCCCGTCCGTCAGGTACATGCTTACCCCTTCCATCACCACGATGGCAGAGGTGCAGTCTTCAACCGCCGTAAGCCAGGTACGATCTCTTGCATCCCCCGGAACCATTCGGTAGTTCGCCGTCTCGGCATAGTATCGTTCCCGCTCCGCTATGACCTCCGGGAAATCCACGTCGTACCACAAATGACTCCCGGCGCCCACTCTCAAAATGCGGCTATCCATCCCGCACCCGATGTGGATCACCGCCGCCTCCGGCATTGCTTCCATCTGCCGTGTCAGCCATTGGTCAAACACCGCCGAACGGATGCCCATGTAGTAGGCAAGATATTTGGATTTTGCCTTCCCTTTCAACGGAAAGCCCTCCGATTCCCAGATCTCCTCCGCCTTGGGGTCTGCAAGGAACAATCCCTTTTTGCTCACGTAGGATTTTCCGTATAAAGGAATGTACAGCGTTTTGTTCACAGCGTTCATAGATTCACCCGTCAGGTCTTGTTGGTGAGATCAGTATACCACAAAAGCAAGGAGTTTGCAAGGAGAAAATGCGCAGGTGAAGAACGCCTCCATGCAGCTTTACAACTCGTTCGGCATTTTGATTTTTTGGGCGCAGGAGCAGAGAATTCGCTCGGCTTGCTTTTTATACCGTTAAAATAAGAACGCTCACAAGAATCGGCAGCAAAAACAAAGGGCAAGTCCCCGCGGACACTATCTTGACCACTCGTCTTTGGGCCATTTTGCAAGAAACAAGGGAAATAATCAATCCAAGGGCGGAAAGAAGAACGACTCCAAACACAAGGATGTCTGTCCCGACACCTAAAAGCGCGTGTCCGCTTTCTCCACTCGCTTCAAGCTCAGCCAATTGAGCATTCACGTCAATAGCACCGGCGATGCTAAAGTACAATTCAAATATAAATACCGCAATCATCAGGGCAAAAAAGAAACAAGAAAAACCCTTTTTCATTGAGGAACCGCCTTTCGTAAATTGAGTATATCATATAAGCGCAACTCTTTCAATCTATTTTCAAGATCGCAAGCCAAAATTTCAAGATCAAAAGCCGGGGGGAGGTTCGGTGAATAACGCGGTATGTCCCCCCCAAAAAGCAAAAAGCCCTTGAAAACCAAGGGCTTTGTATGGAATCGGCTACACGCCGGTGCGTGAGACCAATGTGTAATATGCGGTTACTTTCATGAATATACATGTGAGAACTCTATGGTTCCGTCCGTGCAAGTAACTCCCTTTGCGGGTACGTAAGATCGCCAGTTACCAATTGTTTTTACATTTTTCCATTGTTCCACAGCGCCCTTGAAAATGATACTTGAAAGAGCTCTGCATTCGTAAAAGGCGCTATCCTCAATTTTTGTAACGCTCTCCGGTATTGTAATACCGGAAAGGGAAGAGCAAAGCTGGAAAGTGCCCTCATAAATCGTCGTTATGCCATAGGGAATGACGACGCTCTCAAGGCTTGCGCAACTTGAGAACGCACGCTCGTATATTCTCGTTACACTCGCAGGGATGGTTATTTGTTTGAGCGATGAACAATAATAAAACGCCTTCGGACCTATAGTCGTGATTTTATCGTGGAGCTTTATTTCGGTAAGTGACTTACAATTGCTAAATGCGTCCTTAGGAATCGAGGTAACTCCCGAAGGAACGGTAAAGCTCGTAAGCGCCTCGCAATGGATGAATGCATTCTCTTCGATAGATGTAATGCTTTCGGGAAGGCTTATATACGAAAGAGAGCGGCAATTGGCAAATACTCCGCCGCTGATGGTGGTAACGCCATCGGGGATCGTTATGCTTGTAAGCCCGGAGCATGACATGAATGCCGACGTTTCTATTGTCTGAACGCTTGCGGGGATGTTGACGCCGGTAAGATTCGTTGCATTTGCAAACGCTCCGAAACCGATCGTGGTAACGCTTGCGGGTATATCGAACGTCGCACCGGCCTTGGCTGTGGGATACTTAATAAGAGTAGTCAAATTCTTATTGTAAAGAACACCGTCAACAGAAGCGTAAACCGCATTATTCGGGGATACGGTGATGCTCGCAAAATTAGAAGCGGCACTCCATCCATCTGTCGTTATCTCGAGTACACTTTCGGGCACATATATAGCCACCAAGACCTCGTCAGCGAAGAATCCTCCACCCATAATTTTCGTTACGGCATCACCGCTTGGAGATTTTGCGGGAATAATGATATTCTCATCCGTGCTGGATCCTCTTCCTATGAGTGAACACGTTCCATCTCCGTAAGAATAGAATTCCAGCCCCTCGCTCGGGCCTCTTCCGCAGTACCTGCACAGTCCATCAACAAAATCATGTCCTTTGGCAGGAACAGTTCTCGTTTCAACTGCTCCGCAGTCACAGATCCTTTTTTCGGTTGCGCCATCAATACAGTTAGCTTCTCCGTCGACAGTCCATTCTCCGAACATATGCTGATGAGGTGCGGAACAGGCTGCCAGAAGCGGCAGGACAAGAAGCGCAAGAATAGATATTGCAATTGATTTACATATTGAGCAATTCATAAGATCATCCTCCCAAAATATACCTAACGGTATCCGAATATTTGCGTGTTCTAATGTACAGATTACGACGCATGGCTTTCATCATTTTTGATCCATAAACAAAAGCACCGCCTTTTGAAATCATTATATCACAAAACCATACACATTTCAATGCAAAAATCATGCGTGACAGCGTGTATGGAATCACCCCAGAGGGATGTACACAATCAATTCGAAGGAGGATCCACGCTGACCCGCGCTGCCATACGCCTATGGCGATTCCATACCAATCCTTCGGATTGGACGAAAAAAGCAAGTCTTTCGACTTGCTTTTTTCTGGCTCCCCCATGGAAGCTATATTCGAAATAGAGAGAATACCCGAAGCTTCAAGCTCAGCAAAGGTGATTGTCTTTGTTCCCTTATTGTAATTAAACGTGATGACCATCTTGTCATCGTATAAGAAAATGCGATTTACAAAGGTATCAATGAATCGGCGGCGGTGTTCAAACTTGTTGGTATCAAAGGTGCGGAAATGCTCAAGCCAACAGGTGATCTGCTCTCTTGTAACAATAGGCTTTGCAAGTTCCTCTTTGGCGATTTGAATACCAAGTTCTGTTTTTCTCGCTTCAAGCTCCTCCATACGTTTCTTGGTTGCGTCGTTACAAATCCCCATTTGAATTGCGTTTACAAGATTTCCGATTCCCTTCTCCACTTCCGCAAGCTGCTCGCGCAGACGCGGAAGAATGGGATTTTCTCGACCTTGCACTTCCATAACACAATCGGCAATATACGCGACAGCTTCATCATCGTGAACAAGTCGCTTGATTTCTTCAACCACAAGATCTTCGATCCACGATTTGCGAACCGTCTTTTTATCGCAACCAAGCTTGCGCTTAACGCCTGAACACTTGTAGTAACGATATACCGCTTCATCTCGGCGCTTACCGCTTTCCCCCGCCATCATACGTTTGCACTTTCCGCAAAACAGTTTTGTGGAAAGCAAATATTCTTCTTCGGCCTTGTGTCTTGCCGGAGCTTTTTTATTTGTTTCTCGGCGCTCCTGCACTCTGTCAAACAACTCTTGAGATATGATGCGCGGAATACCGTTTGGAATTACAATGTCACGAAAAATATATTCACCGAGATAGCGACGGTTCTTCAAGATATTGCTCACAACATTCTCGGATATTACCGCTCCTTTTCGATTGCGAACACCTCTTGTTTGCAGATCATTGACGATCTCTTTCATCGTCATACCGCCTCTATACATCTCGTAGATCTCAACGATAATGGGAGCGTAAGTCGGATCAATTTGATAATGACCATCCTCGGTTGGAGCATAACCAAGAGGAACACTACCGTTAACTTTGCAGTTAAGCGCGTTCTCGGTCATACCGCGGAGCGTTTTCTCCGCGAGTTCTACCGAATAATATTCCGCTACGCCTTCAAGCAAGGACTCAAGTAGGATTCCTTCGGCACCTTCAGAGATTGCCTCGGTTGCAGATACAACCTTTGCTCCGTTCCTTTTAAGAATTCGCTTGTAATGCATTGAATCGTATCGGTCGCGGGCGAAGCGGTCAAGCTTCCAAACAAGCACAACGTCAAATGTTTTGCTTGCACTATCCTTTATCATTCGTTGAAAGTCGGGGCGGTTATCGGTCTTAGCAGAAAACGCGCGGTCGATATAACTTCCGATAATGTCGATGCCGTTTCGCTCGGCAAAAACTTTGCACTCTCTTAAAGTTGCTCTTATTTAATATAAAATGCAGATGAACAAGCTTTCAATAACACTGAAACATCTCATTTCTTATTTATAAAAATCAACAACTCGATCTATTATCCATATTTGTCACTCTTCATATCGCAGTGCACTATCGCATGGCAATTCGGACATAGTGGTATAAGATCCTTTATTGGATCAACTATATATGAAGTTCCGATTTCACTGATAGGTATGATATGATGAACTTCAATTAAATTGGCATATTCTTCGCCGTGGGTTTCTTCAAAATTCAAGCCGCATCGCTTGCACGTTTTACCGTGATATGACAAGCAAAGCTCTCTTGCTTTTCGGTTACGCTCATATCGTATGGAGGTGATTGGTTTTCCAGTGCCTTCTTTCAATACTTCTTCCTGTATTGGTGAAATAAATGCTCCCAGTATTTTTCTTTGTAATTGCGGAAGTACGTTTCTTAAAAAATCTTCAAAAAAATCAAAGATCATATTGGGGGCAACGAAACAGCATCTCGATTGCCACAGAACATTTCCGCCAGATATATCAAACTCTTTTAAAAGTATATCGCGATCACTCGCATACTCTTTGGGAAAGCTTTTTGAAGAAAACATACAAATGATTTCAAACGTGTCTTTGTTGTTCACTTCAAACATTACAAAATCCCCGCTATCCCAATCTCCTCCATTTTGTTTGGGAGGAAATAGAGCTCTAAAAATCGGGAGAGTGAATCTGATACATCTTTCTTGTGTGCACCACGACTCTTCAAACAAAATATCGTCGTTGTGTGCGCATTTGTCTTTAATTACGTTGGCAATAAGCTGCCGCTCAATGTATTGTTTTCTGTTTTCCATAACTTACCTCACAGCGAAAGGACGATGCCATACGGCTCTTTCAGAGAGAGATTCTTCGCGCCTCCAAATACCACCCATATATTTCGGTAAGTTCGGGGCTTTGGTATCTTGTCCTCACCAAATCCATCGGTAAAATAAATCAAGAGCGCATCTCTGAAATA
>SVTH01000019.1 GCA_015063885.1 Oscillospiraceae bacterium | reverse complement strand
TCGTTTTTGATAAACTGCTTCTGCTTATCGCGTAGCTTGCTTAATTCTTCTTTATACAGATCTGAATTTGCAAATTCAAATGTAGGCTTGTACAAACCATAATCAAGAGAATTGATATCAACTTCAAAAATCGCAAGCTGTTTTCGTTTTTCTGCAATTTCTTGATCAATGCTATTCATAGTAGCATTTTGTTGCGCGATTTTGTTATTATTATTTGTTATGGTAGATTCTAAATTCGAAATAGTGCTTTTTAAATTTGCAATTTGTTGATTTAAAACTTCTATTTCTTGTTGTTCGGGCAAAAGCATACTTTTTAATCTGTCGATTTCTGCTTGCAACATTCGTTCTTTTTTAGAAGGACCAAATAAACCCATGCGAATTCTCCTTTGCATTATAAAAACCGCAAGGTGATCCCTTGCGGTTTTGAATTTTTGCGGTCAAAACCGCTATTTTGGTCGGAGTGACAGGACTTGAACCTGCGGCCTGATGGTCCCAAACCACCCGCTCTACCAGCTGAGCCACACCCCGATTTTATTCGATTTTTTATTGATTTTGTGTAGAAGTGGGACAAACTGTGGTCAAACCCGATTTTTACGCTTTTTTGAGATTTTGTAAAGTGCCGAAAATGCCCGTATTATAAGGCTTTTTCGCACTTTTGATTTTTCGATGCTGAGAAGTTTGTTCACGCTCCCAAACCACCCGCTCTACCAGCTGAGCCACACCCCGATTTTGTATTGAATTTTTATGTTTTTGCGTAGAAGTGGGACAAACTGTGGTCAAACCCGATTTTTACGCATTTTTGAGATTTTGCAAAGTGCCGAAAATGCCGATGTTACAAGGTTTTTTCGCACTTTTGATTTTTCGATGCTGAGAAGTTTGTTCACGCTCCCAAACCACCCGCTCTACCGGCTGAGCCACACCCCGAAAAGAGTTATGCGTTTATTGTACCCTTTTTCGGCGGAAAAGTCAAGAGGGGGCGGAAAGGTTTTCCCGAAAGGTAGTTGACAAACGGGGGTGGGTGTGGTATAATTTGAACAATCTGAAAAGAAAATATGAACTTTGGAGGAAAAACAGTATGTTCTGTTCCAAGTGTGGCAAGGAGCTCCCCGAAGGCGCCGCTTTCTGCGCAAGCTGCGGCAATCCCACGGGTGCAACCGCCCAGAAACCCAAGCAAACTAACGATTCCCTGCAGGGGATGCCCCCCATCGTCGGCAACCTTCTGAAGCGCGTGATCGGTTTCTTCACCGGCGCCCGTCAGGAAGCTGTTGTAGCCGATGCTGTTAAGGATACCACCTGGTCCGGCGCGATCCTGGCAGGCGCAGGCCTTCTGGTCTTTATCTTCACCCAGCTTCTGAACGTGATCCACGGTGTGAGAGCGTTCCTGCAGCTGAACGGCGCTGATTACGGCGAGGCACAGAAGATGGCAGGCAGATACACCGAGATCTGGCCCGCATTCTGGTGGTCTCTGCTGTTCGCAGTGGTTTACGCAGGGGCTCTGGTAGGTCTTGCCTTCCTGATGGCAAAGCTGATGAAGGGCAACCTTTCTATCCTGAACATCGTGAACGTCGTTTCTTATGCATCTCTCCCTGTGATCGCTATCAGCATCGCAAACCTGGCGCTTGGCTTCATCTGGGGTCTGCTGCCCTTGATCCTGCTGGTAGCTGCGGTGATCTGCTCCATGTATCTGATCTACCGCGCGGTTTCCGATGCATGCGGCGCTAAGAACGCATTCATCTCCGTGGCAATCTCTTCTACCGTAGTGATGGTGGTTCTGGCTTGGGGCGCATACGTAGTCCTGGCGGCCGCTCTGGGCATGTAATTCTTTTCATACGTGCAAAAATCAAGGCTGAGCGCATCTTTTGATGCCCGCTCAGCCTTTTTTTGTTTATTTCAAAATGGTTTTCAGAATGGTGGAGATCTTGGGAGGCTTGCCGTAAAGCAGGACGCCTACCCGATAGATCTTTGCCGCCAGGATACCGATGCCCGCGGTGGAGGCCGCCAGGATGGCGATGGAGATCAGGATCTCGTACAGGGGTACGGTAGACATGGCGATACGGGTGAACATGGCCATGGGGGAGGTAAAGGGAATGTAGGAGCAGGCCACCATCAAGGGGGTCTCCACGTCACCGGAGCCGATGCCCATCATCACCACCATAAACCCTGCCACGAACAGCATGGTAATAGGCATGACGGAGGTATTGATATCCTCCAGCTTGGAGGCGGTGGAGCCTACCGCGCCGAACATGAAGGCGTAGGTCAGGAAGCCCAGCATAAAGAACACCAGCATATACACCAGCAGCTCAGGCGGGATGTTGAAGATGGATTCCATGATCATATTGCCGCCCCAATAGGATCTGTTCAGCTGATACAGCAACAGTGCGGAGCCGAAAATGGTGATCAGCTGGATCAGCCCTGCCAAACAGGAGGCGATCACCTTGCCGAACATCATGGAGGCGGGCTTGGCGCTGGTGATCAACAGCTCCATGGCACGGGAGCTCTTTTCCGTTGCCACGTTGGTGGCCACCATCTGCCCGTACAGCAGGATCACCATATAAAGAGCGAAGATCATAATGTAGGTGTAGAAGAAGTTTTCCGCCTGGTTCTTCCCCAGGTTTTCCACCCGGCCGTCGATCTGCATGTTCATAATGGCGGTTGCGTCCTCCAGGGTCATCCCGCCGTTCATCATAGCGCTCATCTGGTAGACCTGCTTCAAGGCCTCCCCGGCGATCTCCGTGTTCATATCGTACATGGAGAGGGTCTCCACGTAGTACACGTAGGAGGTGGGGCTTGTCATCACGAAGGCGCAGGCAACCTTGCCTTCGGCGATGCTGCCCTTGACTTGCTCGTCGCTTTCCTCCGTAAGGTGGACCTGGTAATCGGTGAACAGGGCGGAGAAGATCTCCAGCATCAGCTCACCGCCGCCCTCCTCGGGGGCTTTTACCAGCATCACGGGAAGCTCTTGGGGCTGACCGCCTTCCTCCGTTCCGATGGCGTCGGAAATGCGGGGGAAGAACATCACCACGGTGAGTACCGCCACGATGAGCAGGGTCACTCCCACGAAGACCTTGTTTTTGAAGAAATATTTCAGCTCAAAGGAGAGGATCTTTCCGAATTGTTTCATAGGTTCAGATCTCCTTTCCTGCGTATTCTACGAAGATGTCGTTGAGGGAGGGTTCGAACACCTTCACCTCGTCCACGTCGTAGGTCTGCACCAGGTGTGCCATCACCGCCTGCTTATCCCCGGGGGAGGCAAGCTGTAACAGCAGGTCGCCGTTTTCCGTGGCCTTGCAGGCGTCGCCGTATTCCGCCATGATCTTCTCGGGGGCGTCACAGCGGATCACCAGGCGGTCACGGGGGTAATCGTGCTTGATCTGCCGCAGATCCCCGGCGAGGGCAACTTTGCCGTGGTTCAGAATGGCGATGTGGTCGCAGAATTCCTCGATGTAGCTCATCTGATGGCTGGAGAACAGCACGATCTTCCCCAGAGCGATCTGTTCCTTCACCACGTCCTTGAGGAGCATGGCGTTCACAGGGTCAAGACCGGAGAAGGGCTCGTCTAAGATCACGATGTCGGGGTTATGTGCCAATGCGGTGACCAGCTGGATCTTTTGTTGGTTGCCCTTGGAGAGGGTGTCCAGCCGTTTGTTTCGGTATTCCGCCATGCCCAGCCGTTCCAGCCAGTGGTCTACTGCGGCAATAGCGTCCTTGCGGGTCATCCCCTTCAGCTCCGCGAAGTATACCAGCTGATCCAGGATGATCTTCTTGGGGTAAAGCCCCCGCTCCTCGGGGAGGTAGCCGATGCCTACCTTGCGGTAGTCCATAGGCTTGCCGTCCAACAGCACCTGGCCGCTGTCGGCAGGGAATACGTCCATGAGGATGCGGATGGAGGTGGTCTTGCCGGCGCCGTTTCTGCCCAACAAGCCGAAGGCCTTGCCGCCCTCTGCCGTAAAGGTCACGCCGGTGAGCACCTGCTTTTCCCCAAAGGACTTATGAATGTTTTTCAGCTCAAGTTTCATGTGATACGTCCTTTTTAGTGTTGGTTGTATGCAGTATACACCCGAACCTCCCCGTTTGGGAAGGAACTGTAGGTTGGATTCGGGACTTTTTGCGAATTTACTTCATCAATTCTGCCAGGCGTTTGGCGGAGGCGGCCATGTTTTGCATACCCTCAAAGATGTTTTCCGCTGTTCTGCCCCGGAGGTAGGCATCCGCTTCCAGGGTGAGGTAGCCTGTGTAGCCGATGTCCTTCAGAGCCTTTGCCACGGCAGGGAAGTCGATATCCATGGAGAAGGGGATCTGGTGGGAGTCGTGAAGCTTGTCGTTGTCGTGGATGTGGAGCGCTTGCAACCTGTGCCCCAGGGCGTGGATCATCTCCACGGCGGAGGTGTCCACTCCCTTCATTTCTGCGTGACCGATGTCCAGACAGGCCACCATGAAGTCGTCCTGCAGCACGTCGATGTGGGCGCAGAAGCTCTCGGGGGAGGAGCAGGCGGCAGGGGCGGCGCAGTTTTTCTCGTTGTCCCAGTTCCACATATTTTCCGTTGCGATCTTCACCCCGTGTGACTTAGCAAAGGGCAGCAGCTCGGCGTACATCTCTCCGTTTTCCTCGGGAGATTTGAAGTTGTCGGGGTGGATGATGCAAATGGTGCCTCCCGCCTCGGCGGTGCACTCGATGGCACGCTTCAGGTGATCGCGGATCTCCTTGCAATAGGTGGGGAAGGGAGCGTGGGACTGGTTGCAGTGAATGCCGTTGTCCTCGCCGATCTTCCGCAAATTGCGCGCAAAGGCAAGGTAGTCCTGCCCTGCCAGGGGATGGTGGTTTTCCTTCAGGCATTTGTTTGCCCAGTCGTAGCGGCACATGGCGAACATGGAGAAATCCCAGGCGTCAAACCCCGCCTTGGCGTAAAGCTCGATGGCCTTGGCTTCTCCTATGATGCTGGCGGCAGAGCCGATCTCGGTGGAAATTTTCATGGAGTGGTACCTTCCTTTTGGTCTGTGAGACCTAAGATGTAGTCGGTGGAGGTCTTATACAGCTTCGCCAATGCGATCAAGCATTCCAGCGGAAGCTGTCTTTGCCCGTTTTCGTATTGGGAGTAGGTGTTTTGCTTGATGTGCAGGTAAACGGCCACCTCTTTTTGGGTCAGGTCGTGATCCTCTCTCAAATCGCGAATGCGCATAGGGAGCTCCTTCCTTGCTTTTATGATCTCACTATATCACATCTCGTTTTGAGATATTGGCTTTTATCTCAAAATGTGATACCCGCGTCATGGAAAAGGACTCCATCGGGAGCCCTTTCGCGTTATTTCTTCTTTTTTGCTTTCTTTTGAGGCGCAGGCTCTTGGACCTTGGGAGGCTCTTCCTGCTTGGGAGGCTCCTCGGCGGGAGGTTCTTCCGCATTCGTCTGCTCCGCTTGCTTCACCGCGTGCTTGCGCATATCGTGGCGGATCATACGGTACAGAGCCGCCGCCAGGGGAACGCCGATGAGCATACCCAGTACGCCTGCCACACCGCCGCCCACTACCACTGCCGCCAATACCCAAATGCCGGGCAGACCCATGGAGGAGCCCACCACACGGGGGTAGATCAGGTTGCCCTCCAGCTGCTGGAGGATCACTAAGAACAGCACGAACAGGAACGCCTGGGCAGGGGATTCCGTCATGATCATCACGAAGCCCACGGCGCCGCCGATGTAAGCGCCCGCTACGGGAATCAAGGCGGTGAAGGCGATACAAGCGCTGATCATGGTAGCGTAGGGGAAGCCGAAGATCAGCATGAAGATACAGCACAGAACGCCCAGGATCACCGCTTCCACGGACTGCCCAACGATGTAACGGCGGAAGCAATCGTTCAGGACCCGCAGAACGTATTTGATCTTATGGCACCATTTTTCGCTGACGAAGCGCTGAAGGATGCGGTTGCCCTGGGAGGCGAGTTTTTCCTTGTTCAGCAGAATGTAAACGGCAAAGATGATGCCTACGAAGAAGTTGACGATCCAGGTGAACAGGGAAGAAACGGTGGAGATGATGAAGCTCAAGGCGTCTCCGCCGTAGCTCTTGATCATGTCGATGACGCCGTCGAAGAGACTGTCCCAATTCACGTTTTCCAGATACGTGAGGATCTCCTCGGGCAACAGATGGCGGGCGTCGATCCAGTCGATGGCGGAATTGATGGCGTCGGGGAGCTTTTCAAACAGCAGGATCACCGCGTCGGTAAACTCGGGGATCACCAGCCAGCCCACCAGAGTGATGATGGCCAGCAACGCCACAACTGCCAAAAGGATACAAACGGGACGGCGGGTCTTCAGCACCGCCTTTTTTTGGCTTTTTGGGAAATAAATCTGCTCGAACTTCTCCATCAGAATGTTCAGCAAAAAGGCAAAGGCTCCGCCCAGGATCAACGGGACGGCGGCGCCTAAAAAGGAGAAGGCGAACCCGGCGATAGGTTGCCAATACAGGATGCAGATGTACAGCAAGAAGATGCTGACGCACACCTTAAAACAGCTTTTCCATTCGATCTTCATTCCACGGGTTCCCTTTCGTCGCTTCTTTTCATCAGTATACTACAGTTTTTTCGTTTTCGCAAGAGTTTTTGGCGTTATTTTCTTGACGGTATTTGTTTTTTGTGATAAGATGAAGAAAAAAACAAGAGAGGGTTTTGATATGAGACGGTATATGGAAGTTCTTCACCAGCATTGCCACATGCAGGGCTTTTCGGTGGACAAGGAGCGTGGCTACGCTTACTGGTCCTTCACCGACAGCGTGGTGAAGACCAACATGGATAGCATGATGATCCTCCAGACCCACGTTTCCGGGGGCCACTTGGGAGATATCGCATATTACGACGGCAAGGTGTATTCCAGCTTTATGGGGAACTGCCTTCCCGGCCACGCCTGGGACGATTGGACGGCCTTCCGCATCCACGTGTACGACGCAGAGGATCTCCGATTGCTGAAAGAGATCGAGGTGCCCCTTTGCTACGAAATGCACGCCGTGCAGGGGAATCCCGACGATCCCAACGGCTTTTCCGGCATCGACGGCATCACCTTCGGCAAGGACGAAAACGGGGAGATCAAGATGTTCATCGCCTGCGCATTGATCACCGGGGAGCAGTACGACCACCAGATGATTCTGCAGATGTCCCTGGAGGGGGAATACGAAAAGACCCACCGCTTCCTCACCGGCAACACGGTGTACGGGATCCAGACCCTGGACTACGATTGGGACACCGATTCCTTCTGGTTCACCACCTACGGCGCTCCTGCACCCTATCAGGCAAGAGAGACTCTGTACAACGTGTCCTTGAAGGACGGCGTGGTTGCCCGCTATCCCTATTCCAGCCCCTACGGCTTCTTCTGTCTGGGCGGCGGAAAGTTCCTGGCCTCCTTGCACGTGGGCAAGACGGGGAACTGCGCAGGCTACGCTTACGAATGCGAGGAGCCCCTGTTCCGGAACAGAAAAGGGGAGCACGATATCAAGGACTTTATTTTCGGAGATGAGCTGAAATGACCTTTACCGTAAACGAAAAAGACTATCTGCTGGACGGGAAGCCCTTCCATCTGCTTTCCGGTGCCATGCATTATTTCCGTATTCCCAGAGAATATTGGTACGACCGCCTGTTGAAGCTGAAGGAATGCGGCCTCAACACCGTGGAGACCTACGTGGCCTGGAACTTCCATGAAAAAAGGGAAGGGGAGTTCTGCTTCACCGGCATGGCGGATCTGGGTGCTTTCTTGGATACCGCGGCGGAGCTTGGCCTTTACGCCATCGTCCGTCCCGGCCCCTTCATCTGCGCGGAATGGGAGGCGGGCGGTCTGCCTGCGTGGCTTTTGAACGTTCCGGGGCTGCGCATCCGCAGAGACAACGCCCCTTTCCTTGAGAAGGTGGAACATTTCTTTGCCAAGCTGTTTGAGATCATCGTCCCCCGCCTATGCACCAAGGGGGGCAATATCCTGATGCTCCAGGTGGAAAACGAATACGGCAGCTTCGGCAACGATAAGGTGTATCTGAAAAAGATGGAAGAGCTGTTCCGCCGTCTGGGTGCGGATTGCCTGCTGTTCCGTGCCGACGGCCCCAACCCCGATATGATGGCCTACGCCGACACGGGGATCTTCGCCACCAACACCTTCGGCTCCCAGCCCGCAAAATGGCAGGAGAATTACTACGCCGCGGGCTACAGGGGTCCCTTTACCTGTATGGAGTATTGGTGCGGCTGGTTTGATCATTGGTATGAGAACCACCACGCAAGAGACCCCAAGAACGTAGAGGAGGAGATCCGTACCTTCCTGGATCGTTCCGCCCACTTCAATTTCTATATGTTCCACGGCGGCACCAACTTCGGCTTTATGAGCGGTGCCAACGAACTTCCCGGCCCCTACGCTCCCACCACCACCGCCTACGATTACGACGGTCTGGTTTCCGAAGCGGGGGACCGCACGGAGAAGTATTACCTGGTGCGGAACGCCATCGCCGAGAAGTACGGCGCTCCCGCCCTCACCGCCAAGGAGACGGAAAAGAAGGCCTACGGCGAGATCAAGCTGACCTCCACCGCAGAGCTGTTCGATTGTATCGATGCTCTTTGCCCCAAAAAGTTCCACGCTCCCGACCCCCTCACCATGGAGGCAACAGAGACCTACTACGGCTATTCCCTTTACGAGACCAACCTGACCTCCCCCCACGGCACGGTGCTGACTCCCGAGCCCTTGGCGGATCGGGTGCAGGTGTTCCTGGACGGGGAACCCGTCGGCGTGATGGAACGGGAACAGAAGGTGTCCCCCATTGAGCTTCCCGCCGCTCCCGGCGGCACCGTCCGCAAGCTGACTTTGCTTTGCGAGAACATGGGGCGGATCAACTACGGCCCCCACATTCTGGACCGCAAGGGGCTTTCCGCCGTGCGGCTGGGCAACGCCTACCACTTCGGCTGGGAGACCTGCCCTCTGCCCATGGAGTCCTTTGAAGGCATCCCCTTCGGCGACTTCCATACCACCGTCCGTCCCGCCTTCCACAAGGGAACTTTGCAGATCCAAGGCACCCCCTGTGACACCTTCCTGTCCGCCCGCGGGCTCCACAAGGGCTTCGTGGTAGTGAACGGCGTCAATATCGGCAGATATTACACCGACGCAGGCCCCCAATACGCTTTGTATATCCCCGCGCCCTTCCTGCAGGAAGGGGACAACGAGATCCTGATTTTCGAAAGCGAAGCCACGGAAACCGATACTCTTACCTTCCGCAACACCCCCGATTATAACAAATAACCAAAAAATCTCCGCCCTTTTTATGTAAGGCGGAGATTTTTGATTGCCCCTCTTGACAGAGGATGTCTAATGTGTTAGAATTTGGTTGTCGAACGAGATAGACATTTTTGAAAGGACTGATTCCCATGAAGAAGATCCCAAAGGTTTTTGAAAGCGAATACCGTTTTTGCCTGATTCTGTGGGAGCACGAGCCCGTGACCTGCGCACAGCTGGCAGTTTTGTGTAAGGAAAAGCTGGAGTGGTCCCGCACCACCACCTATACGGTGATCAAACGGCTGGAGGAGCGGGGAGTCTTGAAGAACGAGCATCCCGTGATCACCTCCCTGGTCACCAAGGACGAGGTACAGCTTGCAGAGCTGGAGGAAATGATGGAAAAGCGGTTTGAGGGCTCCTTGCCCGCTTTCGTGGCCGCCTTTGCCAAGCAGCAGAACCTTTCCCAAGAAGACGTGGAGGAGATCCGCAGGATCATAGACAAGGGGGCCCGTTGAAATGACACAATTCTTTATTCAATTGTTAAACGCAAGCATAGCCGCGTCCTGGCTGATCGGGGCGGTGCTGCTGGTGCGTTTGATCATCAAGGGGCGTTCGCCCCGCTGGATTGCCTGCCTGCTTTGGGGTCTGGTGGCGCTCCGCTTGGTGGTTCCCTTCTCGGTGGAAAGCCCGCTGAGCCTGGTACCCGAAACTCCGGAGATCACCCTGGAGTTCTCCGAGGAAGCACCTTCCGAGACGGAAAGCATCCCCGCCCCTCCCGTGAGCGAGATGGGGAATGTATCCCGTCCCACGGAAGACAGCTCCGAGACAGAGGAAAGTGAGCCCTCCGTTCCCTCCGAGGATTCCTATGAAGAACCTTCGGAAGAACCCTCCGAGGAGCCGTCTTGGGAACCTTCGGAAGAACCCTCTTCGGAGCCTTCCTGTGAGCCTTCGGAAGAGCCCTCTTACGAGCCCTCGGAAGAACCCGAGGAATCCGAGGAGTCTTACGAGGAATCTTTTGATGAATCCTCCGAGGAATCCTTCGAGGAATCCTCCCAAGAAACCTCCGAGGGATCCGAAGAATCTCTTGAAGAAACCTCCGAGGAATCTATCCCTGCCGGGATGATGGGGACCACCTCCACCCCCGGCAACCCCTCCCACGGAAGTGGGATCCATCTTGCCACAGCGGCAAGCGGGATCTGGCTGGCAGGGGTGCTGGCATTGGCAGGGTACGCCCTGGTGAACTATTTCCTGTTGAAAAAACGGGTGCTGGTGTTCGTGCCCGATGAGCGTGGCTTCCGCCGTTGCGAGGGGATCGACACGCCCTTCGTCCTGGGCTTCTTCCGCCCCCGGATCTACCTGCCCTACGGCCTGTCCACGGCAAGTGAGCCCTACATCATTGCCCATGAAAAAGCCCATATCAAGCGGATGGATCACCTGGTAAAGCCCATTGCCTACTGCATTCTGGCTCTCCATTGGTTCAACCCCCTGGTGTGGATCGCCTTCGTCCTTTTCTGCAAGGACATTGAGTACGCCTGCGACGAAAAAGTGCTGAAAAATGCTGCCGCAGACATCCGCAAGGAATACGCCACCGCATTGCTGGAATGTGCCTCCAAGCGGAGCTTTCTCGCCGCATGCCCCATCGCATTTGGAGAAGTGAGTGTGAAAGAGCGCGTGAAAAAGACAATGAATTACAAACGGCCCCTTCTTTGGGTCATCATCGTAAGCGTGCTCCTCTGCGCCCTGGTGGCGGTGTTGTTCTTCACCGCACCGGAAAATGAGGAAAGTGAACCTGTGAATTCTTCCGGAGAAGGCTCGGAAACTTCCAAAGAGGAATCAGAGGATAAACTCATCGATATGCTGGAGCTGATTTACGAGATTCCCGCAACTTCCGCCGATTCGATGATTTCCTTGAAATATGATAGCGATCCTTCCAATGCGGATATTGTGATTCCCGAGATCATTTCGTTGGATGAGTACATGACCATGCATCATGTCATGAACAACGTGTGGAAGAATCCCGATGCTTTTCTTGTATTCAACTTGGCTGACGGAAATGGAAAAACAGGGATCGCGGCCTCTATGATCTCTATCGGAGAAAAGGATTACATTGCTTGCGTGGACTATTCTCGGTCTATGTTTATGCTCTTTATCTGCGGCGAGAACGGCTCCATGACTTGCTGTGTTGCCAATCGAATGGATGATCCGGAAGACCCTGTCAGCGTTTTCCGCACGCAGGATGACAAGGCTTTTGTGCAGGTTGGCGGCCAAGTATATTCTTTTGGCGGCGCAAAAATGAATTCTGTGCTTACGGAAACGGCCGGAACACATGGAATTACCCTGGGCGGTGTCACCCATGAGATGCGTTTCCGCCCTGTGATCATGAGTCAGCACAACGGCGTACTGACGGTGAAGGAGGTTTGGAAGGAAACTGTCGGCGCCGAGACGGGTGAGCAGCATACTCTGATTCAGACGCTCTATTATCGGTATGACGATAGCGGCAAGCTGCTCTCTAAGTTCAAGGTAACAGAGCTCGGATGCAGTCAGGAGGTGCCCTGCAGTCTGACGATCGGAAATGCCACTTGTAATCAAGCAGCGTTGAAAACGGTTGCTATTGACGAGCAGGTGTTTGAGAACGTTTACAGCTCCTCCGTTCTCGTCGGCGAAGATGGCGAACTGTATGCGTTGCTGACCTTTACCGATGCCATGCGGCTCTATCGTATCGATCCCGAGATGACCGATGCGGAATTTACCGATTGGGAGCCTTCTTGCGAGACCTGCGGCGGGCCCCTGCAGTTCGGTGATTCTCCTCAGCCGGACGAATCGGTACCCGAGGAATCCGAACCCGAGGTGTCGGAGCCTGAAGAATCGGAACCCGAAGTGTCCGAACCGGAAGAGTTCGATCCCGTAGAGCTTACCAAGCCGACGGAGAAAGAGACCACCTTGAAATTCCTGCGGAGTTATTCCACGGGAACCGATGGGATCTGGTTGAGCACAATGGATGACGATAACAGCGACGAGGCGATCGGGCTGACTGCCCCCAGCGTATATTACGTAGATGGGCAGGGGGCGCTATATTACTATTGGGATCTGGATGAAATTTACCGTGCGGATACCGGAGAATCGGTAGATGTCTCCGCAGACGGGCCGACCGCCTCTGCAATTGCAGTGAGTAAGGGCATTTATTACCGTCTTTCTCGTAAGTCGATCCTCGGTGAAGAGAATGTTTCCGAGATCTATTTGCGTCAGTATACCAAGGAGGACGGGCTGATCTCCACTGTACGATTCCCCAACAGCTACGCTGCAAGATTGTACACGCTGGAGTCCGGCACCGTATTGGTAGAAGCCGACAGGAAACTCTACAATACGGACGGAACCCTTTTCTCTGCTGAACTTCCGCAATTCGGAACTTCCAAAAATGGAGAACCGATCATGATTCTGCCCAATAAGGCAGTCTTGTTGCCCAAGGAGACGTATTTTATGGGCGGCGGGTTGGATCCATATACGCTGAAATTCTTCCAATGCGATTATAATCCTTGGATCGCGGAAGAATGGTATAGCCAAGTGAATCCCAATGGAAATTGCCTTTCTGCGTTTCGGATCATCTCGTCCCAAGGCGAATGGAAGGATTGTCATTACGTGACCGAACGCGGTCGCATTTGCAAGAAATATCGGGCAGAGGATATTTTGGTAGGGAATACGCTTTTGGAAGGAACGTTAAATCACGTCGTGATCCAAGACGCCTACAGTAACTTGTATCTCTTGGTGGTTTATCCCGATCGTGCAGACTTCTACCGTATTAATCAAGGATATACCGATATTGAGTTCAGCGATCTGAAGAATGTCAAGCTTGAAGATTTCCTTCCTCCCGCCATGGAGATCCCTCCCGAAGCGGAGACCAAGCTGGAGAAGGAATTCCGGTTTGAGATCGGTGTGGATCACCCGTGGGAATATACTGCAACCTACTATGATTTCGGGGATTACGCCGATCCGGAGTTCCCTGTGAGTTTGTATTGGGATCAAAAAGGGAATTACTATGGCGTTAGCTACAGCCTGGGTTGGTGGAATCGGTTGGTATGCTTGAACAACGGGGAAACGCTTCCTTACAAATTCAGTAAAACCATTAGCAACGCAATTTTTGACGAGGAGCTCGTATACGTCATCACTGAGGACGGATACGTTCGGGTGTTTGACATTTCCGAAGGCCTGGGAAACGGCGTATTGACCGACGAGTGGAAACCGTTGGAGCGTTTCGGTCGGGACGGATATTTGCGGCTTTACAACGGCGAGGTCTTGTTCTTCTCCAAAGCCACTACCGGACCGGTGTGCACGTTGGATGGAGAACCGGTGGAGAGAAAGGATGCCTATCAATACGTGACTCGGGCGGATCAAATCGTTACCAAGCTGGAAGACGGCACTTTTGCGGTATTCAGAGATAAGGGCGTCTGCTCCCATTATGCTACCTGTAACAGCAGCGAATGGCTGGGTCTTGAACATCAGACGCAGTATACGTATACGGATCAGTACAGTACACGAGAGACTGTATACACTTGCCACGGTGCAAACGGGGAAGTGGTCTCCCGGGTGCTGATCAGCGAAGACAGAAGCTACTGGTTTGAACCCTGCAATATTGACATTTATACCTGTATCATTCAGCATTATAAGCCGAGAACGGTTACGGTCAATGGAACCGTCTTCGAAAACGTTGTTGGTTACAACGCTTTCTGGGGGCCGGAGGGCAAGCTTTGCGTGATCATTTTGTATCCCGATCACGGGGAGTTTTACACCGTCACGGGTATTACCCATGAGGAAATGACGCCCGTTACGGAGGAGAATGCCAAAAAACCCGAAATGCCTACCATCATCACGATCCATAGCCTGGAGCGGGAGGAACTTTCCGAATTTTTGGAGAAACCCTCCGAATATTCTTGGGGCAGCGGCTGGAACATCCCCGCGGACGGCATTCCCGGACACGTTACGCAGGATTACGACCGTATTGATTTCCGCCCCGATTTTCTGGAGCTTTACAACGACCATGCCGTCATGGAGCAGTATCTCCTTTCCCACGGTGTTTCCTGCACCGTGGCTAAGGTGACGTCCTTTGAGGCTTTGGCCATCCCCTTCACTGTGTACGTGGAGGCGGCGGACGGAACGATATACTTCATCACCGTGGAGGATCACGAGGATTCCTATACCTACAAGTTGTATACCGAAAAGGAATACGTAGATTCCTTCCTGGAGCAGCCCGTGAAGATTATGATCAACGGTAAGGAGCTTCAAAGTGAGTATACCTTCCGCCGCTACGGCGAATATGCCGAGATCCCCTTTATTGCCACCATGGATGCCTTGGGAGCAGACTGGCATTGGTGGAGTAAGGATTATGCGGAGATCACCATGGGCGGAAATACCTGCTACGTGGATACCTATGAATCTTCTCTGAATTACGGCGGCGACTATCAGTTCTATCCCACTGCGTCCTTGCCTTTCGTGCGGGAATACGGGGATGAGATCATCCTTCGAACCGACACGCTGCAGGAGTTCTTTAAGGCATTCTGCCACGGCGTGACGGTCAGGGTAGATGCAGAAGAAAGCGTCGTTTATATTGACAATCAGTATGCCGATACAGTTGAATGCTACTTCTCCCCGGACGGAAAGAGCGTTCTTTACGCAGTTTATAACGAGGACGATGAAGGATTCGATTGGTATCGTATCGTGGGAGACGGCGAGCCGGAAGCGTTGCCCGTGGAGGGACAGTTTTACCAATCTCGTACCCACGAACTGAAGATCTTGCGCTGGACGGATGATTTTTCCAAGGTCTATTTCACTATCTTTGATTACGACGGAACGGGAACCGGTCTGTTTGAATGGGATGCCGACGGAAAAACGACTCGCCTTTCGAAGACTTGCGATCAGGATTCGCTGAGTCAGCTCTATGAAGACGGAAGCTTCTATTTTAGAGAGATCGTCCCTGTCGGTTACGATGATTTTATCGAAAACGATCTGGGAGAATCCGGGGAAAAATATATGGAGCTGATCTCCGGAACGGGAACGCGCTTGGGCTATATTTACTACTACGATGGCAAGGAGAAGATTCTCGTTGCGGAAAACGAGTGGATGGAGACTGCTATGATACAGCCCTATGCAGAAACAGCTGTGGGCGGAATTTGTCTCAGCCTGAACCCCGACGAGAAGGTCAAGCTTTCCGAATTGTTGGAGCTCGTCGGGGAACCCCAAAAAAGCAACTGGGCGTCTTCCGCACTGAAGGCGTATACCGACTGCGCTTACTTCCTGGAGGGCAGAGCGTATTACGTCGATCAGGGGCACATTGTTGCGGCTACCATGAACGATACGATGGAGCATTTGGCAGTGCTGACCGATTGGGATCCCGAGACTTGCGTTGGGAAACTGTATCTCTTGGAAATTGGCGATCAGGGAATCGGCGAGGTTCGTTTCATTGCCGAAAACGTGCCCTTTTCCGATCCGAGATTCTTCTGCGTGACTTTGAGGCGCGACTACCTATCTTACCGCACTGCCGGCGCGGAGCGAGATACTTACGTTCAAATAGGGGATCAATCATAAAACAAAAAAGGGAAAAGCAACAGCGGCGCCGTTATGGCGCCGCTGTTGTTTTTGCGATTTACTCAGCGTCCAGCAGAGCTTGCAGGGCGCTCATTTTTTCCTTGGTGGGGGAATCGTACTTTGCGAAGGGGAAGGGGATGCCCATATTTTCGTACTTGCTCTCGCAGATCTTGCGGAAGGGGAGGAGCTCGATCTTGTTCACGCAAGAATGCGCTTTCCCAATCTCCTTCAGCCGCAGGATGTTCTCTTCGCCGTCGTTCAGCGGGGGGATGATCACCTGCCGCAGAGTGGTGGGGATCTTTCTCTTGTTCAGCTCTGTCAGGAAGTGCAGGGGCTGTTCCATGGAGCAGCCTACGTACTGCTGATAGTCCTGATCGTTGGTGTATTTGATATCCAACAGCACCAGATCCGTGACGGCCAGCAATTCCTCCACGTCCTCGTTCCAAAGGCACCCGGAGGTATCCAGACAGGTGTGGATGCCTTCTTCCTTGCACAGGGCAAACAGCTCCTTGGCGAAGGCGGCCTGCATCAGAGGCTCCCCGCCGGAGAGGGTGATCCCCCCGTCCTTCCCGAAGTAGGAACGGCAGCGGAGCACCTTTTCCAGCACCTCTTTGGGGGTGAAGGGCTTGCCTGCCCCCATCTCCCGCGTGTCGGGGTTGTGACAGCACCCGCAACGCAAGGGACAGCCCTGGAAGAACACCACGAACCGCACCCCGGGCCCGTCTACGGTGCCCAGGCTTTGGAAGGAATGGAGAGATCCCGTCATACGCTTTCGTGGAAGGTACGGCTGATGACCTCTCTCTGCTGCTCACGGGAGAGCTTGTTGAAGTTCACCGCATAGCCGGAAACGCGGATGGTCAGGTTGGGGTACGCCTCGGGATCCTCGTAGGCCTTTATCAAGGTCTCGCGGTTGAGAACGTTCACGTTGATATGGTGTGCCATTTTGCCAAAGTAGCCGTCCAGAATGGCAACCAGGTTGCCCACACGCTCCTCCTCGGTCTTCCCCAAGGCCTCGGGGGTGATGGAGAAGGTGTTGGAAATGCCGTCGCGGCAATCGTCGTAGCTCAGCTTGGCCACGGAGTTCAGGGAGGCAAGTGCGCCGTTTTCCTCACGGTTGTGCATGGGGTTTGCACCGGGAGCGAAGGGCTCGCCCGCTTTTCTGCCGTCGGGGGTGGAGCCTGTGTGCTTGCCGTACATCACGTTGGAGGTGATGGTCAGCACGGAAAGGGTATGGATGGCGCCGCGGTATGCGGGGGTCTTCCGCAGCTCGGTGATCACACGGTGGGTGAGATCCTTTGCCAGCAGATCCACGCGGTCGTCGTCGTTGCCGTATTTGGGGAAGTCGCCTTCCACACGGAAGTCCACGATGTAGCCCTGTTCGTCCTTGATGGGGTGTACCTTGGCGTACTTCAAGGCGCTCAAGGAGTCCGTCACAACGGAAAGCCCTGCAATGCCGAAGGCCATCAAGCGCTCCACGGTGGTGTCGTGCAAGGCCATCTGGATCTTCTCGTAGGCGTACTTGTCGTGCATATAGTGGATGACGTTCATGGTGTTCACGTACAGGTGGGACAGCCATTGGTTGTAGGTGTCAAACCGCTCCATGACGTCGTCGAAATGCAATACGTCCCCTTCCATCACAGGCATCTGGGGGCCAAGATGGATGTCGCTTGTGGTGTCGTAACCGCCGTTGATGGCCAACAGCAACAGCTTGGCCAGGTTACAGCGGGCTCCGAAGAACTGCATCTGCTTGCCCACCCGCATAGCGGAAACACAGCAGGCGATGGCGTAATCGTCACCGTAAAGGGGACGCATCAGATCGTCGTTTTCGTACTGGATGGAATCCGTATCGCAGGAGACCTTGGAGCAGAACCGCTTGAAGTTCTCCGGCAATGCGGTGGACCAAAGCACCGTCAGGTTGGGCTCGGGTGCGGGTCCCAGGGTGTAAAGGGTGTTCAAGATACGGAAGCTGCTCTTGGTGACCAGGGTCCTGCCGTCCTCTCCCATGCCGCCAACGGCCTCGGTGATCCACATGGGATCCCCGCCGAAGAGCTCGTTGTACTCGGGGGTGCGGAGATGGCGGGCCATACGGAGCTTCATGACGAAATCGTCCACCAGCTCCTGGGCGTCGGTCTCCGTGAGGATGCCCTGCTCCAGGTCGCGGTTGATGTAGATGTCGAAGAAGGTGCTCACTCTGCCCAGGGACATGGCGGCGCCGTTCTGCTCCTTGATGGCGGCGAGATACGCGAAGTAGGTCCACTGGATGGCCTCTTTTGCGTTGCCTGCGGGGCGGCTGATGTCGTAGCCGTACATCTGGGCCATTTCCTTCAGATAGCCCAGGAAGGCGATCTGCTGGTAAAGCTCCTCGGTGCGGCGGATCTGCTCTGCGTCCAGGTCTTCCAGTGCCAGGTTGCGCTTGTCCTTCTGCTTCTCCTCGATCAGCTTGTCCACGCCGTACAGAGCTACACGGCGGTAGTCGCCGATGATGCGTCCTCTGCCGTAGGCGTCGGGAAGTCCGGTGATGAGGTGGCTTCTTCTCGCCAATCGCATTTCCTGGGTATAGGCGCGGTAAACGCCCTCGTTGTGGGTGGTGCGGAAGCGGAATTCCTCCTCCACCTTGTCGCTGAGCTTGTAGCCGTAGGCCTCGCAGGCGATACGCACCATACGGATCCCGCCGAAGGGGTTCACCCCACGCTTCAGGGGACGGTTGGTCTGCAGACCCACGATGAGCTCGTTTTCCTTGTCCAGGTATCCGGGAGAGAAGCCCGTTACCGTGGAGACGGTGGCGGTGTCGATGTCCAGCACCCCGTCAAACTGGCGCTCCAAGGCAAAGAGCGCCTCCAATTTTTTCATCAGGGCTTTGGTGCGGGGGGTGGCGGAAGCCAAAAACGCTCCGTCCCCTTCGTAGGGCTTGTAGTTTTGCTGAATGAAATCGCGTACGTTGATCTCGTCCTGCCAAACACCGGACACAAAGCCGTTCCAGTTTTTATGTTCCATAAAGTATTCCTCCGTTGTTGCGATAAAAAAGGCAACTCGGGGTATGATAACCCGAATTGCCCAGACGGTCGGCGTATTCCTTCACACTTCTCCGCGGTGCTCCGCGTTACGATCCGTCAGTCATGCAAAGGTTATGCTACATTATACTGTATCAAACGCATTTTGTCAACACCAAATGTAGTATTTTTCGAGAAAAATAATTCAATATCTTGTGTCTAACCCGTTTCCTTCACCAAAACGGCAAACGCTCTGGCAAAAAACTCGCCCGCCGTCAGGGCTTCCTCCACGGTGTTTCCGCAGGAGCCCACCTCCACGATCAGGCTCCCGGGGGAGAGCCATTGGTTGAATCCGTGCTCCCGCAGATTCACGGGACGTGCCAGGGTGGGGTAAAAACGGTTCAGCCTTTCTTCTAAATAAGCGGCAACGGTGAGGTTCTTCCGCCACGCAGGATGGGCGGAGCCGCTTTCGTCCGTGCCCACCACCAGCATCACTTGGGCGGTCTCCTTGCCGTCCACGGCGGTGAGGGTCTTCCCGCACACCCCGTTTCCGTCGAAAATGGAATCCCGATGGACGTCCAGCACGTACCGAATGGAGGGATATGCCTCCAGGTATGTCTCCACTGCGGCGGCGGAGTGAACGTAGGCGTAGTTAAAGCTTTCCGCATCGTGCATGGTGGGGTCGTGCACCACGCCGATCCCCAGGCTTTCCAGGGTCTCCGCAATGGCGTTCCCCACGGCTACCACCGTTTCACGGGGATCCTCCGAGCGGAAGTCCTCCTCCGGCAGGTAGTAATCCACTCCCCTTGGCAGGTACGCCTCCGTTCCGTGGGTATGTACGATCAGAACCAACGGACCCTCCTCCGTGCTTGGGGTGATGGGAAAGTCCTTCTCCAAAAAGCTTCCCACGTCCACCTTGTAGTTGGTTTTGTTCATCAGATCCAGCGTGGGCGTTTCGTGGGCTTCGTACCAGCAGTAGCTCCCTGCAAGCACGGTGATGGCGTCCTCCGGGGGAGGCGGGGGAAGGCTCTCCTCTTCACTTTCCTCCTCCGGGAGAGATTCTTCGCTGCTTTCCGACCACAAAGGGCTTTCGTGGGGCTCCGGCTCCGGGCGCAAAACAGGGATGGTGGGCTGCAAGGGGGTCATGGTCAAAAACGCTCCGAAGGATGCGGGCAACGCCCTGCCGATCCACGGCACCGCCATAAAGCAGCCCGCCGTGACTAAGACGGCAACCGCCAGGGCAGCCCCCTTCAACATCTTTCGCTTCCTTTCCGGTGTCATGCTTCAAGGTTCCTTTCTTTGTCTGTCCCTTCCATTTTATGCGGTCGGTGGGCGGTTTATGCAGGCTTGTCCTACAAAGAAAACCGACAAATCATGTGCATTTTGCACAAAATAAAAAAATATTTGTATAACCCCTTGACAAAAGGAACAAAGTATGGTACTATGTAGACACAGAAGAGGAAGGCAAGCTTCCTCAAGTGTAAAGATCACGGAGGATAGACCAATGTACTAAGACCGCGCGGCCCCTGCTTCGTTTTTGGAACTTCAACAAAAAGGTATAGTCCGATGAACAAGTAAGACCTTCCCGGCGGGAACACACCGTCGGAACAAAGCACGATCGTAAGTAT
>SVTH01000010.1 GCA_015063885.1 Oscillospiraceae bacterium | reverse complement strand
CCTGCTTGGCGGGTTTGAAATCATGGGTGTGATTCTCCTCCTTGGGGTCGCCTTCTTCCGGTGCCGCGGGGGTGTAGTAATGCACCGTGGAGCCGGCGGCGTCCTTGAAGGTGTGGCTGCCGATCATAGCGTAAAGCTCCGTGAGATCCGCTACACGGTCGTTTTCCGTCAGGAACAGCTCGATACCCTGCTTGTTGCCTGCGTCCACCTGAGGGGCAATGGCAATGCTGTGAAGCTCCAACCCCTTCTCGGCGGCGTAAAGCTGGGCGGCGTAGACCACGTCGGACAGATATTGATCGTCCACCGTCTCCTGCGCCTTGTCAATGTAGGACGTGTACACAGGCACCGCCACGCCCACCAAAATTGCCATGATGGCGATCACCACGATCAACTCCACCAAAGAAAAACCGCTATTTCTTTCCATTTTCATCCTCCATTTTTCCAAAAAGGGGCTGCCGCAGCAACCCCTTTTTTCGCTTTGATTATTGCCAACCGTTGAGCGTGTTGGTAGGATTGTAATCTCCAAACTCATCCTCTACGTCACCGTAGCTGCCGCTTGTGCCGCCAACGCTGACGGTGATGATATCGGATTGCTCCAAGATCAGCTCCTCCATTTCAGGGGAAACGTACTTTTTCTTACTCATGCTTGCTCCCCTCAAAATGTTGCTTCGGCCGCTACCACGTAATCCCAGGTTGCAGTCAACAGGTTCTTGAACGCATTGTCGGCCTTTTCGTAGGTTCTGCTGATATACGCCGCCAGGCTGTAATGTACCTGCTCGCCGTAAACGTAGTTAGTACCGGTCTCATCCTCAACGATCATGAAGGGTCTCAGCTCGTAGACCTGCCCGTACATATCGTTGGTCAGATCGAAGCAAAGCTCCCATCTGCCCTTTTCATCCCTGTCGGGCAACTTACTATAGTCCGTTATAGTTCCGTTAACCGTTTCCCTGAAACCCTCTTCGGGGTAGTTTCCGCTGCCGCCGAGAGTTCCGGGAGGCGTAGGACTATACAGCACGTACATGGTTTCGTGATTTGCCATGGTCAGAGTGCCGGTTCCGGAAGTGGCCAGCAAACCGATCTTCACGATATTTTTCGTGTCGAAACCCGTAGGCAGCGTGGGCGTAAAGAACACGCTCATACGAAGAGCCTCGTCGAAATAGACCTTTGCGCTGTTGGTCTTCAACGATGCGCCCGTCACGCCGGTGGCAGCACCGCCGGTAAAGCCCATGACGGTATCCTTCGCTCCGGTCAGTGTAATCGCATCCGGGAAAGTGATGCTTTTGTCTGCGTTGTATTCCGCTTTCAACTCTTCGTCGAAATAGATCTCAGCGGCATCGCCGTAGGTCTTCATAACCGTAACAAGCGCTACCTTCTTCTGAATCTTTTCGTCCTGGCTGTTTTTGTTCGCTTCGATGTAAGCGTCCGCATACTCCTGGAAATCAACGACCAACACATTGGAAAGCAGAACAGTGCTGCCATTGGTATACTTCACCCGGAATTTAATCTTTTGAGAAAGGGATTTTGCTTCCATCTGACGGACTACATAGAGCCCGCCATTTTCGTCGGCAACAGGTTTCCCGTCGATAAGCGGAAGCTGCAGTCTATCATCAAGAGAGATCAAGGTCAGGGTGCCCTCTCCCTTGTAAACCGGAACATCCATTACACCGTCAAACCAAACGTAATCCTCCAGGTAAAACATGGAATCGAGCGTCACTTTCTCGCTCATGGCAATGCACCAGCCGCCGTAAATCGTTTCATTGAGTGTGTACCCGTCATACGTTTCTTTAACGGTTTCACCGGAACCTGCTTTAGCGTCACCCACGAGAATAACGTTTCCAACGGTATTGGCCTCTGCATAGTATCTGAACGAATACGAAGCTTGCACACTTTGGAAAGGTGCTCCGTAATACGTGTTGCCTCGAACAATATCGATTCGTTCGCCTGTTGCAGCAGATACAAGCTGCGCTTTCCGCTCATGGAGAACCATACCTGCATAATAGCGGTGATGGGATATAATATATTTACTACCGACCACGCCAATCTGTGTTGTTACATTCGGCACGGTTCCCGCTGTTCCTGCGGTTGCATCAACCGTTCCAAACCCAGTCGTTTGAACAACGCCGCCAAAAGAAGCATTTGCACCAATCACAAGTGTACCTTCAACCACAAGTTCCGCATCACCACTCATGGCGACGCCACCTATAGAGGAAGCCTGTAATTCTGCAGTCGTAGGGTAGCTCTTCGCATCTTTTCGTGCCGCAGCATAAGCTACTGTATGTGTTATGCTTCCGCTCAGCCAGGATGATGCAGCCTGATACCCGCGGTGAAGCAATCCATCGTAAACCATGAAACGCACAGCCGACTCACTTCCTATACTGAGCGTAGCATCTTCGGCCACGGTCAATTTCACGCCGGGAAGCAGTCCAACCGATTTTTCAATGGCATAGGAGCCGTTATGTAGCGCAATATCGTAGCCATAGGAAACGTTCATGGTAAAGTCGCTCGTGTTGATTGTAAGGCTATCTGCGCTAACCTTAACATCCAAAGTTAATTGCCCAAGCGAAGCGCCGCCGTATATTGCAACCGTCGTCTTTCCTGGGAACGCATATGTTACAGTGCTCGTCCACGCAATCTCGTTATACTCGCTGACAAGATATGCGTTGTCGGCGAGTATGATAAGCCCTGCCTTAGCGGAATCCCCAACCAAGACCGGGTGGCTACAATACAAGTCCGTTTCTCGCAAGCCCGCATATAAAAGCATATAATTGCTTTTATTCAAACGAAGCTTGGTCTGAATATTAAACGTCGACCATTGGGTGAACGGCATAATTTGTCCTTCTCCCGATTGAATTGTATCAACCTTATAACTGGGTTGAGAATTGACAAACAAAGGAGCAGCACCAGCACCTCGCCAGTCACGAATGACCATGGGCTGGTAGATTTCTGCGCCGCTACCGGTTGTTTCAACAATGCCCTCGCCATAAACGTATCCGGTCACAGACAAAACCGCATAGCTCCCTAATTTTAGAGTGCCATCCAATTTAAGATTGGCATGAGCTCCATATGTTGCACCTGCAAAATACTCGCCCCCTTCACCGGTCACAAGCGTGCCGCCAATCACAACACGTCCATATTTCGTTGAAGTTCCATTGGCAACCTTAAGTGTAGTTCCAGCGGGCACACAGAGCTCCAGATGGACATTTTTTGAGGGTGCTATATTCGCCGTAGTAGAGGAGTTGCCGCTAACATAAGCAGCATTTGCATGTTTAAAATCGTTTTTCTCAGCGGTGCCAGGTTGAATCTTATAATCTGTCGCAGAATACGGAAGCAACAACGTTACCCCCGCCGGGAGGCTATATACTAAGGCACCATCAGCACCGGTAACATACGAACCTGCAGTTGACATGCCTTGTTCAGCATAGGTAGAAGGTAAGGTGAAAGTTGAAGTTAAAACTATTGTTCCAGCTGTGCCTGCTGCGGCGCAAGCCGTTTCCCAAGTGTAATAGCTTTTATTGTTCACCAAAAAGGGGGCAACACTTGTAGCTACCTTTGCGAAAATCGGTTTAATACTTCCACCGTCATTAGGTACCCAGTCAATAGAACCAGTGCTATCAATAGGTTGCAGTGTTTTATCATTGACCAAAATGCCCAGGCATACATACCCTGACGCAGGGGTCGTTTTAATAGCGAGTGTATCGCCAACCGAAAATTGAACAGTCGTCCCGTCTGCAACAATATTCGTTCCATTTATACTATAACTACCATTCGAAGCTGTATAGCAGGTAAGCGTCTTACCAGAACTAACCGTTACTGTAGGTTGATACGTACATTTTATAGTGCCAGACCCCGAAGGAGAGGTTATCGAAATGACCAATTTGCTTCCGACTGCCATTGTTATTTTTTCAGTGTAAGATGTTGCTGCATTGCCTTCTGTTACGGTAGTGTCATCCAATGTAACTTTAAAACTACCAAAGTTCCCCTCGAACTCCATAGACCCGTCCAAAAGCTGCTTCACGCCGGTATTGTTTGTTAACGTAATACTTGTGGTACGCGTGCGTTTTAAGAATCCGTATTGCGTGTATCCAGTTGCAGATAGTTCAATCTTCCCATCATCCGATCGAGAAGCCGATCCGTCATAAGCAAAGCCCCACCCGGTATCGCTTATCGTCGCCGCCCTGCCGAAGAGTGTCCAGGGGAGCAACACGATAAGCGTTAAGAAAACCGCAACCCATATTCTTTTTTTCATGCTACTCCTCCGTCAAAAAGCTCCAAATTAATTCAGTTCGGGCAAAGAACAAATAACTCGAACTTGATTATCTACGCAAGAATAAAGGACGGTAACACCGCCGTTTTGAGCGGCTGCAACCAATGTATTGTACTCTTCTTCACTCATGCCATCAATCATTTTCACAGCGTCAACATAGCTGTTAAACAAAACGCTCACATCGCCCGTAGTAAACAAAGCCGCATCCTGCAAACTGCCGCTATCAATCTTGCCGTTGTCCACAGCGTTCATGATACTCACAAATGCAGAAAGGTCACTATCCAACGTAGCCTTGCTATATTCCTCCCATCCAGCATCCGCTTTGATAGTTCCAGTATCATTACCATACATTTTTTCAGAAAAACTACCTAACGCTTCCATAATCTTAACAGGATTGTTTTCCTGCTGGATTTGAGTCTGAAGCGCTGCATAATCATCTTTGTATGCCTGGGAGGAATTTTCGTTAGCGGCATAAGCGGTGTACATTGCATAGAGAGAAACATACTGCGCCATGCTTGAAGCTTCAGAATCTTCAGTCTTGCCCTTCATTTCCTCAGCTGCGGCAAGCACTACCAAATTGGAGAGAGTCGTAGCATCAACTTCTTCAAGCGTATAGTTCTGTTCAGCCATCACGGTTTCAAGTGCGTTAGAATACGTGCCATCTTCCTTGCTACCCACGGTAAACATATCCATAACGCCCTGCTTTGCAACAGCATCCATGTCAACAACGATGGAAGCCAGCTTCGTGGTCAAATTTTCAACGTTAGACATCAGTTCATCCGTAGTATTGCCCTTCAAGAAGGAAGAGCCTGCTACATTAGCGATACCTGCGTAAGTATTATTGGCAACAGAATTACCGTCTCCATCGACAGAGCTGCCCGCCAACCAAGCCAGCATACCGGCATTATCTGCCCAACCATCATAAGAGAGCTTCAAAGTGTTAGCGTAATCATTACCAAAAGTCTGCTTTAAAACAGTATCAAGAGTAGAGCCTTCTTCCACGCCGGAAACTCCCTCAGTAGTAAGAACGAGATAACCGGTATCGCCCTCGCTAAAAGTGCCGGCAGCGCCTGCGATCTCGATGGCGTGCTTAATTTCGTCCACCAGCTGCTCGTCCTTGGACTTCTGTGCTTTCTCAATATAGCTGGTATAAACGGGAACTGCGACACCGACGAGGATTGCCATGATGGCAATTACGACGATGAGTTCCACAAGGGAGAAACCTTTGTTTTTCATTTCTTTTTTCCTCCAAAATGTGTATTTTTTGTTTCTCTTTTACTCGAAAGACGCCGTGCGGGAAAGCCCGCGCTGCACGGGAGCAGACGACGAAAAAAGCCCGCTTGGAATCGTTCGGCAGTCTCAATTTACCACACGGGGAGGGGAAAGTCAAGGGTTTTTCGCAGATTTGTTATTTTTTCGCACAAAAAGGCGTGTAAAAGAGGGTAAGAGGGAAAAGAAAAAGACCGGGACGGGCGGTCTCGGTCTTTTGGGGGACGATTTATTTTGCGACGATGTTGAAGAGT
This sequence comes from Oscillospiraceae bacterium, assembly GCA_015063885.1. Taxonomy (GTDB): domain Bacteria; phylum Bacillota; class Clostridia; order Oscillospirales; family CAG-382; genus Coliplasma. Next base: position 105,017 of record SVTH01000010.1, on the reverse strand, counting down.
CTGCCTTTGACGTAGATCTTCTTGATAATCTGCTTGCCGGCGAGCTGGGGAGCCAGGGTCTCGTCTGCCATGACGGCGGCGAAGGCTTCCTCCTCGCTTGCTTCGGCGGGGATGGTGATCTTGCCTCTCAGCTTGCCGCAGATCTGCACGGCGATCTCCACGGAGGAGACCTTGGTCTTAGCCTCGTCGTAGACGGGCCATTCGGCGGCGGAGCAGAAGCCCTCTCCGCCCAGCTCAGCCCAGACCTCCTCACAGATGTGGGGAGCGAAGGGACACAGCAGCTTGGCCAGGGTCTTGAGGCTTTCCTTGTCGACACTGCCGGCGGCGTGGATCTCGTTCAGCAGGGCCATCATAGCGGCGATGGCGGTGTTGAACTTCATAGCCTCGATGTCGTCGGTGACCTTCTTGATGGTGCGGTGGAGGGAGGCCTCCAGCTCAGGGGAGACGGTGTCGGAGAGCATATCCGTCAGAGCGGCGAAGCGCTCGATGAAGCGCTTACAGCCCTTCACGGAGCTGTCGGACCAGGGGGCAGCCTGCTCGTAGTCGCCCATGAACAGCACGTAGGTGCGGAGCACGTCGGCGCCGTAGGAATCCACCACGTCGTTGGGGTCCACCACGTTGCCCAGGGATTTGGACATCTTCACGCCGTTGGCGCCCAGGATCAGGCCCTGCGCGGTACGCTTGGAATAGGGCTCGTCGCAGGGGACGATGCCCAGGTCGTAGAGGAACTTATGCCAGAAGCGGGAATAGATCATGTGACGGGTCACGTGCTCCATACCGCCGTTATACCAGTCAACGGGCAGCCAGTAGTTCAACTTCTCGGGAGAAGCCAGGGCTTCGGTGTTCTTGGGGTCGATATAACGCAAGAAGTACCAGGAGGAGCCTGCCCACTGGGGCATGGTGTCCGTCTCACGCTTGGCGTCGCCGCCGCACTTGGGGCACTTGCAGTTCACGAAGGAATCGATCTTGGCCAGGGGGGACTCACCGCCCTCGCCGGGCTGGAAGTTTTCCACGGGAGGCAGGCGCAGGGGCAGCTCCTCGTAGGGAACGCCGACCATGCCGCAGGTGGGGCAGTGCACGATGGGGATGGGCTCGCCCCAATAACGCTGGCGGTTGAAGGCCCAGTCCTTCATTTTGAACTGTACGCCGCCTTCGCCGACACCCAGCTTCTCCAGCTCTACCAGCATTCTGGCGATGGAGGACTTCTTGTCGGTAAGACCGTTCAGGAAATCGGAGTTGATCATGTTGCCGTCGCCGGTGTAGGCTTCTTTTTCGATGTCGCCGCCTTCGATGACGGGGATGATGTCGATGCCGAACTTCTTGGCGAAATCATAGTCTCTGCCGTCGTGGGCGGGCACGGCCATAATGGCGCCGGTGCCGTAGCCCATCATAACGTAGTCGGAGATGAAGATGGGGATCTCCTTGCCGGTGATGGGATGGACTGCGGACAGACCCTTGATCTTAAGACCGGTCTTGTCCTTTACCAGCTGGGTACGCTCGAACTCCGTCTTTTTGGCGCACTCCTCGCGGTATGCCAGCACGTCTGCCATGTTCTCCACCTTGTCTGCGTAGGTGTCCAGCAGAGGATGCTCGGGAGCCATGACCATGAAGGTGACGCCGAAGAGGGTGTCGGGACGGGTGGTATAGATGCGGAGGGTCTCCTCCACTTCCTTCAGCTTGAAGTTGACGAAGGCACCGGTGGATTTGCCGATCCAGTTTTCCTGCTGCTGGCGCACCATGGGCAGGTAGTCTACCTTGTCCAGGCCCTGCAGCAGCTTGTCGGCGTACTGGGTGATCCGCAGATACCAAACGTCCTTGGACTTCTGCACCACGTCGTTGTGGCAGATGTCACACTTGCCGCCCTGGGAGTCCTCGTTGGACAAGACTACCTTACAATGGGGGCAGTAGTTTACCAGAGTCTTATCACGGAAGACCAGGCCGTTGTCGAACATCTTGCGGAAGATCCACTGGGTCCAACGGTAGTAATCCTCCTCGGTGGTGTCCACCACGCGGGACCAATCGAAGGAGAAGCCCACGCGCTTCAGCTGGCTTGTGAACTTCTTGATGTTCTCGTCGGTGAGGACGCGGGGGTGTACCCCGAACTTCACGGCGGAGTTCTCGGTGGGCAGACCGAAGGCGTCGAACCCTATGGGGAACATCACGTTGTAGCCCTGCATTCTGCGCTTGCGGGAGACCACCTCAAGACCGGAATACGCCTTGATGTGACCTACGTGCATACCGTGTCCGCTGGGATAGGGGAACTCTACCAGGGTATAATACTTGGGCTTTTCGGAGAAATCCACCGCCTCGAACAGCTTGGCGTTTTCCCATTTCTCCTGCCACTTGCTTTCAATGTTGCGAAAATCGTGTTTCATAAGGATTGTCCTTCCTTAAATAATAATCAAACGTTCCAGATGCGTTCCAGGTTATAGAACTCTCTGCCCTCGCGGGTGAAGATGTGGACCACCACACAGCCGTAATCCATCAGCTCCCAGATGTTGTTGCGGTAGCCCTCAATGTGAGAGGGGGCAATGCCAAGCTCCTGCTTGACACGGAACTCCACCTCGTCCGCCAGAGCGTGAACGTGGGTGTTGGAGGTGGCGGTGGCGATGACGAAGTAATCCGCCAATGCGGTCTGTTCCCCCACGTGGATCAGACGCACGTCCATACCCTTCTTTTCTTCCAATGCGTTGACCGCCGCTTCCGCAAGCAATCTTGCCTGCTCGGCCTGCAGCTTTTCATTTTCCATAGTTAAAGGCCTTTCTTGATTAGGTTCAAATAGTAATTCCGCGCCTGCACGGTGTTGGGGTCTACAGTCTTACGGTTCGACAGCAGGTCGCGGATGGTGATGTCAAAGGAACGTACCAGCGCCTTGTGCAAGGCACGGGATTTGTCCTTCAAAGAGGCGTACTGCTTTTCGTAGTATTCCCGCAGTCTGATACAGGCGGGGAAGGTACGGGTATCGTCGATATAATCCGCAAAATAGATCACGCACTCCAAGGGGGTCATCCCTGCCCGTCCCGTGGTATGCCAACGGATGGCAGACACCACCTGAGGATCAAGCCCGTATTCCTTTTCCGCGATCAATGCGGCGGTACGGGCGTGAAGCAGCTTCGGCGCCTCCAGCTCGTCCTCGGTAGGCGCTTCCCCATAAGCCGCCAGCACCCGCAGCTGCTCTTCCACCGTGTATTCCTTGGTGTAATCGTGGAACAAAGCGGCAAGCTCCGCCGTTTCGGCAGATATCTCCGGGAAATGGCGGGAGGCCAGTAAGACGGCGGCACGTACCACACCCTCGGTATGGCGCATCCGTTTTTCGGAAAGCTTCAGATCGTTTCTGACTTTTTGGATCTCCGTCATCGGTATAACCCCTTTTCTGCAATATAGCGGTTGACCTCGTCGGTGCAAAGGGAGGTGTCTCCCCCGCGGTAAGCCGTGGAGGATGCGGGGATGGCGGTGAAGCGCAGGGGGAAGATCTTCACCCCATGCTCACTGCTCAGTCGTTCGGTCAGGGCGGTGATGTCTCTGCCGCTTCTGTTGGCCAACGCCACCACCAAATTGTCCCGCAGATATTCGAAATCGTGCCAGCGGGGATAGCCCTCCAGCCAATCGTCTCCGAAGAACAGGTAAAGCTCGCTTTCCGGGTGCAATTCCTTCAAAGCACGGACGGTGTCTGCGGTGTAGCTGACGCCGCCTCGGGCAATCTCCATATCGGAGATCGCAAAGCCCTCTTCCCCGTCGAAGGCCAGATGCAGCATGGCAAGGCGGTCTTGGGAGGAAACGCTTCGGTGCTCCTTGAGGTTGGAGATATAGTTGGGGATCACGTAGACCAGATCCAGGCCGCACTCCTCGCGGAAGCATTTTGCCGCGTGGATATGCCCCTTGTGGACGGGATCAAAGGTCCCGCCGAAGATCCCGATCTTATTCATCCCAGTTGTGGAACACGTTCTGGACGTCGTCGTTTTCCTCCAGCAGATCCAGCATCTTCTGCATCTGCACGGCCTGCTCCTCGTCCAGCTCCACGTAGGAAGCGGGAACCTTCTCCAGGTCGGCGGAAAGGAACTTGTAGCCCTTGGCGGAAAGTGCCTCGCAAACGGCGGAGAAATCGGCGGGCTCGGTATACACCTCGAAGGCGCCCTCCTCGGTGAGGATATCCCCTGCGCCTGCTTCCAGTGCGTCGTCCATGAGCACGTCCTCGTCCACGTCGCCGTCCTCGTTATCCACCACGATAACGCCTTTTTCGGAGAACATGAAGGACACACAGCCGGTGGTGCCCAGGTTGCCGCCGAACTTGGAAAGGGCGTGGCGCACCTCGGGAGCGGTACGGTTGCGGTTATCGGTGGCGGTCTCAACGATCACGGCAACACCGCCGGGGCCGTAGCCCTCGTAGGTGACCATTTCGTAAGCGGCGCTGTTATCGTCGGAGGCCTTGTCGATGATACGCTTGATGTTATCGTTGGGAACGTTCAAGCTCTTGGCCTTGGTGATCAGATCGCGAAGCTTGGTGTTGGAAACGGGGTCTGCGCCGCCTTCCCTCACCGCCATGGCGATCTCCTTACCGATCTTGGTGAAGACCTTTGCTCTTGCGGCGTCGGTCTTCTCTTTTTTATGCATAATATTCTTCCATTTGGAATGTCCGGACATACTCTGTTTCTCCAATCTGTTACGTTAAATTTACGATTAAATCTCTTCCGTGCGACGGATGCCCAGAAGATCCAGGCCGTTGCCGATGACGGTATGGGTTGCGGCGGCAAGCTTGATACGGAAGGTGCGGGTCATGCCCTCCTCGTTCAGGATGCGGCAGTTGTGGTAGAACTGGTTGAACAAAGCGCACACCGCCAGCAGATAGCGGGAGATGATGCTGGGCTCGTATTCCGCCAGGGCACGCTTTACCGTGTCGGGGAACTCGGCAAGCTTGCCGATGAGCGCCGTCTCCTCGCCGCAGGGCTCGTAGCCTTCGGTCTCACCCTCGGGAGCGCCGCCCTTACGCAGGATGGATGCGGAACGGGCGTAGGTGTACTGCACGTAAGGACCTGCGTTGCCCTCGAAGGACAGAGCGTCCTCCCAGTTGAAATCGCTGTCCTTGATACGGCTGTTGGCCAGGGCGTTGAATACCACGGCGCCCACGCCTACTGCCTCGGCGATGTCCTGCTTGTTCTCCAGGTCGGGATGCTTCTCCTCGATGACCTCGCCGCACTTGCGGACGGCTTCCGCCAGCAGGTCGTCCAACAGCACCACGTTACCGGTACGGGAGGCTAACTTTTCGCCGCCCACGCTCATGGTGCCGTAGGGCACGTGCACCAGGCCTTCCGCCCACTCATAGCCCATTCTTCTCACCACGGAGAACCACTGGGCGAAGTGGAGGCTCTGGCCTGCGCTGGTGACGTAGATGCATTTATGGAAATCGTATTCCTTCTTTCGCCAGATAGCGGCGGCGATATCACGGGAGGGATACAGGGTGGAGCCGTCGCTCTTTAAGATCAGGCAGGGAGGCATATTCTCCTCGTCCAGACGCACCACGGATGCCCCGTTGTCCAGCTCAAGCAGCCCTTTGGCGCGGATCTCCTCCACCACCGCAGGCATTTTGTCGGAGAAGAAGGCCTCGCCGTTGTAGGAATCAAAGGTGATGCCCAACAGCTTGTAGGTCTTCTCGTACTCCCGCAGAGAGATCTCCTTGAAGTACTGCCAGATCTCCAGGGATTCCTCATCCCCTTCCTCCAGCAAATGGAAGGCGTCTCTTGCCGCCTGCTTCAGATCGGCATCCTCCGCTTCCAGGTTGCAAAACTTCACGTACAAACGCACCAGCTCGTCGATGCCGCCCTCTTCCACCTGTGTTTTGGAGGACCAATGCTTGTAGGCGTAGATCAGCTTACCGAACTGAGTGCCCCAATCTCCCAAATGGTTGATGGCCACGGTCTCGTAGCCGCAGAAGTTCAGCAAATTCCGCAAAGCGTTACCGATGACGGTGGTGCCCAAGTGACCCAGGTGGAACCGCTTGGCGATGTTGGGAGAGGAAAAGTCCAGACAGACGGTCTTGCCCTTGCCCTCCCGGGAGGAGCCGTAACGGGGATCTGCCAGAATCTCCTCCACCACCTTCACGCTGGAGGCGCTGTCGTAGAAGAAGTTCAGATACCCTCCCACAGCCTCGGCACGGGCAAGGCCGGGAACATCCTCGTAGCAGGACGCCAGATCGGAAGCGATCTTGGGAGGCGCCTGGCGGAGGGTCCTCGCCAGCTTGAAGCAGGGCAACGCCAGGTCGCCCAGCTTGGGATCGGAGGGCTTTTCAAACAACGCGGCAACCTCGCTCTCGGAAAGGGTAAGCCCCTTTGCCGCCAGGATCTCCGCCGTTTTTTCCATCAAAACAGTTTTGTTATCACGCATCTCAAAAAATTCCCTTATACTAATTTATTGAAAGGATGTTTTTATTCAGAAAGTTATTATAACACAGCGGAATCGAAAAAGTCAAGACAATGGCGGGGAAAAACGGGGATTTTTCCCTCTGTTTCCCCACTTTTTCCTTCTATAAGACTCCAAAGGAGGCATTCTTTATGCTTTTACACACCGTGCAAACGGGAGAAACCATGTTTTCCATCGCAAGGCTTTACGGCGTCCCCGCAAAAAACCTCATCGCCGACAACGGCATCCTCACCCCCGAACGGCTTCCCGTGGGGATGGTTTTGCTGATCCCCCGCCCCCCGGTCACCCACACCGTTTCCCCGGGGGAAACGCTTTACGCCATCGCCCGCCGCTACGGGGTCTCCTTACGCACCCTGTGGCGGAACAACCTGTTCTTGAAGGGCGGTACGGATCTGATGCCGGGAGACGTGCTTTTCATCGACGTGGAAAAGGAGCCTATCGGAGCCTTTTCCGTGGGCGGGTACGTATACCCTTACGTCAGACAGCCCGTCCTGGAGCAGACCATGTCTCTGATCTCCGGGATCATGCCCTTCACCTACGGCTTCCGCCCCGACGGGAGCCTGCTCCCATTGAACGACAGCACCATCATCGACACCGCCTTCCGCTACAGCGTTTCCCCCGTGATGCACCTTTCCACCCTGACGGAAAACGGCAACTTCTCCACCGCCTTGGCGGAAGGACTGCTGGCGGACGCCTCCGCGCAGCAGGCGCTGACAGAGAACCTGCTGACTGAGCTTCGACGGAAGGGCTATTACGCTTTGGACGTGGATTTTGAATTTTTGGGGGCCAAGAACGCACAAGCCTACGCGGCCTTCCTTGCCCGCCTGCGGGAGCGCTTGAACGGCGAGGGTTTCCCCGTCCTTGCCGCCCTGGCGCCAAAAACAAGCGATACCCAGCCGGGAACCCTTTACGAGGGGCACGATTACGCCGCCATCGGGGAGGCGGTAAATTCCGTCCTGCTGATGACCTACGAATGGGGCTACACCTACGGCCCGCCCATGGCGGTCTCCCCCATTCAGCCGGTGCGGCGGGTGGTGGAATACGCCCTCACACGCATCCCCGCAGGGAAGATCTTCCTGGGGATCTCCAACTACGGCTACAACTTTACCCTCCCCTACGTACAGGGGCTTTCCGAGGCGGAATCTCTCTCCATCGAGGAAGCCATCCGCCTGGCGGGAGAGAAGGGGGCGGAGATCCGATACGACGAGCAGGTGGAAGCCCCCTTCTTCGTGTACACCGAAAACGGAGAGGAGCACCGGGTGTGGTTCGAGGACGTGCGCAGTCTCTCCTCCCGTCTGCGTCTGCTTCCCGAATACGGTCTGCGGGGCGCCCTGTATTGGAATTTCGACCGTCCCAACCCCCAGAACCTTTCGCTGATCAATCAGCTTTTATACCCCACGTCCTTCAATCTTTGGTAAAGTTTGACGGCAAAACAACTCCTTTTCCATTCTCTCCCATTCCGCCCCCTTTCCCGAGGGAAGGGAACAAAACAAGTCTCTTTCCTTGCCCCGCCTTCGACAACCCCTGCAGGAAGGCGGGAGTATAATCGGATTTACCATCAAAAAACAAAGGAACGGAAACTTTTATGAACGTCACTGCCGCCGTCAAACGGCTTCCCCGCCATCGGGAGGCCATCCTCGCCTTTTCGGGAGGCTTTCTCTTATCCTGCGCGCCGTTGGGGGAGCACTGCAACCCCTTCGGCATCGCCCTGCTTTGCGCCGCGGACGTTTCCCGTCCCATGGTGCTGTTGGGGTGCCTTTGCGCTTTGCCCTTTTGCCAAAGCGGGAAGCTGTTACAGCTGTTATTGCTACCCGGATGCTTTTTCCTGCTGGCGGCGGCAGAGCGGCAACGGTTTGCCCCCACCCCGCGGGACAGGCTTCGGGCGCTGTTCTCCCTCTCCCCTGCGGAGCGCCCCGCCTCGCGGGGGTTCCGCATCGTGCTGTGCGCCCTTTCCTCCCTGGCGACCGCCTTCGGGGAGCTGTTATGGCAGGGCTTTTCCCCCGTGTCCGCCATGGTCTCCTTGTCCCTCGGGATCGTGTCGCCCCTGTTCTGCGGGCTGTTTTCCTCCCTGCTGAAGAAGGGCGCCTCCTCCGAGATCCCCTTGCTGGGCGGTGCCTTTGCCCTGACCCAGATCCTGCTTCCCCTCTCCGTGGCAGGCGTCTCCCCCGCCCTGGGAGTGGGCGCCTTCCTCACCCTTGCCGTGGCAAGGAACAAGGGCTTTCCCTACGGATGCGCCGCAGGGCTCCTTTGCGGACTGACCTGCGGAGGAGAAGCCATGGGCGCTTTGGGGGTGCTGGGCATGACCTACGGACTGCTGATGCAGGGGGCGGATCGGCTGGGTCTGCTGTTGGCCTACATGCTCTCCGTCTCCGGCTATTGGTACCTGGGGATCGGGGACACCGTGTTCACCGCAGGTCTTCTGCTGGCCGTAGCCTGTCTGGGCTTCGGGCTGATGGCAGAGCGGATCCCCAAAAAGCTTCCCGCACCCGCCTCTCCCACGGCGGCGCTGGGTGACCCCTCCCTGCGGAAGCGCCATCTGCAAAAATACGCCGCGGCCTTCTCCTCCCTCTCCGGGGTGTTCTACACCGTTTCGGAAAACGCCGCTCCCCGCACGGCGGACCAACGGCTGGAGGGTATCCGCACGGTGATCCGCGCCTTCTGCCGCAACTGCGAAGGGTGCGATCTGGAGGAAGGGGAGCTTTGCAACTGCTTTGCGGATCAGCTGGGCGCCAAGGGCGTGATCCACGTGCCTTCCCTGCCCATCCATATTTACAAGCGCTGTCCCAACATCCGTCCCATGGCGAAGACGGTGAACAATCTCCCCACCCTGGCGGAGCGGGAGCGGGAGGAGGGCATCCGCCGCATGGCAACGGAATACGCGGGGCTCTCCTCCCTGCTGGACAGCGCCGCACGGCGGGAGGAGGCGGCAAACACCAAGGACAAGGCCGCCGCCTCGGAGGCAAAACGGATCTTAAAGGAGCTGAAGCTCCGCTTCGACGACGTGCAGGTAACGGGGGCACGGATCCGCACCGTGGAGGTCTTCGGGGTGGACCTGCCCCGCATCCCCGTTTCCGCCGCCAAGCTGACCCTTTGCCTTTCCGAGGGGCTGGGGTGCCGCCTTTCCCCGCCGGAGTTTCTGCTCCACGACGATTACGCCGTGATGCGGCTTACCTCCGTCCCCCGCTTCCGCATCGAATACGCAAAATGCATGTCCTCCAAAACGGGAGAGAAGGTATGCGGAGACACGGTCTCCTTCTTCGAGACGGAGGAGGGATGCTTCTGCTGTCTGCTCTCCGACGGCATGGGCTCGGGACGGGATGCGGCGTTGAGCTCCCGTCTGGCCGCCATTATGATGGAAAAGCTTCTCACCGTGGGTGCCTCCCCGGGGGACGCTCTGCGGATGCTGAACAAGGCCTTGCAGGAGAAGGAAAAGGAGGTCTTCGCCACCGTGGATCTGCTGCAGATCGACCGCTATTCCGCCACCGCCACCCTCATCAAGGCGGGGGCCGCTCCCACGCTGCTGTTCCGTGACGGCAACTGCCGCCGCTTTGAATCCAAAACGCCCCCTGCGGGGATCATGAAGGACGTGATCGCAGAAAAACGCACCTTCAAGGTGAAGAAAGGGGACGTGCTGTTACTCCTTTCCGACGGGGTGCTCCAGGTGGGAGACGAGGGCGGCGACCTCCCCGTGATCTCCGGAGGCAACGCCCATACGGTGGCAAACGCCGTCCTGGCAACGGCCAGGGAACGGACGGACTGCGACGACGATATGTCCGTGTGCGCTTTGCGGATCTACTAAAGGAGATTTTTTGGCAAAAAAATACCGATTCAATCTTGCAATGCGGTAAGTTTTGTGATATGATGAAACCATAAAAGATCACAAAGGAGCAAGCTGATATGTTCAGAATCGGTACCGTTAATATTGATACCTCTCACGCACCCTCTTTTGCGGAGATCCTGCTGCAGGGTGACACCGCAAGATACACCGCTATTTACAACGACGGCTTCCGCACCGACGAGGAAGTCAACGCCTTCATGGAGAAATTCGGCGTAAAGGAGCGTTATACCGACCTTGCCGAGATGGCCAAGAACGTGGACATCGCCTTCATCCAGAGCTGTAACTGGGATCGTCATATCGAGCTTTCCACCCCCTTTATCGAAGCGGGCGTTCCCGTGTTCATCGACAAACCCCTGGTGGGCAATCTGAAGGATTGCAAGGTGCTGGAGCAGCTTGCCGCAGAGGGAAAGGTGATCCTGGGTACCTCCGCTATGCGCTATACCTACGAGCGGGACAGCTTCTTCGCCGTTCCCGAGGAGCAGAGAGGTAAGATCTTACACGTTTCCACCACCGTGGGCGTGGACGAATTCAACTACGCCATCCATTCCGTGGAGTCCATTCTGGGCTTCTTGAAGGGCGACGCCGCCGTTTCCTGCCGTCACCTGGGCTCTTCCATGGTGGAAGACGTTCCCCAGGACAGCTATTTCGTGAAGTTTGCAAGCGGTGCCACCGCCTGCTACCACATCTGCATGAAGGGCTGGCAGCCCTCCACCGCCGTGGTGATGACCCAGAAGACAGGCTTCGTTTACAAGCTGGACGTGAACAAGCTGTACGAAGCCATGCTGAAGCACGTTTGCGCATGGCTGAAGGGCGAGCCCAACGACCTGGTCTCCGTTCCCGAAATGACCATGGCCGTCAAAATCATGCTGGCAGGCAAGAAGTCCAAGGAAAACGGCGGATGTGAAGTAGCCCTCTCCGATCTGCGTGACGACGACCCCGGCTTCGACGGCTACGCATTCGAGGAGTTCTACGCCGCCTCTCAGAGACCCAAGAAATAATCTACCGTCCAAAAGAGCCGACCCCCGTCGGCTCTTTGCGCTTTTTGGAGGTAAAAATCTTATGAAAAAACGCATTTTATTGTTCGTTATCCCACTTTTGCTGGCTCTCTGTCTGTTTGCAGGCTGTGGGGCGGAGGAATCGGAGGCTACAAGCCGGGATCTGCCATCCGCGGCGGAAAGCACTGAAATCTCCTCCGAGGAAGGATCTGTTTCTTCCCGGGAGGAGTCTGCCGTTTCAAGCATGGAGGACAGCTCCCTTGAAGAACCGCCGGAGGAATCCTTTGAAGAGTCCTCGGAAGAACCGGACTTCTTCACCGCCCACGGGCAGGGCGTTTTGCCGGAGGAGGCAGAGTTACCCGCCGTCTGCGAACCTACGGACAAGCCTTACCTGTACGACTTCCCCATAGACCTGCCGGAAACGGAAGGCTTCTCCGCCACGGTGGCAGGGGACCTGTTGCACCTTGCCTATTGGACGGAAGAAAATATGCACCGTACCTATTCTCTGGAGACGGGAGAGCTGCTTTGCCAGCTGACCCTGCCCGCCTGGAACGTTACGGGATACTTGGAGGACGGCAGGCTTTGGTGCGTGGATCTGGAAAGCTTTGAGGTCTGCGTTTACGCCGCAGACGGCACCGAGACTCTCCTGCAAGTCCCCGCAGAGCTGAAGGAAAACACCTATCAGAACGCTTTCCTTTCCCCCGACGAACGGTATTTTTTGGCCTTGTCCGTGGAATCCACCTTGTCCCTTTGGGATCTGGAAAGCGGCACCTGTCGGGAGATCACCCCCAAGGGCGGCCCTTATTGGAGCATAGAGTATGCGGACGGGACGTTCTACCTCCCCGCCACCTACGGGATACTGTCTTTAGATCCCACCGACGGAAGCACGGTGATCTACGACTCCTCGGACAGCTACGGCAACCTTTACGGCAGTCTGTGGCATTTGTTCCGGGACGGCGCCCTGGTCTTGGGAGAGACCGACCCTGCGGGCAAGCGGTTTTACGCCTTCCTCCCCGCAGAGGAGGCGATTTGGGACGTAATGCACGGCTGTGCCGTCACCAACTTCTACGACTTGGGAAACACGCTGAAATTTTACGATCTGCGGGCAGGCGTTCTGCTGGCGGAATACGCTTCCGACCCCGCTTACTACGGCATTCACGCCCTCTTCCTGCCAAACGGTTGCGTGCTGATTCTGGAATTCGGTGAAAAGGGCTCGGACATCCACCTCTTCGACCTCCCTGCCGCAGCAACCGCGGGAACATCCGTTGAGACCCTCCTGCTCACCGACGCAGAGCTTGCAGAGGAGATCCACCGCTTGGCCGAAGAAACGGAAGCATCCACCGGCGTGGATCTGCTTTACGGCTCCGAGGGTAACGATTTTGTGATCTACGATTACATCGGCGAGGCGGAGACGGATCTGCCGGACGTGTACCTTTCCGTGAAGCAGGTCTCGGAGATCCTGGCCCTTTACCCGGAAGGGATGCTGAGAGAATCCTACGAGGACACCCACAGGGGACTGCTGATCTATCTTTGCGGCACCATCTACGGCAAAACGGGAAGCTCCCTTTCCCAGGCGGGAGGCCTGACCACGGAATTGGACGGCTACATCGTGGTGGCGGTGGACGTGCACAACGGCCTGGCCTACGACATCCCCCACGAGCTTTCCCACGTGTTTGACAGGCGGATCAACTATATTTCCAACCAAACGGGAACGGACTGGATGGCGGTCTGGGAGCAGGCCACCCCGGTGAAGAACGCCTATCTTAACAGCTACGACGACTACGGCGAAAATCAACGCTATACCGCATGGAACGAAAGCAAGGACAAGAACGTCTGGTTCGTGGACGGCTACGCCCGCACCTTCCCCACGGAGGACAGAGCACGGATCATGGAAAACCTGTTCAATCCCGCATCCGACGGTCTTGCGGAGATCTTACGGTTTGACAATCTGCAAACCAAGGCAAGGCTGTACTGCTACATTCTGCGGGAGTGCTTTGCAAGCTGTGATACGGACACGGTTTTGTACTGGGAGACCCATCTGGGAACCATTGACGACAGCGTTATTCCACAATAAACCCCCGGATTTGCACTTGACTTTTTCCGCGGGTGTGGTATACTGTAAACGACAAATAAAAATACTTTTTGGAGGCTGTTTCCTATGATGAATACGATCAAGATCCCCGATCACAAGCAAGCGGTCATCGTTGCCCACAGAGGCCTTTCCGGTCTGGAGCGGGAGAACACCTGCGCCGCCTTCGTTGCCGCAGGCAACAGAAGCTACTTCGGCGTTGAAACCGACGTACGCAAGACCATCGACGGCAAGTTCGTGCTCTGCCACGACGATCACACCGAGCGTAACTGCATCGACAAGCTGTATCCCGAGGCTTCCACCCTTCACGCCCTGCAGGCGCTCCGTTACAAGGACATCGACGGCACTTTTGACCGCTACGACCTGATGATGCCCACCCTGCAGGAATATATCAAGATCTGCAAGCGCTACGGCAAGAAGTGCATCCTGGAGTTCAAGGGCGCTTATTCCGTCGAGGACATGGAGACCGTTCTGGGTATTATCCGGGATATGGAGTATGCGGACAACATGATCTACATCTCCTTCTCTCTCCAGAACCTGATCAATCTCCGCCAGGCCGATCCCACCGTCAACGCACAGTGGCTCACCTGCGACGCCAAGCCCGAGACCATCGCTCTGCTGGTGGAGCATAAGATGGATATCGACATCATGTTCACCGCCCTCACCAAGGAGAGCGTGGACGAGCTCCACAAGAACGGCATCGTGGTCAACTGCTGGACCGTGGACCGTCTGGAGGACGCGGAACGCCTCATCGAAATGGGCGTTGACCAGATCACCTCTAACATCTTGGAGTAAGAGTACGATGCGGGGGAATGATTCCCCCGCACCCCCGCAATGAAAAATCCCGTAAAAGCAAACCGCTTTTACGGGATTTTTGGTTTTAAGGTTCGTCCTTCAAGCCGATGATATAATCTGCTGAGACCTGATAAAAACGGCAAAGCTTGGCAAGGTCGTCAATCTTCAGCTCCGCTCGTCCTTCCTCGATATGACTATATCCCTGTTGAGATTTGTTCAAAAGCTTGCCGATTTCCGTTTGCGTAAGATCCCTGTCCTCTCTAAGCGCTCTCAACCTTGCCCTGTAATCCATGGAAACTCCTTGGCTTTTTGTTTTTATTTTACATTACTCTCATTTTGAGTATTGACTTTTACTCAAAGATTGAGTATAATAAGACAAAAAAAGGAGTTATACGACAATGGGAGAAAAAGTTCTAATTCAAAGTCAGCGATACAATACAAAAAAGTTTTTAATCATTTGGATGGTTTCTGTTTTAGTCCTGTTTGTAATCGAATCAACAAATCTTTTCGTTGATTGCATGGATGATTACAACGCCTATAAAGAAACATACACAGAGCACCTCGGTGACGATGCTTGCGGGGGATACGATATTCCTCTTTACGATCAAACCGCGCACCCTCAAAAATGCTGGTCCTGTCGAACTGTTATGAATGAATCCAAAATGGAGTATTCCATGGATGCGTTTTTCGGTTCCTTCGAAATCCTGCACAACCCCGGAGAAAGCCTTTTCTACCCGGTTGTCATTTGGGGATTTTTCGCTATAGTCGGTTTCCTGATTTGGTTCTGGCTCCGCAATTTCGAAATGACTGTCACCGACAAACGCGTTTACGGTAAGATAAAATTTGGCATACGCGTAGACTTGCCCGTTGATTCCATTTCTTCTATTTCCACGCTACGAATTTTCAAAGGCGTTGCAGTAGCCACTTCCTCCGGAAAGATTGCTTTCTGTTTTATCAAAAACGCAGATCGAATCTATCCGATTCTCAACGATCTGATTGTCCAAAGGCAGCAGAAAAAGGCGACCACCGTTTCTACGGCGCCTACCGCCCCCGAAGCACCTTCCACCGACACCGCCGACCAGCTTCTCAAGTTCAAAACTCTGCTGGATAGCGGTGTTATCACCCAAGAAGAATTCGATGCCAAGAAAAAACAATTGTTGAACCTGTAAGCTCTGACCGCTCCGGCCTTCCGGGGCGGTTTTTGTGCATTTTCCAAACTTGAAAGGGAGAGCCCCGCAAAGAAAAAATCCCGTAAAAGCCAACCTGCTTTTACGGGATTTTTGGTTTTCCTCGTCAGACTTCCGAAAAGCCCGCCTTTTCCAAGACCTTCAGCGCCTTGCGCACAAAGGACTTGTTGGCTCCGAAGCTGATATTCAAGCCGTCGCCGCCGGCAAAGCCTGCCAGCACGGCCTCCTGGCAATCGCCGTTGTCCACCATCATCACGGACAGCGCCACGTAGTTGCTGCAACGGAAATAGTATTGCTCCAGGCACAGCAAAACCGCGTGATCGTTCAACAGCTTTTCGTGGCACGCCACCTCGGCGCCCAGCTCCGCTTTCAGATCTTCGGCCAGCTCCGCCAGAGTCTTGGTCTTCTCGGAGCATTTTAGTCTCTTTACTTCGGGCATAGTCTCCCCTCCTTTTTCTTCACCCATTATACACAAGCCGTCCTTCCTTGTCAACACTCCTCGCACTGGGCAATCTGCACAAAAACATCCTTAAATTTTCGTTTGTTTTGATTTTTTGCAAAAATATTGCAATTGCGCGAGAAATCATATATAATAGTGCTATTGAGAAAATAACATCGCCGAGGAAACTCGGCGGGAGAGGAATCCTTTACTATGGCTATTATCGATATGAAACGCATCCGTAACATTGCCTTGCTGGGCCACAGCGGCTCCGGTAAGACCTCCCTGGCAGAGGCAATGCTGTACGTTTCCGGCGGCAGCGACCGTCTGGGCAAAACTGCGGAAGGCAACTCCAACTTTGACTACGATCCCGAGTCCGTGAAGAGAAAGATCTCTATTTCTGCGGGCTTTGCTCCCGTTATGTGGAAGGACGTTAAGATCAACGTCATCGACACCCCCGGTCATCCCGGCTTTGCAGGGGAGGTTTCCCAGGCACTCCGCGTGGCTGACTCCGCCGTCATCGTCATCGACGCAAAATCCGGCATCGAGGTAGGTACCGAGCTGGCTTGGGACCGCGCTACCGCCGCAGGTCTGCCCAAGGCTATCTTTATCAATAAATTCGACGACAACCAGGCTCGTTTTGCAAAGATCCTGGACGCACTCCACGAGAAGTTCGGCAGAAAGATCTGCCCCATCACCATCCCCATGATCAAGGACGGCGAGGTTTGCGGCGCTCTGGACCTGGTGGACAACGATGCTCACGCTTTTGACGATAAGGGCCAGCATCACGTTCTGCCCATTCCCGAGGAATCCAAGGAATCCTTCGACCACTTCCACGAAATGCTGTTGGAAGCCATCGCAGGCACCAACGAGGAGCTGATGGAGAAGTACTTCTCCGGCGAGGATATCTCCCATATGGAGATCTGCAACGCCATCCACGAGGGCATCATCCACGGCGATATCGTTCCCTGCTTCTGCGGCTGTGCCACCAAGCTTTGGGGCGCATGGACCCTGATGGACGCCATCGCAGAGTCCTTCCCCCGTCATTCCGCCAAGGGCAACGAGATCTCCTCCGACCTGGAAGAGATCGCCATCCAGCCCGACGGCGCTCCCGCTCTGTTTATCTTCAAGACCGTTGCAGACCCCTTCGTGGGCAAGATGAACTTCTTCAAGGTCATGAACGGTACCGTCAAGGCCGACAACACCCTGAAGAACTCCCGGGACGGCTCCAACGAGCGTCTGGCAAAGCTGTTCACCATCAAGGGCAAGACCCAGTCCGAGGTAGAGGCTCTGGCCTGCGGTGATATCGGCATGGTATCCAAGCTGGCAAACGCCGCCACCGGCGACACCCTCTCCTGGGACGGCAACGTGACCTACGCTCCTACGGAATATCCCCTGCCCTTCTACGTGAAGGCCATCCGTCCCCTGTCCAAGGGCGACGAGGACAAGATCTCCTCCGGCGTTGCCAAGCTGTTGGAAGAGGATCCCACCCTTCGTTACGAGGTCCACAAGGAGACCAAGCAGATGCTGCTCTCCGGTCTGGGCGGCACCCATTTGGATATCGCACTGGCAAAGATGAAGTCCCGCTACGGCGTGGAGATCGCTTTGGACGACAAGAAGATCGCATACCGCGAGACCATCCGCAAGTCCTGCAAGATCGAAGGTAAGCATAAGAAGCAGTCCGGCGGTCACGGTCAGTACGGCCACGTTAAGATCGAGTTCTCTCCCGGCGAGGCAGAGGGTCTGACCTTTACCGAGACCATCTTCGGCGGCTCCGTTCCCAAGAACTTCCATCCCGCAGTGGAAAAGGGTCTGCAGGAATGTATGGCCAAGGGCGTTCTGGCGGGCTACCCCGTGGTAAACCTGGCGGCCAACCTGTTCGACGGCTCCTACCACGACGTGGACTCCTCCGAAATGGCCTTTAAGCTGGCGGCAGGTATCGCCTTCCGTGACGGTCTGCCCCTGTGTAACCCCGTGCTCCTGGAGCCCGTCGGTCAGCTGCGTGTCCTGATTCCCGACAGCCAGGTGGGCGACGTCATCGGCGACCTGAACAAGCGCCGCGGTAAGATCATGGGTATGGATCAGGCCGAGGGTAAGCACGGCTACAGCATCGTGGAAGCCGAGGTTCCGGATGCCGAAATGAGCGACTACGTTCACGTGCTCCGCGCCATCTCCCAGGGCAGAGGCTCCTACACCTTCTACATCACCGGTTATTCCGAGGTTCCCGCCAACATCTCCGAAAAGATCGTTGCAGAAGCCAAGAAGAACGCATAAAATTGACACAAAAACGGCAACTGAAGCATTCGGTTGCCGTTTTCCCTCTTTACAAAGCGAAAAATTCGTGCTATAATGTTCGGAGAAAATCTACTAAGGAAGGTTTTTACATGATGAAGAAACTTCTGTGTATCCTGCTGGCGCTGGTAGCGGCCTTCACCTGTATGGCAGGCTTGACCGTTTCCGCCGAAAAGGCAGAACCCGATATCGATCCCGAATCTCCCCTGTATCAGAAGATGGCACTGTTCGTGGGCGACTCCATCTGCGAGGCGATTTACGAGCAGCGGGATGCCGACTATAATTACCGCTTCGGCTGGGGCGGCAGAATTCTTTACAACAACGACATGAGAGGCGTGAACCTGGGTAAATCCGGCGCTTCCGTTTCCGATTGCCGCGGCGCCAACACCATTCTGGCACAGCTGAAACAGCAGTCCCCCAACGGCGAGAAGTACGATTACGTCATCGTTCACGGCGGTGTCAACGACGCTTGGGACAGCTGCGCAGTGGGCGCTATGGTCGAAGGCTTCGAGGGTCCCTTTGATATGGCCACCTTTGCAGGCGGATTGGAGACCACCTTCAAGTATCTGAAGGAAACCTATCCCAACGCATACTACGGCTACATCATCAATTTCACCATTCCCAACAGCAGACAGACCAGCCTCGCCGACATGAGCGCTTACTTCACCGTTGCCAAGGAGATCTGCGACAAGTGGGAGATCCCCTATCTGGATTTCTATTTTGATGACGATTTCAACAAGAACGTTATGAAGACGCACACCGACGAGAATCTGTACGACTACATCCATTGCAGAACCTCCGGCTACGAGATCCTGACGCCCCGCATCGAGGCTTGGATGGAGACTCTGCACATCAAGGAAGAGCCTCCCGTGGAGGAATCCTCCGAGGAAGAATCCGCCGAGGTATCCGCAGAAGCTTCCGCTCCCGCAGAATCCTCCGCCCCCGCAGAATCCTCCGCTCCCGCGGAGGGGGAAGGCGGCATTCCCGTTTACGTTTACATCCTCATTGCTGCGGCAGCTGTGGTCGTGATCGCTGCGGTAGTGATTCTGGTCAGAAAGAAGAAGTAATATGGATAAGAAAAAACTTTTGACCTGGATCCTGTTGGGCGCCTTGGTGCTGTCCTCTCTGGTTCCCGTTCTCGCCATTCTTTTGAGATAAAAAAACAAAAAAAACAATATATTTTCGAAAGGAAAAAACACCATGAAAAAGCTTTCCCTGCTTCTGGCAGCACTGATGATCTTCTGCTGCTTCGCACTTGCTTCCTGTGGCGAAGAAGAGGCTACCTCTTCCGCTCCCGAAGCTTCCTCCACCGCTCCCGCTACCTCTTCCGAGGCTCCCGCAGTCTCTTCCGAAGAACCCGAGGCTTCCTCCGAGGAACCTGCTGAGTCCTCCGAAGAAGAGCTTCCCCTGGTAGGCGAGGCTGAAATGTTCTGGGTCACCCACTTCAACGACGGCACCGCCGAAGGCGCAGGCGCCATCTTCACCGAGACCGATACCGCAGGCGGCTGGTGGATCCACGTAGCATTCGCTCCCGCACAGGTTGAGGATCTGGAAAACGTTTACGAGATCGTTGAGCTCACCAACGGCATCGCAGACGGCTCTGCTACCACCGTAGCAGTTCCCGAAGGCGGCTTCGTTTGGGCAATCAACGTTGGTAACGACTACATCACCCTGGGCAGCGGCGATACCGACTTCACCAGCCCCAACTGCAACGCAATGGTTGCTTCCGCTCAGCTTTGGAGAGTCGGCGACAAGATGCAGTTCACCGGTCTGGATCTGGAAGGTCTGACCGTTCCCACCGAGACTGCTGACACCATGTGGTATGACGATGCTTACGTTTGCACCGCTACCTGGGCACCCATCAACGACTAAGCTTACAATTTAAAGTAATACGAGAGAGGGGCTTTTTGAAAAAAGCCCCTCTCTCGTGCTCTCACCCAAAAACTTTTCATTCAAGAAATTAACGGGAAGGTGTGGGATCGTCGGTGATCCCAAGGAGATAATCCGTGGAAACGCGGTAGAACTTGGCAAGCAGGATCAGCTTTTCCCCGCTGATATCCGCTTTCCCCAACTCGATCTTGCTATACTGCAGTTGGGTGGTTTTGATCACCTCGGCGATGGCCTTTTGGGAAAGATCCCTGTCCTCCCGCAGATCTCTGATACGGTACATGGTTATGTCTCCTCTTTCTTTTGTTAAAATCATTCTACCCTACATCGAAAAGATGTATTGACTTTTACGCCTATCAGGTGTAGAATGATGGTATCCCAAAAGATTGAGAGACAAAAATATGATCGTTTTTCCGGAAGAAATGCTAAATGCGGCTCACAACATCAAATGGTTACGCGCCGAAAACAAACTGACCCAAGCCGAAATGGCTAAGCTTTTGAAAATAACGCCTGCCAGCTTGAGAAGAATTGAACGCGGTGATTTCCCCGAACGGCTTCGCGTGATGGTTCCCTTCCGTATTTCGGTTCAATTCGATATCAAGCCGGCGGATCTGTTTTCCAAAAGATTAGGATAGTACCCAAAAACTTTTCCTTCCGAAACAGGTTTTCTTGGAGGTGTGGAACCTTCTTTTTCCGAAAAGAAGGTTCCACAAAAATCACGTCAATTCCAGATACTGCCCGAACACGAACCCCACGAGGCCGTTATAGTTGATGAGGTACCAATTCCCGTCCTGGCCGGTGACGGTGACTGCGGTGCCGTTGTTCAGATTCCCGATGACCCGTGCATCGGTGCTCGGCTGTTCCCGCACGTTCAGTCTGCCGCCCTGGGTGCGTACGATCCCCGTACGGGTAGGCTGAGGATCCACCAAGGGCACGCCGAAGTATTCCGCCACGGACAGGGAGAGATTGCGGGCAATGGCCTGGATGTTGTTCTTGATCCATTCCGCATCCGCAGGGTTGTCGTGATAAGCCACCTCCACCAGAATGGAAGGGGCACGGGTATACCGCAGCTCGTACAGAGAGGTGGTGGGCAGGGCACGCACCTTGGCGGGGTCGGGGTAGATGTCCTTCAGGTTTTCGGCGAACAGCTCCGCCGCTGCCTTCCCCCGGGTGCTGGTGGCGTAGTAGTAAACGTCCGTCCCCTGCTGTCTGCCGGGATTGGCGCTGCCCGAGGCGTTGGAATGGATGGCCAGGTGGAGTCCGTAGCTTCCTCTGTTGGACTGCCGCACGGAATCTCCCACGGTGCCCTCCGGATCGTTCCTTGTGAAGGTGATCCCCGAGGCCACCAGGTAGGGCTCCATGGCGTTGGCGATGAGATTCATGTAGTATTCTTCGCTGCCGCTCCCGTCGTAATAGATGTTGAATTCCTGGGTGGAAGGGCTCAAAAACAGCTCCGGCATAGAATCGCTCCTTTTCCGTTTTGCAAAAAATCGTTCATTGAAAGAATATGGAAAAACCGTATTTTTTGTGAAAAACCTCTTGACAAGCGGGGAAAACTGTGGTATACTACGCCAAGTGAAAAAGAAGCAAAGTGTTTTTCGGCAGAAAGACCTTTCACCTTGCGGCAAACGGTCGGCATGGTTGATAATCGTGAAAATGGCAGAGCCAATCTGTCCTTTTGGGTGTCAAGCCTTGTTTACCTGCGCCGTAAAGATGTCGAAAAACTTCTTTACGGTTTTCTTTTTTGAATTTTATTTGGAGGTGCCTACCATAGCAACCGCAGACAAAACCCTTGTCAATGAAGCGATCCGTGCCACCGAGGTCCGTGTAATCGGTCCCGAGGGGCAGTTGGGGATCATGAAAACTTCCGAGGCCCTGCGCATCGCCGGGGATCAGGGATTGGATCTGGTGGAAGTTTCCCCCGATTCCAAGCCGCCCGTATGCAAGATCATGGACTACGGCAAGTATCACTTTGAAAAAGAGAAGAAGGAAAAAGAGCAGCGCAAGAAGAAGCCTTCCGTGGAACTGAAGGAGATCCAGCTCCGTTGCCGGATCGACACTCACGACTTCAACACCAAGCTGAAGCACTGCATCGAATTCCTGCAAAAAGGCAACAAAGTTAAGGTAATCGTACGCTTCTTCGGGCGTGAGATGGCGCATACCGAGGTAGGTTTGGAGCTTTTGAAGCGTTTCGCCGACGGCTGCGGCGACATCGTTTCCATCGACAAAGCCCCCCTGCTGGACGGTCGCAACATGACCATGATGCTCAGCCCCAAGAAGACTGATAACAAAAACAAATCGAAAGGAACCGAAACAAATGGGTAAGATGAAGACACACAAGGCGTCCGCAAAGCGTTTCAGCTTTACCGCCACCGGCAAATTGAAAAGAGGACACATGAGCACCCGTCATAACACCGGGCTCAAGACCTCCAAGCGCATGAGATCTCTCCGCAAGACTGCTTACGTTTCCGCAACTCGTATGCACGATCTGAAGAGACAGCTTCCCTACCAGTAAGAAAAACGGAGGATTGTAAAAAATGGCAAGAATTAAGGGTGCATTGAGCACTAAGAAGAGAAGAAACAAGACCCTGAAGCTGGCTAAGGGCTACTGGGGCGCTAAGAGCAAACACTTTAAGATGGCTAAGCAGGCCGTGATGAAGAGCGGCAACTACGCTTACATCGGCAGAAAGCAGAAGAAGAGAGACTTCCGTGCTCTCTGGATCACCCGTATCTCTGCACAGTGCAAGGTTTGCGGTATCAACTACTCCCGTTTCATGAACGGTCTGAAGAAGAGCGGCATCGAGCTGAACAGAAAGATGCTCTCCGAGCTGGCTATCAACGACAAGGAAGCTTTCGCAAAGCTTGTCGAGACTGCTAAGGCTGCTCTCGGTCTGTAAGAAGACTGTGACAATTTGTTGAACCGTTTTTGAAAAAACTGTTGACAAATGTCGAATTCTTTGATATAATCATTTTGTTTGAAACTAAGTAGGCGGTCAATCGCCTTCCACAAGGGAGTGAAAATTACAGATGGCAGAGATCCACGTTAAGGAGAACGAAAGCATTGACAGCGCTCTCCGTAGATTCAAGAGATCTTACCTCAAGAGCGGCGTTCAGGCAGAACTGCGCAAGCGTGAGCACTATGAGAAGCCCAGCGTAAAGCGTAAGAAGAAGTCTGAAGCAGCCAGAAAGCGCAAGTTCAGATAATCAGGATTCTGATCGAAAAAGTCTCTTTTCCAAGAGGCTTTTTCTATTTTTTTATAAAATTTCTATTGAAAAAAGCAAGGTTTTCCTGTATAATATTTCCTGAAAAGAAATATCGCAAAAGGAGTTTTTGGCTATGAAGAAATTGGCATTGCTTTTGGCGCTGTGTATGCTTCCGCTGGGACTTTTGGCAAGCTGTAACGGCACAGAGGGCATCACCTCTTCCCAACCCACCGAATCTACCGTATCCACCGAAAGCGAAACCGTTTCCCAGGAGGAAAGCATTGTGAAAACACCCGATCCCACCGCAGGCGAGGCGTGGAACGACCTTTACGCCGATGAAAGCGCAGGCCTCACCGGCCCCGATTCTATTTACGATCTGTCCGTTTATGAAAACGGTAACAAGGCAGACAAGGTAGTTGCCCCCGGTGCCAACACCGACGTGCGTTACCTGTTCGCAGGGGAGACCGCTACCCGTGCCGTGGTTCCCGCAGAGGGCTATATGCTCACCCTGCCCGGGGTTGCAGAGGCAGATTTCTCTCTGGGTAAGTTCCGCTCCCAGTACAAGACCGAAAACTATTGCCTCACCGTCACCTACGAGGATCAGAACCCCTACGGCGACAACCAGAACGGTTACGATCTCTATATGAGAGAGTGGCTGGTGGAGCAGATCGACGATTTGAACTTCCTTTCCAAAAACCAGATCATGCGCACCCGCGCCGTGCAGGAGGTAGCGGTAGGCGACTACACCGTGAAGACCTACTGCATGAAGATCAACCTGGGCTCCAAGATCCAATTCCCCTATTATCAGATCGCCATCATCCGTCCCACCGCATCCTACGAGTATTTCTTCCTCTTCGTGATGAAGTCCGACGAGAAGATGCTGGAAGAGTTTGACACCATGATCGCAAGCTTTGCGGAGATCGACCGTGTGGGCGTGCCCGCCAACGGCTTCACCTCCTACGAAGTAAAGGCCAACCCCAACTGGAACGCAGAGACCGCCGCTTATTACGATTCTCTCGTCAACCGTACCGACGTGGGCTTCGGCGCCTTCCACCAGGGCAACGACGACGCCTACACCAACTGGCTGTGGGGCGAGGAAGCCATCAACGCCACTCCCGACGTGTATATGACCTACCTCCACGTAGGCTGGTACGACAATCTTTCCGGCCCCGAGGAAGTCATGGAGCGTGCGGCAAAGCATGCGGGCGGCGACGGCAAGAACGGCAAGCCCATCTTCAACCTGACCTATCAGTTCACCGTGACCAACAACGCCACCGGCGGCGTTTACACCCCCATGTTCGACATCCTCAGAGGCAGACTGGACGATCATTTCCGCAACCTGGCAAGAGCGCTGAAGGAATACGGCAAGCCCGTGCTGTTCCGTCTGAACAACGAGATGAACACCGACTGGACAGACTACTGCGGTATGATGACCCTCATCGACCCCGATATCTTCCAGATGACCTGGAGACATATGTACAACATCTTCGAGGAAGAGGGCGTTGACAATTGTATCTGGATCTTCAACCCCATTTCCACCTCCTGTCCTTACAGCAACTGGGGTGAGGCTATGTGCTATATGCCCGGTGCGGATTACGTGCAGATGCTGGGTATCACCCATTACCAGATGAACAACGGTACGAACGGTGCCGCTCCCGCCTCCTTCAAGGCTATGTACACCGAGACCGCAAGCAAGATGCTTCCCTACTTTGAGAACCATCCCTGGATCATCGGTGAGTTCGCTTGCGGTGCAGGCGGCGAGGCCTTCTACGATTGGGGCAAAAACGGCTATATCTTCGCAGATCCCGCCAGAAACGCCAAGCTCCAGGAGCAGTGGGTGAAGGGCATGCTGGAATGCTTCCGCAACAACCAGAAGCCCGAAAACGCCTTCTGTAAGAACATCAAGCTGGCCATCTGGTTCTCCTGCAACGACTATGCTGACGCCGACGGCGACGGCCAGTACGACGAGGTCACCAACTATCTCAAGCTGGATGAAAACACCATGGGCGCTATCAAGGCTCTGGGCGAATACATCCGCGAAACCAAGTAAAGCACCCCGAAGCGTCCTCCAAAAAAAGAGGGCGCTTCTTTTTTTAAAAATACGTTAACCGATTCCGAAAGCCGATACTATATAAACGAAAGCTTTCAAAAATCGAAGGAGTCACGGCATGACCAAACAGCAAGCCTCCAAGCTACTATCGGAAAATTTAACCGCTATCTACGGCTACGCCTTTGCCCGCCTGTATGATAAAGAGGACGTGGAGGATCTCACGGGAGAGATCGTCTGCCAGGTGCTTTCCTCGGCGGAGCGGCTGGAAAAGGAAGAATCCTTCTGGGGCTTTGTATGGAAGATTGCGGAAAACACCTTCCGCAAGTTTCTGAAGCAAAAAGCCAAGCAGGCGCTCCCCACCGAAGACACCGATCCGATGGGAGAAACTGCGCCCTCTGCGGAGGATTCCTATCTGTCTTCTGCGGAAGAAAGCGAAGAGCTTTTCCGCTTGCGGCGGGAGCTGGCGTTGCTCACCAAAACCAACCGTGAGGTGTGCGTTGCCTATTACATGGAGGAAAAAAGCTGTTCGGAGATCGCCGGGGAACAAAACATCAGCGTGGAGATGGTGAAATATCACCTGTTCAAGACGCGAAAATTATTGAAAGAAGGAATCGGTATGACAAGACAATTGGGTGAAAAAAGCTACAACCCCGGCGTGTTCCGCGTGAACTTTTGGGGCTCCAAAAACGAATATTGGGAGTTATTTCAGCGGAAGCTCCCCGGCTCCATCGTCTTGGCGGCGTACTACACTGCCATGACGGCTCCGGAGCTTTCCTTGGAAACGGGGGTGCCCATGCCCTATCTGGAGGATGAGTTGGAGATCCTCCTGAAAGCGAAGGTGCTGAAAAAGGAGGGAGATCGTTACCGTACCAACTTGGTGATCCTCACCGACGTTTACGAGAAAGAGTTCGTATCCAAGACCTCCCACGTCTACAAGCCCTTGGCAGAAAAGCTATTTGCCGAAGCCAAGGCGCTGCTGCCCTCGGTTCGCAAGCTGGACTTTAAGGGAAACGACTACGATGACAATCGTCTGCTGTTTGCCATATTGAACATCGCCTTCACGCAGGGCTGGTTGCAAGCCGAGGAAACCTCCCCCGTAGGGGAAATGCCGCCCCTGCCCTCCGGGCGCGGCGTAGGCTGGGTGTTCGGGCACGACAACGACTACGCCAACCGTCATTTCTACGGTGTCACCATGAAAACCTATAACAAAGCGTGGAACGCATGGTATTCCGCAGAGAATTACAGGATTCTGGAAAAGAATCAACGTTACGACCACGCCTGCTTCCCGGAAAAATCCGAAGCTCTTGGCGACGCCATCCTTGGCAAGGAATCCTCCGAAGAAGAATGGATTCTGGAGTATCTGGCACGGGAAAACATCGTCTTCAGAAACGGGCGGATGCTCACTCCCAACTTCCCTGTGTTTACGAAAGCAGTATTCGAACAACTGCTTGGGATCTTGGACCCCCTCTCTTGCCAAGTGGAAAGCTGTATGATCCAAATTTCGGAAAAGGCGGAAGCGACCTTGGCGGAGCACGCACCTCCTACGGTGCGGGATCAATGCGCCCCCATCGCAAAGATCCATCACCGCATGGACGTGGCAGCGTTCTTGATGGAAGCCCTCATCGGAGACGGCTCCCTCACACTCCCCGCAGAGAAAACGCCCCTTTGCATTTGGGGCGTGCGGGAAGACATGTAATACGCAAAGAGAACCGAAGGACGACCTTCGGTTCTCTGTTTTTTACTCTTCGATCTTGGCCTTACGGGCAAAGATGGCGTGGATCTTTTCCGGCGGGAACTTGGGAACGCGATCATAGGTATACAGCCCGTTCTGCTCCTGCTCGATGTCGGTGAGCTGGGTATAGCACAGCCCGCAGATACGGGGATGATCCAGGAACACGTCCATACAGCCCTTCAAGCGGTTCAAGAAGTCCTCTTCCGTTTGGGGGATGCCGCCGTAACCCCAGCCATTGTTCACAGCCCAGCCGATGCCGCCGCATTCGCTGATGAACACGGGAAGCCCGGGGGTGTAGTGCTGACGGGTGGCAAAATTGTCCGCAGGGGCGCCGCCGTTCTCAAAATCCACGTAACGCTCCCGCAGGGCAACGGGGTCGCCCAGATAGTCGTGAAGGTCGTAAACGTCCGTCACCACGTGGAAGTTACCACTGGTATCGATACAGGGGCGGGTGGGGTCTATAGCCTTGGTGGTATGGTACACCAGGGCAAGAAGATCGTCGTACTGCTTCCGCCCCGCCTGGTCCCAGGTCTCGTTGAAGGGACACCAGCCGATGACGGAGGGGTGGTTGAAATCCCGCTTGACTTCGGCGATCCACTCGGGAAGGATGCCGTAGATGCTTTCGAGGCGGGAATGATCCAAGCCCCAGTTGGGATATTCCCCCCAAACCAGGTAGCCCTCTCTGTCACAATGATACAGGAACCGCTCCTCGAACACCTTCTCGTGAAGCCGTGCGCCATTGAAGCCAAGGGATTTGGAAAGGAGGATATCGCCGTGCAAAGCCTCGTCCGTGGGGGCGGTGTAGATCCCGTCGGGATAGAAGCCTTGATCCAGCACCATCCGCATGAACACGCTCTTGCCGTTGAGGAGGAATTTATCTCCCGCAAAGGCCACGCTCCGCAGAGCGAAGTAGCTTTCCACGGCGTCGTTTCCGTAGCAGATCTGCAGGTCGTACAGCCTGCCCGCGCCCACCTCCCAAAGGTGGATCTCGGAAAGGGAGACCGCCAGGGTAAAGGCGCCCTGCACCCCTTCTGCGGCGGCGGAGCCCACCTCTTTTCCTTCATAGAAGGCGGTGACGGTGAGGTCCTCACAGCCTACGGCGGTGCCCTGGATCACCAGGGTGCCGTTTTTCTCGTCGGGATAATAGCGAGCTTCTGCCAGGTAGGACTTGGGAGTGAACTCCAGCCACACCGTCTGCCAGATGCCTGTGGTACGGGTATAATCACAGCCGTGGGAATGGTATTCCTCGCTTTGCTTGCCACGGGGGATCATGGGATCCCGCTCGTCGTCGGTGACGTAAAGGGTGAGCACGTTCTCCCCCGGGGTCAGATAAGACGTGATCTCAAAGGAAAAGGCCACGTAGCCGCCGCTGTGAGCGCCCACCCGATTACCGTTTACGAACAGTACGCAATCGTGATCCACGGCGCCGAAGTGCAAGACCGCTCTCCCCGCCAGCTGTTCTTCCGTGATCTCCACGGTACGGCGGTACCATGCCCCCAAAATGAAATCCTTGTATTCCACCCCGGAAAGCTTGCTTTGAGGGCAGAAGGGAACGGTGATCTCCCCTGCCAGGGCGTGGTCCTTTTCGGAGTAGCCTCTTGCGATACCGGATCTGCCGTTGTCAATCTCAAACTGCCAGGTACCGTTTAAGTTCTGCCAGCTTTCCCGCTTCCATTGAGGGCGGGGATGCTCGGCTCTGGGAATGGTGTTCATAGAGTAGCCTCCTTGTTGGGAATGAGGTAAAAAGCCGTGTCCCAGGCGGGGACGTAGGGCTTCTTACGGAAATACAGCTTGCTTTGATAGTCCAGCCGCTTCATTACCAGGGGCAGGTCGATCAGATCCCCTGCACGGTGATAGGCGGAAACGCAAAGGGCAGGTCTGCAGGCGGTGATCAGGTTTGCCGCCCCCTGCAAGACGGGAAGATCCTCCCCCTCTGCGTCGATCTTCAAGCTCCCCACGGGAATCCCGCAGGAATGAATATAGGGGTAACCGCAAACGCTGTCCAAAGAGCGGACGGCCACTTCCCCTTCTCCCATCTCCAGCCGCGAGCCTCTGCCGCTCCCGGATTGGGAGGCAAAGCCGTCCTTCGCCCCACAGGCGGCGAGGACGCACTCCACACGGGCGGGGTCTGTGTTCTTCTGCAGCTTGCGGAAGGTCTGAGGGTTGGGCTCGAAGGCCAGGATCTTTTGGCAATGGGGGTTGCTTGCCAGGTATTCCAAGGCCGTGTCCCCATCGTATGCCCCCACGTCCAGGTGCGTGAGGGAATGGGCATAGTATGCCTCCGGGGCTTGATTGCTTTCCCCGGGATATTCCAGATAGGCAAGATCCCCCGTGAGGTGGTAAGCCAGCACACGACGGTAAAGATCTTTGGATAAGTCGTCTGCCAGCCAATCATGGATACGGTCGACGTCCTCGGCACGCTTTGAAACCATAGCGTGATCCAATTTCCCCTCACCGTAAACGGGCAGGGCGGGAGACACCAGCAAATGCTTTTTGCCGATGGGGCGCAGGAAGTCGAAAGCCTCTTCCCCCTCCAGCCCGAAGCAAAGCACGGCGGCAATACGGCCTTCTCTTGCTTCCACGTCCCCCAGGGACTCCACGGGAAAGCCCCGAAAGGTACGTTCCCGCACGAAGCCTTGGGAGGCGAACACCCCGCGGACGGAAATGCCCTCCGCCGCCAGGTCGTCCAAAATCTTATCCGCCCCGTCCCCCGTGCCGTACAGGTACACGGGCAGGCCGCTTTCCTTCAGCCGTTCATACACCGAAGGCAGGCGGAGCAATTCCTCGGCAAGCAAGTTACAGCTCCTCGGCGTTGTGGGCCTTGAAGCCCTCGCCGAACACGGCGGAAACGCCCGCAACGATCAGGAAGGCACCGGGATCCACGGAAGCCGCCACCTCACGGGCGGCGGGAAGCTGTTTGGGGCGCATGACGCACATGAGCACCTTTTTCTCCTTGCCGGTGTAAGCGCCGTATCCGTTCAAGAAGGTGCCGCCCAGGTTCAACTGCTCCAGCAGCAGGTTGGCGGTCTTTTGGGGCTCGTTGCTGATGATATATACCATACGGGCTTCATCGGAGCCGTACAGCACGTAGTTCATCACGAAAGTGGTGATGAGAATACCGATGGTGGCGTACAAGCCGATGTCCAGATCCCCGAATACCACTGCGGAAGCGGCAATGATGATGGCGTCCAGGATGAAGAAGATCACCCCCGTCTTCACGTGAGGGAAGCGCAAACGGATCACCTTGGTGATGATGTCCACACCGCCGGAGGAAGCCCCCGCACGGAACAAAACGCCCATACCCACGCCCAGCAAGGCGCCCCCTGCCAAGGCGGCAAGAACGGGGTCGTCCGTCAAGGGATGCCGGATAAACAGGTCGATCAAAGGAGAGGACAGCACCAGGGCGTAAGCCGTCAGGCCAAAGAACTTCACGCCGAACTTCCACATCCCCAGGAACATAATGGGGATATTCATCAGCAACGACAGGGTACCCGTACCGATGGGAAGGTACTGGCTGACGATCTGGGCAATACCCGTAACGCCTCCTGCGGAAAGATGGTTGGGATCCAGGAAAAAGCCGATGCTGACAGCATAAAGCACCGCCCCCACCGTGGTCAAGAGGATCTTATTTGCCCAATGGCGAACGGCTCTTTTTTTATCGTGAGTACCTATGGTCATAAAACGTACTTCCTTCTCTTGATTGCTACCTATACTATACCCCAAAATCCAAAAAAAGTCAATGAAAAAATCGTTTGGAAATTGACAAGCAAATAAAAATATGCTACTATGAAACCATCAAAAGCTAAGGAGTTTTGTTATGAAAAAGCCTGCCGTTTTATCCTTTGGAGAAGTGCTTTGGGACCTGTTTCCCGATTCCCGTGTGATCGGGGGCGCCCCCTTTAATTTTGCCGCCCATCTCAGCAAGCTGGGAGCGGAGGTAGCCTTCGTTTCTGCCGTAGGGCAGGACGATTTAGGGGATGCCGCCGCAGAGGAGATCCGCGCCATGGGCATGACGGACGCCTATACCGCCCGCCTCGGGGACTACGTCACCGGCTTTTGTAAGGTAACCTTGGAAAACGGCACTCCCTCCTACGATCTGAAGCGGGACGTTGCCTACGACCACATCCCCGTCCCTGCAGAGCTCCCCAAATCCGTGGACGCTTTGTACTGCGGCACTCTGGCCTCCCGCATGGAGGATTCCTTTGCCACGCTGAAGACGCTTCTGGCGGAGGTGGAGGCAAAGGAGGTCTTCTTTGACGTCAATATCCGGGGCAACGATTGGTCTGCGGAGCTATTGCGCACCGTATTGCCCTACACCACGGTATTAAAGTTCAGCCGTGAGGAATCCGCCGTGCTGGCAGAAGCCTTGGGCATCACGGGGGAGGATCTCTGCGTTGCCATGTGCCGTGCCCTGGCGGCGGAATACCCCAAGCTGAAGCAGATCCTGGTGACCCTGGACAAGGACGGCTCCTTCGTTTACATCACGGGGGAAGGCCGTATTCTCTATTCTCCCAAGCCCGGCAGTCGGGCGGTCTCCACCGTAGGCGCAGGGGATTCCTTCTCCGCCTGCTACGTTTACAACCTGCTCACAGGCGCCGACACCGAGACCTGCTTGGCAAGAGCCACCGCCCTCAGCGATTACGTAGTGACCCAATTGGGAGCCGTTCCGGAATACCCCGCAGAGCTGCTCTCCCGCATCAAATAAATTCAGAGGCATATGATTATGATCTTACAGGATATTTCTCTCCAATTACAAGCAGGCAAAGCCAAGCTCGTCAAGGAATTGGTGCAATCTGCCATTGACCGGGGACTTGCGCCCGAGGTCATTCTGAACGACGGCCTGCTGGCAGGCATGGACGTCATCGGCAAAAAATTCAAGGAAGGTACCATCTTCGTGCCCGAGGTGCTGGTGGCCGCCCGTGCCATGAATATGGGCGCGGCGCTTTTGAAGCCCTTGCTGGTGAAGGAGGGCATCCCTTCCGCAGGCAAGGTGTGCATCGGCACGGTGAAGGGCGACCTTCACGATATCGGCAAGAATCTGGTGAAAATGATGCTGGAAAGCAAGGGGCTTGAGGTGATCGACCTGGGCACCGACGTTTCCGCTGAGGACTTTGTGGAGACTGCCATTGCGGAGAACTGCAAGGTGATCTGCTGTTCCGCACTGCTCACCACCACCATGGACGTGATGGGGGAGGTAGTTTCCCTTGCCGTGGAAAAAGGCATCCGCCGGCAGGTGAAGATCATGGTGGGCGGTGCCCCCGTGACGGAGGAATTCTGCAAGCAGATCGGTGCGGACGCCTACACCGAGGACGCCGCTTCCGCCGCCGACCTGGCGCTGTCCTTCTGCCAAGCATAAGCGTATGAACGTCAAAAACTACCTTTGGGGGAAGCGGGGCGGTCTGCCCATTCTGTCCTTCCCCGCCGTGCAAAAGCTGGGCATCACCGTGGAGGAAATGTGCAAGAGCGAGGCCCTTGCCGCCGATGCTATGGTGTACGTAGCGCAGAACACCGCCACGCTCGCCGCCGTCAGCCCCATGGATCTTTCCTTGGAGGCGGAGGCCTTCGGGGCGGCCGTTCGGTTTGCTCCCATGGAGGTCCCCGCCATAACGGGGCAGTTGGTCTCTTCCTTGGAGGAGGCCGAAGCTTTGGAGATCCCTGCCCTCACAGCAGGGCGGATCCCTCACGCCCTGGAAACGGTGCGCCTGGCGGCAGAGCGCATCACCGACAAGCCCGTGATCGCCGGGATGATCGGCCCCTTCTCCCTGGCGGGCAGGCTGATGGACGTTACCGAGATCCTCTACACCTGCTACGACGAGCCCGAGGCGGTACACGCCGTTATGGAAAAGACCACAGCTTTTCTCATTGCCTACGCCAACGCCCTGCGGGAAGCGGGAGCGGCAGGCGTGATGATGGCGGAGCCCTTGACGGGGATCCTAAGCCCCGATCTGGCGGAGGAGTTTTCCATTCCCTACGTCACCAAGCTGATCTCCGCTGTACAGACGGAAGAGTTCTCCGTGATCTACCACAACTGCGGGAACAGCATCCTCCATATGGCGGAGCAGTTGTTCTCCCAGGGAGCCGCCGCTTACCATTTCGGCAACGCCGTTCCCTTGAAGGAAATGCTGAAGAAAGCCCCTGCAGATACCCTTTGCATGGGAAATATCGACCCGGTTGCCAAATTCTCCGCAGGAACGCCCGACGAGATGAAGCAAGCCGTGGCGGAGCTGTTGGAGGACTGCAAGGAGTACCCCAACTTTCTGCCCTCCTCGGGGTGTGACATCCCCGCCCACGCCAAATGGGAGAATATCCACGCATTTTTCGAGGCGCTTTCATGAACGGCGAAGCATTAAGAGCCCTGGCGCTGGAATGCGGTGCTACGGGGGCGGAAGTGATTTCGGGAGACCGCATTGTTACCAATCCCGTCTTTCGGGATGCCTGCGCCTCCGGAGAATGCCGCATTTACGGCAAGTGCCATATGTGTCCGCCGGACGTTGGGACACCCGAGGAATTGATTTCAATGGTACACGGCTACGCTCACGCCCTGGTGCTCCAGACCGTCACCCCCTTGGACGATCCCTTTGACATGGAGACCATGAGCTTGGCGGGGCTGGAGCTGAATAAATTGGTCCGCAAACTCCGTGCCCGCCTGCGGGAGACGGAGGAAGGCAGGTTTTTGGTATTGGGTGCAGGCGGTTGCCGCCTTTGCAAGCCCTGCGCCAAGGTGGAGGGACTCCCCTGCCGCAACCCGAGGGAAGCCTTGCTTTCCATGGAGGCCTGCTGTATCGACGTCTACAACACCGTCAAGGATACCTCCTTACCCTACAACAACGGAAAGAACACCGTCACCTTCTTTGGGATGGTGCTGTTTGACTGATATGCCCATATTGCATTGGAAGACCACACAAAAAGAATACCGCCTTCCCTTTGAAGGCGCCGTTACGGTGGCAGAGCTTCTGAGGAAGCAGGGCGTTCCCTTCCCCGCCCCCTGCGGTGGAAAAGGCACCTGCGGAAAGTGCGCCGTGGTGCTGGAGGGTGCCGTTTCCGCTCCCAACGAGGCCGAGAAAAAGGCGGGGTGCCGTTTGGCCTGCCAAGCCCTCCTTTTGGGAGAGACTTGGGGCTCCCCCTTACGGGAGGATGCTCCCTTTGCCCACGTGGAAGGCACGGACTACCGTCCCGACACACCCTTGCAGGGGATCTCCGCCGCCGTGGACATCGGAACCACCACCATCGCCGTGAAGGTGTTTGACGCAGACGGCTCCCCCGTGGGAGACGCCTCCGCTTTGAACCCCCAGGGGGTGTACGCCGCCGACGTGATCGGCAGGATCGACGCCGCCTTGAAGGGGCACGGTGAGGCTCTGCAATCCGCCGTCATCGGTGAGATCCAAGCCCTTCTGCAACAGGCGGGCGGAGGGAAGGAGATCGCCTCCCTGGTGGTCACGGGGAACACCGCCATGCTGTACCTGCTCACAGGCAGATCCCCCGCTTCTATCGCCACCTTCCCCTTTCGGTCGGAGACCTTGTTCGGGGAAACGTGGGAGCTGTTGGGCAAGCCTGCCTACCTGCCCCCTTGCATGAACGCCTTCGTGGGGGCGGATATTACCTGTGCCCTGCTGGCATCGGGGATGTGCGAAAAAGAAGAAACCGCCCTGCTGTGCGACGTGGGCACCAACGGGGAGATCGCTTTGTGGAAGGACGGCAAGCTGTACGTCACCTCCACGGCGGCAGGCCCTGCCTTTGAGGGAGCCGAGGTCTCCCACGGGTGCGGCTATATTCCCGGTGCCGTCGACCGCCTTTGGGTGGCAAACGGTAAGCTGCACGCCCACACCGTGGGAGAAAAGCCCGCCATAGGGATCTGCGGCTCGGGACTTTTGGATGCGGCGGCTTGTCTTTTGGAATTGGAAGAGCTGGACGAGACCGGGGCCATGGACGGGGACTTCCTGCCCATCGCGGGGGACGTCACCCTGACCCAAAAGGATATCCGTGCCCTGCAGTTGGCAAAAGCCGCCATCGCTGCGGGGATGGAGATCTTGCTTGCCCGTGCCGGCGTGAAGGAGCAGGAGGTTGTCGCCGTGTATCTGGCGGGGGGCTTCGGAACCCACCTTTCCCCGGAAAGCGCTGTGAAGATCGGGTTACTGCCCCGTTCCTTTTTGGGGAAGATAATCCCTCTGGGAAACGCCGCCCTGCAAGGAGCCTGTATGCTCCTTGGCGACTCCGCTTCGGAGGAAACATGCCGATCCCTCGCCGCTTCCGCCATCCACGTGGAGCTGGGCGGCAGCGCAGACTTCAACGACGCATTTGTGGAGCATATGTTTTTTTGACTACGCAAAAACCGACTGCATTTTCTGCAGTCGGTTTGCTTTTTTATTCAAGCTTTGCCAATTCGGGGTCGATCTCTTCCGTCTCCTTGGTGTTCTTCTTGGGCGGGGGTGCCAAGAACTGCACCTCCTCGGGAGCAAAGAAGCGGATGGTGTTATCGTCTGCGGTAAGCACCTTCACCTTTTTGGTCAAGAAGTTGCTTTCCAGCACGGTTGCCTTGCCCTTGGGGGTGTCCACGGTGCTGTTCACACGGGGCATGGCGGCGTTTTCACGCTCGTAGGTATCCTGTTCGTAACGGAGACAGCACATCAATCTGCCGCAGGAGCCGCTGATCTTGGAGGACGCCAGGGAAAGGTTCTGCTCCTTGGCCATCTTGATGGAGACCTGCACGAAATCCGCAAGGAAGCTCTTACAGCAGAAGGGTCTGCCGCAAACGCCCAAGCCGCCGAACATACGGGCTTCGTCCCGCACGCCGATCTGGCGAAGCTCGATACGGGTACGGAACACGGAGGCCAGGTCTTTTACCAGCTCACGGAAATCCACTCTGCCCTCTGCGGTGAAATAGAAGCACAGCTTGGTGTTGTCGAAGGTGTATTCCACGTCCACAAGCTGCATTTCCAGCTTGTTTTTCTTGACTTTTTCCAGGAAGACGGGCTTTGCCGCCTCCTCTAACTCGCGGTTGGTAAGGTAGTGAGCGGTATCTCCCTCGGAGGCCTTGCGCAGGACGGGCTTCAGAGGCTGAACCACCTCGTTGGCGGACACCATGCGGTTGCCCATGAGAACGTCGCCGTATTCCACGCCCCGAACGGTCTCCACAATGGCGTGGTCGCCGTCGGCAAAGGAGATCCCTGCGGGAGAGAAATAATAAGTCTTCCCTGCGCCGCGGAAGCGGATGCCCACCACTTCAAACTGTTCCTTGGGCTCCTGGAGCTCTTGGGCGGGAGCGGCCGTCTCGGCGGCAGGCTCCTCGTCCAGGGTGAACAGCAGGCCGTCGGCACGCAATTGCTCGTCGGTGAACTCCTCCTTGGGCTTCTCTGCGGGAGGGGTGGCACGCTCCAGAACCACACGTTCCCCCTGAGCCTTGCGGGGAGCGGGATTGTTCTTTCCCTTCTGCTCGCCCTTGCGGGGCTCCTTCTGCTTTTCCTTAGCAGGCTTTTCCACCGCCTGGGGGATCAGATCCTCTGCGGGGCGGGCCTTACGGTCGTGCTTTTTATCGGAACGGCGGTCTCTACGGTCGTGCTTCCGCTTGTTGCCCTGCTCCCTTTGCTGGTTCTCAGCCTTGGGCTCCTGGGGAGGCTGTGCCTTCTTTTCCTGAACGGGCTTTGCCTCTTCTACACGGACGTGCTCCTTCCGCTCGGGACGGTCTCCCTTGCGGTTCTTCCCTGCAGGTTTGTTCTGTCTGTCCTTGCGGTCCTGCTTGGGAGGACGCTTTTCGGTCTTTTCCCCGGCAGAGGCGTTCTCTGCGGGAGCGTCGCTCTTCTTGCTGATGTGCTCGGTCATATCCGCACCGGGATAAGCCACCCGCACGAAGGGGCGCTTGGGCGCTCTGGGGGCGTTTGCCGCAGGAGCGTCCTTCACCGGCTTTTTGGAGGCGATCTTTTCCTCCCGGTTGCCGGTCATATCCTTGATCTTCTTTTCTTCCATACGATCTTCCTTCTATACCATCGGTAATCTACAGTTAAACTTCTCAGGCCCGTTCGTTTGCCGCAGACCAAAGTCCCGTGGCAAGGCGGGTCATCACGGCGGTGACGTTGCCGTTGGATTCCAGGCTCTCCCTTGCGTCCACGGTAGCGTCGCACATGGCGGCAAGGGCGCGCTTGGTGGCTCTGGCTCCGTAACGCTCCAGCTCTTCTTCGGAAAGCAACACCGGTTTTCCTCCGCTTTTTTCCAAAAGCAGGTCCCAAAGCAGGAGCAAAAAGGCGTCCAGCAAGGGCAGCAAAGTATCCCGCTTATGCTTGGAGGCGGTGAGCAGGCCGATGAGGCGGTATTTGTCCCCCTCCAGCGCCAAAGAGAACCATTCCTTGGCGGCCTCCCTGCGCATCACGGCATCCCGCTTCAGAAAGGCTTCCGCTTCCCCCGGACTCCCTCCGGAGAACTGCACGGCGGCGGAAAGCTCTGCGGGAGACACACGGGGAAACATCAGCTTCAGCTTGGCTTTTAGCTCCTCCGGCTCCATGGGAGACAGGCGCACCGTCTGCCCGCGGGAGCGCACCGTGGGCAAAAGCCCTCTGCGGGAATCGGTGAGCAGAAAGATCACCACCCCTGCGGGAGGCTCCTCAAACACCTTCAAAAGGGCGTTCTGCGCGGAAGCTTGCATCTTTTGCGCATTGCTCAAAATGAACACGTTCTTTTCCCCGTCGGTGGGGATCCAGCCCGTCTCTCTGATGAGATCCCGCACCTCGCTGACGGTGATGGCCTTTTCCCCCTCGCCGTAGAGATGCACGTCGGGATGATGCCCTCCCAGCACTTTGCGGCAGGAACGGCACAAGCCGCAGGGCTTGTCCGCCGATTCGCAAAGCAAGGCGGAGGCACACCACAGGGCGAAGTCACGCTTTCCCGACCCCTTTGGGCCTTCCACGATAAAACCGTGAGAGCAGGTGCCGTTTGCCAGGCGGCGCAGAAAATCTGCCCGTTCCGGCGCAAGATCCTTGGCCAAACCCATGCACATACCCTCCAGTTTACGTTTCTCTTCCTATTGTACCACATTTTTTGCGGATTGGGAAGTGATATTTCAAAAAAAGAGAAAAAATAATTTGACTTTTCCGAAAAAAGTGCTACAATAGAAGGAGAGTATCTTGCAGGAGGCGTTTTTATGAGCATCATCGTTGGAATCGACATCGGCGGAAGCACCACGAAGATCGTGGGCTTTGACGGGGACAAGCTGTTGGAGCCGTTGATGGTCCGTGCCACAGACCCCATCGCCTCCGTTTACGGCGCCTTCGGGAAGTTCACCTATCAGCATGGGATCGCCCTTTCGGACATCAGCGAGGTGCACATCACCGGTGTGGGCAGTGCCTTCGTGGAGGAATCCATCTACGGGTTGAAAACCGTCCGCGTGGAGGAATTCACCGCCAACGCCAAGGGCGGGCTGTACCTTTCGGGTCTGGACCGTGCGGTCATCGTCAGCATGGGCACGGGCACGGCTTACGTTTACGCCGACGGGAAGGGCAGTGAGTACCTGGGCGGTACCGGCGTGGGTGGCGGCACCCTGATGGGGCTTTCCAAAAAGCTTCTGGGTATGTCCGATCCCGCACAGATCGCCGTTTTGGCAGAAGAGGGCGATCTTTCCAAGATCGACCTGCGGATCAACGATATTTCCAAGTCCGCCATCAACTCCATCCTTTCCGATAACGCCACCGCCGCCAACTTCGGCAAGGTCTCCGACCTGGCCACCCGGGAGGATATCGCCCTGGGCATCTTCAACATGGTGTACGAGACCATCGGCATGCTGGCGGTATTCGCCGCACGGCAGAAGGAGCTGAAGGAGATCGTCCTCATCGGCAACCTGGCAGGGCTTCCCCACGCCCACGTCACCTTTGAGCAGTTGAACCGTATGTTCGGCATGCACTTCATCATTCCCGAGCTGTCCACCTACGGTACCGTAATAGGTGCGGCGCTCACCCGCGATACGTCCAATTAAGGAGTCCTTATGGCAGAAAATACCCGTTGGAACAAAAAAATCTTCGCCATGCTGTTGGAGCAGGCGAAGGGTGTGCGCTCCTGGCGGCAATTCGCCGCAGAGTGCGATATCAGCTACGTACAAATGCGGAAGCTGGCGGCCATGGAGCAGGAAAATCCCCCCCGCCCCAAGCTGATCCGCAAGATCACCGCCAACGCCTTCGGCGACGTGGATCTGGAGGATCTGATGTTTGCCGCAGGGCTGGGACATTCCGAGGTCTCTCCCGCCGGCAAGAAGGGGGAGGAAACGGTGTACGACCGCTTCCGTTCCCTGCCCGCCAAGGATCGCCGTACGGTGGAGGAATTCATTGAGTTCCTGTACGCCCGCTCACATCAGGAGCAGGAGTGCCACCAGGATGATCAGTAGATCGTTGTTTTCCCCGTCCCCGTCGGTGAGCAATAAAAAGCCGATGGCTATGAGAAGCAGATCCTCTATCTTCAGATCGTGAAGAAAGGAAAGATCCAAAAGCCCCTTCCGCTTCGGTTCGTCCTTACAAGGCTTTTGCTCACGGAAGGTCTCGGCGGCAGGCTCCTCCCGCTCCGGAACGGAAATCGGGTGGTTCATCCCGTAAAGCTGTCCGTCGCTTTTGATCCCGCCCATTTCGCGGCTGTACATACAGGGTCAACTCCTTCCTCCACGGCTCCCGAAGCCTCCCAAAAGAGAGGCCACCGTGGCAATCTGCATCAGGTCGTCAATACGTTTTTTCTTTCCCTCCCCCACCAAAGGGCGCAGGGCAAACAATAAGTCCAGTCTGGGATCCTTTGCCGAAGGCTTTGGCGCAGGGGCAGACTGAGGCGCAAAGGCAGGCGCGCTCTCCCGTTCCGGGGGAGAGGGCTCGCCCCCGCTCCCCAGGGAGGAGGCAATGGCAGTGATCTTCGCCATGGCCTCGGGATCCGCCAGTACCGCCTTCAGCTTCTCGTTGAAGCTATCCTCCATGGCGTTCAGCGTCCTTTCCTGCGGATCAGCTCGTAGATCTCACGGCTTTTTTCTTCCCCTGCCCGATCCAAAAGCAGCTTTGCCTGCTCCGGGGTGAGATCCTGCAGGCTTTCCCGCAAGTGGTCCATATTCCCCAAAAGCATTGCCGTCTTACGGGGATCCGCCCCCACGGCGGAGGCAATTTGGGTCACCAGATCCCCCAGCTGGCGGTCGTTCAGCCGTGCCAATGCGGCGGGGTCAAGCTCCATACCGTAATCGTTTCTCATACAAAAACCTCCCAAATCACAACGAAAGGAATCGCCCTTCATGTACAAATGCAAGCCCGAACGGAACCCCAAGCAGGTTGCTCTTCTGATGATCGCCAGCGTTCTCCTCACCATAGGTGCCTTTGCCCTGGGGATCCTGTGGAAGGAATACCAAGGCGCGATCAACCTTGCCGCCATGTTTATTGCCGCCATTGCCCTCTATATCATCATCCGCTTTACCATGACGGAGATGGAATATACCCTGGACAACGGCACCTTCATCATCACCAAGATCGTGGGCAGCAAGCGCACGGATCAAGGTGCTTTGGACCTGGCGGAGACCATTGACCTGGTCACCAAGGAGGAGTACAGATCCAAGGGCTACAACAAGAATTACAACAACTTCTTCAACTACTCCCAAAACCTTGGGGGAAAGCATTGGTTCTTCGTGGTGGGGTTTGCAGGCAAGCGCGCTGTGATCGAATTCGAGCCCAACGACGCCTTCGTTGCCATTATGAAGGACGAGATCGAAAAAGCCAAGAAGGAACCCAAAAGCCAGCCTCCCTACGAGGGTCCCGGCGGCGGGCTCCTCGTCTGACGCTCATATGCCTTACGATGCGCCCGTAATACGGGCGTATTCTTTTGTTAAGGATTCCCAGGTCAAGGGACCCACGATGCCGTCCTCTGCCAGGCCGTAGTTCCGCTGGTAGCGGCGGACGTTAGCCTCTGTGGCAGGGCCGAAAATGCCGTCCACCGCCAGCATGGGCATATCCAGGTCCACGGTGGACACCGCATTCAGCATGGTCTGCAGCCAACGGACGTTTTCGCCCGTGGAGCCTCTCCGCAAGGGCGTGCCGGGATAGGGACGCAGAGTGTCCGTCTCTCCCCCGCCCAGGGCGTAAAAGGAGGTGACGATGGCGTTCCAGGTGGCCTCGTTCACCGTGCCCGTGGGGACCAGGCCGTAGTAGTTCTGGAACTGCTGTACCGCCGCAGAGGTCTCGTCGCCATATACGCCGTCTATCTCCACCGTGGGGATCACGTTCTCTCCCAGCTCACGGGAGATGTACTGCAAATACTGCTGGATCCTCAGCACCTCCGTGCCCCGGCTTCCCCGCTGAAGCACCCGCCCGGGGAAGGTGTCCGTTTGGGGGAATTCCCCTTCACTTCCCAGCTCCGCCAGCTTTTTCACCGCAGTGTAGATATACTGAATACGATACCAGGTCTCCCGATCCACCTTTCCCGTTTCCGTAAGGCGGAACAGCCGTTGGAACCCCCTTACCGCCAGGGCGGTGGCCTCCCCGAACCGCCCATCTGCAGGGAGGACGAAGGGGATAGCGGGGAAGGCGATGGCAATACGGTTCAGCCGATTCTGCAAGCGGAGCACCCCTTCGGAAACGTCTCCCGCTTCCAATTCACCGGGGAAGGATTCGGGAGCTACCTCCTGCACCTGTGCGGTGCGAAGCTCGATCTCGTTGCCGTAGTAATACTGCAAAATCTGCAAAGGGGTGTAGTTCTTCCGTGCCAGGGACACCGTGCCCCATTGGCTCATGCCGTCGCAGGTGGTATTGGCGCCGTCGCAATATTCGGCGAACAAGGGCTCCAACCGCCGCCGGGCGGCGATGTAATTGGTGAAATACCCGTCCACCACCGTGTCGATGGTTTCAAAGATCCCCCGCTCGTGAACGTAATACTGGTCGTAGGCGGTGGAGCTGGTGATGTCGAAATCGTACCCCTGGGAGGGGTACCACTCGGTGTACAGACGGTTCAGCGTCAAGGACACCTGGGCAATGACGTTGGCGATCAAGGAATTGGTGGGCCAGGTGGGGTAGATCTCGCTGCTGGCCACGTTTTTGATATAGTCGATGAAGGGCACCGTCACCGTGCGCACGTTGGCACCGGGAGGGCCTAAGTGGACCCGTATGTTCTCCGGCACCACCACCCTGCGGGGGATCTCCGTAACAGCCGCAGGCAGGGCGTCCTCCTCGGGAAGCCGCACGTCGGCACGGTTGGTATATATTTTGTGCTCCGGGATGATGATGATTTTTTCCAGCTCGTTGGGGGTGGCTGTCAGCACCTCCATGCGGACAGTCTGCTTGGTGGTCTGATTCGGGAATATCTGCTCCCCGATGATGCTCACCGTGATGTACCCGCGGATCACGATCCGCAGATCCACCGTCACGTAAGGCCGTTCCCTGGGGTTGGGGGTCTGACTGCTCACCGCAGAACCCGTGGGCACGGAGAAGGAGGCAAATCCCGCCCCGTTGCTGATCTCCGTCATGGAGCCGCGGGAGCCTCCCGTCAGGATCACCGTCGCCCCTTCTAAGATCCCCCCGTCCGCCGTCAGAACGGTGACTTCCAATGTTCCTCTGCTCTCTGCCAATGTGTATCCGCTCCTTTCCCTTGTTGTTACTATATGCAGGGGCGGGCGGGAATGTGACCGGCGGTTTCTTTCCCGAGCATTTTTATGTGGGCTGCCGATGCCGCCTGCGGCGGCGAGACGTCAGCCCCTACAAACACGAAACGGCAAAGCTGAATAAACAACATATTCTCCCGCAGCAAGAATGGCAACAAATCGGTTTTCGCCTTTCCCTATTGCGTGACCCGGAGTATTGTTTCGATCAACGTTTGTTGCGGGTTTGTAGGGGACGACGTCCACGGCGTCCCGTTTTTCGTGCTTCTTCTTGCTCCGCAGTTCCGAAAAATCAGTATGTCTGCAAAAAGAAACCGTCATAGCACTCTTCCTCCATATATGTAGGTATACCTTCTTATAATTTGTATTTTTTCTTGCTACAATATGAGTAGGTAAATCTTCACACGATAAGGAGAAGGGCTTTGACGGTAAACGATGCTGTGGCAAAGCGTATTTCCAAGCTTTTGTTGGAAAAAGGGATGACCCAATACCGCTTAGAGCAGGAATCGGGGATCCAACACGGAAGTATGCAATGCATCATGAACGGACGAAACAAAACGGTGACGCTGAGCACCGTCATCCTTTTAGCCAAAGGGTTTGATATGTCTCTGGGGGAGTTCTTGGACGACGATCTTTTCAATCCCGAGCATTTGGATTTAGAACAATAAACGCTGCCTTGTTTCAGGCAGCGTTTTTGTTTCTATCCTTGAATGATCTTTTTGCAGTAGTCGCAGGGAGCTTGGGTGCCTTTGGTGATGATGCTCACCCCGCGGCAATGGGGACAGGTGACGGTAACCTTTTCCTCGGGAGCTTGGGAGAAATCGGGATCGATCTCCCGTGTTTCCTCGGCCGCCTCCTCCGGGGCAGGCGCCGCTTGGGGCTCTGCAGAGGCGGAAGACACCGTAAAATCTGCCACGGAATGATAGGGAACCGCGGAGATCAAATGCAGGCGGATCATACGGGCAAGGGCTTTTTGTACCTTTTCCGGACGCTCCAGCACCCCGCGGGACAGCTCCTCCAAGCTCTCGGGAGCAAGTAGCTCCACGGCCTTGTTGTATCTTCTCAGCTTCAAAAGCAAGGCAAGATTGACACAGCCCCGCCAAAACGCCAAAGAGAACAACCCACCCGTAACCAACGCAAAGAGGAAGGTATCGGTTTCACCTTCCGTGGCCTCAAAGCCCGCAAGGTACAGAATGACGTAGAAGACCATCACGGAGGCGATGAACCCGCACGGCAACAGCTGGATGCCGGCTTTTACACCTTGCCAGACGAGGGATGCTTTATGGATCCGCATAGCAGTCTTCCTTTCTTACAGCTTTTTCTTGGCGAACAGATAGGTCTTGTCGTACATTTCACGGTAGAGGGGGTTTTTGCTCTTCCATCCGTTGGAAATGCAGCCCTTGAAGCGGCTTCCGTGGTAGTACATTTTGGAGGTATTCATATAGCCGGTTTCCGCGCCAACCTCCAGGTATTCGATAAATCTCCGGATATGCTCGGGGTGGTCGATGATGCCGTCGGGATCCTCACGGATCTGCCAAACCTCCAGCTCCACGCACATGCCCATGCGCTTGGCTTCCTTTGCCGTATCGTACAAGCGGGATTTGGGGATGGAAAGGTCGAACATATAGTTGGGCTGCATACAAGCGATGTCGAAGCCGTATCTCTGCCAATGCTCGTAGCCCAGGGCGCAGAAATAAGGGATCCAGAAGCACTTGTAGCCCTTGGACTGCACGTACTCGCAGGCGAAGCGGATCAGCTCCTCCTCGTAGCGGTCGGTGGGGTTCAAGGCCTCCTCGAACCAATAGAAGCCTCTCAGCTCCGTGTTGCCGTAGTTCCCCGCCTTGTAGCGTTCGATCATGGAATCGATCATCCAGCGGATGGCCTTCTTGCGGCTTTCCGGGTTGTCGAACACCAGGTGTTCCCCGTTCACCGTACCGAAATCATCATACCCCGTAAAGGTATACAGAATGGTGAAGTAGACTCCCACGGTGTGGTCGGGGTTGCCCAGGGCGGTGCCCACCTTCTTAGCAGTGGCGTTCAGAGCGTCTAAGTTCTTACCGGGGACGAAAACGCTGTCCATATAGTCCTGCCAGCCCTCGGCGTGCTGACCGCGGGGGCTGAAATCGAAGGACACGTCGGGAAGGAACAGGAAGCCGTCCATGAAGGTGTCCTTGACGTTTCCTTCTTTATCCAGATACGCCACCAAGGGGAAGTAATCCTCGGGGGTGCGGAAGCCCTGATCCTCGTCCACGGGACGGTAGTTGTAGGTGAGCAGGATGTTG
The DNA here is from genome assembly GCA_015063885.1 of Oscillospiraceae bacterium. Classification (GTDB taxonomy): domain Bacteria; phylum Bacillota; class Clostridia; order Oscillospirales; family CAG-382; genus Coliplasma. The sequence continues at coordinate 60,227 of SVTH01000010.1, read as the reverse complement.
TTGGAGCCCATGACGTCGTCGGGAGGGAATGCGTTCACCTCCACGGGGCCGGGGAATTCGTTGAAGACAGGCTTATCGTCCGCCACGGGCAGAGGAACGTCCGTCACGTCGGTACAGCCGTAGATCTCCAATTCGTCGATGTAAACGTGGTGCACCACGTCGATGACCACCTGGACGTACAACGCCTGCACGGGGGCGAAGTCTCCCTTGATGGGAATGATCCGCAGGTCGCGGTGGGTGCGGGTGTCCGCCTCGTAGACGGTCTCAAAAGTCTCGCCGTCGGCAGAAACACGGATCTTGGTGTAACGGGGAGAACGGACTGCCACCACGTCGTCGCGGCAGGTGTTCATGCAGAAGCCCTCCACCGCACACAGGTAGGGCAGTTTGAAGGTGATGACACGCCCTCCGCCGCCGTGGATATGGAACCACTGGGGGTTGGGGTAGCGGCGGTCGGGAGAATACTCCCCGTCGGTGAGCAGCATGCAATCGGTGTCGTAGTTCCGTTCTGCCCGCTCCCCGGGGTTGGAGAAGAACTCCTTCTCTTCGATGCCGTGGATGGGCAGGCCGCGGAGGAGGTTTACCTTCTCCTTGGAAGGGGTTTCGCAATAAATGGGTTCACATTTGGTGATGGGTTTGTTCGCATAGTACATAGGGTTCTCCATTTTCTAAAAAAGGGGCGCGAAAACCGGCAGAAAACCGTTGGATTTCTACCGAGAGCGTAGCGACCATACAATGAAAATTGCGTCGCTAGCCCGCATTCACTGCGGGCGAAAGACTCCGATTTGGTTTTTTGCGTACGGACGCAAAAAATTCCGAGCGTAGCGAGGAACCCCGCAAGGGGCACGCGCCCCGCGGAAGGGGCGCGAAAACCCGGTAGAAAACCGTTGGTTTTCTACCGAGAGCGTAGCGATTCATTACGCCATCTTTGCAAGCATTTCCTTGGTTACTTCTGCAAGAAGCTTCTCCCCTGCCAGGAAGCGCTCCAGCTCCTCGCAGACGTGCTGGCCGATCTTCTTCAGACCGTTGGCGGCAAGGCCTGCCAGATGGGGGGTCATGATGCAGTTAGGCAGAGTGCGCAGGGGATGGTCAGCCGCCGGGGGTTCGGGATCGAACACGTCCAGGCAAGCGTACTTCAGGTTGCCCGCCTTCATATGGTTGTACAGCGCCTCCTCGTCGATGAGGGAGCCGCGGGCGGTGTTGATAAGGATAGCGTCCTTCTTCATCTTTGCCAGGGTCTCGGCGTTGAACATATGGTAGGTCTCGGGAATAGAAGGTGCGTGGATGGAGATAATGTCCGCCTTCTCCAAAATCTCCTCAAAGGAAGCCTTGCGGCAGCCCCAGGATGCGGCAGTTTCTTCGGACACGAAGGGATCGTACAGCAGAATGTCCACGTTGAAGGGCTGCAGTAGCTCGATGTAATGTCTGCCTGCCCAGCCGCCGCTGATAACGCCGATGGTCAGCTCGTACAGCTCGCGGATGTCCTTCTTCCCTTCTTCCCACAAGCCGTTATGGAGATTGGCGTTCAGATTGTAGAAGTTCTTGGAGGCGGAAATGGTGAAGCCCAAAGCCGTCTCGGAAACGCCCATGGACAGCATGGGAGCGCTGGAAGCCACACGGACACCCTTTGCCCACAAAGCGTCGGAAACCACGGGCTTTACACTGCCTGCGGCGTGGATGAGGATCTTCAAATCGGGGCAGACGGCCAACAGCTCCTCGTCCAGAGGGGTGCTTCCCCAGGAGGTGACGCAAACGGTGGCGTCCTGCAGAAGGGGCTTTACGCTCCCTACGTTGTTGCCGCCTTGGTTCATGACCACTTCGCCGATCTTGGAGAGTCTGTCGATGGTTTTTTGATTGATGACCATGTCCCGGGTGCCGGGATCCATGATAAGAGCGATTTTTTCCATATTGTGCGTTCCTTTACGTTAGTATTTTTTTACAGTATAGAACAAACGAGGCGGTTTGTCAAGAAAAAGAAGGGAGGAATAGGAGGTTTTTTACGGTGTTTTGGGGAGACAAGGGGCACTGTCATCCTTGAGGTACGGTTTGCAAGTAAAACCAAGACCTGCTTGCAGGTTGAGGAATCTCCTCGAAGTCTGATCTCCCCCCTTTGAATGTAAACTTGTACCCTTCTCCGCGGCTCGCCAACCCGCAGGGTTGGTGTGCTTAGAAATGACAGTCGAATTGATATAGCTCAATAACCGCTACGTATATCGACAACGCCACCCCCCCTGTTTGTCACTCTGAGCGAGTGCGGGATAGAGCCGCTGCGGCTGTGCACAAGGAAACAACCCGCGCGAGTCGAACTCTTATGAGCGGCGTGAGCCCGAATAAGAGTCAAAAAATGCCAAGCATTTTTTGAGGGTATGGTACCCCATTTGCTATACCGCTTTTTTCGTTCCGTCAGTTACTTAAAACAGTTCTTGCGTTACAGAAAGGTTGATCTAATTCCAAACCATATCCCTGCGGGAGGCAAGCCTCCCTTGGTTTTCTCCGCTCGGCTACGCCTCGACTACGAAAACTTCGACTCCGCCGCGGGAGAGCCTTCGTTTCTCTAATCCTACCCATCCCGCCGCGGCTCCGCTCAGAATGACAGTCGAATTGATATAGCTCAATAACCGCTACGTATATCGACAACGCCACCCCCCTATTTGTCACTCTGAGCGAGTGCGGGATAGAGGCGCTGCGGCTGTGCACAAGGGAACAACCCGCACGAGTCGATCTCTTATGAGCGGCGTGAGCCCGCATAAGAGTCAAAAAATGCCAAGCATTTTTTGAGGGTATGGTACCCCATTTGCTATACCGCTTTTTTCGTTCCGTCAGTTACTTAAAACAGTTCTTGCGTTACAGAAAGGTTGATCTAATTCCAAACCATATCCCTGCGGGAGGCAAGCCTCCCTTGGTTTTCTCCGCTCGGCTGCGCCTCGACTACGAAAACTTCGACTCCGCCGCGGGAGAGCCTTTTCTTTTCTATCCTTTCCCCCTTTCCCGCGGCTCCGCTCAGAATGACGTTCCGGGGTGAGAAGGCTCTCTTCGTTGTGCCAAAAACCTCCCTCGTTCCTCTGTTCACGAAAAAAGACACGGCTTTTTGTCAGCCGTGTCTTTCGTTTTTATTTCGCAAAGCAGGTATGATATCCGTTTTCCTCAAACAGCCTACCGCTGTGGGCAAAGAAGGCGTCGTCCAGGGGGAACACGCCGTTTTGCAGGGGGGCGGGGTTTAGGCCGGCGGGAAGCAGGGTCTTCAGATCCTCCCAGCGGGAATAGTTCTGGTCGCCGTTGATCTCCACGCAACCCACCTTCATCCCTGCCAAGGGGGCGATACGGGCGGCGAACTGCTTGTTCCATTCCGCCAGCAAGGGGTTGACCGTCAAATCGGCGCAGAGGCATTGTCCGCCTGCTTCGTGGATGGCCTGCACCATGCGGAAGGACACGGACAAGGTCTTGGCAATGGGCTTGAGGGCAACCGCCTTGTACCCCATCTGCAACCGCGCCTTGACGTCCGCAAGGGAATGTGCGGATTCGTCGGCGTTGAGACACAGGGGAAGATCCCCCACGTAGGTATGGTTTTCGGGAGCGAAGGGCTCCTCCAGCAAGGCGATGCGGGGTAAAGCGCCCATCTTGTCCGCCGCTTCCAGAAGAGCCTCCAGCCGGGAACGGCTGTCGTATCTGCCGTTGGCGTCCAGGTAATATAAGATCCTGCCGTCCTTGGTGTGGGGCGTTTCGTACCGGGAGGCGATGGTATGGATCTGCTGCAGGCGGGCAATGTCCCACTCCAGCATGGCCTTCATGTCCGCTTCCCCAGCGGGAACGCCGGGGATGGATTTGCCGATCTTGATTTTCAAAAGAGAAATGCCGCTGTCCAGACAGCGCTTGATCTCCTCTTCCTCCACCGCATAGGACAGCAGAGGGATCTGGGCCAGGGCGGTGTGGCGGTGGGCCATGGCAGGCTTCACGTCGGCGGGAATCAGCCCATCGAAGGAGGCGATGCCGTTTTCCTTGGCATACAGCATCCAAAGAGCGAAGTCAACCCCCACCAGGGAGTTCAAAACGAAGGTCTCCGCCACGGGTCTGCCGCAAACGGAGGCGGCGTAGGAGATCAGCTCGGGCAAAATGCCTTCGATCGCCTCCTCGGGAGTGGTAAAGGAGCTTCCTTCCAGCAGCTTCAAGGCTCTGCCGGTGACCATCATCATCATAGCGGAGGAAACGGCAGGGGGATTCTCCCCAAACACCGCCGCATCCGACCAAAGGACGCTTTCCACGCAGGGGCACACGGCGGTGAAATTGTCGCTTTCCACCTTTGCCACCGTCTGCCAAAGCTCAGTGAGGTATCTCCCTTTGAAGCCAAAGGGGGCACGGAGGGGTTCCCGTACGAATTCCAGATCCCCTTTTCGGATGTTAATCTTTTTCATTTAAGTACCTGTTAATCACGTTGGCGGCAGGAGTGGGAACGGCGCCGTTCAGCGGTCTGCCGTAGCGGATCAGCTCTCTTGCGTAAGTGGAGCTGATATGCGCCATACTCCCGGAGGAGGGCAGGATCACCGTTTCGATGCCCCCCAATTCCATATTGATGGCACGGAGCTGGGCTTCGTATTCAAAGTCCGTGCCGTTTCTTGCACCACGTACCAAAACGGGGTTCTCGAACTGCTTCACGAACTCTGCCAAAAGGCCTTCCAAAAGCACCACCTGCACCCGCTTGTCGGGGAAGCAGGCCCAGATGGAATCCAGCTTCACACGGTCGGGGAGAAAGCCCTGCTTTTCCGCATTGCGGCTGATGACAATGACCACCTGATCGAACAAATCCAGGGAACGGCGCACCAGGTTCTCGTGGCCCCTGGTAAAGGGATCAAACATCCCGGTGATAACGGCTGTACGCATGGTTATGCTTCCTCCTCTTCTCTGCGGTAGACGGAAACGTAGCTCTTTCCGTAGCGGTGGAGCTTCTGACGGTAGCCCTCCAGGGGTGCGGGGATGCCCTTCTCGTCGCTTTCGCAAATGAGGATGGCGTTTTCCGAGGGGAGCTCCGCCTCCACCAAAGCGGCGAGGATCTCATCCAGCAGGCCTTCGGTATAGGGAGGATCCAGCAGGATCAGATCAAACTGCTCTCTGCCCTTTGCCATGCGGATATAATCCTTCCAATCGGCGGAAAGAATACGGCACTGGGGCATCAGCTTGGTTTTCTGAGCGTTTTCCTTGATGATATTTGCCGCCTCGCGGGAGGCGTCGTTGATCACGGCGAATTCCGCTCCTCTGGACAGAGCCTCCAGGGCAAGCTGGCCGCTTCCGCCGAAGAGATCCAGCACCCGTCTGTCGTGAAGCTCAAACTGCACGGCGGAGAACATGCCCTCCTTGGCCGCCTCGGAGGTGGGGCGGGTGGACAGGCCTTCCAGGGTGCGAAGCTTCATGCCTCTTGCTTTACCGGTGATGATACGCATAGTTTATTTCTCCTTGAAATGGTCGTAAATATTCATAGCGGTGGCGGGGTTGATCCCCTTCACCTCACAAAGCTCTTGCAGAGTGGCCTTTTTCAGCCGCTCGTAGGTCTCGAAATGGGCCAGCAACGCTTTTGCCTTTGCCTCTCCCACCCCCTTGATGCTCACCAGATCGGAGCGTTTCACCGTCTTCCGCCGCTGGATGTCCATACGGGACAGGGCGAAACGGTGGACCTCCTCCTGGATCTTGTAAAGGAACACGAACAGATCCTGGCGCTTGTTCAAGGAAAGCTCGTGCTCCCCGTCGGTGAGGGTGCGGGTCTTATGGTAGGCGTCCTTCACCATGCCGAACACGGGGATATCAAGCCCCTTTTCTGCCAGCACGGCTTTGGCGGCGTTTACCTGAGCCACCCCGCCGTCCATAAGGATCAGATCCGGGTACTCCCAGCCCTGCTTTGCGTCGTCGTGGGAGAAGCGGCGGGTCAAGGCTTCCGTCAGGGAGCCTACGTCGTTGTTGCCCTCCCCTTCCTTGATGTGGAAGGTGCGGTATTTCCGCTTGGCGAATCTGCCGTTTTCCAAAACCACCATCCCGCAGGTGGGGTGCTCGCCCCCGCTGTGGGAGATATCGTAGGATTCGATCCGCTCCGGGATCACCTCCAAACACAGGAATTTGGCAAAGGACACCAAAAAATCGTTCTGCTTTTCTTCCTCCGCCCGCTTGTGCAGAAGGAGCTGCTTGGCGTTTTCCGAGGCACGGTCGGTCAAGGCACGGAATTCTCCCCGACGGGGGCAATACAACTGCACCTTGCAGCCCGCTTTTTCCGAAAGCCAGGCGGAAAGGAGCTCGTTGCCCTCCTCCGTCAGCTCCTCGGGAAGGCAGATCTTCTTGGGGATGAAGCCCCGCAAATGATAGATCCGCTGGAGAAGCCCTTCCCAGGCCTCCGTGTCCAGGATCTCGTCGGCGCCGAAGAAGAAATTTTCTCTGTCGGAAATGGCGCCGTTCCGCACGAACAGCAGGGACACGGCGCTTCCCAGATCGTCACGATAGACGCCGAAGATGTCCGCCTCCACCTCCGGGGCGGCAACGATCTGTTGCTTGTCCCCGATCTTCTTCACCGCGCGGATGCGGTCGCGGAAGGCCGCCGCGCGCTCGTATTGCTCGGCGTCGCTGGCCTTTTCCATTTGGGCGGTGAGATCCTTCAAAAGTCCGCTGCAATCCCCCTTGAGCAATTGCTCCGCCCCTGCGGTGAGGGCACGGTATTCCTCCTTGGAGACCTGTCCCTTGATGCACAGCCCGCAACAGCCGCCGATGTGGTATTGCAGGCAGGGACGCCCTTTGCCGATATCCTTTGGGAACTCCTTCTTACAGGTGGGCAGACCGAAGGTCTTCACTGCCGTGGCAACGATCTCGTTTGCCACGTGAGCGGAGGAAAAGGGGCCGAAATACTTGTGGTTCCCCTCCGTGCGGGAATACACCACGGAAAGCCCCGGATACTCCCCCTTGGAAAGGCGGATGTAGGGATAGGCGTCACTATCCTTCAATTTGATGTTGTAGTGAGGCATGTACTGCTTGATAAAAGCGTTCTCCTGCAACAGCGCCTCCAGCTCCGTGGCGGTGTGGTACACCTCAAAATCGTGCACGGAGCGGATCATCTTCTCCGTTTTGCCGAAATGGGGCACCGAGGGAGAAAAATAACTGGAAACACGGTTCCGCAGGGCTTTGGACTTCCCCACGTAGATCACCGTGCCCCCTTTGTTGCGCATCAAATAGACCCCGGGGGTGAGGGGCAGCAATTTGGCCTTTTCCAGCAGTTCTTCTTTCGTCATACTCCTACGTTCTTTTACAAAAAAACAAAATCCGTCCGACACTCCGAACGGATTTTACCTGTTTGCGGTACATTGGTATCAATACGGCCGAAGTGCGATCTCAACATCATGCATCGGCTGCGCAAGGTCGCCCTTTGCGCAAAAAACTGTCAGGCTCAGTCTTCCAGCTCAGTGATCAACTGAGAAAGACCTGCAACAGCTTCCGCCTCGTCTGCTCCCTCGGCGCTCAAGGTGATCACGTCGCCCTTGGATACTGCCAGGGAAAGCACTCCCAAAAGGCTCTTTGCATTTGCCTTGCGAGTGCCGTTTTCCACCCAGACGGAGCTCTTGAAGGTGTTCGCTTTCTGGATAAAGAACGTAGCGGGGCGCGCATGAAGTCCCTTCTCGTTCCGGATGGTCACATCTTTTTTCGTCATAACACGTACTCCCCTATGGTTTGTTACATAATAGTATTATATCAAATAATTTGCGGGAAATCAATATTCCCTTCCTCTAAACCTTCCAAGACAAAGATGAGTATTTTGGTCAATTTGCACGATTTTCCGTAGTGATACGCACCCCGGTGATCTGCAGAGTAAAGACCGCATCCCCGGTATACACCGTAATACTGCCGCCGGGGACCAGCTTGGTTCCGTCGGCAAGATAGATGAAGCCGTCCACCTCGTACCCCACGGCGGAAACGGTACCGGAAGCATCCAGCTCTCCGTTTTGCACCTGAACGGTGTGGCCGTCGGCAAGGAGGTGAGGATCGGTTGCGGGCGTTTTGGTCACGGAAAGCACTTCCCCGTTTTTCGCTCCGGAAGCGTTGAGCAGGATCTCACCGGACTGTAAGTAGGCGGCGTGCTCCTTTTCCAGATCGGTGGCGACGAAGGAATAGGTCACTACGCAGGTGGCCTCCTCCTCAAAGAAGGCAAGGATCTTCCCTCTCAGGAAGAAGGCGGCGATGGCAAGGAGGATCACCAGGACGATGAGCACGTCCAGGGCGTTGATGCGTTTTTTCTTGGTCTTTTCCATAGCCCGTCCTCCTTATTCGGCGTTCTGCTTTGCGGGGGTCTGCAAGACGGTCACGGAGAGGATCTCTCCCTGTCCCGTATAGCCCACCACCATGGCGTCCACCGTCATGCCTGCGGCAATGCGGTTCCCGTTGACGAAATAGCCGCCGCCGATGAGCTCAGCTTCCACGGACACGATGAGATATACGTCGCTGTGATCCTCGGAAGGGGTCTCGGTGTAAAGGTATTCTCCGCTCTCCTCGTAGGAGGTATGGAGATCGAAGGTCTTTTCCACGGAACGGGTCACACGGGCGGACTTCACCTCACCCATACGGGTACCGGAAACGGAGAACAGCTCCTCCGCCTGGGTAACGGCGCCGCTGTAGGCGTTGTCCACGTTCTCAAAGCGGATGGTGTACTGCACCGTCACGGTCTCCTTGTCGCCCCTGCGGGAGACCCAATAGCTTCCTCCCGCCACGGCGATGGCAAGAAGCAAAAGCAAAGCGATGTCAAACAGAGGGAGACGAAATTTCTTTTTTGTCTGCTGGTTGTCGTTTCTCATAGCCATTGCTGTTCCTCCTCTTTGGCAGGCTCAAAGCCGAATAATGTACCCGTCAGCGACGCTACGGGGCAGATGCAGAAGAATACGCCCAGGATCCGCAGATCCTTCCAGATATCGGAAACCGCCGCTCCCAACAGGAACAGCACCCCGGAAGCCACCACGGCACCGCACAGGACGGTGTACTTTTTCTCCTGGCCGCCCATAAAGTCCCGCAGGGTGGTGAACAGCCTCTGCCCTGCCAGGAAGGCGCTTGCCAAAAGCAGTAAGGGCAACAGAAGACCGCCCTCCAGGATCAAGCGGGTATACAGGCTTGCTCCCAAGCCGTCAAGATGCAACCCTTCCGCCAAAGCCGCCGTCGCCAAAGCGCCGTTACCGGAGCCCACCCCCGTCCAGAGGTAGCGGGACGCCAGGAGCTTGGCCGTTTGGGAAAAGCCGACGGTCAGTCCGCCCAGCCGATCCCCCGCAAAGGCAACTGCCAGGGAGAAGGCCGAAGCGCCCGTCACCGCCGCTCCCACCCAGGCACCGTGGGCAAACACGGCGTACGCCAGGATGGCAAGGAAGATCCCCGCGAACACCCACACGGAGCCCGTGAGGTAGCCATTCAGCAGGATCAGCAGCAGTAAAGTGATGCCGCTCCGCCGCCCGCCGTGGAGGAGAGCGAAGGGGGTCATCATCATCAAATAGCATTTCAGCACCGTACCGCTCATCACCGAGGGGAGGGGAATGCTTGCAAAAACACCGGGAAGCGCAGCCACCGTCAGCAGCTCCCGCCCTGCGGCAATGGCAAGGGTGAAGAGCCCGCCGTACACGATGGCGGCAATATATTTTCGGAGCAGACGCTCCGTTGTGATCAAATTTACGGTCAGGAACCAGATGCACCCGAAGAGAAGCATCCGTTTCAGAAAGAACAGATCCCCCGTGCTTTGTGCGGACAGAGCACAAACGCCCACCGTCAGCACCATAAACAGCTCGGGAACGCCGAAGCGGAACACACGCTTCAGACGGATCAGCTTGAAGACGTAGCCCAAAAGCGCTATGGCGGTCAAAAGCGCCGTATACCGCAAGGGCATGAAGGGCAACAGGATCACCGCCCCGAGAAGCCCCATTTCCGGCACAGCGGGGATACACAGGCAGAAGGCGCCGACCAACAACGAGAGCAACACTGCGTGGGGGCGGAAGATCAGCGTGGCAACGCCCGCTATGGTGCCTGCCATAAAGGCGATGCCGCCGTGGGCAAAGGTCTCTTCGTCATCCTGACGGAAGGCGTTTTCGTCCATGCCCAAAATACCGATGAACAAATGGTTAAACAGCCTGCTCCCGCCCAAAAAGGCGTTCATAGGCTTGCCGCAGAACAGCAGGAACAGCGCCGCGGGCAAGACCCCCGCCGCCGTCGCCAGGTCCATGGGAGAGGTGGTACCGAAGCCCCACCCCATGTATTCCTTTGCCAGGAAGATCCCTGCGGAATACAAAGCGAACACCAACAGCACGATCCCGAAGAACCGCGCCTTGGTATGAAGAAAGGCGCGCCGCAACCCGTCCCCGCGGGCGAAGAGCACGCTCTTGCTCGCACCGACGGCGACCGCCTTTTTGACGGGCTTCACCACCGAATCGCTGAATCCCGTCTGTTCGGAAATATTGGCCGCAATGCCGCCCCGCAGGCTCTGCTCCACACGGTCTGCGGAGCAAAACACCTTGGAGGCGATTCCCCGCCGCAAGGACCAGGTACATCTCGCCGAAAGGCGGGAAGTGCGCGACAAAAGGAAGCTGCCTGCGCCGTGACTGCGGCGGGAGCTTTTCTTCGTCTTGCTTTTGGTTCTCTTGTCGGCAGAAGTTGCCATCGCGGTCACCTTTCAAAAAATCTTACCGAGGCTCCTCCCCGTTGGGGAACGCCTTCTCGTACAGATCCGGGCGCTTGCGCTTGGTACGCTCCAAGGCCTGCTCCCGTCTCCACTTCTCCTGCAATGCGTGGTTGCCGTTCACCAGCACCTCCGGCACCTCCAGCCCCTCGAAAACCCGGGGCTTGGTGTACTGGGGATGCTCCAAAAGACCGTCGGAAAGGCTTTCCTTCTCGTAGCACTCCCGATTGGCAAGGACGCCGTCCTGCATACGGGCGACGCAATCCACCAGGATCGCCGCGGGAAGCTCCCCGCCTGTGAGGACGTAATCCCCTGCGGAGATCTCCTCGTCCACTTCCAATTCAATGATCCGCTCGTCGATGCCTTCGTAATGGCCGCAAAGCAGGATCAGACGGTCGTAGGCGCAAAGCTCCTTGGCCTTCTGCTGGGTCAGCACCTTCCCCTGGGGAGAAAGGTAGATCACCCTGGTGCTGCCCTCCGCCTGTGCCTTCACGTAGCGGATGCAATCCACGGCGGGCTGGCAGGTCATCACCATGCCGTAACCGCCGCCGTAGGGGGTATCGTCCACCTTACGGTGCTTGTCCTTGGTAAAATCCCGAATATCCACGCAATGAACGTCCAAAAGCCCCGCCGTTCTGGCTCTTCCCAGAATGCTGGCGGAGAAAATAGACTCCATCATCTCGGGGAACAGGGTCAGGACGTCAAATCGCATACCGCTCGTCCATCCCTTCGATGAGTATGATACGGATCTCCTCCCCCGGAACCACGGAAACCGTCAGATCCGGTACGGGAGGGAACAGGAATTCCATGCCCTCTTCGGCAATATGCCAAAGCAGTCTGCCGCCCCGTTCTTCCACCTCACGGATCTCCCCCAGCTTTTCGCCGGTTGCGTCGTTGAACACGGGAGTGCCGATGAGGTCGTCGTTGAACCAGGTGCCTTCCGGCAGGGTCACGTCCCGGCGGTCAAACCACAGGGTGCGCCCCGTCAAGGCAGAGGCGGAGGTACGGTCGGAATACCCCTTGAAGATCACGGTTCCCAGGTGGGGAATGTACCGTTCCACCTCCAAAAACCGTTCGCCTCGGGGATCCAGATATAAGCGGGAAACGCCGGAGAGGAATTCCGCATCGTCGCACCAGCATTCAAAGCGAAGCTCGCCCTTCAGCCCGCGGGGGGAATTCAATCTTCCGGCTTCCAAATAGCGTTTCATCAAAGGATGTCTACGATGACCCGCTTATTTTCCCTGGTCGCTTGGGCACGCATCACGGTACGGATGCTCTTCGCGATCTTGCCCTCTCTGCCGATGACGCGGCCCATGTCGCGCTTTGCCACCGTCAGCTCCAAAACCACCGTATCACCGTTGATACGCTCGTTTACGGAGACCTCTTCGGGATGATCCACGATCGCCTGCACCAGGTCGATGAGCATCTGTTTCATCAGATGACTCCGTTCTTCTTCAGCAGGTCACGAACGGTATCGGTGGGCTGAGCGCCGTTAGCGATCCACTTCTTTGCCTTCTCAGCGTCAACGGTGACGGTGGTGGGCTCGGTCATGGGGTTGTAGGTACCGATCTCTTCGATGAATCTGCCGTCGCGGGGATAGCGGGAATCTGCTACCACGATGCGGTAGAAGGGAGCCTTCTTTGCGCCCATTCTTCTCAGTCTGATCTTTACTGCCATTGTTTTGTTCCTCCAATGTTTAGGTTGTATCATATTTTTCTTTTTTACTTGGGAATTAACCGAAGAGCCCTCTCAGCTTGCCCTTCTTCTTTTTGCCGCCGCCCATGAAGCGCTTCATCATGTCCTTGGTCTGCTCGTACTGCTTCAGAAGGCGGTTGATCTCCTCCACGGTGGTGCCGCTGCCTGCGGCAATACGCTTTTTGCGGGAGGAGTTCAGCGTCCCGGGGTGGGTACGCTCGTAGGGAGTCATGGAAAGGATGATGGCCTCCGTTCTGGAAAGGGCCTTTTCATCCACCTTGGCGTCCTTCAGGGCGCCGGGCTTGATCCCGGGCATCATGCCCAAAAGCTGATCCATGGAGCCCATGCCCTTGATCTGGGTGAGCTGATCCAAGAAGTCCTCCAGGGTGAAGCTCTGCTCTCTCAGCTTCCGCTCCATCTCCATGGCCTTCTTCTCGTCAATGGTGGCCTCCGCCTTCTCGATGAGGGTGAGCACGTCGCCCATACCCAGAATACGGGATGCCATACGGTCGGGATGGAAGGGCTCGATCGCATCCAGCTTCTCGCCGGTACCGATGAACTTGATGGGCTTGCCGGTTACGTGGCGTACGGAAAGTGCCGCACCGCCGCGGGTGTCGCCGTCCAGCTTGGTCAGGATGACGCCTGTGATATCCAAAAGGTTGTTGAAGCTTTCCGCAACGTTGACGGCGTCCTGACCGGTCATGGCGTCCACCACCAAGAGGATCTCGGTGGGATCCACGGCCTCGCGGACCTCCTTCAGCTCTGCCATCAGCTCCTCGTCCACGTGGAGACGGCCCGCCGTATCCACGAAGACCATATCGTAGCCGTACTTCACGGCGTACTTGATAGCTTCCTTTGCCGTTTCCGCAGGCTTCTGGGTGCCCCGCTCGAACACGGGAACGCCAACCTGCTCCGCAACCACCTGCAGCTGCTTGATGGCGGCGGGACGGTAGATGTCGCAGGCCACCAGCAAGGGGTTCTTACCCTGTTTTTTGTACATCTTGGCAAGCTTTGCGGTGTGGGTGGTCTTACCCGAGCCCTGCAGGCCGCACATCAGAACCACCGTGGGAGGCTTGGGAGAAATATTCAGCTTGGAATTGCTCCCGCCCATCAGCGCGGTGAGCTCCTCGTTGACGATCTTCACGATCTGCTGCCCGGGGAGAAGGCTTTCCAGCACCTCCGCACCCACGGCACGCTCGGACACCTTATTCACGAAGGCCTTGACCACCTTGAAGTTGACGTCGGCCTCCAGGAGGGCAAGCTTGATCTCACGCATCCCCGCCTTGACGTCTGCCTCGGTGAGTTTGCCCTTGTTGCGAAACTTCTTAAAAGCTTCGGAAAGCTTGTCGGCAAGATTAGAGAACATTCCTCGTCCTTCCTTTCGTGATCAATCGTTGTCCGTTAAAATAGCGGAAAGCTCGGCACCGTAAGCACCGCAGGTCTCCCCGCAGGCCTCCATCCGTTTGGCAAGAGAAAACAGCTTTTCCGTCTTGGCGCCGAAGCCCAGGGCTTCTTCCAGAGCCAGAAGCTCCGCCTCGCCCCTGCGGATGGCGTCGTGGACGCCCTGGCGGGTGATCCCGGTGTTTTCCGAGATCTCTGCCAAAGAGAGGTCGTCGGCGTAGTAATACTCCAAAACGTCCCTGCATCTGGCGGACAGCGCCATGCCGTAAATATCCAACAGTCTGCAAAGCAGCTCCCGACGCTGTGCCATGCTTTCATCTCCAAAGAAAAAGTGCCTGTAAAGTTATTTCCTTTACAGGCATCTATTATACACACTTTTTCCCTTTTGTCAATAGCTTTTTTCGGAAATTTTCATGCGGTAGGCACCATTTTCCCCGCAAAGGAGGACGTCCCGCTCTTTTTCCAGGCTTCCGTCCAGGATCCCCTGCGCCAAAAGCTCCTCCGCCGCCTTTGCCACACGGCGTCCCACGGCACGGGCGCCGCCCTCCGCTCCCGCCAGGGCCAGCTCCAAGAAGGAGGGATCCACACTGACGGTGATGCCCTTTTCCTTCAGCCGTTCCGTCAGGGCCCGTATCCGTGCAAGGGCTACCTGCGCCAGAGCGTCCCTGTCCAGGGGACGGAAATAGGCGATCTCGTCTACACGGTCCGTCAGCTCTGCGGAAAGCAAGGCCTCCGCCCGCCCGCGGGCTTCCTCCTTGGGCATAGAGGCAAAGCCGATGCCCAGGGCGCCCTCTCCCGCATTGGCCGTCAGCACCACCGTGGCGTTACGGAAGCTTACCGTCAGCCCTGCGGAATCCGTCAGCTTGCCCTCGTCCAGGATCTGCAGCAGCAACCCCCGCACCTCGGGATGGGCCTTTTCCACCTCGTCAAACAGCACCAGGGAATAGGGACGTCTGCGGATCCGCTCCGTGAGGAAGCCCCCTTCCCCAAACCCCGCATACCCGGGAGGGGCGCCGATGAGCTTGGAAAGGCTGTGGGGCTCGGCGTATTCCGTCATATCCAGCCGCAGGAAGGCGTCCTTGCCGTAAAGAAGCTCCGCCAACACCTTGGCGCATTCCGTCTTCCCCACCCCCGTCCTTCCGATGAACAGGAAGGAGCAGGCGGGCTTTTCCGTCTCCCGCACCCCCGTCTTGGCACGGCGCACGGCGGAGCAGACCGCCTCCACGGCGGCGTCCTGCCCCAGGATCCTGGCTTTCATCCCCGTTTCCAAACGGCGCAGCTTTTCCGCCTCCCCGTCGGAAAGGGCGGTCAACGGGATCCCCGTCTTTTCTCCCGCGGCCAGGGCAATATCCTCCCCGTCCACCAAAGTGCCGCCCCGCATCCGCTTCTTTGCCGCCGCCTCGTCGATCAGGTCGATGGCCTTGTCGGGAAGGAAGCGGTCCCCGATATACCGATGGGAAAGGTTCACCGCCCGCTCCAGGGCGTCCGCCGTCAGGGTCACCCCGTGGAAGCGCTCGTATTTTTCCTTCAAGCCCCGCAGGATACGCAGACATTCCTCCGGGGAAGGCTCCTCCACGATCACCCGACGGAAACGGCGGTCCAACGCCCCGTCCTTCTCGATGAGGCGCTTGTATTCCTTTTGGGTGGTGGCGCCGATGAGCTTGATCTCCCCTCTTGCCAAGGCGGGCTTGAGGATGTTGGAGGCGTCCACCGCCCCCTCTGCCGCCCCCGCACCCACGATGGTGTGGATCTCGTCGATGAACAGGATCACGTCCTCGGACTCCCCGGCCTCTGCCAGGATCCCGCGGATCTTCTCTTCAAATTCTCCGCGGTATTTCGTTCCCGCCACGATGGAGGCGATCTCCAGGCTCATGATCCGCTTTCCCAAAAGGGCTTCCGGAACACGCCCCTCTGCGATCCGCGCCGCCACGGATTCCACGATGGCGGTCTTCCCCACTCCCGCTTCCCCCACCAGGCAGGGGTTGTTCTTGGTACGGCGGAGCAGAATGCTGATCACCTGCTCCTCTTCGGCTTCCCTGCCGATGACGGGGTCCACCTTCCCCAGCAAAGCCCTCTCCGTCAGGTTTACGGCGTTGCGGTCCAGAAGGGGGGTGCTTTTTTGGACGGGACGCACCTCCTCCGCCCGCAGGTCGCAGCCTTTGCCGTACAGCTCCTCCAGAATGTCCAAAAGCTCTCCCGGGTCCGCCCCGCAGTTCTCCGCCAGGCGCTTCCCCACGCATTCCTCCTTTAAGAGGGCCATAAGCAGGTGCTCCACGTCCACTGCGGCGTTCTTCCCGCCCCGGGAATACAGGTTTGCACGGGTCAAAATGCGGCGGCAGGTGGGGGTGAGATCCTCGGTGGTCACCGTACTGCGGATCCCCGTGCCCACGATTCCCACGATGCGGCGGCGAAGCTCGGACTCTGTCACTCCCCGCTGGGAAAGCAGGCGGGAGGCGGTACTGCTTTTTTCCACGGCGATCCCCGCCAGCAGATGCTCGCTTCCGATGTAGCTGTGCCCCATCTCCTTTGCCAGGGAAAGCGCCGTGCCCAGCACCCGCTTTGCCCCCTCCGAAAATCGTTTGGTCAGATCGCTCAAAAGTCAAGTTCCCCTTTCCCGTTGTTCCAAAAGCTTGCGATGTTACATCTTATGAAAATTATTTTTTTCATGTTCACGAAAAGCCCTTTACATCTCCGTCGTTTTTCGGTATAATGAAGTGAAAGAAGCAGAAAGGACGGGTTTCTTATGGAACAGACCAAAACAAGACCCTCTCCCCGTACCCCTGCGGGGGCACCCGCACCCAAAAAGGCCCCTCCCGGGAGGAACGCCCCGGAAAAGAGATCCCGCCTGACAGAAAAGGAAAAGCGGGGAGCCCAGACCCTCCTTGCCATTTTGTTCGTGGCGGTGGTGCTGTATCTGCTTATCGTGTTGATTATAGCCGTGTTCGTGTGGTATTCATTCTCCACTCCGGCGGAAAGTAACACACTTTATTCCCTGCGCATCGTCACCGAGGACGGGAATATCAAACGCGCCGCCTATTCCGCCTCGGAGGCCAATAACAGCTACGGGCTGTATTTGCGGTATTCCGACGTGGCGCCTCTTTGCGGCTTCGGCATCGCGGGAGACGAGGAGACGGTGACGTTATACCTCCCCGAGAAGGGTCCTGTGGAGCACGGGGACCTGGAGTGCATCGTCCTCCACCGCAATTCCTCCCTGATCGAAGTCAACGGCAATCACGTACGCCTTTCCGCCCCCATTCTCTTCGAGGGCAAGGATTACCTGCTCCCCGTGTCTCTGTTCGAGACCTACCTCACGGGCTTGACCGTGGAGTACGACGAGGAGGAACGGCTCTGCCTGATCACCGTGCCGGAAAAATTGGACTTCACCTTGAAGCTCCACCGCCCCACCGAGGCGCCTCAGTGTGATCTGACCCTGCTGCCGGGGGAGGACTCCTCGGAAGCCTCCGCGGAAGAATAAGGAGGCTCTGCTGTTGCAGATCGATTCCCTGTCCTCGGGAGAAACCACCCAAACCCGGATCGGAGACGACGGCGTGATGCAGTTCTTTATCCCCGCGGAAAACCTGAAAAAGCGGGATTTTTCCAAGATCCTCTACCGGTGGGATTGTTATTAAAAAGCAACAGGCGAGCCTTTCGCAAGGTTCGCCTGTTTTCTTTACGTCAAAATATCGCGGATCTTCAAGGCACACGTTTCCATATCCACCCGCCCGTCGGAGAGGAAGGTCACGCCCTCGCCTTCCAGAAGCCTCCTTTGGGCGCCCTCACCGCCGAAGGCGAAGCCGCCTGCAAGGGAGCCGTCCTTCTTCACCACCCGGTGGCAGGGCACCTCCCCGGGGTAAGGGTTCACGTGGAGGGCGTAGCCAACCACCCGTGCCCAGCGGGGATTCCCCGCCATGGCGGCAACCAGGCCGTAGGAAGCCACCTTTCCCTTGGGGATGCGCTTTACTTGGGTGTAGATCTTTTCAAAAACGGTATTTTTCATGGTCTTTTCCTTCCTTTTAAGAATAGTATACCCATTTTTTCGTCTTTTGTAAAGAGGGCGCCCTTTGTTGGCAGTCCTCTTTTTCGTTTGCCAAGCCTCAAAGCGGGAAGAAACCGGAAAAATCCCTTGTTTTTCATACTTTTTGGGGAAAGAAAATACAAATTGTTCACAATTAAATTTGTCGCTCCCCCTTGACAAACGCCAAAAATGGGTTATAATAGAGACAGAATTAGCACTCGGACGTTGAAAGTGCTAAAATCTCAAGTAAAGGAGATCCCTCATGGAGCTTTCCGAGCGTAAAAAAGCAATACTGAAATCCGTGATCGACTCCTATATCCGCACGGGAGACCCGGTGGGCTCCAAGTCCTTGACGGAATCCAAGCAGTTCAGCCTGTCCAGTGCCACCATCCGCAGCGAGATGAACGATCTGGAGGCCATGGGTTACTTGGAACAGCCCCACACCTCTGCGGGCCGCGTCCCCACGGCGCAAGGCTACCGCACCTACGTAGACAGCCTGATGGAAAAATATTTCCTGGGCATGGAAGAGCTTGAGGTGCTGGACGAGGTGATGAACGGCAAGCTGGTGGAGGTTGGCAGACTCATGGACGAGGCGGCCAAGGCCATCGGGCAGATCACCAACTACGCCACCTTCGCCTTTATGGGCGGCAACGGCAGTGCGGTGGATCGGTACGAAACGGTGTTCGTGGATGCCAACAGCTTCCTGCTCATTATGATCTGCAAGGACGGCACCATCCGCAACCGCCACGTAAAGCTGATGGAGACCATCACCCCCGCCCTGCTGGAAACGGCGAAAAAGGCGCTGAATCAGACCTTGGCACATCTTTCCGCCGATCAGATCAACCTGACGGTGATTTTGGAGTTTGAGGAAAAGATGGGAGAGCACCGCTCCTTCGCCACCACGGTTTTGCGTGTGGTGCACGAGATGCTGGGCTCCTACGACAGCGAGAAGGTCCACATCGACGGTGTGACCAAGCTGCTTTCCTACCCCGAGTTCATGAACGTTGCCAAGTTCCAGAGCATCCTCTCTCTGTTTGAGCAGAGACAGCGATTTGCGGAGCTGATGCAGCACGCAGTACCCGGTCAGACCAGCGTGATCCTGGGAGACAGCGAGCAGAACAAGTTCGCCCCGCCGGACACCGGCTTTGTGTTCCACCCCATTACGGTGGGAGGCAAGGTGGTGGGCGCCATCGGCGTCATCGGTCCCCAGAGAATGGATTATAAGAAAGTCGTCGCCTCCCTGGATTACTTTGCCGCAGGGCTCACGGAGCAGATCGCCCTCCCCGATGCGGCAGGAATCCCCGGCTTGGCGGAAAAAGAAAGGAAGGATCCCCATGGAGGAAAATAAGCAGACACCCGAGACGGAAGCACCCGAAACGGAAGAAAAAAAGGCCGAAGCGGAAGAAACCGAAGCGGAAAAGAAAGAAAAGAAGGACAAAAAGTTCTTCCACCGCGACCAGAAGGAGCTGGAAGCGGCAAAGGCACAGCTGGCGGAGAAGGAAAACCAATACCTGCGGCTGTATGCGGAATACGAAAACTTCCGTAAGAGAAGCGAAAAAGAGAAGACGGATTGCTACAACAGCGCCTACGGCGATGCGTTGACAGCCTTCCTCCCCCTCATCGACAGCATGACCCAGGCGATGCAGTTCTCCCCGGAGGACGAGGGCATCAAGGCTTTGGCGAAACAGCTTTCCGACATCCTCGCCAAGCTGAGCATCACGGAGATCGAAAGCGACGGCGCACAGTTTGATCCCAACGTGCACAACGCCATCATGCACGAGGAAAACCCCGAAGTTGGGGAAAATGTCATCACCCAAACCTTCCAGAAGGGCTACAAGCGCGGGGATAAGGTCCTCCGCTGTGCCATGGTCAAGGTTGCAAACTAATTTCGAAACAAATCACCATTTATTGATAAAAAGGAGACAATTATTATGGGAAAGATCATCGGTATCGACCTCGGTACGACCAACAGCTGTGTAGCTGTATATGAAGGCGGCGAGCCTGTTGTTATCGCCAACGCGGAAGGCAACCGCACCACCCCCTCCATCGTAGCCTTTGCAAAGAACGGCGAGCGTATGGTGGGTCAGGTGGCAAAGCGCCAGGCCATCACCAACCCCGACAGAACCATCAGCTCCATCAAGCGTGAGATGGGCACCGCAAAGAAAGTAAACATCGACGGCAAGAGCTATACTCCCCAGGAGATCAGCGCTATGATCCTGCAGAAGCTGAAGGCAGACGCAGAAAGCTATCTGGGCACCTCCGTCACCGAAGCGGTCATCACCGTGCCCGCTTACTTCTCCGACGCACAGCGTCAGGCGACCAAGGACGCAGGCAAGATCGCAGGCCTGGAGGTCAAGCGTATCATCAACGAGCCCACCGCCGCAGCTTTGGCTTACGGCCTGGACAAGGACGATATGGATCAGAAGATCCTGATCTACGACCTGGGCGGCGGTACCTTCGACGTCTCCATCCTGGAGATCTCCGACGGCGTGTTCGAAGTGCTTGCCACCAACGGCGACACCCGTCTGGGCGGCGACGACTTTGACGACCGTGTGATGGAATGGATCGCTTCCTCCTTCAAGGCAGAGACCGGCATCGACATCCACGGCGACAACATGGCTATGCAGAGACTGAAGGAGGCTGCAGAGAAGGCGAAGATCGAGCTGTCCGGCGTGATGAGCACCGAGATCAACCTCCCCTTCCTCACCGCTGACGCTACCGGCCCCAAGCACTTCTCCGCTACTCTGACCAGAGCCAAGTTCAACGAGCTCACCGCAGACCTGGTAAGACGCACTCTGGAGCCTATGAAGAAGGCTATGAGCGACGCAGGCCTTTCCGTGAAGCAGCTGAACAAGATCCTGCTGGTAGGCGGCTCCACCCGTATCCCCGCAGTTGTGGACGCTGTAAAGGACTTCACCGGCGTAGAGCCCTTCAAGGGTATCAACCCCGACGAGTGCGTTGCAGTTGGTGCGGCCATCCAGGGCGGCGTCCTGGGCGGCGACGTGAAGGATCTGCTGCTGTTGGACGTTACTCCTCTGTCCCTGGGTATCGAGACCCTGGGCGGCGTGTTCAACAAGATCATCGACCGTAACACCACCATCCCCGTATCCAAGAGCCAGACCTACACCACCGCCGCAGACGGTCAGACCTCCGTTGAGGTGCACGTTCTGCAGGGTGAGCGTGAGATGGCGGCTCATAACACCACTCTGGGCAGATTCGTTCTGGACGGTATCTCCCCCGCTCCCCGCGGCGTTCCTCAGATCGAGGTCACCTTCGACATCGACGCCAACGGTATCGTAAACGTTACCGCAAAGGACAAGGGCACCGGCAAGGAACAGCACATCACCATCCAGTCCTCCACCAACATGTCCAAGGAAGACATCGACCGCGCCGTGAAGGATGCGGAGATGCACGCAGAAGAAGACCGCAAGCAGAAGGAAGCCGTTGAGATCCGTAACCGTGCGGAGACCACCGTGTTCCAGAGCAAGAAGGCTATGGAGGATGCAGGCGATAAGCTCACCGATAGCGACAAGGCTCCCGTACAGGCGGCCATCGCCAAGCTGGAGGAGACCCTGAAGAGCGGCACCGTCGACGCCATCAAGGCAGACACCGAGGCATTGGAGAAGGCACTCTACGAGCTGTCCTCCAAGCTGTACCAGCAGCCCGGCGCACAGGGCGATCCCAATGGCGGCAACCCCGGCGCACAGGGCGGTGACGACACCGTTTACGACGCAGACTTCACCGATAAAACATGATCGGTTGCACGCGAACATTTGATATTTAACGACACGTCGAGTGGAGGGTAACCTTCACTCGGCATTGTCGCCTTATTCGGAGAATACCTATGGCTGATCAGAAAAGAGACTGTTACGAGGTACTGGGGGTTTCCAAGGGCGCCTCGGACAGCGAGATCAAAAAAGCGTTTTATAAATTGGCAAAGAAATACCATCCCGACGCCAACCCCGGGGACAAGGAGGCGGAGGCCAGCTTCAAGGAAGTGAACGAGGCCTATTCCGTCCTGTCCGATGCGGATAAGCGCGCCAAATACGACCAGTTCGGCTGGGCGGGCATCGACGGCGCTCCCGGCGGGGGAAGCGGCTTCGGCGGCTTTGGCGAAGGCTTTGACGTGGGAGACATCTTCGGCGACCTGTTCGGCGGGATGTTCGGCGGCGGAGGCGGCTCCAGACGGAACCCCAACGCCCCCCGCAGAGGCGACGACATCGGCGTCCGCGTCACCCTCACCTTTGAGGAAGCGGCCTTCGGGTGCAAAAAGGAGATCTCCTATAACCGTATCGAGGCCTGCCCCACCTGCTCCGGCAACGGAGGCACCGGCTCCGAGACCTGCACCCGTTGCGGCGGCAGAGGCCAGGTCACCGTACAGCAACGCACGCCCTTCGGATATATGCAGTCCACCCAGGTCTGCGACGCTTGTAAGGGCAGGGGCAAGATCGTGAAGAATCCCTGCAAGGATTGCAGAGGCAGCGGCCAGACCCGCAAGAGCAAGCTCATCGAGGTGAACATCCCCGCAGGCATTGACAACGGTCAGCGCATCTCCTTGCGCGGCCAGGGCAACGCCGGGGCAAACGGCGGTCCCGCAGGGGATCTGCTGGTCACCGTGGCGGTGAGAGGGCACGACTTCTTCACCCGCGACGGCTTTGACCTCCTTTGCGATATGCCCATCACCTTCGTGGAGGCGGCTTTGGGTGCCAAGATCACCATCCCCACCCTGGAAGGGCAGGGAGAATTGACCATCCCCGAGGGCACCCAGTCCGGCACCACCTTCTGCGTCCGCGGAAAGGGTATTCAGCAATTGAACGGCAAGGGCAGGGGCGACCTGCTGGTCACCGTGGAGATCGAGGTTCCCAAGGGCTTGGGCAAAAAGCAAAAGGAAGCCCTGGAGAAGTTCGGCGAGCTGTGCGAGGATAAGCACCACAGCAAGCGAAGCGCCTTCTTTTCCAAGTTCAAGAAGAAATAACCGCAAAAGAGAGGCAAACCGCCTCTCTTTTTTCCTCTTGACAAACGGCGAAAAATGGAGTACACTGTTTGCATCAACTAAGAAAGAGAGGAAAGCCCGTAATGGACACAGGACGAAGTAGTCGGCAAGACCGAGAAGCAGTTCCCTTATGGAGCTTTTCTCGCCGTTTTTGCTAGTCTATTCAGGTAAAAACGAGAAAAATGAAACAATGGTTGGAGCTGCAGGGGGAGGAATTCGCCCTCCGCTTGCAGGACATGCTGGAGAAGAAGCAGTACCGTGAGCTGCGGGGCGCTTTTTCTCTGTTTGAAGCCCCCGACCTTGCCCAGCTGTTTGGCAGGTTCGAGGAAAAAGAAATGCTTTTGCTGTTCCGCCTGCTCCCCAAGGACACCGCCGCTGAGGTGTTC
Source organism: Oscillospiraceae bacterium (assembly GCA_015063885.1). Classification (GTDB taxonomy): domain Bacteria; phylum Bacillota; class Clostridia; order Oscillospirales; family CAG-382; genus Coliplasma. The sequence continues at coordinate 37,074 of SVTH01000010.1, read as the reverse complement.
GTGGAAATGGAGGCGGAGCAAAAGGAATCGCTGATCAACTCCTTCAGTGATGCGTATCTGCAAGAGGTTCTTTCCGAGCTTTACATCGACGATACGGTGGAGCTCATCGAGGAGATGCCCGCAGGGGTGGTCAAAAGAATTTTGCGGAACGCCGACGAGGAATCCCGTGAATCCATCAACCGCATCTTGCGCTATCCCAAGGACAGTGCGGGAAGCATGATGACCACGGAGTACGTGAGGCTTTACAAGGATATGACCGTGGCGGAGGCCTTTGAGCGCATCCGCAGAGACGCCTACGACAAGGAAACGGTCTACACCTGCTACGTCACCGAGCGGGACCGTCTGCTCATCGGCGTGGTCACCGTCCGTGACCTGCTGGTGGCGGAGGAGGACGCCGTGATCGGGGACATTATGACGGAAAACGTCATCTACGCCGAGACCATGGACGACCGTGAGTCCGTGGCCAACGCCATGAGCAAATACGACTTTTTGGCGTTGCCCGTGGTGGACAAGGGCAAGCGGCTGGTGGGTATCGTCACCTACGACGACGCTTCCGACGTTTTGCAGGAAGAGTTCACGGAAGATATTGAGAAAATGGCGGCCATCGTCCCTACGGACAAGCCATATTTGCGCACCGGCGCCTGGGAGACCTGGAAGAGCCGTATTCCCTGGCTGATGCTGTTGCTGCTTTCCGCCACCTTTACGGGGGCCATCCTGTCCTCCTACGAGTCCGCCCTCAGCAAGGTTGCCATTCTCACCGTGTTCATCCCCATGCTGATGGGTACGGCGGGTAACGCGGGAAGCCAGGCTTCCGTTGCGGTGATCCGTGCCCTCTCTTTGGGAGAGGTGGAAATGCGGGACGTGTTCGCCGTGTTGTGGAAGGAATTGCGTGTGGCCCTCCTTTGCGGCATCGCTTTGGGCGTGGTGGGCTTTGGAAAAGCGGTTTTCTTGGACGGCGCCTCTATGGAGGTGGCCTTCGTGGTCAGCCTGACCCTGGCACTGACGGTTTTGCTGGCAAAGCTGGCGGGCTGTCTGCTCCCCCTGGGGGCAAAGCGGATCGGTCTTGACCCTGCCGTCATGGCGAGCCCCTTCATCACCACCATCGTGGACACCCTGTCCCTTTTGGTATACTTCGCCGTGGCAACGGCATTGATCCCCGAATTGGGGTAAGACAAGCGTCAAAAAGATCCCGTTCATACCGAACGGGATCTGTTTTTTATTGTAACGGCACGGAACTCTCCGAAGAGGAAACCGCTTGCGCTTCTTTTCGCTTGGCAAGGAACAGAAGAAGAATCTGAAGCGCCCACCCGAAAGCACCTGCCCACAGGCTCCATTCCACCATCAGAGATCGGGGGCCTTGCATAAAAAATGCGGTGGCAAGGTAAGCGGAATTGCCCTCGCCAAAGAGCTGTTGGAAGGTGAGCAGCAACGGCGAAAGGTTCAAAAGTACCCCCAGTATCCCCATGGAAACGGCAAACACCAAAGGCATCCTCCTGCCGCGGAGTGCAGCCTCGAACCGCAAACAGAACCAAAGGGAAAACGCCAACAGAAGAACGGGTACGACCATCCCCTTCATGGTAGCGATGGAAAAGATACCCATCACAGATAACCAGAAAAAGGAGATCTCCGCTCCAAAAGCCCCTTGCAGTGCAAGCTTATGCAGCTGATCGGCGTAGATCGTGCAGAAAAACACGCCCACGAGCATCAACCCCAAGAAAAGCATAGCGGGCAGGAGGAACCACCAAAGACGCACCTTCTTTTTCGCAGAAGGTCGCTCCTTGGGCTTCCGCCGGGAGGATATCCACAAAAGCACCGCCATGATCGCAACTGCCGGGAAAAACACATATTCCAACAGTCTCACGAATGCCGCAAGAACCATACCGCTATGAGCCCCATGCTCGGGATCCACTTGCCCTCTCAACAGCAGAGCGACGGCCAAGGAGAATATGCACAACCCCACCCCCGAAAAGGACAGGCACGCCAAGCGAAGAAAGCCGGCACGCAAGGCACTCTCCCGCTCCGGGGCGAATAAAAAATAGCGCACGGAGAAAAAGAAAGCGAACAACACGGCCGACAACGCTACCATGCCCGGGATCGGCAGGATCTGAAGGAACGGCAGTTCTTCCGAATCACAGCCCGCCCACGCAAGAAGCAACGTCCCCAAGAAAAGCAAAGCCATCAAGGGAATGCTAATGGCGTAGTATTTTGTTTTCTTGCTCACGAAAATCATCCTTTTTCTTTTATTTTACCACGAAACCCCCGCCGCCGTCATTATTTTTTTGCACAAATCTTGATGGGCGGTTTTGGTATATTTGTCCGAAGAACGGTCAAAAATACTCTACAGCAAAAGACCGAAAGGGGTTTTGCCCACGTGACAAAAAGCGCCATGAAAAACAGGCTGAGGGATTCTCTCGCCGCCATCGTGGACACCCTGTCCCTTTTGGTATACTTCGCCGTGGCAACGGCATTGATCCCCGAGTTGGGGTAAAAAACATAAGAAAGATCCCGTTCATACCGGACGGGATCTGTTTTTTATTTGTTTGGGGACGGCGCAGCGGGACGTTCTCCCCACGCGGCAAGGAGCATCCTCACCGCAAGGATCAAGGCGCACACAAGCAGAAGCTTTGACAGCGGCGAGATCACTGCCCCCAGCACCTCCGCCAAGCCCAAAGATGCAAAGGCCATGGTATCGCTGGCGGGGATCAGAAGCCCGAACAGCAAGGGCAGGAAAGAAGCCAAAATGCCAAATCCGGAGAAGAAGACCAAAAGCCCGGGAGAAGCATCCCGCTTTCTCTTCCGGGAAAGCAGCTTCCAAACGGCAAAGCCCAGCCCTGCGGCAAACGCCGCCAGAGAAGCGAGGTTCTCGAAGGAAAAATACGCCTTCAAAAACACGTATGCCAACGAATAGGTGGACGCTTCCTTGGGCGGTCCGTCCAGCCATTGGCGCTGAGAACCCACATAAGGACTGATCAAGCACAGATACACTACGCCGATCAATACCATCGCAAGGAAGATCCCTGCGGGGATCAGCACGGAAAGATAAAGCCGTTTCTTTTTCGTCATGATACGACCTCCCGATCTGTCAGGTTCTTACGCCGTTTCTCTCTAAAGCGGGCAAAAATCGCTACCGCCAAAAGCACCGCGACAGCCACCAGCAGGAGAAGGATTCCGGGAAGGACGATCACCTGCAATGCGACCGTTGCGCCACCCACCACGAACTGCCATACATCTGACGGAAGCTCCGTGACGCAACTCGCAAAGGAGAACAGCAAGGGCAAAAAGGTAAGGAATATACCCACGGCCGAGAGCACCTTTAACGGTGTGCCGATCCCCCTATCAATGTGAAGGAGCCGGGTAAAGCAAAGAAGCGTTCCCGCAAACACAGCAAAAGGGATCAAAAAAAGGTGCGAAAAGAACATCTTTGCAAACCCGCGGGCAAACAAGGACATCCCTTCCCCCGTATCGGCTGTGATCCAAAGAAAGGCCCGATCGGGGAACAGCCAGACCCAAACGGCGCCTGCCAGCATCATCACCAGAACGGCAATGAAGGCCAAAACTCCAATCGTTCTGCGTTTCGTCACGAAAATCACCCTTTTTCTTTTATTTTACCACGAAAACCCCGCCGCCGTCATTATTTTTTTGCACAAATCTTGATGGGCGATTTTGGTATATTTATCCGAAGAACGGTCAAAAATACTCTATAACGAAAGACCGAAAGGGGTTTTGCCCACGTGACAAAAAGCGCCATGAAAACCAGGCTGAGGGATTCCCTCGCCGCCATCCGAAAAACGGTGCAGGAGGGAGGCACGGACTGGGTAGCGGATAACTACTATCTGATCCACCGCTACGAAAAGCTCCCACAAAGGGGCGGATGCTTCCGCTACCCTTCCACGGCGGAGCTGATCGCCGCCTATCTTGCGGAAAACGGGGGAAAATGCGAGGAGGAAAGCCTTTGCCGCTTTTTGGCGGAGCAGGGACGGGAAAAGCCCTTGTCCTACGGGGAAATTTCCGCCGTCCCCGCCGCCTTGGCCTTCTGCGCCATCACCCGCATCGGAGACATTTGCAAAGGAGAAAAGAATGCTTCCCTCTTGCCCGAAGCCATAGGACTGCTGCGGGAGCTTTCCGAGATCCGTATTTCCTCTTTGTTTTCAGCATCCTGGCAGGCGGAGGGGATCTTGGAAAAGGAGGAGAAGGACTACCCCCTGTTCTCTCCCGAAACCAAGGCCGCTTACCGCAAGACGCTTTCAAAAAGAGCAAAAAAGCACCGCCGCAGTGAAAAGGAAGAAGCGTTGCAATTGGTGAAAGCAGCCAAAAGGGACGCCGTGGCCGTGGGGAATCTGCTGTTCCCCCAAAAGGTATCTCCCCTGCCGCGTATGGTTTGGCTTTCGCTGTTTTTCCTTTTCACCGCCCTTGGAGGATGGTTGTTTTATTGGTGGTTCGGGTGGCTGTTTCTGCCCTTGCTGCTGCCCTTGGGCGCAGGGGTAGCCCCTCTCTGCGACCGTTTCACGGCGCCCCTTTGCAAGCGTCCCGCCCCGTTGCGGTTACAGCTGTCCCGGATCCCCGAGGAGGGACGCACCGTGGTAGCGGTGGCGACGCTGTTTTCCGAAAAGGAGGACTACGCAGAACGGCTGGAGCGGTTTTACTACCTGAACAGGGAGGAAAACCTCTCCTTCTGCCTCCTCGCCGACCTGCCTGCCGCAAAGGAAGCCCATACCCAAAAGGACGATGCCTTGATCCGTCGGGCGAAGGACGCCATCGACCAACTGAATCGGCGCCACGGGGAGCGGTTCTTCCTGCTGTACCGTGACCGTACCAAGCAGGACGACGGAAGCTACGGCGGGAAGGAGCGGAAGCGGGGCGCCGTGGGAATGCTCATCCGCCGTCTGGGCGGGCTGGAGGCGGGGATCCTCCACGGCACCGTCCCCGGGGGCGTGCGCTACCTGCTGACCCTGGACGGAGACACGGAGCTTTCCGTGGGGATCCTCCGGGAGCTGGTTGGGGTGGCGCTCCACCCCGTGAACAAGGACTTCGGCGTGCTCCAGCCCGGGGTGCATACCGAGCTGTACTCCTCCTACCGCACCTTTTTCACCCGCTTGATCTCGGGAAACGCAGGTGTCTCCTTCTACGAGCGGGCTTGCTTTGACCGCAATATGAGCCTGTACGGGGAGGGGATCTTCTGCGGGAAGGGGCTGATCAACCTGCAGAAATTCCGCCCCGCCATGGAGCTCCCTCAGGGGAGGGTCCTCAGCCACGACCTTCCGGAGGGGGGGATCGCAGGAACCCTGTTGGTCTCCGATCTCGCCCTTTCCGATTCCGTCCCCGGCACCCCTGCCGCATGGGATAAGCGTGCCCACCGCTGGATCCGCGGGGACGTGCAAAATCTGTATTTCCTGTTTCACGGGGAGTATCCCCTCTCCCCGGTGAGCAGACGGCAGATCCTTTGGAACCTGTTCCGCCACCTCACCCCCGTTTTTGCCGTCACGGCCGTTACCTTAGGCGCCCTTTTCCTGCGGGGGGAAGTCCCTGCCCTGCTGTTGGTGTGCGCCGCCTACAGCTATCTGCTTTTGCCCTTTCTGGCGGGGCTTTTGCGGGATCTCTTTTGGGGCAAGCCCTTTTTGTTCCGTCACGCCTTCACCGCAGGGATCTCCGCCGTGGCGGAAAGCGTTCTGCGACTGGCGCTGGATCTGACCTCCTCCGCCAAGCAAGCCTTTTTGGCGTTGGACGGGGTGTGCCGTTCCCTTTGGCGGATGCTGATCTCCAAGCAGCGGCTGTTGGAATGGACCACGGCCGCCGATGCGGAGGGCACCAAAAACACCCTGCTGTACAGCCTCCGAAAGGGGCTTCCCGGCGCCGTTTTGGGGTGCTTGCTCTTCCTTTTCGGGGGAGGCTCGGTGTACCGTCTGTTGGGGTTGGTGTTCTTTTTGAGCCCCTTGGCGGATACCCTGCTGTCCCGTCCCCTTTCCTCCGGCGGGGCGGTGCGGAAGGTCCGTCTGACCCCGAGAGAAGCCTCCGTTTTGCGCAGACACGCAGGGGACGCCATCCGCTTTTTCACGGACACGGTGTCGGCGGAGACCCATTTTCTGCCCCCCGACAACCTGCAGCTGTCCCCTTTTTACGATCTTGCCATGCGCACCTCCCCCACCAACGTGGGGATGTACCTTACCTCCGTCCTGGCGGCTTTCGACCTGGGCTTTATGGACGCCAAGGAGACCGCCGACCGTCTGGAGCGCACCCTTGCCACGGTGGAAGGGTTGCCCAAGTTCCGCGGCAACCTTTACAACTGGTACGACCTGAAAGACCTTTCCGTTCTGGGGGAGGGCTTCGTCTCCTTCGTGGACAGCGGGAACCTTGTGGTTTGCCTGCAGGCGGTGGCGGGGGGCTTGGCGGAGCATGGGGAGAAGGAGGAACGCTTCCCCGCCCTGGAAGCCCAATGCAGACGGCTGGCGGAGGAAACGGAGCTTTCCTTCTTCTACAACGAAAGAAAGAATCTGTTCTCCCTGGGGTGGAACAGCCAAAAGCAAGCCTTGGAGGGCGGTTGCTACGACTTATTTATGAGCGAAGCGCGGACGGCCTGCTACTACGCCGTGGCAACGGGAGCCGCCCCCAAAAAGCATTGGTACGCCCTGGGGCGGGCGGTGGCGTCGGACAAGGGCTACGTGGGGATGGTCAGCTGGTCGGGCACCATGTTTGAATATCTGATGCCCCAGCTCTTCCTGCCCATCTACCGCAATTCCTTCACCGAGGAATCCCTGCTCTTTGCCCTCCGCGCTCAGCGGAAGGCGGCGGTGAAAAAGCTTTGGGGTGTTTCGGAATCCGCCTATTACGCCTTCGACGGCGGGTTGCATTACCGCTACCACGCCCACGGCGTGAGGAAGCTTGCCCTGCGCCGTGACGTGCGGGGAGAGACGGTGCTTTCCCCCTATTCCTCCTACCTGGCGCTGGCGGTGTCCCCTGCCGCCGCGGTGAAAAACCTGGAGGCCATGGAATGGCGGGGCATGTACGGCAAATACGGACTCTACGAGGCGTTGGACCTCACCCCCATGCGGAGCAAGCAGGGGGTAGCGGTGCAAAGCTATATGGCCCATCATATGGGAATGAGCATCACCGCCATGGCCAACGCCCTTTTGGACGGGGTCTTCGTGAAGCGGTTTATGTCGGATCCCCGCATCGGTGCCGCAAGGGGACTTTTGCAGGAAAAGCTTCCTCCCAGCCCCAAAAGAGTCTCCGATGAATTGCGTGCCTCCCCCAAAAAGCTCCCTGTGGGAGTTCCCTCCTTTGCGGGGGAATCGGTGCGCACGGATCTCGCCGCACCCAAGGCGGTGCTGTTGCGCAGGAACGGTTTTTCCGCCGCGGTGACCTCCTTAGGACACGTTTCCCTGCGGAAGAACGGGCTGTTGCTGAACGAATGCCGAACGGAACGGTTCTCCGCCGCCCATACTCTGACGGTGGGGTTCCCCTGCAAGGGCAGGATGGACGGATGCACCCCCTTCTTCGGGGAAGGTGCTTACTCCTTTGAGACCGACGGTACCTCCGTCGGATTGGTGTCCTCCAGCAAGGCCTTCTCGGGGAAGGTGCAGTTCTCCTTCTGCAAGCGGGCGGACTGCTTCCGCGTCGAGGCGGTCTGCGAGCACCGCAAGCAGGGAGAGGTGTTGTTCGCCTTCGAGCCCGTTTTGGAGGAGGAGCGGGCCTACGACGCCCATCCCGCCTTCTCCAAGCTGTTTATCGAAAGCGCCTACGACGGAGAAAAGAGGATCCTGTATTTCTCCCGCAGGGGCAGAAAGAACGGAAAGACCCTTTGCTATCTGGCGGCGGCTTTGAAGGAGGAGGGAGACTTCACCTTCTGCACCAACAAGGACGGCTTCCCCACCGAAGGTCTGAACACGCCCGCAGCCCTTGACCTGCCCTTGGACGGAAAAACCGGGGTGTGCGTGGACCCCTTCTGCGTCATCCGCACCGCCCCGGGGGCAGGGGGCAGGGCAACACTCCTCATCGCCCCGGGAAGCACCCGGGAGGAGGCCCAAAACGCCATTCTCACCGCACGACAGGAGAAGGCAAGCTACCCCGCCACCGCATCGGCGGAGGCCTGCACGGTACTCACCCATCTGCTGTTCCCCCGTTCCCCTGCGCCGGGAAGCTTTCCCGCCTACCGCCGTGATATGCTTTGGAAGCACGGCGTTTCGGGTGACTACCCTCTGCTGGGAATGGCGGCGGGAGAATCCGATACGGAGGAGGCGCGGAAGCTGATGCTCGGCTTTCGGGAGCTTTCGGAGGCGGGGATCCGCACGGAGCTTTTGCTGATCCCCACGGGGGACGGGCAGTACTTCCGTCCCGTGGAAAAGAAGCTGCTGGCGCTGGCGGAGGAGCTGGAGCTGAACGGTTTTTTGGGAATGCGGGGCGGGATCTTCCTCCTGCGGGAGGAGCAGGCGGAGGAGCTTCTTCCCCTTCTGCCGGAGCTGTGCTGTCTTTGGAAGCAGCCTGCCAAGATGGAAAAGTCCCATCACCCAACCCCCATTTACGGCTTTGCTCCCGCCGTGACGGAGGGAGATCCCATGGAGGAGGACGTTCCCGAAAACGCCTTCGCAACGGCGGACGGCTTTGGGGACGCCAAGGGCTACACCCTGGAAAAGGGCAGGCGTCCTGCGGGCGTCCGCGCCTACGTGCTGACGGGGCAGCAGGCGGGAAGTATCGTCACCGCCTCCTCTATGGGCTATACCTTTTGGAAAAATGCCCAACAGCACCGCCTCACGCCGGCACCGGGAGATCCCGGCTCCCTCTCCTTTGGGGAACGCTTATATCTCCGCAGGAACGGCAAGCTTTACGACCTGGCGGCCTGCGCGGGAAGGGTACGCCTGGAGCAGGGCGTCGCCTGCTGGGAAGGCTCCGTGGAGGGGCTCCCCTACAGAGTGGTCGCCTTCTGCTGCAGAGAAAAGCCCTTTAAGGTCCTGCGGGTGATGCTCTCCCCGTCAAGCGGTGTCCCGGGAGAGCTGATCTACTGCCTCCGCCCTGCCATGGGAAGCGGCGTGACCCCCAATCCCCGCCTTTGGAAGGCAGAGCGGGCGGGCGCCATCGTCTTCCGTTCGGGGCACGACCCCGCCTTTGAGCGCGGGGTGGGGGTGCTGTACGCCAAGGGCGCCACGCCTTTGTATTCTGCGGAGGCCCTGTACGGGCTCCCCGAGGAGGGAGACTTCTTCGATGCGGTGGGGCTGTCCCTCCGCTACAACTACGCCACCTTCCTGCTGGGAGGCGGCGAGGAAGAGGAGCTTCCCGGTCTTCTGACCCAGGCGGCGGAGCTTTCCGCAGAGGCGGAGCAGGCAGGCGCCGTGTCCTTTGCACGGGAGATGCGTCCTCCCGTGGAGATCCGCACCCGCTCTACGGGACAAAACCTGTTTTTGAACACCTTCCTGCCCTATCAGATCGCCGCCTCCCGCTTTTACGCCAGGGCGTCCTTCCGACAATCGGGAGGTGCCTACGGCTTTCGGGATCAGCTGCAGGACTGCCTGGCTCTGGTCTACGCAAAGCCCAAGGAGGTGCGGGAGCACATCCTCCGCTGCTGTGAGCATCAATACGAGGAAGGGGACGTTCAGCATTGGTGGCACGAGGGCGGGAGAGGCATCCGCACCACCTGCTCCGACGATCTTCTCTGGCTTCCCTTGGTGGTGGCGGACTACGTGAAAAAGACGGGGGACGAAAGTATTCTGTCCGCCCAGGCGGGCTATCTGTCCTCCCCGCCTCTCACGGGGGAAAACGAGCGCTACGAGCTCCCCGCCAAAAGCTACCTCAGCGAAACGGTGCTCCTGCATTGCCTCCGCGCCTTTGCGGGAGCGGATAAGCGGGGAAAGCACGGGCTGATCTTAATGGGGATCTGCGATTGGAACGACGCCTTCTCCGCCGTGGGGGCAAAAGGCAAGGGAGAAAGCGTTTTCTCCACCTTCCTGTACGTGGTGGCGGCAAAGGCCTTCCTCCCCTTCCTGCGCAAGGAGGATCCCGAAAGTGCCGCCCACCTGGCGGCAACGGCAGCAGAACTGTTGGAAAACGGGGAAAAGCACGCCTTCGACGGGGATCGGTACCTTCGTGCCTTCTGCGACGACGGGCATATCCTGGGAAAGGCGGGGAACACAGAATGTGCCATCGACATCCTGTCCCAGGCCTTCGCCCTGTTTGCGGGAGCGAACAGGAAACGCTGTGAGACCGCCCTGGAAACCGCAAAAAGAGAGCTGTTCGATCCCCGCCATAAGATCTTAAAGCTGTTCTCCCCGCCCTTTGACAAGGGGGATACCCCTGCGGGCTACGTGCGGGGCTACCCGCCCGGGGTGCGGGAAAACGGCGGACAATACACCCACGCCGCCATCTGGGGCGCCAAGGCGTTTTTGGAGATGGGAGACAAGGAGACCGCATTGGAGATCCTGGCGGGGGCCAATCCCCTGTTGCGGAACGCCAACCCCAAGGAAGCAGCCCTCTACCGCTCGGAGGCTTACGCCATGTGTGCGGACATTTACGGCGGACAATGGGCGGGCAGAGGGGGCTGGAGCTTCTACACCGGATCCGCCGCCTGGTATTACAAGGTGTTTTTCGAGGACGTTTTGGGGATCCGTCTTTCTGCGGGAAACCGCATTTTGGAGCTTTGTCCCCGCATCGCCTACGAGGGAACGCTGTGCTTCCACGGCAGGATCCTCCTGCGGATCACCCACGAAACGGAGGACACCCTGGACGGGGTTCCCGTCACCTTCCCCGTGGTCCTTCCCGACGGAGAACACACCGTCACCGCCAAAATACGCCCATGAAACGAGAGAGAAAGCCCTGCGCTTTCTCTTTTGTTTGATTTGTCAAAAACGATATTTATATTTTGTGAAATCTGCCGCTTCTTTTTTTGAAAAAACCCTTGCACAACAGGTTTTTTTGGTGTATAATCTAAAAGGTGAATTTTGTGACTAAAACGATCAACATCGCAATCGACGGGCCTTCCGGCTCGGGAAAAAGCACCTTGGCGAAGGGGCTCGCCTCCGCCTTGGGGTATATTTACATTGACACCGGCGCCCTGTACCGCGCCATCGGGTTGTATGCCGCGCGCCACGGCGTTTCGGCGGAGCATCCCGAGGACGTGGTGCCCTTGCTTCCCGCAATGGATCTGCAGATGCGTTTGGAGGACGGCGGCAACGCCGTTTATCTGGACGGCGTTCGTTTGGGGGAGGAGATCAGAACCTCCACCGCTTCCCATTACGCCTCCCAGGTCTCCAAGGTGCCCGAGGTACGGGCGTTCCTTTTGGAGACTCAGCAAAGCATTGCACGGCAGAACAACGTGATCATGGACGGCAGAGACATCGGCACGGTGATCCTTCCCGACGCACAGGTGAAGCTGTATATGGAGGCTTCCCCCGCTCAGCGTGCCAAGCGCCGTTTGGCGGAGCTGCTTGCCAAGGGTGAGAACATCACCGAGGAGCAGGTGCTGGCGGATATCCAAAAGCGGGATGCCAACGATGCAGGCAGGGAGATCGCTCCCGCCAAGCCCGCAGAGGACGCCATCTTCCTGGACAACTCTTCTCTGACCCCCGAGGAAACGGTGCAAGCCGCCTTGGCCATCGTTGAGAAAAAGCTTCGGACGGCGTGTGTATGAACGGCATCCGCGTAGCGAAGCACGCAGGCTTCTGCCCCGGGGTCTCCCGCGCGGTGGAGCTGATGGAGCAAGCCATTGCAGAGCAAAGCAAGCCCATCTACTGCCTGGGCGAGTTGATCCACAACCGTACCTTTAACGACTCCCTGCGGGAAAGAGGCGTACGCTTCATCACTCCCGAGGAGATCCCCTCCCTTCCCAAGGATGCGCTTTTGTTCATCCGCGCCCACGGCGCCACCAGGGAGGTATACCGCATGATCGGGGAAAGCGGGCTGTCCTGCGTGGACGCCACCTGCCCCTACGTGCAGAAGATCCACCGCATCGCCGCCTCCGCGACGGATGCCAAGTTCATCATCATCGGTGACAAGGATCATCCCGAGGTGCAGGGCATCGTCAGTGCCGCCCCGGGAGAGACCGCCGTTTACAGCGGACTGGCGGAGCTGGAACAGACATTTGCGGGGTGCGCCCCCATGGACGAGCCCATCGTTCTGGCGGTGCAGACCACCTTCCACACGGAAGAATGGAAAAAATGTCAAAAGTTCATAAAATCTGTGTATACTCATTCAAAAATTTCTGATACAATATGTTCGATTACCGAAAACCGCCAAAAAGAGGTACGGGAGCTTGCAAAGGATTCCGATCTCACGGTGGTGGTCGGTTCCCGTAACAGCTCCAATACGGTGAAGCTATTCCGTATTGCCCAAGAGGTCGGAAGGAACGCCCTCCAGGTGGAAACCGCCGCCGACCTTGCCCCGCACAAGGATCTTTTGCGCAGGGCGAAATCCATTTTGATCACTGCAGGGGCTTCGGCTCCCGGTAGTATAATTCAGGAGGTAATAAACACCATGGCAGACATCAGAGAAGAAGTAAGCTTTGCAGAGCTTCTGGAAGCTTCCTTCAAAACATTACATACAGGAGATAAGGTTACGGGCATCGTTTCCGCTGTCAGTGCTTCCGAGCTCAAGGTCGATCTTGGCACCAAGCACACCGGCATTCTCGTTTATGACGAGATCACCGACGAGAGCGGCATTGATCTGACTGAGAAGTACCATGTCGGTGACTCTATCGAAGTGGTATGTATCAAATTCAGCGATTCCGACGGCACCGTTCAGCTTTCCAGCAAGCGCTTGGACGTTTCCAAGCATTGGGAGGCTATCAAGGCAGCTCACGAATCCGGCGAGATCCTCACCGGCGTGGTGAAGGAAGTCATCCGCAAGGAAGACACCTTCTCCGGCGTGGTTGTAACCAAGGGTACTTCCCGCGTGTTCATCCCCGCTTCCCAGTCCGGCATCGCAAAGGGCGAATCCCTGGAGCCCCTGAAGGGTCAGAAGGTCAGCTTCAAGGTCATCGACATCAACGAGGACCGCAAGCGCGCAGTTGGCTCCATCAAGGCCGTTCAGAGAGCAGAGAAGAAGCAGGCTGAGGAAGAGTTCTACAACAACATCGAGATCGGCCAGAAGTACGTTGGTACCGTTCGTGCAATCATGAACTACGGTGCATTCGTCAACATCGGGCCCGTGGACGGTATGGTTCACATCTCCGAGCTCTCCTGGGGCAGACTCCGTCCCCCGGCAGAGGTGCTCACCATCGGCCAGAAGCTGAACGTATTCATCAAGGGCTACGATCCCGAAACCAAGCGCATCTCCCTGGGCTACAAGACTCCCGAGTCTGATCCCTGGACCATCTTCACCAACAACTACTCCATCGGCGACGTTGTTGACGTTAAGATCGTGTCCCTGATGCCCTTCGGCGCATTCGCTGAGATCATCCCCGAGCTGGACGGTCTGATCCACAACAGCCAGATCGCAGCGAAGGCTGTGAACAACCCCGCATCCGTTCTCAACGTTGGCGACAAGGTCACCGTTAAGATCGTCGGCGTGGATCTGGAAGCAAAGCGCATCAACCTGTCCATCAAGGCTCTCCTGGAGCCCGAAGAAGCTCCCGTAGAGGAAGCTCCCGCTGAAGAAGCAGCTGAGTAATTTGTAAAATCAAAAAGAAGGTTCTCACAAGGAGCCTTCTTTTTTTGTTAAAAAAATGATGTTTGCCCCGCTTTTTTCTTGATTTTTCCTGCGGGATATATTATAATGTATGGTGATTAAGTATAGCAAAAAAACGAAAGGCGGTGCGTGCAGATGGAAACCAATTTCCGGGAAAATAATTTCCGGGAAACCAATTTCCGGGAAGGCGGTTTCTTGGAAGGCGTCATTGACGAAGTGGTATATTCCAATGCGGAAAACGGCTACAGCATCTGCGTGCTGGATTGTATGGGCGAGCCCGTGACCCTGGTGGGCACCATGCCTTTCGTGGGAGAAGGGGAAACGGTAAAGGTGCGGGGCACCTGGACGGTTCATCCCACCTTTGGACGGCAGTTTCGGGTGGATTATTTTGAAAAGCACCTTCCCAACTCTTCCGACGCCATTTTGAAATATCTGTCCTCCGGCGCCATCAAGGGCATCGGCCCCGTTCTGGCAGAACGGATCCTTGCCGCCTACGGCGAGGAGGCTTTGGACGTTATCGAAAACAAGCACCGCTGGCTGTGCGACATCAAGGGGATCTCCCCCAAAAAGGCGGACGAGATCCACGAGTCCTTTGAGCAGCAGTTCGGCATGCGTACCGTGATGCTGTTCTTCGGGCAGTATTTCGGGCCTTCCCTGTCCGTGCGCATTTTCAAGCGCTTCGGCTCCGCCGCCGTGGATCTGGTGAAGCAGAACCCCTACCGTCTCTGCAAGGAGATCGACGGCATCGGCTTCGAGAAGGCGGATCAGTTCGCCCGCTCCCAGGGTTTGCCCTTCGACAGCGAGGACCGTCTCTGTGCAGGGATCACCTACGTGATGCATACCGCCGCCTACCAGGGCGGGCATTGCCGTCTGCCGGAGGAATTGCTGATCTCCCAGGCATGCCGCGCCCTCTCCGTGGAGGAGGACGCCGTGCGCCGCGGGATCTTCCTGCTGATGCAGGAAAAGGAGCTGTTCCGCACGGAGGAAGAGGGGCAGGTCTACTACGCCCTGAAGGAGCTTTTTGCCGCCGAGCAATACATCGCCGCCAAGCTGAAGCGGCTGGCAAGCGAGAAATTTCCCTACGTTCTGGAGGGGGTACAGACCCGCATCACCCATTTGGAAAAGGAGTACGGCATCACCTACGCCCCCGAACAGAGGGAAGCCATTCTCAGCGCCGTGACCTCGGGGCTTACGGTGGTCACAGGCGGTCCCGGTACGGGTAAGACCACGGTGATCCAGGCGATTTTGCAGATCTTCGGAGAGCTGAGCATCTCCTGCGTTTTGGCCGCCCCCACGGGCAGAGCCGCCAAGCGCATGGCGGAGACCAGCGGCAAGGAGGCCAAGACCATCCACCGCCTGCTGGAAACGGGCTTTTCCGAGGAGCATAAAACAAGATTTGCCAGGGACGAGGACAATCCCCTCACCTGCAAGGCCATCATCATCGACGAGATGTCCATGGTGGATACTCTGCTGATGGAAGCGCTGTTGCGCGCCATCAAGCCCGGCACCTACGTGGTGCTCATCGGGGACGTGGACCAGCTCCCTCCCGTGGGCCCGGGAAAATGCCTTTCCGACCTGATCGACTCCGGGAAATTCCCCGTGGTCAGGCTGAACCATATCTTCCGCCAAGCGGAGGAAAGCCTCATCATCGTCAACGCCCACAGGATCAACCGCGGTGAGGCGCCCATCCTTTCCGTACGGGATAACGATTTCTTCTTTATGGAGCGCCACGGGGCGGAGGACATTCGGGACACCATTTTACAGCTGTGCGCCTTCCGTCTTCCCAACCGTTACAAAATAGACCCCTTGGAGGACATCCAGGTGATCTGCTGGACGAGGAAAGGGCCCTTGGGCACGGCGGAATTGAACACCGCCCTGCAGGAGATGCTGAACCCGCCCTCTCCCAAAAAGCGGGAGAAAAAGGTGGGCAACCGCTATTTCCGTGAAGGGGATAAGGTGATGCAGATCCGCAACAACTACGATCTCCTCTGGAGCCGCGGCGACGGCGAAGGCTCGGGGATCTTCAACGGCGACATCGGCAGGATCCGCCTTATTAACACGCAAGGGGAATACGTCCTCATCGACTTTGACGACCGCACCTGCGAATACGATTTCTCTCTGCTGGAGGATCTGGAGCTGGCCTACGCCATCACCACCCACAAAAGCCAGGGCAGTGAATACCGCTTCGTGGTGATGCCCTCCTTTGCGGCGGCACCTCCCTTGATGACCCGTAACCTGCTTTACACCGCCGTCACCCGTGCCAAGGAGATGGTGTGCACCGTGGGCGAGCAATATATTTTGAGCAACATGGCGGAGAACTCCAAAAAGCCCAAGCGCCATACCGCCATGCCCTCCATGCTGGAGGCCTTATGAGCTACAAAGCCAAATGGTACCGGATCCGCCGCGTGCTGTTCCCCCGCCCCTGTATGCTCTGCAGGCAGGGCGCCTGCATCCACAGCATTCCCGTTTGCAAGGATTGCGTGGAGGATCTGCGGGCGGCGCTGAAGGAGCCCTGCCGTTTCTGCGGGCTTCCCGCCGCAGAATGTATCTGCAGCCACAACAAGGACGTGCGGTTCCTTTTGTGGTACGATCTGCCTCTCGCCCGCAAGCTGATCGGCATGCTGAAATACGACGCCAAAAGAGAGCGGGTGGAGTTTTTGGCGGACCGTCTTGCCGCCCTTTGCAACGGCCGCTACGACGGGGTGACCTATATCCCCCGCCGTCCCAAGGAAAAACGGCTTTACGGCTACGACCACGCCTATTTGCTGGCGGAGGCCATTGCCAAGCGGCTGGATCTGCCCTTGATCACCACCCTGGAATGCCACTCCCATTTGGAGCAGAAGTTCCTTTCCGCCTCCCAGCGGGAAAAGAGCATGCGGGGCCGTTACCACGCCATTCCCCAAGCGGTGGAGGCCTATCCCCGCTTGCTACTGATCGACGACGTTTGCACCACCGGCGCCACTCTGCGGGCCTGCTCCGCCATCCTGCGGGAAGCGGGAGCAAAAGCGGTTTCCGCCGCCGTGCTGGCAAAGGTGCAGACCAACTACAAGCCTTGACCCAAAGGAGGGGCGCTTTATGAAGCTCCATACCCTTTCCGCAGGAGATCTTCTGGTCTCCCTTGCCCAAACCGAGGAAGGCGTTTGCCTTCACCGCATCACCGACCGCAAGTCCGGCAGAGTCTTTTTGAAGGCAGACGGCGTTCTCTTCACTCTGACGGCAAGAAGCCTTTCGGAGGGCTCTTTGGTAACGGTGGATTCCGCCGCAGGCTGGGAAAAGGTGAGCGTTTGCGGGGAGTCTCCCGTGTATACCGTCAGCTTTTCGGGACATAAGGACTTACCCATGGTCACCGTCCTTCTCACCGCCGCGGCAAGTGAAGGGGAGGACAGCCTCTCCTGGACGGTGCAATTACATAGCGAAAACAGGGAGTATTCCCTTTACGAATGCGATTACCCCATTCTCACCTTCGGCGCCTGCAGCCGCACCAAGGTGTTCTTCCCCTACGGATGCGGAGAGGTCTACCCCTCCATGCGCACCTTTGCCTCCCGTCAGAATTATCCCTCCTACGGTGCCTCCATGGAATACATGGCGCTGTGGCACACGGGAGCGGGAAGGGGGCTGTACTACGGACTTCACGACCCCGCCCCCGCCTACAAAAAGCTGCACTACGAAAAGAAGGCGGATTCCCTCCCCTTCCTGAAGGCTTGTATGCCCTTGCGGGACATCGACAAGGGCGCCAACTCCCAAAGTCTTGAGGGCGTTTGCGTCTGGCGTCTGTTCGACGGCGATTGGTACGACGCTGCCTTGCTTTACAAGGCCTTCTTCGAAGAGCACGCCTCCTGGAAGCCTGTGATGGAAAACGGAAAGCGGAAGGATCTGCCGGAATGGCTACGCACCAATCCCCATTGGTGGCGGAAGCGTATGAAATGGGACGAATCCTTTGCCGACGAATTGCTGGAAGCAAGCGAGGACCTGGGGTTGTATTCCCCCGTCCATCTTTACGATTGGTTCCAGATCCCCTACGACACCAACTATCCCCATTACTTCCCCGCCAAGACGGCCTTCCTGCCCGGGATCTGCCGTTTGCAGGAAAAGGGCGTACGGGTGATGCCTTACATCAACGGCAGATTGTGGGACACCCACGACAAGGGTAAGGAGGACTGGCAGTTCACCGCCGTCGCCCGCCCCAACTGCACGAAAAAGCGGGGTGACGAGCCATTTTTGGAGGTCTACCCCACCTCCAACATCGAGCTTGCCATCATGTGCCCCTCCACGGCACTTTGGCAGGAAAAGCAACAGGAGATCATGGACATTCTGTTCCATGAATTTACCGTAGATGCGGTATACATCGACCAGATCGGGGCGGCTCAGGCTTATCCCTGCGAGGATCCCACCCATTCCCACCGTGCCGGAGGCGGCACCTGGTGGGTGGAAAGCTATCGCAACCTGCTGGATCACGCACGGCAGGTCCTTCCCGAAGACAGATGCTTCACCACGGAGTGTACCTCCGACCCCTATATGAAAGACATCCAGGGCTATCTTTCCTGGATCTGGATCAAAAACGACCAGGTCCCCGCCTTTATGGTGATCTACAACGGCTACGTGGCGGTGTTCGGCAGAAATTACCTCTACGCAGGGGACTGGGTGGGAGAAAACATCTTCGCCGCTCAATCCCTCACCTACGGAGAGCAGATGGGCTGGATCCTGCCCGAGACCTACAAGACCCTCACCTACAAGGAATTCTATAAGAAGTGCGTCGGCGCCCGTAGCGCGCTGGGAGACTTTTTCTACGACGGCAGGCTGTTGCGCTCCCCCAAGATCGAAGACAAGGTGAAGCTGAAGACCACCAAGATCAAGGCGGAGGCCTACGGCGGTCTTTTGGAGCACACCGCCACCTTCTCGGAGTGCTGGGAGAGAGAGGACGGCAAAAAGCTGTTACTTTTGATCAACGCCGCCGCCAAGGAGACCACCCCCGCGCTGCAAACCGATTTGCCCGACGGCACTTATACCACCGCAGGGGATCTGCAGATCCCCGTGACCGTGGAGGACGGACGCCTTTCCGTGATGTTACCTCCCCTTTCCGTATCCTACATCATCCTGTAAACAAGGAGCTTTTATGGAGATCTGCAAGAAAAAAGGGCGTTTCTACCCCGACATCCTGTTCCCCCATATTTACGAGATCACCCCCGCCTTTTTGGAATCCCAGCAGGTGAAGGGGCTGATCCTGGATCTCGACAATACCATCGCCCCCTACGAGGAGGCGGAGCCCACCCCCAAAATGAGAGCCTGGTTTGACGCCATGAAGCAGGCGGGGATCAAAATGGCCTTCGTTTCCAACAACAAGGGAGACAGGGTAAAGATCTTCAACCGCACTCTGGGGCTTCCCCTGTTTGCAGGGGCGAAGAAGCCCTTCACCAAGGGGATCCTGCAGGCTTTGGAGGCTTTGAAGCTTTCTCCCAAGGAAGCGGCAGGGCTGGGGGATCAGATCTTCACCGACTGCCTGGCCTGCCACGGCGCAGGATTGCGGTTCTATCTGGTGCCTCCCATCAGAGACAAAAAGACCCTGTTCTTCCGCAGTAAACGGTTTTTGGAAAAGCCCTTCGTGGGAAAGTTTGAAAACTACCGTCTGTATCTTTCAAAGACGGAATCCCTGTAAAGGAGGCGCCTTATGATCCCTTTGTTCGGACCCGGAGGCAACTCCGACGCCTTCAAAAAAGCAGGCTACCGTTCCTCCTTGGACGCACCCCGCTTCGTGAGGGAATGCGGGCTGGACGCCTATGAATACGAGGCAGGGCAAGGCATTGCGGGCTCTCCCGAGATGCTGGCCGCCCTGGGGCAGAACGCCGCCCTTTTGGGGGTGAAGGTGTCCTTCCATACCCCCTATTTCATCTCCCTGTCCTCCGTGGACCCGGAAAAGCGGGTGAAGAGCGTGGGCTATCTCTACGAGTCCGCCGCGGCTTGTTCCCTTTTGGGGGCCGAGACCATGGTGGTACACACCGGCTCCGCCGCCAAGATCTCCCGAGAGACCGCCATGGCATACGCCGCAGAGACCTTGCGCATGGCGGACGAAATGCTGTATGAAAACGGCTTTTCCGTCAAGCTGGGGCTGGAGACCATGGGCAAGCAGAACCAACTGGGTACCTTGGAGGAGGTGCTGGAGCTGTGCAAGCTTTCTCCCCGTTTTTACCCCGTGGTGGATTTCGGACACATCAACGCCAGAGAACAGGGAATCCTAAAGACGGAAGACGACTTTAAGTATATTTTCGACCGCATCGCAAGGGAGCATTCCCCCGAGGCGGCGGAAAGTCTCCATTGCCATTTCTCCCGCATTGAATACACGGAAAAGGGAGAAAAACGGCATCTCACCTTTGCAGACGAGACCTTCGGTCCCGATCACCGTCCCTTGCTTCGGGCCATCAAGAGCCTGGGCGTTTCTCCCACGCTGATCTCCGAGTCGGCGGGAACCCAGTCCGAGGATGCCCTCACCATGAAGGAGTATTACCTTTCCCTATGAGAAAAACCCTCAGATCCCTTTGGCAAAAGAAGCCCTTCCGCATCACCTTTTGGTGCGGGGTGAGCTTTGCCGCGGTGTGCGCACTGTTCGTTTTGGTGTGCAACCTGATCGTCATCCTCACCGCCTACCCCCACAGAGAGGACCCCGAGGATATCATCGCCTCCGGAGAGACCTACGATTGCATTTTGGTCTTAGGTGCGGGGGTCAAGGCGGACGGAAGCCTTTCCAACCTGTTGCGGGACCGCATGACCATGGGGATCCGCCTGGTCGAGGAAGGAAAAGCCCCCGTGCTGTTGCTCACCGGGGACGGCAAGGCGCCGGAAAGCTACGACGAGGTAGGCGCCATGGCCGCCTACGCCATGGAAAAAGGGATCGCAGAAGCAACCATTCTGAAAGACCCCCTGGGGCTTTCCACCTACGAAAGCCTGTGGCGCGCAAAAAACGTCTACGGCATGGAAAAGGTTCTCATCGTCACCCAAAGCTTCCATCTTGACCGTGCCCTCTACCTGGCAGACCGCCTGGGGCTGGAGTGTGCGGGGGTGGAATGTGATATCACCATGGCTCTGCCCATGAACCACATACGGGAGTTTGCCGCCCGTGTCAAGGCCCTGTTCCAGGGGCTCACCTTACCCGATCTTGATACGCAGAAAGGATAAATCACCATGATCTTTCACGAACTCACCATTCACACCAACACCTTGGGAAGCGAGCTGGTAGGCGGCGTCCTTATGGGCGCAGGGGTCTCCTGCTTCGTCACCGAGGATTTCAACGACTTGAACGAAGTCATCGAGGAAAAGTCCATTCCCTTTGATTACATCGAAGACGCCCTTCTCACCGATCCCGGCGAGGTGAAGGTGAAGGTCTACCTGGCCTGCAACGAGCAGGGCAAGCTCCAGGAGGAAGAGATCCTTTCCGGCATTGCCGCCTTGAAGGAGGGGGGAGAGTTCGATCTGGGCTCTTTGGAGGTGACCTTCTCCCACGTGGACGAAAAGGACTGGGCGGACAACTGGAAGCAGTATTTTCATCCCCTGCCCATCGGCAACCGCTTCATCGTGAAGCCCACCTGGGAGG
This sequence comes from Oscillospiraceae bacterium, assembly GCA_015063885.1. Classification (GTDB taxonomy): domain Bacteria; phylum Bacillota; class Clostridia; order Oscillospirales; family CAG-382; genus Coliplasma. The sequence continues at coordinate 15,887 of SVTH01000010.1, read as the reverse complement.
AATACACGGGAACCGACCGCATCGTGTTGGAGATCGACCCCGCCTCCTCCTTCGGCACGGGACAGCACGAGACCACCGCTCTTTGTTTGGAGGAGCTGGAGGATATGGATCTGACAGGCAAGACCCTGCTGGATATGGGCTGCGGAAGCGGCATTCTGGGCATCGGTGCGGCACTTTTGGGTGCGGAAGACGTGGTCTGCGTGGACATCGAGCAGATCGCCGTGGAGACCACCCGTGAAAACGCCGTGGTCAACAAGCTCCCGGAAGGGGTTCTGAAGGCCTACCACGGGAACATCCTCACGGATGCAGACCTTTGCAACACCGTGATGGAGGCAGACCGTTACGACTACATCGCCGCCAACATCGTGGCAGACGTGATCATCGCCATGCTCCCCATGTTCAAAAAAGCCTTGAAGGCGGGGGGCACCATGGTGCTTTCCGGCATCATCTCCCCCAAGAAGGAAGTGGTGGAAAACGCCCTGCGGGAAGCGGGCTTTGCCATCAGCGTTTCCAGAGAAAGGAATGACTGGGCGGTGATCGTGTGCCAAAAGTAAACGCCGAAAAGCGTATGCGGGAGCTGGAAGCCCTTTTGGAATACCATTCCCGCTTGTATTACGAGCTGGACACCCCCGAGATCGAGGATGCGGAATACGACAAGCTGTTCCGTGAATTGCAGGACTTGGAGGCGGCCAATCCCGACCTGGCCTCCCCCACCTCCCCCACCAAGCGTGTGGGCGGCAGAGTGGCGGAAAAATTCGAGAAGGTGCGCCACCAAGGGAGAATGGGCTCCCTCTCCGACGTGTTCTCCGAGGAAGAGTTCCTTGCTTTTGACGACCGTGTGCGGGAGGTGGCTCCCAACGCCGTATACTGCGTGGAGTGTAAGTTCGACGGGCTTTCCGTGGCCTTGGAGTACCGAGACGGCAAGTTCGTACAGGGGCTTACCCGCGGAGACGGCGACTACGGCGAGGACGTGACGGACAACCTGATGACCATCCGCTCCCTGCCCTTAACCTTGAAGGATCCCGTTCCCCATCTCATCGTGCGGGGCGAGGTGTATATGCCCAAGGAGGTGTTCGCCTCCCTGAACCGCACCCGTGAGGAAAACGGGGAAAAGCTGTTTGCCAACCCCCGCAATGCGGCGGCAGGCTCCCTGCGTCAGCTGGACAGCCGTCTTTGCGCACAGCGGAAGCTGGATCTGTTCGTTTACAACATTCAGCTTTGCGAAACGCCCCTGCCCGATACCCATTTTGGATCCTTGGAGTGGTTACGAAGCCTGGGCTTCCCCGTCTCTCCCTTGAATAAGCTTTGCGGCAATGCAGAAGAGGCGGTAGAACGCATCCGCGAGATCGGCGCCCTGCGAGGCACCCTGCCCTTTGATATCGACGGCGCCGTGATCAAGGTAGACGACATCGCCATGCGGGAGGAGCTGGGAGAGACCGCCTCCGTTCCCCGCTGGGCGGCGGCCTACAAATACCCTCCCGAACGTGGGGAAACGGTGGTGCGGGAGATTCAGATCCAGGTGGGCAGAACGGGAGTATTGACCCCCCGTGCCTCTATGGATCCCGTTTTGGTGGCAGGCTCCACCGTCAGCTATGCCACCCTCCACAACGCCGATTTCATTGAAGAAAAGGACGTGCGGGTGGGAGACACGGTGGTGATCCACAAGGCGGGGGACATCATCCCCGAGATCCTCACCGTGGTAAAAGAAAAGCGCCCGGAGGGCACGATCCCCTTTGCCATGCCTACCCATTGTCCCTCCTGCGGGGAGCCCGTCTACCGTGAAAACGGGGAGGCGGCCACCCGCTGTATCAATCCCGACTGTCCCGCCCAGCTGGAGCGGCGGATCATCCATTTCGTCTCCCGAGACGCCATGGGCATCGACTTTTTGGGCGAGAGCAACATCCGTACCATGGTGGGTGCGGGCTTGTTGACGGGGGTTGCGGATCTTTACGATCTGACGGAGGAAAAGATCCTCTCCCTGGGAAGCGGCTACGGGGAAAAGAGCGCCTCCAACATCCTTTCCGCCATTGAAAAAAGCAAGGAAGCAGGCCTTGCCCGCCTGCTGTTCGCCCTGGGCATCCGCCACATTGGGGAAAAAGCGGGGCAATTATTGGCGGCAAAGTTCCCCAATATGGAAGCATTGCTGGAAGCGGACAAGGACGCCTTGCTTGCCGTGGAGGAGATCGGCGAGGAAAGCGCAGAGGCTCTGTTGGACTTCATGCAGAGTCCCCACACCAAGCAGTTGATGGCCCGCTTGCAGGAAAAGGGCGTCTCTATGGACAGCAAGCAGGAGCGCAAGGGGGATAAGCTGGCAGGCCTCACCGTGGTCTGTACGGGCACCCTCCCCACCCTGAAGCGAAACGAGGCGGAAGCCTTGATCCGTGCCCACGGAGGCAACCCCGCCTCCTCCGTTTCCAAAAAGACCTCCTACGTGGTGGCAGGGGAAGCGGCGGGCAGTAAGCTGACCAAAGCCCAGTCCCTGGGCGTTCCCGTGCTGACAGAAGAAGAATTTTTAAAATTATTGGAATCATAAAACGAAAGGAACTACCCACATGAATGCATTGGATCTTTCTCGTCTCCCCGTGACCAAGGAAGCGGACGTGGTGGTCTGCGGCGGCGGTACTGCCGGCGTGTTTGCCGCCATCGCTTGCGCCCATCAGGGCAAGGACACCCTGCTCATCGAGCAGTTCGGCTCTCTGGGCGGCACCGCCACCAACGGCTTGGTGACTCCCTTGATGTCCGTCCACATCCCCGGCAATCCCCAGTGTTCCTATCTGTATAACCTCCTGCAGGAGAAGCTATTGGCTTTGGGTGCAGGCAACAAGGGCGGTACCGCCTTTGATCCCTTGATGCTCCGCTACGCTTTGGAGCAGATGTGCGTGGAGGCAGGGGTTCGTCTGCTGTACCACACCTTCATCCCCGAGGTGATCCGTGAAGGGGACACCGTCACCGCCGTGGTCATCGCCAACAAGGCAGGCCTTTCCCTTGTGAAGGGTAAGATCTTCATCGACGCCACCGGCGACGGGGATATTTCCGTCCGTGCAGGTGCAGAATACAACAAGGGCAACCCCGAGACCGGGAAAAACCAGCCCATGTCTCTCCGTTACATCATCGACGGCATTGATATGCACGCCTTGGCAGAATGCTTCGCCCACGAGGCAGAGAGAACCGGCGTCAGCAAGAACGCAGGGGTCTGGAACGACGGCAAGGAAATGTACGCCGATTGCTGCAGAGGCGCCAACGTTACCCTGACCAAGCTGTTTGAGGAGGCTGTAGAAGCGGGCGACCTCACCGTGGAGGATCACATCTACTGGCAGGCCTTCGGGATGCCCGGCAGATACGGCTCCATCGCCTTCAACTGCCCCGAATTCTTCGAGAATATCGACGGCACCGATCCTGACGACCTGAGCATCTCCCAGGTGAAGGGCAAGGAAGCCATCGTCCGTCAGCTTGCCTTCTACAAGAAGTACATGAAGGGCTTTGAAAAGGCCTACATTGCGGAGATCGCTCCCATGGTGGGCGTCCGTGAGAGCCGTGAGATCGTCACCGACCACGTTCTCACCGCAGAGAACATCCTGGGCAAGCAGAAGTTTGCAGACATGATCTCCCAATCCAACTACCCCATCGACATCCACGGCAAGCAGTTGACCAACCGCTACCTCATCGAGCCTGCAGACGACGGCAAGCCCTGGTACGAGATCCCCTTCCGCTCTTTGATCGTGAAGGGTCTGGACAACCTGCTGGTGGTAGGCAGATGCATCGGCGCAGAGTTTATTGCGGAAGCCAGCGTCCGCGTTCAGCCCACTGCCCGCTCCACCGGCGAGGCGGCAGGCATCGGTGCGGCCTTGGCATTGGCAAACGGCAAGTCCATCCGTGAGGTGGACGGCTCAGACGTCCGTGCCATTATGATTGAAAAAGGCGCGAATTTCGTTTGATGAAGCCGGCAAGGGGCTCCCGAAAGGGGGCTCCTTTTTCGCGGGGGGCGGAAAGGAAGCCTGCAGCAATGCGCCGACCTCGACTACGAAAACTTCGACGGTTTGCTTGCAAACCTGAGCTCAAGAATGACAGTCGAATTGATATAGCTCAATAACCGCTACGTATATCGACAACGCCACCCCCGTTTGTCACTCTGAGCGAGTGCGGGATAGAGCCGCTGCGGCTGTGCACAAGGAAACAACCCGCGCGAGTCGAACTCTTATGAGCGGCGTGAGCCCGAATAAGAGTCAAAAAATGCCAAGCATTTTTTGAGGGTATGGTTACACATTTGCACTACCGCTCTTTCCGTTCCGTCAGTTACTATAAAACAGTTCTTGCGTTACAGAAGGGTACATCTAATTCCCTACCATATCCCTGCGGGGCGCAAAGCACCCCTTGGTTTTGCTCCGAACGGCACTAACGTGCCTTTCCTTCTCCGCAAAACTTCGACTCCGCCGCAGGGCAGCCTTTTCTTTCCTATCCTTATCCCCTTCTCCGCGGCTCCGCTCAGAATGACAATCGAATTGATATAGCTCAATAAGCGCTACGTATATCGACAACGCCACCCCCGTTTGTCACTCTGAGCGAGTGCGGGACAGAGCCGTTGCGGCTGTGCACAATGAAACAACCCGCACGAGTCGAACTCTTATGAGTGGCGTGAGCCCGAATAAGAGGCAAAAAATGCCGAGCATTTTTTGAGGGTATGGCTACACATTTGCTATACCGTCTTTTCCGTTCCGTCAGTTACTTTCAAACAGTTCTTACGTTACAAAAAGGTCGATCTAACTCCCTACCATATCCCTGCGGGGCGCAAAGCACCCCTTGGTTTTGCTCCGAACGGCACTAACGTGCCTTGCTTTCTCCGCAAAACTTCGACTCCGCCGCGGGATTACCTTCATTTTCCTATCCTTACACCCTTCTCCGCGGCTCCGCTCAGAATGACAATCGAATTGATATAGCTCAATAAGCGCTACGTATATCGACAACGCCACCCCCGTTTGTCACTCTGAGCGAGTGCGGGACAGAGCCGTTGCGGCTGTGCACAATGAAACAACCCGCACGAGTCGAACTCTTATGAGTGGCGTGAGCCCGAATAAGAGGCAAAAAATGCCGAGCATTTTTTGAGGGTATGGCTACACATTTGCTATACCGCTTTTCCCGTTCCGTCAGTTACTTAAAACAGTTCTTGCGTTACAGAAGGGTACATCTAATTCCAAACCATATCCCTGCGGGGCGCTACGCACCCCTTGGTTTTGCTCCGAACGGCACTAACGTGCCTTTCCTTCTCCGCAAAACTTCGACTCCGCCGCGGGATTGCCTTCGTCTCTCTAACCCTACCCCTCCCGTCGCGGCTCCGCTCAGAATGACACTCCAAGGGAAAGAACGGCAAAAACGCTACGCATATCGCAAACTTTGCCCTGCAAACGGCACTGCGGTCGTAAAACGACGCTTCAGCGGCGTTTTGTATAGGGCGCAAGAAACGCAACCTTTACAGATGCCGTTCCCGCGCCCGATGGTCACCCTGAGCATCCCAACCCTTTCCGAACATAAAGAACTGTTTCATCGCAAAAAGCAACGCAGAGACGAAAAAACCGTCTCTGCGTGTTTTTTATTTTTTCTTGAATACCAAGAGCAACGCCACCGTTACGGAAACGACAACCCCTGCGATGAGGACGAACCAAATGGGATTCATCCCCTGTTCTTCTGCGGGAGCAGGCGCTCGAGAAGCCGCTTGGGAACCCGTTTCGGAGCTCTCCTCCACGGATTCTTCCTTGCTTTCTTCGCTTTCCTCCTCGGACACTTCCGGGGGCGTCCATTCCACGGGGATCAACTTGGCCGCCTCAATGGACTTCCAGGTGATGGAATCCCCCACGTTGCCGTAGACGGAAAGGGTGAGGTAGTTCACGGTGATGGTCTCTTCCGTGCCCAAATACGCCGCCAGATCCACGTAGGCATCCGTGTCGTCGGTCATATCGTACTCCGTGCCGTGGACCAATTTGGAAAGCTGGACGTGCCCGGAGGAGCCGTTTGCCAGGGTATAGTAGAGATACCCGTTGGCACAGCCCTTTGCCATCTCCACCTCCAGGTGCAGCAAGGGCGTGGCGGCAAGGTCGATCTCCTTGTCCACCGCCACCCGCACGGAGGGCCAGGCAATAGAGCTTTTTGCATCTCTGGACAGGGTAAAGCTGCCGTCCTCGTGGTATTCCACCCCCGCAACGCCCTGGGCGGGGGTGATCTTATCTGCGCTTTCGGGCATCAGATCCGCTCCGTATTCGTAGGTGGGCAAGGGAGGCAGGGTGGCGGGATCCACTGCGGTGACCTCCAGCTTGTTGATGGTGATCTTCTTGCCGGCTTGGCCAACCACGTAGAGCTTCACCCCGGAGAACACCACGTTCCCCTCGTCGTCGATCATACCCTTGGGGAGGATGTCCTCCAATTGCAGGGTGCATTTGATATGCTGACCGCCCAAAATATCGTCCCCCGTCATACGAAGGGAAGGGATCTTCGCCTTCAGAATGGGGTTCAGGCGGATATAGTCCCCGTCGTAGCCTGTGGTGGGGTTGGCGCCGTTGAGATACAGCATGATGTTCATGGCGGCTTCCAGCTTGATATCCACGGTGAGGGTACTGCCTCGCACGGGGACAGGGAGGGCTTGATCCATGGAGGGGGCATAATGCGCCTCGGGCCACTCCCCCGTGGTATTGGCAAAGGAGATAGCGCCGCTTTTTTCCTTGGTCATTACCACCGTATCGGGGTAGATCTCCCGCCATTTTTCCGGCTCAAAGGGGATGATGGAGGCGGTAAAGGGAGGCTCCTCCATTTCGGGAGGCTGTGGATACTCCACGCGGGGAGCGTCGGGATCGTTTTTGTAGTTGGCGCGGAAGTATTCCACCAATCCGTCGGTGAAGACCTTGTTGCCCAATTCCGTCAGGTGTACCCCGTCGGAAACCAGCACCTGGTCTGCGGTGTAGGATTCGTCCATCATAGCGTGGACGTCCACCAAAGGCACGTTATATTCCGCCGCCAGCTCCCGCACCACGTTTACGTACACGTCCAGCCCGGTGTTCACCGTGCCTCCGGGGTACAGGTCTCCCCCGCCGCAGGCGAATTCCTGGATGATGGGAGAGGTGACCAGAATGGGAACGGCGCCGATCTTCTTCAGCTCCGTGATGAAGTAGGTCAGATTGGCGCGGTACTCCTCGAGGGTCACCTGGGGCTGGCCGGTCTTTTGACGGTTGAAATCGTTGGTGCCGAAGCAAAGGGTGACGAAATCCGGGTCATGGGCCAGCACGTCCCGCTGAAAACGGGCCATACCGTGGGAAGTGTTGTTCCCGCCGATGCCGGAATTGACAAGATACATATTCAGCTCCTTCGCCACGTCAGAGGGCCAGGAGGAAAGTGCCGTGTTGCTGGCACCGAAGGTCACAAACACACACCCGTCCAAAACCTTCTCCTCCTCCGCAGAAGCGGGAAGACACAAACAGCTAAGCAGGCTCATCAGCAATAAAACCGCCGTCCATTTTTTCATACCGTTTTACTCCATGTGTCAAAAGATTTTTCGTCCACCTCGTAGACGGCGGCAACGAATACGTCCTCGGGAACATCATCGTCCCCCACCGCGCCTGCAATCAACTGTTCCTTGTAAAAAGACATGAACGACTGCGCCTCTTCTAAGGTTGCAAACAGGAAGTTCTCGTTCAATTTTTCGCGGTACTCCCGCAAAAGCGGAGAAAACAACAAGTCGTGATAGACCATGACTCCCCAAGGGAGCAAAAACACCTCGTAGCCCAAAAGCCGCTTTTCGGGAATCTCTCCCTGCCAATCCTCGTCGGGGTAATCGCTTTCCAAAAACAGCACGCGGACAGGCTTGCCGATCTCCTTGCAACGAGCCGCGTACCGCACCGCCAAGGTAGGGTCAAACACGCATTGCTTCCAAAGGAAGCGATCCTCACCGTCAACGTTCACAGGCTCCCATTGATATTCCTTGCTCAACGCCTTGGAGACGGGATCTTTCTCGCGGAACAACGGATCATGCTCGTACAAAAACAACCCGCGATACTGTCGGTTTTCAACGTTTTCAAAAACAACGTAAGGCATATCCACGCCTTGTATCACCATTCCGTGGGGCTTCATAGAAATGTCTCCTTTTCAAACGGTATATTGCATATCATTTAACTTGGCAAGGATCCGATGCCCGTCGGCGTCCTCTTTCAAAACGGAAACTCCGCCCGCCTTGCCATCAAAATTAACCTTTTCCAACGCTTCTACGGGGAGACCCATCCATAACGCAAATAACACGCTCAACGTCCCTGCGTGGGAAACCAGGATCAAATTTCCTGCCTGCGGTGCAACGTATTCTGCTAAGAATTGCTCCAATCGGACGTAAACCTCCCGCTTGGTCTCCGCCTCGGCGAACACGCGACCGTCAATGCTTTTTGCCCAGTCTCTTGTTCCTTGCCAAACGGGGCAATGCAAATTCTCTTTTGCCCACGCCTTTGTTTTTCCGTTGGCTTCCCCCAGATCAAATTCCCGCAACAGAGGGGTGTATACAGGCTTCACACCCAAGCATTCCCCGATAATCTCCGCCGTCTGTGCTGTGCGCATAAGATCCGATGAGATCAACAAGGTATCCTCTCCGTAGCCGTCCCGTAGCAGACCTGCGGCTATCTTCCGAGCATGCAGGATCCCCTGTTCCGTCAGCTCCCATGCACCTAAAGAGCCGATCATCCCATTTTCGTGCTGTTGGGACTTAGGATGTTGTACGGTAATAACAGTTTTCATAGAGCCGCGCTCCCGTCCGTAGACAGCTTTCCGTACAAGTAACAATCGTGGACGCCGTCGTTCAACATAAAGCAATGCCGCAGCGTTCCTTCGCGGGTGAAGCCGTTTTTTTCCAGCACACGCCAAGAGGCGACGTTATTTACCTCAACCTCCGAATAAATGCGCTCCAGCTTCAGATAGTCAAACCCAAATCGGATCACAGCCTCGGCACATGCGGTGGCTACCCCTTTACCCCAGTGCTTGCGGTGAAGGAAATATCCGATGTTCGCCATCGTGTTATTGTTTTGAAAATCAGAAAGCAAGATGCGCCCCATGGCTTCACCTGTCTGAGCATCCGCAATCGTCCAGTTATATACACGGCGTTTTTCGAACTCCTTGATCTGGTTTCTCAAAACCACACGCACCCAGTCTTTATCCGCGGGAGGCTTGCCATAGCTTTGATAATATTTCATCGCTTCCGCATCACAATAGATCTCGTAGTATACGTCAAGATCTCCTTCGGGATCAACCTGACGCAACACCCATCGATCGTTTACTTCAATCGGACGAAACTCTGTCCAAAGCTCCTTAAATGCCATACCTGGTTTCGCTCCTTTTCACAACAAATATTTCTCGATCACTTCCGCAACGCCGTCCCGGTCGTTGGTCACCGTCACGGCGTCGGCTTGCTTTTTCACCAAGGGGGAAGCGTTGCCCATGGCCACGCCCAGCCCTGCATAGGCCAGAAGCTCCAAGTCGTTTGCCCCGTCTCCCATGGCGATCATTTCTTCTCGTTGGACGTTTAACAGCGCTCCCAACCGCTCTAAAGCGGCGGCTTTGGAGACTTCTCCGTGAAAGAACTCCAAAAACATGGGCTGGGAGGGGGTTGCGTGGACGTTTTCGAAGGGTGCTTTTTCCATTTCCTTCCAAAAAGCAGGGATCTCCTCCTTGGTGCCATACCAAAGCACCTTGGTGACACCCTGCCGCGCAAGGGCTTCCAAGCTTTCCACGGGCAAGGGCTCCACCCCCGCAAAGCGGACGTAATCCGCGGTGCGTTCGTTCAGCGGGTGGCCGTAAAGCTTTCCCCCACACCAGATGCAAAGGGTCACCCCTCGCTTTACCCCTTCCTCCATGGCAAGCAGGGCGTCCGCGGGCAGCAGTTCCTTGGAATACAGAACGTTCCCCGCCCTGTCTGCCAGCATCCCGCCGTTGTAGATAATCAGCGGGCAGGTCAGATCCAGCTCCTCGGCGCACCAATGGGCACCGGTCAAGGATCGCCCTGTGGAAAGGGTCACATGGATCCCCGCATCCAGGGCGGCTCGGATGGCTTTACGGTTGCGTTCAGACACTTCTCCGTGGCTGTTCAACAGCGTGCCGTCCATATCAAGAGCCAGCAAACGGTAGGCAAACCAGCCCTGCTCCCTGTAATAGGGCAGGAAGCGCTTGGTCTGGCGGGCGATCATCCTCGGTGAGCGTAAAAGGGCCCCAAATTCCTCGGGAGTCAGCCATCGGTAATCCTCCGTCTCCCCCTCTTGCAGGGTGACGGCGGTCTTCTCACAGTCCACTTGGCACACGTAGGTGTGGTAGATGCTACTTTCCCATTCGTCCACGTCGGTGCCGACGTAGCGGAAGGATTCACAGGAAAGCCCCGTTTCCTCCAACAGCTCCCGACGGATGCAGGCAAGCCGATCCTCCCCCTGCAGGGCAGAACCACCCGCCGTGGCTTCGAAAAAGCCGGGGTAATTGGGCTTGGTGGAGGCCCGTTTCATGCAAAGGATGCTCCCGTCGGTATGGCGCACCAAAACCTCGCACACCATGTGGTAGCGCCCGAGGGGAATTTCTTCTCCCCGCACCAGGGTCTCCCCCGTTTGGTTACCGTATGCGTCGTATGCGTCCCAAAGCTCCATGGAATCACCTGCTTTCTGATATGGTTACAGTTGCTTTGCCAAAAGCACGCAGTCGTAAATGGTAAGAACGCCGTCAAAGTCAAGGTCAAACAGGCTCTCCGTCTCGGTGTTGCCCACCAGGACGGACAGCAAGAGGAGCAGGTCCGCTTCTTCCACGGACCCATTGCCGTCGATGTCATACTGCGGCTCTTTTGCACGGGTTTCTGCCGTACCGCAGGATTCGCAAACACGCTCTTCCACGCCCGGTGCTACGGAATACCACCGACCAAAGGTATGTCCGGTGGCGGGAGTCTCCTCTCCGGTGTAAGTATCACCACACTGGCAGGTATAGGTGGTATACCCTCCCTCGGTACAGGTGGGCGGGGTGACCTCCTCACGGTACTGATGTCCCTTCGCAAAGATCGTCTGCGTTTCATAGGTGTTGCAGTATCCGCACTCTCTGCGCGCCAAACCGTCTACGGTGCAAGAGGGAGACTGCCAGATGTACCACACGCTGAAGGTATGCCCGGCGGCGGGGGTTTCCTCCCCGATGTAAAAATCTCCGCAATGGCAGGCGTAGGTGGTATACCCTCCCTCAGTACAGGTAGGAAAGGTGGTCCAAGAGTCATATCGATGCCCAACTGCAGGAACCGTCCTGGTTTCGTAAGCATCGCACCATTCGCACACTCTTCTCTCCAAACCGTCTACGGTGCAAGTAGGAATCTCCCAGATCTGCCACTGGCCAAAGGTATGTCCGGCGGCGGGAGTCTCCTCTCCGGTGTAAAAATCTCCGCAATGGCAGGCGTAGGTGGTATACCCGGCCTCAGTACAGGTGGGCAGAGTGATCCAAGAGTCGTATTGATGCCCAACTGCGGGAACCGTCCTGGTTTCGTAAACATCGCACCGTTCGCACTCTCTGCGCTCCAGCCCGTCCGCAGTACAGGAGGGAGCCTGCCATATACGCCATGCGCCGAAGGTATGTCCGACAGCAGCGGTTTCCTCTCCGGTGTAAAAATCTCCGCAATAGCAGGCGTAGGTGGTATAGCCACCCTCGGTACAGGTGGGCGGGGTGATCCAAGCGTCATATTGATGCCCAACTGCGGGAACCGTCCTGGTTTCGTAAACGCCGCAATTCCAGCAGAACATATAGTCCCATCCATCCTCGGTACAGGTAGCGTCTGCACCCCAGAACCACTCGCTGTACAGGTGGCCTATCGCCGAAAGCGTCTCGCGGGATAACGTTTTGCTGCAAACTGCACAACAGGTGATCCCGTAGCCATCCTCGGTACAGGTGGGCGGCTGCTGAACGTACAAATCACCGGGAGTATGCTCAACCTCCCTGACTTGGCCGCAGGCCTCGCAGTCAGCGTCGCAGGAATATCTGTAATCGTGCCCCCTTGCGGCCACAACGTCCAAAACGTAGGAATCTCCGCAATGGCAGGTATAGGCGGTATATCCGTCCTCCGTGCAGGTAGGCGGAATGACGGTGCAAATGTACTCATGGCCCGGTGCCGAAATGACTCTGCTTTCGTACGCACCGCAAATACTGCACGTGCTATGCTCCAACCCCTCCCGGGTACAGGTACCCGGCACGTCAGTATGCCACTCTTCGAAGAGATGCCCGTTGGCGGCCACCTCGTTCCCTGCGAAGGTATATCCGCAATGGCAGGTGTAGATCGTATATCCCCCCTCGGTACAAGTGGGCAGGATGACCTGTTCGACGTAAGTATGTCCCGTGGCAGGGATCTGCTGCGCTTCACAGGAATCGTACCTCACACACCATCTCTCTTCCCGCCCATCCTCGGTACAGGTGGGATAAGCGGTAATGACCCACTCGCCGTAGATATGCCCGGTGGCAGGAGTCTTCTCCACCACGTAAGAATCACCGCAGTAGCAAACATATCTTGTAGAACCCGATTCGTAGCAGGTGGGCGGAATAACCACAAGCTCGTGCTGATGTCCCGTTGCGGGAATTTCTCGGGTCTCATAGTTGTAGCAGTTCATGCACCATCTTTTTTCCACACCGCCCTCGGTGCAGGTGGCATACGTTTCCGCATACCATGCATCGTAGAGGTGCCCCGTGGCGGGAAGCTCCCGGGTTTCGTAATACGTACAGTTACGGCACCATCTTTTTTCTACGCCGTCCTCGGTACAGGTAGGGGGGCTGTCTATATACCAGCCGTCCAAAACGTGCCCCGTGGCGGGAATCGACTCCTCGGAAAGCTTTTCGGAACAATACTTACAATAGTATGCTCCGTAGCCATCCTCAAAGCAGCCGGGAGCCTGCCAAATATTCAACGGGCCGGGAACATGCCCTGCCTCTCGCACGTAGCCGCAGGTCATGCAAACCGTATCACACTCGTATTCGTATTTGTGCCCAACCGAAATTTCAAACTTCTGCAGCAGCCGAGGGTTGTATGCGTATTCCAGCGTCAGGGTATAAGTACCTTCCTTGGCACACAAAAGCGTGCCGCCGACGGGATTGAGGACGACCCCCTCGGGATCGGAAACGGTGAACGTAACACCCGACGTGGGCGTCACACGCCAATACAGCAGCGTCCCCACCTCAAAAGGACCTTCCCACAAGAGCCAATCCCGGTCGTAGTACAGCTCGGAGGGATGATAGCCCCATTCGAATTCCAAACGCAGGGGAGTATCAAAGCTTTCTTCCACGCCACAACGCTTACAGATGCCGTGGCAAAGCCCGCCCAACCCTGCGGGGGACTCCAAAACCTGCCAATCGTGAGACGTATCAACAGTATACATACCCAGCTCCAACGTCTCACCGTCGATCTCACAGAAGGTGACGGAGTTGCCATGGTAAACGTACCAAACTGCCTTGCCGTCGATAACAATGGGCTGGCAATCGGAAACTGCACCTTGGGGAGCAGAACGTACCTCCCCCACCGTCTCGCCGTAGCCGTTCAACAGTACGTAATGCAAGTCGCCGCCCCGCATCCACATCAGCAGGAAGGAATTGTCCGACAGCTTGACCAGCTGAGGAACCCCTGCGGATTCTTCCCCTTCGGGGCAATCGGTCACGGGAAGAACCCGGATCTCCTCCGTATCTTTGTCCAACGTGGCGACGCAGATATTTTTGGTTCGGTTAAAATAGTAATTCTCATCCTGCGCCACCGTGCTAAAGGCAACGATGTAGGCGCTGTCGGAGTATTCAAAGCCGCCTACGCAGACCCCGGTATAGTTTTCGCCGATCTCCCCGGGGAAGGTGAACAGATCGTAGGTAGCGGGCCAATCACGGTAGAAGCTCAGCTCATCGTAGATCCCCAGGGTTCCATCTATGGGAAACGTTGCTTTGGAAAGGGTAATGGAGCGGGGATAAGCATCTCCGTGATCCAAGCCCAGCAGCTGATTCCCGTCCATCAGGATAAACTGGTTAAAGGAGTGGGAAACGTAGCCGGCAAGACTGTATTCCACCTCGCAGGCCGTATCCGCAAAGGTCATGGACAGGGTATCCAGAGATAACGTCACGTTTGCTTGATGATTCAGTCCGTCCGAAGAAGTATACATTTCGTGAGCAGTACGGATCAGCAGGAACTGCCCGTACTCCGCAAAACGCAGACTCCCCGCATCAAAAGGAACTGTGGTGTTACAATCGTACAAGCCTGCCGACCCAAGACGGTTCCAGCGGCTATCATATTTGGTGACCCGGAAGCACTCCACGTCTGCCTGCTCGTCGTAGTTGGTCTGCCCCGTGACGACGTAATAACAGCCGTCCGTGCCTGCATGGAAGCCGCCGAACATGGGTAGCTCCTGCTCCACGGTGAGAGAATATTGGAATTCGTAGGCAGAGTTAAAATACTCCACCAAAAGCTTCTCTTCCAAAGCACCCCACTGTACACGCATCAGCATCCCTTCCGCCGTTACGGCAAGGTAGGAATACATGGGTGCGGCCCAGTTCCAAATATACTCATTCCCATTTGCGTTGGTTCCCTCGCAAACCGGCGAGCAGGTGACGCTGTCTGCATAGGTGATTACCGGCAGGGTCTGCCAGATCATCAGCAACGAAAGCAGAACGCAAAGCAACTGTTTTTTCATGGGAGCTCCATCCCTTCTGTTTTCAAGTGCCTTTAGTTTACCAAAAAGCCGTATGTTTGTCAAGCGCCGTCTTAACAAAAGAGAAGGCAAAAAGCCTTCTCTTCCTTGCTTTTAGTGCAGCCATTCTCCCACGCGGAAGGTGATCTCGTTGCGGGTGTCGATCAGCTCGTAGATCTCTTTGGTGGAAAGAGTGTAGTAATGCATTTCCGTATCGCTATAAGCATCGTCGATATAGTAAGGCACGTGGAACAGCACCATGCCATCGTACACCGTCATATCGGCGATCTGCATATAGCCGTCTTCTCTGGCGATGATGCGGAAGTATTCGTCCGTCTCGGTGTCGTACACCCAAACGTCCCCGCCGATGGCAACGGTTCCGTGGTCAAACTGGGAAACGAACAGGAAATACCGTCCGTCCAGCCAACGCATGGTGGTCACCAATTCGTTACGGGGCAAGCCGCTCATGTCAAGCTGTCGCTTCTCCCCGGTGGCCGCCTCGTAGAGATACACGTCCGAGGGCTCTTCCCAGGTATGGTTGTTCAGAATCACCCGTCTGGCGTTGCCGAACCCGTATACGTCCGTATTGCCGTCCACGAGATCTTCTTCCCGATGGAACTCCACCCACTCGCCGTTTTCGTCGGTGATATAGTACCGCACAGTGTAGTTGTTGGTCTCATCATAATGTTCTTTAACACGAACTCCGTTTTCGGCAAACAGAACGTACTCTTTCTCCGGCATTGCAGGTTCTTCTGAAGTCGTCTCCTCCTCGGAAGAGGTCTCTTCAAGCGCCCCGGAAGACTCTTCCACCACGGAGGATTCCGGCTCCACAGGCACCGAGTTCTCGGAGCTTTCCGCAGAAGAAGACACGTCGGGAAGCACGGTCTGCGTGGTGCAACTGACAACAGAAAGCGCAAGAAGCAACACCGCTAAGCATACAAACAACTTTTTCATACAAACCTCCCAAAACTCCTTTTTTCTTTTTTATAACATATCCTTCCCGCCCTTGTCAACGGTGATTCACGTTTGTTTTCCGTTTCTTCACAGAAAAGCAAAAAATCCGTACCAATCGGTACGGATCTCTTTGTGTTGGCATCGACCTATCTTCCCGGGCCGCTTCCAGCCAAGTATTGTGGGCACAGACGAGCTTAACTTCCGTGTTCGGAATGGGAACGGGTGGACCCTCGCTGTTAAAGACACCAACTATGGAAC
>SVTH01000009.1 GCA_015063885.1 Oscillospiraceae bacterium | reverse complement strand
TACGCCCGGCTGGAAAAGACGTGCAAGAGCATGACCTATTATTACGGCTTCATCCTGACGGAATGTGCTTATTTCCCGGATTCCTTCCGGGCACAGCTGATGGTGGAGCTGTTGAAGCAAAACAAGCCCAAGCTGCAAGCCCGTTGCACGAAGCAGGGCTTGACGGACCCCGGGGAGATCGCCGAGGCGGTATTTGCGGATCCGTCGTGTATGCGATGAAAGGAGGTTTCCCGTGAAAAAATTCATATTGATCGCGGTTTGTCTTCTGCTGGTTGCCTTACTCACCCTCGGCGTCTGTATGTACGCCATCGGGGAGAACAAGGACCTCTCCAAGCCCTACGACATGGGGAGCGAGATCACCGTGACGCCTCCCGAGGAAACGCCTACCGCGCAGGATCAAATGGAAAAGAAATTCTCCGTTTACAACCACGTTTCCGAAACGATAAGCGGCAAAAAGATTCTCACCCTGTTCTCGGAAGAACAAGCGGAGGAGCAATGGACGAAACGTGAAAACGGAGAGCAGTTCCGCCTCACATACGACGAGATCCTGTTTCTGATCGGCGATTCTCTGCGGCTTTACGAGACCTACGACGCCATTGTGCTGACCAACGCACAGGAATATGATCTGCTGAACCCCGCAATGGGAGAGACCATCCATCCGGAGCTGGCGGAGATCGTCACTTCCTTCCGCGGGGAGGCGGATGAGCACTACCAACGGATGGCCGATGTTGGGCAGATCGCCGTCTACCGTCTGGCTTTGCTGGATTCCCGCTTGCGGAAAGCGGAGTTCGAAGGGCTCCGCTTGGACGGGGAACGTTACGTTGATCGGGTTACCGTGGAGGGCGTTTCTTCCAAGCAGTTTGCCTTCGTAGAGCCCGACGGGGGGATGAGCTCGGGAGAGATCCTCTATAACCCTTCTTATCTTCACGGCTCCTATTGGGTGTTGATGCCGGAGGATGGGAAGATCGCAAACGAGGAGGCTTATCTGGAGTCTCTGGTGAAGCACCTGCTGTGCGCGGAGATCGGCGGAAACGTTCTTCAGAATTTTACCGCGGAATATCCCGTGCTGAAGCTGGAGACTTATCCATGCGTGGTGGATCCGCAGACCTTCGAAACCGCTTATATGCTTGAAGCACATCAGCCCCTGTGGGAGCTGAAGGCGTCTTACCTGAGTCCTTACCTATCGCCCTTTTCTTCCACGGCGTACTATCCCGAGCTGACACTCCGTAAGGGAGCCCACACCGCAAGGAAGCTGTTCCTGACCTTTGAGGTCTTCGAAGCCCTGGACCCCCGGGATGCCATTGTTGTCGCGGCGAAGACGGGAGAGCAGGTGGGCACCCTGGAAGCAGGGGAAGAATTCATCGAGCTAGACCTGAACAACGGTACCTCAATCCTGCTCCCGACAACCGACGCTTACGACGGAGAGACCCTTGCTGCCGCGGCCATGGTGGAATCCGCCTATGACTATGAAAGCAATGCCCTTCGCCTGTGCATCCCCAAAAGTCTGGCGGATGCGTTGCGGGATCTGGCTCTCCACGGTACTGCCGACAGTCCGTACAGCGATCTGGTGATTTACACCACCATCGGATAACACGATGAAAGGAGGTTTCCCATGAAAAAATTCATATTGATCGCGGTTTGTCTTCTGCTGGTTGCCTTACTCACCCTCGGCGTCTGTATGTACGCCATCGGGGAGAACAAGGACCTCTCCAAGCCCTACGACATGGGAAGCGAGATCACCGTGACGCCTCCCGAGGACACGCCTACCGCGCAGGAACAAATGGAACAAAAATTCTCCGTCTACAACCACGTCACGGAAGAAAACGGCAAAAAGATTCTCACCCTTTTCTCTGAAGAGCAAGCGGAGGAGCAATGGACGAAACGCGAAAACGGGGAAAACTTTCGTCTCACTTACGATGAAATCCTATTCCTTATCAACGATTCCGCAAGGCTTTACGAGACCTACGACGAGATCGTGCTGACAAACGCTAATACGTATGGGATCACAGAGTCTGCGGAATCTTCCTTGGCGGGCGAACGCATCCTCAGCAACAAGGGAGATCTGACGGGGCTGACCTACGCCGCAGAGCAAGAGACGTACGGAAAGTTTTGCCGCGACGTGACAGTCATTGCCGCTTACCGCGTTGCCATGCTGGACTCCCGTATGCGGAAGGGGCTCGTGTCGGTGAACACGGCTTCCGGCGTATATGCAGTTTGGCAAGGCGTATGGTTTATGGACGGGGAGGAGCAAGTTGCGGGCTTGCCCTGGTTCGGCGCTGATGTTTGGATGCTGATTCCCGACGATGTGGAATGGGAATCCGAGGAAGCGTACCGCAAAGCTCTTATGGCACAGCTTTCTCACGGTTTTTCATGGCTAGAGGGCTGCCAACACGAGCAAACCTCTTACGCCGCCATGACTTTTTACATGGGATTTTACGGTGCGGATACGCCGGTGTCATGCATTTGCACCTATCGCTGGGGAGAGACGGATTCTTCTTACGAATGGAAGGACTGGCTTTTGGTGGCACCGTATGTTCCTAAGGGCTCGCATCAAATGAATTTAGGGGGGCTTTTATTCCCCGAGAAATTGCCGTTGCCTTGGGAGCTGAAGGGAAGTTATCTGGAATTCGGCGGGGAGGATCCCGCAGATCTCTACTTATGGTGGAACGGCGGCAAGTATTGTTCCCAGCTGCAAGCTATGACAGCAGAAGAGAAGGCTTCTTTGCAGAAGTGGATGGGAGATACCGACGGGGTAGTCGAACGATACAATACTGCCACGGAGTCCTATACCGTAGAAGAGGCGGGAGGCTATTTCCTGGAGGTAGAGCTGGGCAACGGTACTTCGTTGCTGTATCCGCCCTTGGCAACCTACAGGGGAGAATATGCTCTCGGTTGCTTTGTGGAGACGAGGCTGAGAACGTATGACACCTACGAAAACCTTTCTTTCCGCCCCTGCCTCACACAGGAGTTCGTTCTGGAGCTCAACGGCTTGACCCTGCCGGATTACCAGCATTTATTGCCAGCCCCGCCCGTGGAATCTATGATGGGCGACGTTTTCGTGGCGTGGCAAACGGAAAACACGCTCTTCTTCGTGTTGAGTGAGGACGGCAAGGGGTACCTTCGCAGTAACACCGCGAAAAACCGCATTCTACCCGTCCGATACACCCGTGAGGAAGACGGCACCGTCGTGCTGTGGTATGAGAACGAGGCGGGGGAGACGGTGCTCCGCCACGTTTACCGTCCGCACAAGTACGGTTTCGTGTACGACGCCGAAGAATCTGTCGTCTACGGGGACTATTCCTTTGAAGGCGGAACGATCTTCTATTGCATGGGAGGATGACCGTAACGCCTCTCGAAAAAAACGACGCGGGAAAAGCGTCGTTTTTTCGTGGGGGAGACGTACGCAGGTCGTATGGCGAAAAGTCGTTTCGCAACACAACGCAGGCGGGCGATTCGTGAATCGCCCCTACTTTCACGAATGGAAGAATGGGCGAAAAGCAGGGCGTTTTCTCCCGCAGGCCGTATGGCGAAAAGTCGTTTCGCAACACAACGCAGGCGGGCGATTCGTGAATCGCCCCTACTTTCACGAATGGAAGAATGGGCGAAAAGCAGGGCGTTTTCTCCCGCAGGCCACACAGCGCAAAATCATTTCGCAACACAACGCAAGCGGGGCGCCGATGCCGCCTTCGGCGGCGAGACGTCGCCCCCTACGAACCCGAATCGGGTACGGGTGAAAACCGGCCGTCCCTCCCGCAGATCGGATGGAAAAAACGTTTGCTGCCTGCATATGCCCGCCTCATTGCGTAAAAAACGGTTGGGCTTTAGCCTGCGCATCCTGCGTATACGCATCCTGCGTATTTGTAGGGGTCGACGTCCACGGCGACCCGGAACCGAAGGCGACGGTTTTCGCCGAGGCAACAATATTCTCCACTCCCGCAAAAAAAGAAAGACCTTTGCAATGCCTGCAAAGGCCTCTTTTCCATCTTGCTTACAATACGGGATCCATAAGGGACGAGTCCCTTATGCGGGGTTCCCAAGGGGCAGAGCCCCTTGACCGCTCCCCCTCAATACAGCTCGTTTTCCGGGTCGATACGGGCGCCGTTTAAGATCATCTCAAAATGGAGATGGGGACGCTCTGCCTTTTCCGAAAGGGCGGTGTTCCCCACGTAGCCCAGCACCTGCCCCACGGCAAGCTGTTTCCCCGGGGTGATGCCCTGTGCAAGGTTGGCATCCAGATTGGCGTACACCGTTACCAGGCCGTACTCGTGCTTCACCGTGACGGTGACCCCCAAAAGGGGATCCTCTTTTACGGATTCCACCACGCCGGGGGCGTAGCAAAGCACAGGGTCGCCCAGCTCTGCGGTGATGTCAATGCCTGCGTGGGTGCGGTAGTCCTGCATGGTCTGGGAGAACACCAGCTTGTCCAAAGCGCATTTCTTCTGTACCTCGCCGCCCTCGATGGGAAGCACGTAGGCGGGCTCCTCCTTGATGACGGGGGCGTCCGAAGAGGTGTCCTCGGTGATGCCGCTGTTTTCCCCGAACACGGGCTGCTCCTCGCTCTCCTCCGGGGGCAGGGGAATGATCACCTGGGGCTGAGAGTCCTCCGGGGGCAGAGCCACGCCGAAGGAGAACTCCGGTGTGCTGTAGGTGGGCAGATCGTCGGTACTGCGGTTCAAAGCGAAAATGCTGGCGGTGGCAACGCCAACGATCATCAACGCCATTGCCAGGTAAAGGTAGGCGGAATACCGTGCCAAACGGTTCCCCCACGGCTTACCTGTTTCTTCTTGTTTTTCCTTGGGATCCAACATAAAAAACCTCCTGTTTGGTTTCGCGTCCTTAGTTTGCACCAAACGGGAGGTGTTTATTCAGATTTTCAGTTCTCCTTTGGGAAAGTAAAAGGCAAGGATCTCTGTATAGTCCTTTCCCTCGCGGGCAAGGATGGAAGCGCCGTTCAAGCTCATCCCCACGCCGTGCCCCCGTCCGTGGCAGAGGATGCGTACTTCGGAGCCGACCGTTTCCCCTTCGATACAGGCGGAGGGCAGGGACAGGAGGCTTGCAACCTCTTTCCCCGTCAGGGAGCCGCTCTCCCACTCCAGGCGGAGCAGGTATCCCGAGCGGTCGTAAGCCCAGAACAGCTCCTCCCCGGAGACCTCCGGCGGGATCCCCAGGCGGGCAAGGAAGGCTTCCTCCGTGAGCACCAGCTCCCGGGTGACCCCCTCCTCCACGTTCTTCACCATGGCAAGGTAGGGGAGGGACACCCCGAAGACGCTTTCGGAAGAGACGGTGTATTTGCCCCCGCTTTCGTGAAACAGCAAGGCGGCGGGCTCTCCCAGGTGGGTCATCACCACCCCCGCCGTTTTCCCCGCGGCGGCAATATTCTCTTGGGAAAAGCCTGCCTCCGCAAACCCGCCGCAGCAGGCGGGAGCGTTACACAGGGCGGCCTCCTGATGGACGGGGCGGAACTCCATGCAGTACAGCGCCATGCTCCGTACCGCCACGGCGGCGGCCTTCCGCGCTTCCTCCTCGGGAGGAAGGGAGAGCGTTTCCAGCCTGCCGATGACGTAATCCTCCAAGGGCAGGGAATAGGTCTCGCCGCTGTCCGCATCCAAAACGGTGAGGAACCGTACCTCCTCCTCGGGGAAGAGGGCGGGCGCCTTGGGGAGGATCAGCAAGGCGGCGGATAAAACGAAAAAAGAAAGCAGATAGTTTTTCACGGTGGGTTCCTTTCGAAAAACAAGTCTGCTTTATTGTATTCTTTTTTGGGGGAAACTATGCTTCCTCCACGGGAGGAACGGGCTCCTCTTCCTCGGGCTGCTTCAGCTCCAGGGAGAAGATGCGGGTGAAGATATAGATCACGAAGGCCATGGAAAGCATGGCGTACAGCACCTCGGTGAGGGTGGCCTCGCCGCGGATGAACTCCCAAAGCAGGGGCACGTTGTAGGCGGAAAGGAGGATCACGGAAACGTGACCCAAAATGAAGTACGCCGCGGCACCGCCTTTTTCCGTGCGGAATTTCGCCTCCCGCAGGAAGAACAGCATGGTGGCGATGATCCCCAGAATGCGGTAACCGCCGTGACCTGCCAGGGGCATGGTGCTGTGATCGATGAAATCGTTCAGAATACGGAAGGCACAGAACAGCACGGGGAACAAGGATAAGAACAGCCCCAGAGCCTTCTTTTCCGCCAGGGGCATCCAGGCGGCAAGCAACAGGAAGTACACCGCGCTCCCCAGAGCAAAGAGCTTGACCAGCAAGGCTACGGTGGGGTTCACGTCTGCGATCTTCTCCTCCGCAGGTGCCAGGTAGGCGAAATAAGCGGTGACGGCGATGACCGTGACCATGGCAAAGCCGCAAACGGCGGCGCTGAAGGTCACCGAGGGAAGCCCTGCGGGAAGCGCAGGTGCCAGACGGCGCCCCAGCAGGAAGGCGATCACAGCGCCCAGCACACAGCAGAACGCCGTGGCCACGCCGAACAAAAACTCCCCGGAATCACTGTCCCCCACCCACAGGCGCACGAAAGCGGGAACTGCCGCCAGCAGGATCAGGAAGAAAAGGGAGAGATATTTCAGATTTTTTGGAAGCTGAGAAACTGCCATACGGGATGACCGTCCTTTTGAAACCGATTGTCCGAGGCGGAACTCCGCCTCTTGGGGGTTATTATAGCAAAGACGGCGGACTTTGTAAACCGCAAAAACGGTTTATTTACAATTCGTTCAAAAACTGTCCATGAGATTCCCGATTTCCGTGCCGGGAAAGTAAAATTGCAGAATGGCGGGGTATTTCCAGCCCTTGGCCGCCAATTGCTCCGCTCCTTGGGAGGAAAAGCCCACCCCGTGTCCCTGTCCCTTGCCTGTCAAAAGCAGGGTGTCCGCCCCCACGTGGGAGGCGCCCGTCACGGGAAGGGGCGTGAAGGAATCCAAGGGGACGTAGCTCCCTTCGGCGTCCACGTAGCCCTTTGCGTCCAGGGTGACGGTCTCTCCCGATTCCGTTACCGCCGGGGTCTTCATCAGGTAACACAGGGTGAAATTCCCCGTGGGGATGCCCAGGGCGTTACGGATCCGTTCGCAGGTCTCCAGGGTGATGCGGTTTCCCTTTTCATCCTTAGCGGTGACCTTGGTGACGTAGGCAGAGCCGTGGGGATCCAGCGCCCCGATCTCCAGGGAAACCACCTTCCCCAGGGCGGAAAAGGCACCCTGAGCGGACAGCTCGTCTTGGGTAAAGGCCTTTTCCCAGGTCTTCCCGGGGAACGCCTCCGTTTCCTCCAAAAACACGGAGACCAGATAGGGGGTGCCGCTCCCGCCCCAGGCCGCGGCGGCGGAGCAGGTGGCGCCTCCGTTGCTGTGGTGGTAGGGGCAGGTGATGGGCTTGCCCTCGTAGGTCAGATATTGCCCCCGGGTGGCGTCCACGATGGCGTCGTTCTCTTCGCTGCGGCGGTGGTTTCCCAGGTACAATTGACAGCAGGTGGAGGCGCAAACGTCCGCCCCCGCCTCTCGGTGCTTCCTGCCGTGGAGGGCGACGGTGCGTACCAGCAGGGAGAAGGCCAAGCGCACCTCCCGTGAGGCGTTCGTGCCGATCTCGTTGGCCATCACGCATTTTGCGTAGGTCTCAAGATCCGTCATAGCGATGATCTTCAATCTTCCGTCCTTGACGGAGCACAAAAGGGAGGCGGGGTAGGGGTAGGTCTTTCCGTTGGCGGTGAGGGTGACGATCCCGGCGTTTCCCTTCAGGGTAATCGGCGTGCCGTGGGAGCGGGTCTCCAAAAGCCTCCCCGTGGTTCCCTCCCGCAGCTCCAGGGAGCCGTCGGAGCGGGGGTGCAGGGTGAGACGGTCCGTGGGGTAAACGGAAAAGCCCCCTTCGGCGTACAGGAGGGCTTCCTCCGCTCCCGTTCCCGCCTCCGGCAGGCAGATCCCCACCCGTACAAGGGGAGATCCCGCAGAAGCTTGTACACTTCCGCTTATGGGAAGCAGGACCGCAAACGTCACCAAGAGGGCAAGCCCCCTCTTAAAACAGCACGCAGACCCCATGGCGTTCATCCTGCAAAGGGCGCAAGGGCAAAGCGGGAACGGAGGGCAGGGGAAGAGGCGCTTCCTCTTCCGCCAGGGCGTCTTTGAATTCTTCCCGCAGAGCGTCCAGCTCCTTTTGCAGGTAGCCGTAGGTCACCAGGGCGTCGGAGGGGATGCTTTCCTCCCGTGCGGAGGCGTGGGAGGCGCCCAAAAGCAGGGCGCAAAGCAACAGAGAAGGCAGAGTTCGTTTCATAAAGCGTATTCCTTTCTTTTTGCCCTCTCGGCGGAGGGCTTTCTGACGGTACAGTATATGCGCCCCCTCGGCGGGGTATCACTCCCTCGGCGGCGAAAGGGGAGAAAGGTCGAAAAATATTGTATAAACCTATTGACAACGGCGTAAAAAGGTTTATAATAAAATCAGTTTTTTTGCATCTGTGCTACCACGTTCGTCAGCGTGATTTTTTTGCGCAAAGCGGGCGCACAGAGGGAGCAAAGCCAAGGGCTCCCGTGGGCAGGTATGCATCCTGCCCTCAAAAATAAAATAAATGTGCTCGACAGGCAGTTCCGAGCAGGAACCGTTACGGCGTGTCAAAAGCGCCGTTTGAGCAACCGTAGCTGCAATAGGGGCGTGGCTCTGATTTGTAAAAACTCTTTGCGGGGCGCTATGGTTAGTCTGTCGTGGGTCTGCGCAGAGTTTTGTGAAAGACAAAGCTATACGCGGTCAGGTGCCGCAAAGGGTGGATGCAAAATGAAAAATGAAAACATCATCGAATTGAAGAACATCTCCGTATCTTTTGACGGGGAGGTAATTTTGGACCGTCTGAATCTCTCCATTCGCGACGGTGCTTTTGTCACCTTCCTGGGTCGTTCCGGCTGCGGTAAGACCACCACACTGCGGATCATCGCAGGTTTTTTACAGCCGAACGAGGGGGATGTTTTTTTTGACGGCAAGCGGATCAACGACGTTCCGCCCTACCGCCGCAACGTGAACACCATCTTCCAGCGTTACGCATTGTTCCCCCATCTCAACGTGTACGAGAACGTGGCCTTCGGGCTGAAGGTGAAGGGCGCCTCCAAGGAGGAGATTGCGGGGAAGGTGCAGGAGATGCTGAAGCTGGTGAATCTTGAGGGCTATGAAAAGCGCAAGGTCACCAACCTTTCCGGCGGTCAGCAGCAGCGTGTTGCCATCGCCCGCGCTCTCATCAACCGTCCCTCCGTCCTGCTTCTGGACGAGCCTCTGTCCGCTTTGGACGCCAAGCTCCGCAAGGATATGCAGGTGGAGCTCCGCCGTATCCAGAGAGAGACGGGGATCACCTTCATCTTCGTCACCCACGACCAGGAGGAGGCACTCTCCATGTCCGACGTGATCGTGGTGATGAACGACGGCAAGATCCAGCAGATCGGCTCCCCCGTGGATATCTATAACGAGCCGGAAAACGCCTTCGTGGCGGATTTCATCGGGGAATCCAACATCATCGACGGCATTATGAACTGCGACGACACCGTTACCTTCGCAGGGCATACCTTCACCTGCGTGGACGAGGGCTTTGCCCATAACGAGCCCGTGGACGTGGTCATCCGTCCCGAGGACGTGGACGTGGTGCCCGTGGGAGACGGTATGATCACCGGTAAGATCACCCAGGCCACCTTCAAGGGAGACTACTACGAGCTCATCGTGGAGGTCAAGGGCTTCAAGTGGATGGTGCAGACCACCGACGCTTATGAAGAAGGGCAGGTCATCGGTATCGCTCTGGATCCCGATTCCATCCACGTGATGCACAAATCCGAGTATTCCGGTCTCTACGGCGACTACAGCTCTTTCTCCGACGAGATGGACGAGCCCGCACCCGAGGAAGAAGAATGAAGGCGGCGGTCAAGGCCGTCCGTCGGTCTCCCGGAAATATGCTGTTGAACGCCCCCTATATGCTTTGGGCGGCGCTGTTCATCATCATCCCTTTGTTTTTGGTGCTGTATTACGCACTCATTGACGGCGACGGGAATTTTACACTGAACAATCTGAAGGAATTGGGAAATTACACCGACGTGATCTTCCGCTCCTTCTGGTATTCTATCATCGCAACGGTGATCTGCCTGGTGGTGGCCTACCCCTTCGTGTACGTGGTATGCAAGTTCGGTCCCACCTCCAAAAAGCTCACCAATATGTTCGTCACCCTGCCCATGTGGATCAATCTGCTGATCAAGACCTACTGTCTCACCACCTTAATGGACAACAACGGTCTCATCAACCAGTTCCTGGCATTCGTGGGCTTCGGGCGGCTTCCTCTGCTCAACAATACGGGCGCCGTGATCTTCGGCATGGTGTATAACTACCTGCCCTATATGATCCTGCCCATCTTCAACGTCATGTCCCGTATGGACAACTCCCTGATGGAGGCGGCGGAGGACCTGGGGTGCAGTCCCATGCAGAGATTGCGCCGTGTGGTCCTGCCCCTTTCCATGCCCGGGGTGATCTCCGGCATCATCATGGTGTTCATCCCCTCCGTTTCCACCTTCTACATCTCCAGCAAGATGGGCGGTACGGAAAACTCCATGATCGGCGACCTGATCGAGCGTCAGATCCGTGTGCAGAACGATCTGTCCGTGGCCGCCGCCATCTCCCTGCTTCTGATGGTGGTGATCCTGGCCAGCATGTTCGTTTTGAACCGCTTCTCCGACGATAACGAAGGGGGGAGCATGCTGGTATGAAGACACTTGGCAAGATCTTCGTCGGTCTGGTCTACACGGTGCTGTACGCCCCTTTGGCGGTGATGGTGCTGTTTTCCTTCAACTCCTCCGACAGTACCACCATTTTCACAGGCTTTTCCCTGCGCTGGTATGAGAACCTGTTCTCCGATTTCACCCTGATGGAGGTTTTGGGCAACACCCTGATGATCTCCGTGACGGCGGCCTCCATTGCCACCGTGCTGGGCGTCATCGCCGCCTACGGTATCTACCGTATGAAGTCCAAGACGCTGAAGAATGCGGTGAACACCGTCACCAACATTCCCCTGACCAACCCCGACATCATCACCGGCGTCTCTCTGATGCTGTTGTTCACCTTCGTGGCCATGTGGCTGGGCAGAAGCGATATTCTGGGCTTCTGGACTCTGCTGTTGGCACACATCACCTTCAACCTGCCTTACGTGATCCTGAACGTGCTCCCCAAGCTGTACCAGTCCGACCGCAGTCAGTACGAGGCGGCGCTGGACCTGGGCTGCACCCCCTTCAAGGCCTTCCGTAAGGTGACCTTCCCCGGTATCGTCCCCGGGATCCTTTCCGGCTTCATCATGGCCTTTACCCTGTCTCTGGACGATTTTATCATCTCCTATTACACCAACGGACACTTCTCCATCCTGGCCACCAACCTGTACACCGCGGTGAAGAAGCCCATCCGTCCCACCTACTACGCTCTGTATACCCTCATCTTCCTTGCCATCCTGGTGCTGATGCTTACGGTGAATCTCATGCAGATCCGCTCCGAAAAGAAGCAGGCAAGCGGGGGCAAGCTGGTGAAGGCCGTGAGCCTGCTGGTAGCCGTTGTGATGGTGGTCTCCGTGGTCTTCTTCGCAGGGGGCGGCAAGCAGAACACCCTGCAGGACATCCGGGACGAGCTGGCGGACAAGCTGGACAGAGAGTACACCACCGACCTGGCGGGAACCACGTTGTACGTTTACAACTGGGGCGAGTACATCTCCGACGGGGAGGACGGCTCCCTGGACGTGAACCTTGCCTTCGAGGCTGTCACGGGCATCAAGGTGGTCTACGACACCTTCGACAGCAACGAGGCCATGTATTCCAAGCTGGCGGGAGGCGGCGTCACCTACGACGTTCTCATCCCCTCCGACTACATGGTGTCCCGTCTGCTTCAGGAGGGTTATCTGCAGACCATTGATTTTACCAAGCTGCAGAACTATCACTACATCGACAAGCAGTACCTCTGCCCGGAATACGACCCCACCGGGGAATACTCCATTCCCTATGCGGGGGGGTATCTGGGTGTGATCTACAACAACACCATGGTGGATCCCGCGGATATCGACGGCACCTGGTCTCTCATGTGGAACGAGAAGTACAAAGGGCAGATCCTGAACCTGGATAACGCCCGTGACGCCTTCGCCACCGCCATGTTTGCCCAGGGCATCGACATCAACACCACCGACCCCAAGGATTGGGATAAGGCGGCGGATTACCTGATGAAGCAGGTGCCCCTGCTCCAGACCTGGGTGATGGACCAGATCTTTGCCAAGATGGAGGGTGAAAACGCCGCCATCGCCGCCTACTACGCCGGAGACTATATGACCATGGTGGACAACATGGAGGAAGCCGGCGGTATCGGTGACCATCTGTCCTTCTACCTGCCCACCGAGGGCACCAACATCTTCATGGATGCGGCCTGTATCACCAAGGACGCTCAGAACTACGAGGCGGCTCTCCTGTATCTGGACTTCCTCATGGAGCCCTACGTGGCCTTGCAGAATGCGGAATACATCTGCTACACCTGCCCCAACACCGCCGTTACGGAGAACGAGGAATACTCCCTCATGGGTAACGAGTACCTCTATCCCAAGACGGAAGTGAAGTCCACCTACTACACCAACCTGGATCCCGAAGTGATCTCCTACTACGAAAAGCTGTGGGATAAAATTAAAAGCGGATCTTAAAGCGATCAAAACGCCACCCTCGCCGGTGGCGTTTTTCTTTTGGGGGAACGGCTTAAGGGTCTTTCTTGAAAGAAAGCCCCTTAAGAAACCCAAAGAACTTTCACTGCCGAAAACTGCCGTTTTCGGGAGGATCGATTGCAAAAGCGGAGAATACTCTTGCCTGAGCGAAAACCGCCGCCCTCGGTTCCGGGTTGCCGTGGACGTCAACCCCTACGAATACGCACGATGCAGCGGCTAAATACGAAAAGCTGTGGGATAAAATTAAAAGCGGATCTTAAAGCGATCAAAACGCCACCCTCGCCGGTGGCGTTTTTCTTTTGGGGGAACGGCTTAAGGGTCTTTCTTGAAAGAAAGCCCCTTAAGAAACCCAAAGAACTTTCACTGCCGAAAACCGCCGTTTTCGGGAGGATCGATTGCAAAAGCGGAGAATATCCTTGCCTGAGCGAAAATCGCCGCCTTCGGTTCCGGGTTGCCGTGGACGTCAACCCCTACGAACACGCACGATGCAGCGGCTAAAACCATGCCTCATGTTCCCGCAAGAAGCAAGGCATAAAACGATTTTTCAACGTTCCTCCCCCGGGGGAGAAAAGGTATGTTTTTATTCTTTTTTTAATTCGGTTTTGTAGGGGTCGACGTCCTTCGGCGACCCGAAAAGCGTTGCAGGAGGAAACGATTTTACACCATACCACGTGCGTGGAATTTGGTTTGCCTTGCCCCGATTTTCCATTCTGCAACCTGCGGTTTCAAAAAACAATCGAATGTATACCTAGCGGTTCTTGCAAAAGGGGTTGCGGCGTGGTATGATAAGACGTAAGAAACAAAAAAATACGGTTTTTCCTTGAAATTCCGTCCCGACTGTGCTATACTTAGGGAAAAGAGCTTGGGAGGATCTTATGCTGCATCGGAGAAAACGTTATTTGCGGGGCGCTTTGTGCCTGCTGCTGTCTCTTCTGCTTCTCACCGCTTGCGGCGGAAACGGAGAGATCTCTCAGACGGAAAGCGGTACCGAAACGGAGGCGCCTTCCGAAGCGTCGTTGGAGGCTTCCTCGGAGGAGACCTCTTCCCGGGAAGAACAGGAGGAACCTATGGAGACCCATTATCAACACGTGATCGTCATCGGCGTGGACGGAGCGGGAAGCTTCTTCCGCAAGGCCGAGACCCCCAATATTGACCGTATTTTCGCAAAAGGAGCTGTCACCTACGATATGCTCACCTCCAAGCCCACCATCAGCGCTCAATGCTGGGGCTCCATGCTCCACGGCGTCACGGCAGGGGTTCACGGGCTTACCAACGCCATCGTTGCCGCCTCGCCTTACCCTGCGGATTCCAAATACCCCAGCTTCTTCCGTGTGATCCGTGAGAACGACCCCCAAGCGGAGCTGGCCTCCTTCTGCAATTGGAACCCCATCAACATCGGCATCGTGGAGGATGGCATCGGCGTCCATAAGGTGGGCGGTATCGGAGACGCCGCTTTGACCGAGGAGATCTGCAACTATCTCCAAAGCCACGACCCCGCGGCATTGTTCATCCAGTTCGACGAGGCCGACGGCGCAGGACACTCCGCAGGCTACGGAACGGAAACCCAGCTCCAAACCATTACCCGCATCGACGGCTACATCGGCAGAATTTACGATCTCTACGCCCAAAAGGGGATCCTGGAGGAGACCTTGTTCATCGTCACCGCCGACCACGGCGGCAACGGCACGAGCCACGGCGGCTGGACGGATGGGGAGAAATACGTAATGTTCGCCGCTACGGGGAAGACTGTCACCCACGGCACCGTGGGGGATGCCGAGGTGCGGGACATTCCCGCCATCGTTCTCCACGCCTTGGGCTACCAAGTGCCCGAGACCTGGACCTCCCGTGTGCCCGACGGCTTGTTTGAAGGCGTCAGCGATCAGGAACGCCCCGTGTACTCCGATCCCGAGTCTCCCCGCTACCACGAGCCCGTTCCCACCCCCGCAAAGGGCTCCCAAGGATATATCACCTCCTTTGTCAAGAACCATACCCTTTCCGCTTACCTTCCCTTTGACGGGGACGTCACCGACGTTTGCGGCGGCAAAACTCAGCAGAAGGGTAAGCTATATTTCGTGGACGGCTACTTCGGTCAGGGCGTCTCTGTGGACGACGGATGCGTGGCTCTGCAGAATTACGCCCCCGGCAAGGACAGCTTCACCGCTTCCCTTTGGTTCCGTACCGAAGGGGTCATCTCCGACCCGGTGCTGTTCTCCAACAAGAATTGGATCAACGGACGGAATCAAGGTTACGTTCTTTCCCTGCGGGATTCGGGGGATATCCGCTTTAACATGGGGGACGGAAGCAACCGTATGGACGCCAACGCCGTCCTGCCCGCCGATTTCCGTACCGGCTGGGTGCATTTCCTTGTGACGGTGGACCGCACCGCAGGGGAGATCCGTATGTGCTACGATTTCGGTGAGGTGATCACCGCCTCCATTCCCGAGGCTCTGCGGGAGGACTCCCTGGATGCCTTTGCCTCTCTGTTCATCGGCCAGGACGGCACGGGGAACTACTCCGTCAGTCTGTCCGCCACCGTGGATGAATTTATGCTCTTCGACGGCGCCTTTGACGCCGAGGACATCAAAGCCCTGGCATCTTATTACGGCTTCGAAAACTAACACGGCATGAAAAACGACCCATTTCGGGTCGTTTTTTTGCAACCAACGATTTCAAAAAACAATCAAACCTACACCAAGCGGTTCTTGCAAAAGGGAGCATGGCGTGGTATGATAAAGACAGGATCGGCGCTGATTACTTTTTTGAAAACTCGGAGGATCTCGCTATGGAGATCAACATGAAAGACACGCTACGCACCCTGCGCAAGGAGAAAAACGTCACTCGTGAGGAGCTGGCGGTACACTTGGGCATCTCCGTTCAATCCGTGGGGAAGTGGGAACGGGGAGAAGGCTTCCCGGACATCACCCTGCTCCCCGCCATCGCCTTGTATTTCGGGGTGACGGTGGACACCCTTCTGGACGTGGACAAGGCACGGGTGGAGGAAAAGATTGCCGCCTGCCTTGAAGAAAGCCTGCGGTATCGCAACCAAGGGGAAAACGAAAAGAACCTTGCCCTGTGGGAGAAGGCATACAAGGAGTTCCCCACGGACTGCCGTGTGATGAAGGAACTGATGGAAGCCATCAATCGGGAGGCCCGCTACCCCTGCCCCGAGACCGAGGCACAGCGAATCATCGCCCTTGGGGAAAAGATTTTGGAGACCTCCACGGACAATTCGCTGCGGGAGGATGCGGTTTTCTTTCTTTGCCATACTTACGAAAGCTTGGGAGACAAAGAAAACGCTCTGCGCTACGCCGATATGGGCGGGAGTATGTATACCACCCGGGACGACCTGCGCGCTTCCGTGCTGACGGGGGAGGAGGGGCTGGTTGCCACTCAGGAATATTTTGCGGGTCTGATCATGCTGGCGGATCTTGCCCTTCACGACATGAACCACAAAACGGACGCAACCCCCGCAGAGCGGCTCGCTCGCTTGCAGACAGGGATCGATCTTTGGCAGACGGTGTTTTCCGACGGCAATCTGGGCTTCTATGCTCACAACGTGTCCCGCAGCTACGCCACCATTGCCCTGATCTACGGCAATCAGCGGGACGAAGAAAACACCCTTCGCGCCTTGGAGGAGGCCGCCCGCTACGCCGTTATGGCGGCAAATACGGGAGATATGGAATATACCGCCCCTGCCGTGAACAGGCTCACAAACAAGAAAAGCGACAACACCAAGAATTACAAGGGCAACGCCTGCAACCTCCGTCTCTCCGGCTTGACATGGCAGGGATACGACTTCTTAAGGGAGCATCCCCGTTTCCGGGCGGTGGTAAGATTGTTGGAGGAGAATCGGGAGCAGTAAAGCGCAAAAAAGAGCCCCGTCGTCCGATTTACGGCGAGGAGGCTCTCTCTTTATCTTTCCAGTTGCTTTAAAATATACTGCTTTACCTTTTCCAGCTTGCTCTTCTGCCACTGCCCTTCCTCTGCCTTGGCGGCCAAGGGAACGATGAGGCTGAGATCCATGTGGGCACCCTCAAAGTACCCGTCGGGCTCGGTGCTGAAGAAATAGCCGTCCCAAACCCTTTGATCCGCATTCACAAACCGCTCCGGCTCCAAGAACTGCATTTTTTTCATATCTGCGTGGAGGAACGCCTTGGCGGAAAGGGGAGACAGCAGGGCGTATTCCTTTGCCTCTACGTTGGTGAAAATATCCGGAAGGTCGGCCAGGTCAATGGTCTCCGTCTGTCTGTCGATCCTTGTGCCTGCGGCGGAGAAGGTCAGGGCATCCTCCGTGAACTCCAGCTTCAGCACCACGCCGCCGTCGGTGTAGGGATGCACCCGCTGGTAATCGGTGTCGAAGATAAAATTGCCCAAGGAATAGAAGATGGGCTTCCCCTCCGGGGTGATCTCGTAGTTTTCCGGCACGTGGGGATGGTGA
The DNA here is from genome assembly GCA_015063885.1 of Oscillospiraceae bacterium. Lineage (GTDB taxonomy): Bacteria > Bacillota > Clostridia > Oscillospirales > CAG-382 > Coliplasma. The sequence goes on along the minus strand of SVTH01000009.1, from coordinate 96,087 downwards.
CCCACCACCACGTCCGCTCCCAGCTCCAAGAACTGCAAATACCGCTGTCTGGTATAGGGATTGGGCAGGGGGGCAAACTCCTCCCCGCCGTGGGCAACCAGCACGCACCAGCGGCATTTGGATTTGATCTCGTCGATCCGCTTTTTGATGTACGCCATATCGTTCCAGCGGAAGATCCCCGGCGAAGTTTCCGTGGCGGGAATGCACTCCGCAAGGTAACTCACCCCAAAGATGCCGATGCCTCCCGCACCCTCTATATACACGGGCTCGGAGGCCTCTTGTTCGTTCAGTCCCGCACCGAAGGTCACAGCACCGTTTTCCTTGGCGCATTTCTTGGTGTTGACAATGCCTGCCGCCCCTGCGTCCATGGTGTGGTTGTTGCCGATGCTCCAGATGTCTGCCCCCAGCTTCCCAAAGAAGGGGGCGGCTTTTGGGTTCATGCTGTGGAAGAACACCCCGCGGGTGCCGTCGTCTGCCGCGTCGATCAAAGAACCCTCCACGTTGATGCAGAGGTGGTCGCCGCTTTGTAAGAACGCCAGCAGGCGGGGGGAAAGCAGCCCCTCGTCCCCCCATTTGCCCGCCATGTACCGATCAAATCCGATATCCCCGGTGAAAACGATGCTTGTTTTTGTTTGCGCCATAACAGTACCGCCTTTTCTTGGTAAAAAAGGAGCACGAGAAGTGCTCCTTTCTTTTTGTAAATTAATACTCGATCTTAACGTCCTCACCGGTCTCGGCAGACTTGTAGATGGCATCCAGGATGCGCATCAGGGTCACGCCGTCGTCGGCAGTGGAAATGCACTCCTTCTCACCGCGGACGCATTCCACGAAGTGGCGGACCTCACGGGCGAACAGGCCGTCGAAGTTGAGAGCGGTATCGCCGGAGGGACGAACGTCCACGAACATACCGTTCATGTCGGTGAACAGCTCGATCTGGGGGTCAACACGGGCGCCGCCCTTGGTGCCGAAGATCTCGATGTTGCCGATGTCGTGCTTGATGTTCAGGTTGAAGGAAGCCTCCACGCTGATGGTCATGCCGTTGTCGAAGCGGATGAGTGCGGTGGCGAAGTCCTCAACGGTGTACTTGAAGTCGATGCCCAAAGCATTCTTGGAAACGGACCACTGCTGTCTGCCTGCGGAAACGGCACGGTTGGGGCCCAGATTGCCGTAGGTCACGCCGAACACGGAAACGGGCTTGGGACCGCCTGCCAGGTAACGGCAAAGGTCGATGACGTGAACGCCCAGGTCGATGAGGGGGCCGCCGCCGGAGTATTCCTTGTCGCCGAACCAGCCGCCGGGGAAGCCGTTACGGCGGAGGTAGGTCGCCTTGGCGTAGTAAACGTCGCCCATGGTGCCTTCGTCAATGAACTTCTTCAGGATGTCTGCATCGTTGCCGAAGCGGCGGACGAAGCCGATCATCAACAGCTTGCCGTTCTTCTCGGCAGCTTCCTTCATAGCCAGAGCCTGTTGTGTGTTCATGGCCATGGGCTTTTCGCAAAGCACGTTGATGCCTGCGTTCAAAGCGTCGATGGTGGCGGGAGCGTGAGCGGCGTTCCAGGTGCAAACGGAAACGGCGTCCAGGTTCTCCTTCTCAAACATTTCCTTGTAATCTACGTAATGTGCGGGGATGCCGTGAGCGTTTGCGTATCTCTCGGCCTTAGCGCCGTCGATATCACAGCAGGCAACTACCTCTGCAATGTCGGTGAGGGTCTTGTAACCGCCGATGTGAGCGCCGGCAATACCGCCGCAACCGATGATACCAACGCGAATTTTTCTGTCCATTGTAAAAACCTCCGTAAAATGTTGGAAACTCTAAAGGTATTGTACCTTTTTGCGCTCTGTTTGTCAATAGAAAGCCATAAATTTTCGGGGCGAAAATTGACAAACGGCACAGAGTATGCTATACTGTCTCCATCATTGCAAAGGATGGGAGCCTGCCCATGAAAGAAAAACTGAAAAACCGCGCCATGGAGCTGGATCTGATCCGAGGCTTTGCGGTGGTTCTCATGATGTTCGACCACCTGATGTACGATTTTTGGGGGCTTTTGCCCTCCGTCATCAAGGACTATCCCTTGAATCTCCGCCTGCTGGGGCTGGATTATTGGTATTGGGACGTGCGGAGAGTGGTGCGCATCGGCGTGATCTTTTTGTTCTTCGCCCTCACGGGGATCTGCAGCTCCTTCTCCCGCAGTAATCTGGGGAGGGGCTCCAAGCTCTTCGCCGTGGCCATGGTGCTCACCGCCGCCACCTGGGGTGCAAGCTTCTTTACGGGGAACCCCAACATGACCATCGCCTTCGGCGTGCTCCACGCCATTGCCGTAAGCTTAATTCTGGTGGGGATCCTGGAAAAGCTCCACACCAACAAATGGGTCTACCTGGCCTTGGGCGCGGTGCTCGTGGGATTTGGCATTTGGATCGCACAGTACAACGTGGGCTTCGTTTCCTACAAGAATGCGGAAAACGTTTTCGCCCTGGTAGGGAAGACCGTCCTGGGCCTGGCGGAATGCGGGTCGGACAGCTTTGACCTGCCCACCACCGCAGGGCAGATCTTCATCGGCGTCTTCCTGGGAAAGCAGTTCTACGGAGAACGGAAATCCTTGGTCTTCAAGGCCTATCACAACAACCCCCTCACCTTCATCGGTCGGCACAGCCTGATCGTCTATTTTGCCCATCAGGTGCTGTTCCCCGTGCTGGCGGTATTGGTGTTCCTGTGTATGGGCTACGAATTGGCCCTTTGAGGTAACCTATGTACAGAAGCCTTTTGAAACATGAGAATAAAACCACCACCGCCATCCGTTTTGAAAACAAGGAGATCTCCTACAAGACCCTCCTTGAAAACATCCGCAAGACGGTCTCCTTCTTCCGCCGTTTGGGAGTGAAGGAAGGGGACGTGGTGACCCTGGCGCTGCCAAACGTGCCGGGAGGCATCTATTCTCTCTACGCCTTAAACGCCATCGGGGCGGTTTTGAACATCGTTCACCCCCTGTCTCCCGCACAGGAGATCATCCGCACCGCCAAGGAGACGGAAAGCGTTGCCATCGTGGTGCTTTCCACCCTGTGCAAGGAGCACGGAGAGGCCTTCTCCCAAAGCGGCATCTCCACGGTGTTCGTCAACCCCATGGCGGACGTTTCTTTCGTGATGAAGACCCTTTGCTACCTGAAATACGGCAAGCCCAAGGGGAAGAACGGCCTTTACGACTTGGAGGGCTGCAAAAAGGAGCAGGAGGATCACACCTATTCCCGCAGAGATCCCGCCCTGCCCTGCATCTACCTCCATTCGGGAGGCACTACGGGAGCTTCCAAGATCATTGAGCTTTCCGCCAACGCCTTGAACAACTTAGTTGCCCGCTCCGACGATCTGCTGCCCTACGGCATCGCAGGGAAGGGCATCCTGGCGGTACTGCCCGCCTTCCACGGCTTTGGGCTGGGGATGGGCATTCACGCACCTCTGTATTGGGGCGCCACCTCCGCCTTGATGACCAAGTTTGACGTGGCAAAAACGTTGAACTGGATCCATTCCGGCAAGGTGAACGTGATCTTAGGCGTGCCCCTTTTGTACCAAAAGCTGATGAAGCATCCCAATTTCGCAGAAGGGGATCTTTCCCATATCGAATGTGCCTTCGTAGGCGGGGACAACGTGCCTCCCAGCCTGATCGAAAGCTTCAATGCCTTGATGGAAAAGAAAGGCTCCGTGGGCAGAATGCTGGAGGGCTACGGGCTGACGGAGACGGTTACCGTCTGCGCCGTGAACACCCATAAGGCCTTCCGCATGGGCTCCGTTGGCAAGGCTCTGCAGGGGATCGAGATCACCGTGCGGGACGAACGTCAAGCCCTTCTTCCTCCGGGAACGGTGGGGGAGGTGTACGTCGCAGGCAACACCTTGATGAACGGCTATTACAAGGACGTTTCCGCCACGGAAAAGGCCGTCCTGCAGATCGACGGCAAGGCTTGGGTACGTTCCGGAGACCTGGGCTACCTGGACGAGGAGGGCTACCTCTTCCTGAAAGGGCGCATCAAGCGGGTGTATAAGATCGCGGGGATCAACGTGTACCCCGCCGAGGTGGAAAAGATCGCCACCGACCTTACCGAGGACGTTCACGCCGCCTCCCTGGAGCTGTTTGAAAGCCCCAAGCCCCATCTTGCTTTGTTCTTGATCCGCAACAAAAACTCCTCCCGCAGCGAGGAGGAGATCCGTGACGTGGTTATGGAGAATATCTCCCGCCGTATGACCAAGTATTGCATCCCCGAGAAGGTGATCTTCCTGGAATCCTTCCCCAAAACCAAGGTGGGGAAGATCGACCACAAGGCCATGAAGGAATAAAGCGCAAAAAACGACCCAATTCCGGGTCGTTTTCCTTTTTACAGAACCGTAAAGACGGCACTCACTGCGGAGATGCACACCAAGGCGATGGCGGAGCCGCCGAGAAGCTGTCCTACGGTGTGCTCCTTGGTCTTTACGCTGGAGGCGAACACCAACACCGCAAGAAGGCATCCTGCCAAAGCGGGGATCCACAAATGAAAATGGATGCACATGGCAAACACGGGCCCCATGATGCCGCAGGCGTGACCGCTGGCCTTGAGGCGGAACAGCTTGTTGAAGATCAGCATGCCGATCCCGCAGGAAAGGTAGCAGAAATACACCATCAAAAGCCCCTCGGGCGCCTGGGTGAATACTCCCCACAACGTGCCCAGCAGATACCCGCCGAAGCAGAACAGCATGGCAAGGCTTCTCTGACCTTCCCTGCCTTTGTCCTTAAAGGGCGGGATGAACCTCTGCAGGGGATACCCCAGGATGGGCAACACCCCCAAGGCAAAGATGCCGAAGGCCAACTGCCATGGGGGGCCGATATAGGCGGGGTCCGCGACGAAAAGGATCACCAAAAACGCCGCGGCGAAGATGGGGGGACGGGCCGCTTTGCGGAAGATGGCGGCGGCTTTTTCCATGGTCGTTTGTGTTTTCATGTGCTTTTTCTCCGTTTTTTGCTGAAAAAAGGTGCAAGAAAAACACCGTGCGAAAAAAATGGCTTTTTCCGAGGTGTGTTTCTTTTGTTGTGAGTGTAAAAATTATTCGGACTTGCCGCTGAGACAAAGCCCTGCGATCACCTGCGCCAAGGCAATGAACAGAGCGATGCCGATGCACAGCACTCCCGTGGCGGTGTGGCCCGCATTGACTCGGTCCACGCCAAAGCCGAACAGGAAGATGATCCCGAAGAGAACCAAAGCTACCAAGCAAGCCGCAAGGATCTTCACCGTCTTGCTTTTGGTCTTTTCCGGCACTGCCAGCATGACCAGCTCCAGGTAAATCTCGAAGATGATCTCCATAACGATCTCCATGGTACGCTCCTTTCAAAACAGCTCTTACGTTACAGAAGGGGTAGATCAGACTCGTCTTATACCCTCCCTCAGCGCGAGGCGATTCGGGACTTCTGCTCGGACTTACGTCACTCACAGAAGTTCGACGTGTGCGGAGTTGCATTCTCGTATGTAGCCACGGCGGTTCGTTTCCGCGCGGGAAATGGGTGAACATGTTGGAGTGAGTTTGGTATGCGCCTTAGCAAAGGTCGGCATATCTCCGCACTCAATCCGCCCCTTTTAGTAGGGGCGATTCACGAATCGCCCGTTTGGTATGGGGCTTGCAAAAAAAGTACTCAATCCTTCTTCAAGCAAAAGGCTACGATCACCTGCGCCAAGGCAATGAACAGAGCGATGCCGATACACAGCGTCCCGCCGAATTCGTTTCCGGAGTCCAGCAAATGCTGCCCGTAAAATCCCACGGCAAGGATTGCGATGAAAATGCCCAAAGCGATCCCTTCCGCAAGGCGGCGTGCGGATTTGCTTCCTTTGCGGACGGGAAGGGCTTTTTCTACCAGCAAAAGATACGCTTCCAAAAGAAAATCCATCATCGTTCTTTCGTCCTTTCTGCACCCCGTCAGGATGCTCCGACGAGAGCATCAGCCCTTCTCGAACCCGATCATCAGCCCGCCCTTTTCGGCGTAGAAGCTGCAAAGGCCGCCGGTGGCATACACCGTAACTTGCGCCTCGGGAAGCTCCTTGTTCAAAAGCGCCTTCAAACCGTTGGCGGCAGATTCGTTCAGACAGTGCGCAATATACACCTTGCCGTCCTTCAGACCCAGCTCCTTCAAGGTATCCACGGTGACCTCCAGCATTTTCTTCTCCCCTCTGGCTTTGTGAAGCTGCTCCAGGTCTCCTCTGTCGCTGGCCTTGCCCACCACGCGGATGCCCAGAAGGCCCGCCATCTTTGCCACCAGGGGAGAAACTCTGCCGTTGTTGGCCAGGTTCTTCATGGATTCCAGCACGAACAGCAAGCCCGTGCGGGAGGCGTACTCCTGTGCTTCCTTGCAGACGGTGTCGAAATCCTTGCCCTCCAGGATCAGATCTCTCACCTTGTGGATGATGAGGCCGATCTCCGCCCCTGCGGAAAGGGAGTTCATCACGTACACCTTTCTGTCGGGGTACAGCTCCTCGTAGTGGGCCTTGGCCTGCATGGCGGCGTTGTAGCTGCCGGACAGGGTGGCGGTGATGGTGACGCAGAACACGTACTGCGCGTCGCCGAAGGCGGAAAGCCAATCGCCCACGTTGGGGCAGGAGGTAGAGGACTTGCCGTGGTAGGCAAGGAGGGTGTTCACCATGTCCGTCACGTTAAGGCTTGCGTCGTCGGTGTACTCCTTGTCCGCGGTGATGATCTTTAAGGGCGCCGCCTCGAAGGGAACACCCTCCAGGGAAGTGAAATCGCCGGAGGAATCTGCTACGATCTTAAAACGGTTCATGTGTAAAGTTCCTTTTTCGTTAGATTTGCAAATCGTCCGCAGAAGGACTCTGCGGCAGGGAAACGCGTCCGCTTCCCCGACGAGTACAGTATAGCCCCGCAGAACGCAAATTGCAACCTACCGCACCTTTTTCTCTCTCGCCCCTCCGTTCCGCTCCCGTAGAGGGAAAAACCGCCATTCTACTCTCCGTTCGGAAGGTAAAAAAAGACTCTACCAACGGTAGAGTCATGGGCATTTTTGCTTATTTTTGGATCTTATTCTTGATAACGGGCTTGATGCGGGACCAAAGGAGGATCACCAACTGAGCGGGGATGCCCAGGAGATAAATTTTCCAGATATTGTTCCCAAACACCCAGGCGGTGACGTGTAAGGAGCCCAAGGCGGACCACACCAACGCCGAGATGATGATGAAGTTGGTGCGGGGATTGAACCACACGGAGTTGAACACCAGCCAAAGCAACAGCGTTGCGGGGACGGCGTACACGAAGGCCAGCCAGTGGAGCTCCACCTCAATGGGGAGGAGATCCACGGTGACGAAGGCCAGCAGTGCCACGAACCAAACCAGAACGGCGCACATCCCCGTGACGAGAGAACGGTTGCGGAAACGGTACTTCCGCTCCGGGGCAACCTCTTTCTTCTCCTCGGGGGAGTGCTCGTTCACCAAGTGATCCAGCGTCACGCCGAACAGATCGGCAATGGCCTTCAGGGTGGCGATCTCCGGCACGGATTCCCCACGCTCCCACTTGGAAACGGCTTTATCGGAATAATGCAATTGTTCCGCCAGCTCCAATTGAGTCATACCCTTGGCCAATCGGAGGTCGGCGATATTCTTCGCAATGATGGATTTGATATCGTTCATAAGGACAGCTCCTGTTCATGCCCTTATTATACAGGAAAATTTCCGTCTTGTCAACTTTTTTGTGCGAAGAAACTTTGAAGAAGGGGGAGGGGGCTTTTTTCACGCATGGAGTACGGGTGAAATCGTTTTGCCATTCAACGCAAACGGGACGCCATACCGCATTTGGCGGCGGGACGTCGTCCCCTACGAAAACGCAAGGAATTTTGTCTAAAATCGTGTTGTGTTCGCACGCAATGAGAAGGGCATAAAACGAATTTTCGCCGTCCCCTATGCGGGAGAGAGGGTATGTTTTTCGCCCTTCCTCGGTTCGGGTCCGTAGGGGACGACGTCCTCGGCGTCCCGGAACCGAAGCCGGCGGTTTTTTGCCGAGGCAGGGATATTCTCCGCCGAGGCAACGTGTTTGTTTTTCACCGTCATTACCCCTCGAACAACCCCGACAGCCGGTCAAAGCATGCCTCCGCCCCGTCCGAGGTGTCCCACACCTCGTCTGCGTACACCGCGGAGGGAGCAACGTACTCCTCGTGGCGGTAGCGCACCAATGCGAGGTAGACTTGGGAGATCTCCTCCAAGGACAGCCCCCACCCCAGATTCCGCTTCACCCGGCGGAGGATGCGGATATCGGCGGGGCAATCCAGAAAGATCTTCACGTCACATCGTTCCCGCAGGCAGGGCAACGCCAGGATGAATAACCCCTCCAAGATCACGTCTCCTTGGATCTTTGCCAGATCCTCCAAAAGCTTTTCCGTGTAGAAGGCCTCGGGGCAGTTGTAATCCTTGTAAAGATTCCCGTCCCTGCCCACGGCTTCCGGAAGCTCCTCAAAGGGCTTGTAATAGCTGTCCATGGAAAGCACCGCCGCCCCCGTTGCCTCTGCAAGCTTTTTCGCTAACGTGCTCTTCCCGGAGGCACTGCCTCCCGCAATTCCCAAGATCATCCTTGTTCCTCCGCATAATACTGTGCCTGGGCGTGCCAGAGCTTGTGATACTGCCCGTTTTCGTCGGCAACCAGGTCGTCGTGACTGCCCATCTGCACCAATGCGCCCCCGTCGAACACCGCCACCACGTCGCAGAAGCGGCAGGAGGAGAGGCGGTGGGAAATGTAGATGGCGGTCTTGTCTCCCACGATCTTGTCGAAGCTTTGGTACACCTCCGCCTCCGCCACCGGGTCAAGAGCGGCGGTAGGCTCGTCCAGTACCATAAAGCCGGAATCCTTGAACAGCGTTCGTGCCAACGCTATTTTCTGCATCTCGCCGCCTGAAAACTCAACGCCCGCGGAGTCGTATTCCTTATCGATGTACGTATCCAGTCCATTGGGGAGCGACCTTATTTTTTCGCCTAACCCCACACTTTCGGCACACGCAAACACACGATCGCGGTCATATTCCGAGGCACAAGCGATTATATTCCCCACGGTAAAGTTGAGAAGCCTGAAGTCTTGGAACACCACCGAGAAGATGGACATATAGTTGCGGTAATCATATTTTCTGATATCGATGCCGTTGAGCAATATCTCGCCTTCTGTTGGATCGTAGAGACGGCAGAGCAATTTTATAAACGTGGTTTTACCCGAGCCGTTTTGACCGACCACGGCGAGCTTTTCACCTATCTTGAATTTGAACGACACGTTTTTGAGGGCATACTGCTCGGCATTGGGGTATTTGAACGAAACGTTCCGGAATTCGATCTCGTAATCTCGATCCCGCCGCTTTTCCACGGTCAACGTGCCTTGATACATCTTGTCAGGCATATCGAAAAACGCAAACACGTCAATGAGGAAGAATGCATTGTTATGCATATCCGTCAGCGTGCTGAGGATCCCGCGCACACTTCCTGCAATGATATGTACCGCTGAGATATGCTGTGTGATTCCGCCAAGCGACAGCGCCCCGCCCCACGCCTTTAAGCACACGTAGAAGTATATTAAAACGTTGAAAAGCGACTGCACCACGGAGGAAATTACGTTCACGAGCCCGAGCTTTCCTTTGTTAAGCTTTGCAAAATAGCCTTTTGATGCGAAAAGGGATGTTTTGGCATAGTTATAGTTGTCGCAAATTTTGCGGAGGTTGTATATGCGCGCATCTACCGAAGAATTCTCGTTAGTGCCGAACCAGCCGTAATAGCCGAAAAGTCTGTTTCCCAGTCTGTGGTCTGCCGACGACTGCATATATAATCGTCCGCCGATCGCACCGAAAATCGGGGCGCAAAGCGTGATCGTTACCATCAGCAAAAGCACGGTCGCAGTCGTGATCGGTGAGTTGAGGAACTCCACTGCACTTCCGCTTTCCACCTTGCTGGTGAAAAGTGTTACTACGAGGGCGCTACCGCCGAACAGCTTTAAAACGCTGGACCAAAGGTTATCTAATTGCCACACGATCCTGTCGGGTCCCCAGCCGCCGCCCTGGCTGTTTTGGTTGATTCTCGAAACAAGCGTATGCGTATTCGGGTTATCGATGTTGACGAAATCCATGGAGAGCATCTTTTTTCCGTAAAGGTGGTGGACATGCTCCCACATAGCTGTTGATTCTACCGCATGGAGTCGGTTTAGCACCGATTGTACCAGTGCGATCACAGCCGCAGTGCCGAGTATCCACCAAACGAGTGCTCGAAGCGTCTCGGGTGAACGAGTTGTTGTCAGCTCGTCAATCAGCAACGCGGAAAGGTATATTCCAATATACGGTGTCAGCGCCGCAAACGCTGTTTTTGCCAATTGCAGGAACAGGAGCTTTCGGCGTCCGCCGTAAACCATCTTGATCACACGGACGTTAAGCCTTATTGCCTCGCGCAGTGACACGCGGTTGGTCTTTTTAGTTTTCTTCTGCTTCATCGTTTACACTCCCTTCGCTATAATATCTGCTTTGCACCGAGAACAGCTCGTAGTATCTGCCTTTTTTCGCCATTAACTCGTCGTGAGTGCCATGCTCGCGGATGACGTTATTTTCCAGCAATAGAACCACGTCGCAAAAACGAGTGGATGCCAGTCGGTGCGAAATGAATATGGAGCCTTTTGATTCGGTCATAGAATTATATTTTTCATAGACCTCGCTTTCTGCGATCGGGTCAAGTGCGGCTGTGGGCTCGTCAAGCAGGAGGAACGGTGCATCCTTATACAGCGCTCGTGCCAGCATCAGCCTTTGCGTCTCGCCGCCGGAAAACTCCGCTGCGTTTTCGTAGATCTCGCGGTTGAGATACGTGTTATAGCCGTCGGGCAGAGATTCGATCTTCTTTGTCAGCCCTGCTTTCTCAATGCAATCCTTAACGCGAGCCATATCGATCCCGTCCAGGCTTTGGGCTACGTTTTCGGCAACGGTCTGCGGCAGCATAGTGAAATTTTGGAATACCGCAGAGAAAAATTTGTAATAATCCCGTCTGTTGTATTCGCGGACATCAACTCCGTCGATGAGCACACGTCCGCTTGTGGGGTCAAGCAATCCGCAAATTATTTTTATGAGTGTGGTTTTTCCCGCGCCGTTCAAGCCGACGACGGCAATCTTGTCGCCTGTGCGAAGTGTGAGGTTGATATCCTTCAAAACGGCGTTTTCGCTCTCGGGATACGTGAACGACACGTTTTCCAACGTGATGGTGTGTTCTTTCCCCACGGGAAGCGGTTTGCCGTCCTCGAATTTAAACGGCTCGTCAAATTCGAGGTACTCGCGATATACCGAAAGGTTTCTGCTGTGCATACCGAGCTGGTTGAACGAGCTGAGAATATTCCGTGCCCAGGCGGCGGATTTTCCCACCGCATTAAAGTACAGAAGGAACATTGAAGCGGACAAACCGTCGTTAAGAACCAGATTGATCAAAAACGCATACGCTATGCCGTTACGCAGGAACGTCAGTACGAGGCTTGTGAGATCTGACAGGAACAAAACCAGGTTTTGTCTTCTGCGAAGCGCAAAAACAGCCGCGAACGCTTTGTAGTAAAGCTCTTCGAGCCACCCCGCCAGTCCGAAAATGCGGACGTCCTTCGCAATATAGTGGTTTCTTTCGATCCAACCGACATGACCGAGTTTTTGGTTCAGTGACGAGAACTCGTCGCGGTGACGGTCCTCGTAGCCATACACCCATTTGTCAACGCCAAAGCTTATAAGCGCTGTAACGATGATGATAAGCATCAGCCGGTAATCGATCATCAGAAGGATGGCATACATGGATACGAGTCCGAAAAATTGCTGCAACAGCCCGTTGAGCGTACCCCAGATCGCCTCTGCCGCCGAGCTATTGCTGCCAAGGGACCAGCTGGCTTTGTGCATCATATCAGAAAACGATTTTTTGAGTCGGTTGACATAGGAGGTGTCGCAAGCCTTCCCGTTGCGCATCCCCGACATCGTCAATCGAAGCGTTATGCGCGGATACTGATGAAAACCGTAGAAATACGCGTTTATTGCTTCCAGCACCAGCGACGAGCCGACGAACGCCGCTATCGTAAGGACAAGCGACGACAACGACACCTTGTTTTCCACTGCCGAAATGACCGACGGCGCAAGGTACAGATCAATCAGCTGGAGCGCGACAAACGTGGCAACGAACAAAAGCAAGTGGAACAATATTGCCTTTTCGTGTTTCCACGCAAGCTTTACCATGTAAATCGAGTCTTGAAAAGCGTTGTATTTTGGCTTTTCCTTTTTTGTTTTCATTCTTATCACCTCGTAAGCTACCTTACCACAAAAAACAGATCCGTGCGTATTTCGGGGACGAATTGCACGGATCGGGGGATGAACGGTTATTGGGGGAGCAGGATCTCGGTGGTGAAGGCGCCGTCCTCGCTGTTACGGCTGATGTAGCCCTCCATGCGCTCCACGATGCCGTCGATGCGCACCAGCCCGAAGCCGTGGCCCTCTCCCTTGGAGGAGCGGAACAGATTGCCCACCTTGGAAAGCTTTTTCCCTGCGGTGAAGTTGGTGAAGGAGATGTAAAGCTGGGTGCCCTTCATGTCCATGTAAACCCGGATCATCCGCCGTTCGGGAGGCAGAGCAAGGCTGGCCTCGATGGCGTTGTCAAACAGATTGCCGATGATGACGCAGAGATCCAGCTCCGAGATCTTCAGCGCCACGGGGATGTGGGCGTCCGCTTTCACGGGGATGCCCTTGCTTTTTGCCAAAGAGATCTTGCTGTTGAGAATGGCGTCCGTCATGGGGTTGCCCGTCTTGATCACCGTGTCCACGGTGTTCAGATCGGTGTCCAGGAGATCCAGGTACTCCGAGATGGCCTGCAGATCCCCTTTTGCGGCGTGGGCCTTCATGGTCTGGATATGGTTGCGGTAGTCGTGGCGCCAGCCTCGGATCTGGCGGTACATATTCTCCACCTCGGCGTAATGGGTGTCCAAAAGCTCTCTTTGGTAGAGGGCAAGTCGTTTTTCGGCTTTCTTTCCCAGTCTCACGGCGGTCACTCCTTTATACGTTGCTGATCAGGGCGCGGTTGACGGCTTCGTACATCCCCCGGGAGAGGGGCACCTTCTCGCCGCTTGCCAGGCACACCTCCGTTTTGGCTACCTTCCGCACGTGGTGCAGGTTCACTAAGAAGGAGCGCCCCGTACGGCAGAAACGGCTGTCCAGGCGGGCCTCCGCCTCGGCCAGGGTCATTTTGGCTTTATGGGTCTCCTTGCCGTGGAAGGTGACGTAGTTGCCCTGCACCTCCACCCAGGCGATCTCCCGCAGAGGAAGGCGGACAATCTCTCCCCCCGCTTCCAGGGTGAGCATTCTTTCGCTTTGCCCCAATTGCTCCACGGCACGGGACAGCACGGAAAACAGCTTCTCCCGCACCACGGGCTTGAGCAGGTAATGCAAAGCCGCCACATCGTACCCCTTGGCAAGGTAGCGGTCGTACCCCGTGATGAATACGATGGGGGAGTAAGGACGGGTCTTCCTTAGCGCTTCCGCCAGGGCGATGCCGTCCATTCCGGGCATTTCGATATCCAAAAGGAAGATATCCTGCCCGTCCTTCCCGAAGAGCAGGGCTTCCCCGGAGGAAAAGGCCGTGATCTCGGCGCAGACCTCCGCTTCCGCCGCCCAGGTGCGGACCAGGTTTGTCAGATATTCTCTCTGTGCGGGCTCGTCGTCGCAAAGGGCGATGCGATAGGTCATGGTCTGCCTCCGTGGTTCTTTTCGGAGGTAGTATAGCACACCTTTTTCAAAAAAACAAGCCCTCCCCGATGGGAAGGCTTGGGTTCTTACTCCGTATAGTACTGCGCCTGGGCGTGCCAGAGCTTGTGATACTGCCCGTTTTCGTCGGCCACCAGGTCGTCGTGACTGCCGTACTGGATCATCTCGCCCTCATGGAACACGGCGATGTTGTGGCAGAACTTACAGGAGGAAAGACGGTGGGAGATAAACACCGCCGTTTTGTCCCCCGCAACGGTGTCGAAGCGGTTGTAAACCTCCGCCTCGGCGATGGGATCCAGCGCCGCCGTGGGCTCGTCTAAGATGAAGAAGGGAGCGTCCTTGTAAAGAGCTCTTGCCAGAGCGATCTTCTGGGCCTCCCCGCCGGAAACGTCTATGCCCGATTCGTCGTAGCCGCGGCCGAGGTAGGTCTCCGTTCCCTTTTCCAGCTCCTCAAGACGGCTGCCGAAGCCTGCTTTTTCCAAGGCCTCCCTCACCCGTGCGGGGTCGTAATCCTCACTTGCCGCCACGTTTTCTCCCAAGGAGAAGGCAAACAGGTGGAAATCCTGGAACACCACGGAGAACAGGGACAAATACTGGTCGTAATCGTAGCGGGAAATGTCAATGCCGTTTAAGAGGATCGTCCCCTCCGTGGGATCGTAGAGACGGCAGAGAAGCTTGATGAAGGTGGTCTTTCCCGAGCCGTTCATCCCCACGAAGGCCAGGCGTTCTCCCAAACGGAACTTGAAATTGATATGCCGCAAGGCGTATTCCTCTGCCCCGGGGTATTTGAAGGACACGTCACGGAACTCGATCTCAAAGCGGTTGTCGTCCCGCTTTTCCACGGAAAGGGTACCCTTGTACATATCGTCGGGAAGGTCGATATAGCCGAACAGCTCCTCCAAGTATTCGTTGTTGATCCGCAGGATCCCCCACGCAGTTCCGAGACCGGAGACGGCACCCACAAACTTTTCCACCGTGCCCAGATACAGCACGAAATCACCGATACCGAAGACGCCGATGAAGGCCTTCGCCCCCACGTACAGGGCAAGGCACAGATTCATCACCGCCGCCACGGAATGGAAAAGAAGATTCCCCGTAGTTCCGATCTTGAACAGCTTGCGGATATAGCCCCGATCCGCCAGAACCTTTTCGCTGCGGGACAGGGTGAATCCCACCGCGCCGAAGACCTTTACGTCCGGCTTTTCCCCGTGCATAAAGGCGTTGCTGTGGGCAAAGCGGGTGTTGAAATCTCCCCATTCCTCGGTGGTCTTCAGATCGAATTTCTTGATCCGCCAAAGCTGGAACAGCACGTTCCCCAGAATCACGCCCAGGATCAACAGCCCCGACCAGGGGGAATTGGCAAAGGCGGGGAAGCCCGTCAGTCCCGCACCGTCCACCATGCGGAACATGGAGGCCGTGAGGGAGAGGGAGAAGATCAGATTGATCGCGGAGGAAAGCAGTTCCCAATACGTCCAGTACAGTTTGGGAAGCCCGTGGCCGCCGTAGTTGGAATGGTTGCGGATGGTCTGCCGCAGAAGGGCGGTCTTGGGGTCCTCGAAATGCTTGTACTGCATTTTACATTGCACCTTCAGCAGATACAGCTCGTTGAGATTCCATTGGATGCTTTCCGTCTCCTCCGCCTTGCGGGAGATAAGATGCATGGAAATGTTCAAAAACAGCATCCCGAAAACGGTGACCGCCGCCAGCAGGAGCAATTCCTTCAGCTCCGCTCCCGCCGCCATGGCGTTGATGATCAGGGCGGACATATACAGGGAGAAATAGGGCCAGATCTGCTGGGTGATACAGTTCACCGTCCGCCACACCATGCCTGCGGGGCAGATGTTAAAAAGCAGCTTGTAGCCCCTGAGGATCAGCTTCAGATCCTCACGGAGGGTTCTTTTTTCAGTTGTCATTTTTTGCACCCTCCTTGTAGTATTTGCTTTGAATGTCAAACAGCTCCTTGTACTTCCCGC
Organism: Oscillospiraceae bacterium; assembly: GCA_015063885.1. Lineage (GTDB taxonomy): Bacteria > Bacillota > Clostridia > Oscillospirales > CAG-382 > Coliplasma. The sequence continues at coordinate 80,372 of SVTH01000009.1, read as the reverse complement.
CCTTGGCCATCAGCTCCTCGTGGGTGCCGCATTCCGCAAATTTTGCCCCGTCCAGCAGGTAGATACGGTCGCAGAAGCGGGCGGAGGCCAAGCGGTGGGAGATGAACACGGAGGTGGTATTCTCCGAAATCTCGTTGTATTTCAGATACATCTCGTGCTCCGCAATGGGATCCAGAGCCGCCGTGGGCTCGTCTAAGATCATGATGGGGGCACGGTGGTAAAGGGCTCTTGCCAGCAGAAGCTTTTGCATCTCGCCCCCGGAAAGATTCACCGCTTGGGCGTCGAACTCCTTGCTCATTCCCGTTTCCACCCCTTGGGGGAGACGGCGGATCCTGTCCCCAATGCCTGCGGTCTCCAAGGCGCTCCAAAGACGGGCGTCGTCGATCTCCTTCCTGTCCGTCATGGCCACGTTTTCCGCAATGGAGGTGGGGAGGATGGTATACCGCTGGGGCAGAAGGGAGAACAGGCTGTAAAGATCCTCACGGTTGTATTCGTATACCGAATGCCCGTCGATCAGCACCTCTCCCTCGTCGGGGAGGAGCAGGCCGCACATCAGCCAGGTCAGGGTGGTTTTGCCTGCGCCGTTGAGCCCCACTAAGGAGATCTTTTCTCCCGCTTCCATCTTGAAGCTTACGTTTTCCAGCACGTTCTTGTCCCCTTGGGGGTATTTGAAGGTCACGTTCCTGAACTCCACGGAAAGAGGTCTCCCCTCGGGCTTGGGGATGCCGCCCTCTCTCCGCAGGCGGTTGTGATCCTCTTCTAAGTATTCGATACAGTCGGAGGTCTTCAGCTTCATTTCGTGGAAGGAGCCGAAATACCCGATGATCCCGCCGATGAAGCCGGACATCTGGGAGATGGCGGAGAAATACAGAACGAACTCCCCGGGGGTCACCCTGCCCTCCACGGCGGCGTAGATCAAAACGGCGTAGGCCACCCCGTCCCGCAAGGCGGTGACCAAATGGGTTCCCACGGTGACCACCGATTGGTTGTTCTGGCGGTATTTCAATAAGCGGATATGCTCCTTGATCAGCTTCTTCCCGCGGGACTCGAAGAAGGGGGTCATGCCGTAAAGGCGGATATCCTTCCCGGGGGCGGAATATGCGGAAAGGTTCCATGCCAGATACATGATCTTCTTGTTCACCGCCGTCTGCTCATCCACCTTGGCGTGGTTGCGGTTCTGCTGCCGCTTTTGCAAAAAGTGGGTCACCAGGGAGCCTGCCACCAACAGCAGCAGGATGGCAGGGTGCAGCAGGGAGATCACCGAGCCGAACATCACAAAGCAAAGCACGTTCACCAGGGCGTTGACCCCGTCCAGCAGGTAATGGGTGGGGGAGCCGTCCGCAGTGTTCCGCAGCACGTCAAAGGCGCGGCGTCTGCGGGTGAGATACTCCTTGTCCAGATCCAAATAAAAATCGTCGGATGCTCCCTTCTTGGTGATGGCGTAATAGAACCGCATGGCACCGTCGTGGTAGGCCAGCCCCCGCAGATCGTCCGCCGCCGTTTTCAGCAAGCGGAAGAAAAGCTGGGTGACCAGGAGGGTGGTCACGGTGAGTGCCACCGTGGGGAATCCGTCTGCCGTTTCCAATACGTTCAGCGTGGCGGTGGGGACGTACAGCCCCAGCCCGTAGAGCACCAGCGCCAAGGGTACGGCGGCGATACAGCAGATGGCGGCGGCGCGGTCCCATTCCCACAGCTTGGAGGCAAGCCATTTGATACAGGTCCACATCCCGTATTTCGGTTTGCGGCGGGGTTCTTTTTGTTTCTTGTCTTTTGCCATTCAGACACCTCCCTTTTGAAGTGGCTTCAGCATAGCATAGTTTCTCCCATGGCGGGGAGTTTTGGCAAAAAACGCAGGATTTTTGGCACAAAAATCCCGCGCATTTCAGTTCAAAGGGGTAAAATGACCTCGGTGGTAAAGCCTCCGTCCTCGGAAGCACGGGTGACGTAGCCGCCGTAATCGGCCACCAGGCTGTCCACCCGTGAAAGCCCCAGTCCGCCCAAGGCGCCCTTGGAGGAGCGGAACAGCGTTCCCACCTTCTCCTGCTTTTTCCCTGCGGAGTTGGTGAAGGACATGTACAGATGCGTTCCCTTCACGTTGATGTAGATACGGATAAAACGGCTCCCCGCAGGAAGCTTCTCGCAGGCCTCCATGGCGTTGTCCAGCAAATTTCCGATGATGACGCACAGGTCGATATCCCGCACGCTCAGCTTGGCGGGCACCTTTGCGGTGGCGTCAGCACGGATCTCCCTTGCGTGCATCAGGGAAAGCTTGCTGTTCAAAATGGCGTCGATCATGGTGTTCCCCGTTTTCAGCACCGTGTCCACCTTGGTGAGGGTGTCCTGGATCTCACCCAGAAATTCCCGTGCCTTTTCCGTGTCTCCCTGCTCCAGATAGGCCGCCAGCACCTGGATATGGTTGTGGTAATCGTGACGCCAGGTGCGCATCTTGCGGTAGATGTTCTCCACCTCGGCGTAATGCTGCTCCATAATGGCGTTCTGAAAGGCGGCAAGCTTTTTTTCGCTCCGTCTGCTCATATCAAAGCTCCCTTAAAAAGGCGATCAACGCCCGATTGGCTTCGTCGAAAAGTCCCTTTCCCAAGGGGACGGACGCGCCGTTTTCCAAAAGCATCTCCGTTTTTGCGATGCGGGTGACGTACCGCAGGTTCACCACGAAGGAGCGGGAGGGGCGGAAAAACCCTTCTCCCAGCCGCTTTTCCAGCTCGGGGACGGTCATGCGGAGCTTCAGCTCCTCCGTCTTGGTGTGTAAGATCACGTAATGCCCCTCCGATTCTCCGTAAAGGATCTCCTTCTCGTAAAGGCGCACCACTTCCTTCCCTGCGGGGAACAGGTAAAAGCGGGGCTGTTCCTCCGCCGTCTTCAAAAAGCGGTCGCAGACCTCAAACAGCTTTTCCGTGCTCACGGGCTTGAGGAGGTAGTGTAAGGCCTCCACGTCGTAGCCCTGCCCCACGTAATCGGGGTAGCCTGTGATGAAGACGATCTGCAGAGCGTCCTGCTCCTTGCGGAGCTCCTTGGCCAGCTCAATGCCGTTCATCTCCGCCATCTCAATATCCAAAAACAGCAAGTCGATGTTGCGGTTCTCACGGAAGCAGAACAAAAACGCCTCCGCCGAGGAAAAATGGGCGAAGTCAAACTGCACCCGCCGCGCCTGGGCAAACAGGGAAAGCTTTTTCTCCAGATATTCTCTCTGTGCGGGCTCGTCGTCGCAAAGGGCGATGCGATAGGTCATGGTCTGCCTCCGTGGTTCTTTTCGGAGGTAGTATAGCACAGCTTTTCGGAAATGTAAAGTTTTTTTGCGCCCCGACTCTTGAAAAAGGGCTGTCTATATGGTAAAATAAAGAAAAAAGGAGGAACGGCGCATGAGAGAATTGACGATACGCAGAGAGGCTTGCTTTTGGGGAAAGGGCAAAAAAGACACGGTATATATTGAAGATTGGGAATCCAACGACGCCGCCTTCGGGACCACTCCCTGCCGCAGGCTGGGGGAGATCGGCAACGGAGAGACCAAGACCTTTTCCATCGGGGAAAAGCTGGCACGGGTGTACGTAGCCAGGAAGAAAAAGATCTACGACTACTGCGAGATCCCCAGCGGGGACGGGGATATTTCCCTTGCGGGCGGCCACGCCTTCGGGGATCCCGCCTTCCGTTTCCACGGGGAGCTGGAGCCTTACCCCCAGGAGGAGCGGAACGCTCTGCGGAAGGGGCAGAAGGTGCAATTCCTGGCTAAGCGCGGGGTGCTTCTCATCTTTTTGGCGTTGGCGGCGGTGATCGTCTGCAACCTGCTGATCACCGGGAAGGACTTCACCGCAGGGGCGTTTACCATCACTCTGACGGAGGATTTTACAGAGGAGTCGGAGAGAGGCTTTGAGCTTTACGCCGTGTCTCCCGAGGTGCTTTGCTGTGTGGAATTCCTGCCCTTTGAAGCGGGTGCGGACGGAAAAGACCTTCCCGTAAAGGATCTGGCCGCCCAATTGATCGAGGGCTATGGCTTTGAAAATGAAGTCTACGTCAAATCCCACGGGGAGCTGACCTATTTCGAGGCTCCCAACAAGATCGCAGGGACGGAGTTCCACAGCTTCTTCTTTCCCATGGTGACGGAAAAGGGCGTGTGGATCCTACAGTTCGCCACCCATTTCACCGATGCGGAAGCGTATCGGGAGCAGATCTTCGCCTGGGCGGAAACGGTGGAAATTCAACCGTAATCAGTAAAAAAACGGATCCTTTTCGGGAGAGCTCTCGGAAAGGATCCGTTCGATTTTTTGGAGGTAAAGCATGAACGTAAACAAGGAGGCAAAAGCGCTGACAGAGCAATTTCGGGAGTTCCTGCAAAACGGGGAAAAGAGTCCCGCCACCGTGGAAAAGTACCTGCGGGACGGGCGGAGGTTCCTCGCCTTTCTGGAGGACAGACCCCTTTCCAAGGGGGAGACGGTGGCCTACAAGCGCCGGCTTTCGGAGAGCTACGCCCCTGCCAGCGTGTGCTCTATGCTGGTGTCCCTCAATTGCCTGCTCCGCTTTATGGGCAGGGAGGATTGCTGTGTCCGCCTGCCCCGGGTACAGAAGCAATTGTTCTGCAGTGAGGAACGGGAGCTGACCAAGGGCGACTACCGCGCGTTGCTCCGTGCGGCGGGGGAGAGCAGGATCGCCTACGTCCTGCGCACCATCTGCGAGACGGGGATCCGCATCAGCGAATTGCGCTACGTCACCGCAGAGGCCGTGGCAACGGGGAAGGCGGTGGTGAACTGCAAGAACAAGACCCGCGTGATCTTTCTGCCCGAGGCGCTCAGAAAGGCTCTGAGAGGCTATTTGAAGAGGAAGGGCATCCGAACGGGTGCCGTGTTCGTCACGGGGCACGGAAAGCCGCTGAACCGCTCCAACGTGTGGCGGGAGATGAAAGCCCTCTGCCGCCGTGCGGGAGTGAAGCGGGAGAAGGTGTTCCCCCACAATCTGCGCCATCTGTTTGCCAGAACCTTTTACGCCGTTTGCCGTGACATCGTCAGGCTGGCCGACCTTTTGGGGCACAGCAGTATCAACACCACACGCATCTACACCGTGGAGGACGGGAACCAACATCGGGCGCATCTGGAGCTGGCCTGCCGCCGCTTGCGGTCGTGAATAGGGGTTTAACGGACTACATATTATAAAATATGTTGTATCCGGCAGAAAACGGAATACCCTACCCCTCAGTTTTGGGCGCGAAAAAAAGGCCGATGAAAAACTGCACAATCGTCGGCTTCTTTTTTTGTACACTGTTTACAGTTTTTGCGGAAAAATTTGAATAATTATTCAAAAAAATTAAATGTATATCTTGCTTTTTGAAAAAATCGTGCTATAATGAAAAAGGATGATATGCTACATATTTTATATTCTGTGGTACTCATGCTCCATAAAAGCGAAAGGCGGCTGATTGCTTGACAGAGAAGGAACTGAAGAAACTCAACCGCAAGCAGCTTCTGGAGCTTTTGCTGATGCAAACGGACCGTGCGGATCAGTTGGAGCGCAAGCTGGCACAGTTGGAAAAGCGGCTTTCCGACCGCAACATTGCGGAGATGGAGGCAGGCTCCATTGCGGAGGCGGCACTGAAGCTCAACGGCGTTTTTGAGGCGGCGGAGGCCGCCGCGGCGCAGTACCTGGAGAATATACGGCGGCTCAGCCAACATTTGGAGGAAGCTCAGGACCCTGTGGAATGGGAACAGCTTCCCGAAGAAGGCGCCGACGGAGACGGAGAGACATGAAGCAGAACGAGAAGAACAACGCAGACGCTCTGCAGAACCTCCCTTCCGCGGAGCAGCTGCAGGGCGAGATCAAACGAGAAAAATACAAGCTGCGATACAAGCGGGTGCTGAAAAGCACGGTATACGCCTTGATCGTGGTGGCGGCGGTGGCGGTGCTCATTGCCACGCTGGTGCTTCCCGTGGTGCAGATCGCAGGGACCAGCATGGAGCCCACTCTCACCGAGGGGGATATCGTGGTGCTTGCCAAGACCAAGGACCCCGACAGGGGTGACCTGTGCGCCTTTTCTTACTCCAACAAGATCTTGATCAAGCGTGTCATCGGCATTCCGGGGGATTATATCGAGATCGACGGCGAAGGCAACGTATTCGTCAACGGAGAATATCTGGACGAGCCCTATTTGACGGTGAAAGCCTTGGGAGAGTGTGACGTGGAGTTTCCTTTCCAGGTGCCGGAAAATCAGTTCTTTTTGATGGGGGATCAACGAGATACTTCTATCGACAGCCGCAGTACCGTGATCGGCTGTGTAACTGATGATCAGATCGTGGGTAAGATCCTCTTCCGCATCTGGCCTTTTGATTCCTTGGAGTGGATGGACTAATTTTGTAAAAAAGAAAAAACACATATATCTTCATTTCAGAAAGGAAAGCGAACATGAAAAAACTTTTAGCGATCCTCTGCGCAGCAATGCTGTTGGTGGCATGCTGTATTCCCGTTTTGGCGGCTGGTAGTGGCTCTATCACCATCAATAATACTGTTAGCGGCCAAAAGTATAGCGTTTATCAGTTGGCTACTCTTGAAAGCTTCTCCGGCGATTCGTACTCTTACAAGCCGTTGTCTGATTGGGAGAAATTTTTCAAAACCGGCGCAGGTGCGGCTTATTTTGAAATCAACATCGAAGGCTATTTGGTAGAAGTGGTACATCCCAACGAGACCCAAATGGTAGAGTTGGCACAGGAGGCACTTAAATATGCGGCGGGTATGACTCCGAATGCCACTGCCACTGCTTCCGGCGATACTGTCGAGTTTGCAGGCTTGAACTTTGGTTATTATTTGGTTGATTCCACGCTTGGCGCTCTTTGCGCTTTGAACACGCATAACGAAGTATTCTACTTTGAAGAGAAGAACACTGTTCCCGGTATTGAGAAGGAAGTGGGCAGCGGTTCTGTGACCATTGGTCAGGCTGTGTATTATACCATTACCGTTACTGTGGGAAGCGGCGCTGAAAACTATACCGTGCACGATAAAATGTCCGAAGGCTTGGATTTCGTGCAGATCGACTCCGTTGAAATCGATGACGGGGGTGTTTTGACGACTGTGCCCACCACGGGATACACCATCAAAACGGCTATTACTGATGGTTATGGAAATCCTAGTGACGATTGCACTTTTGAAATTGCTTTTGACAACGAGTATATCAAAACCTTGAATGCCAGCGAGAAGATCGTAATCAAGTATCATGCGATTCTGAACGAAAACGCAAAGGTTAAGGGCGATGGCACCAACCCCAACGAAGCACATTTGGAATATGGCGATGAGAATGATCTCACCGCAACTGATCCTGTGAAAGCTGAAGTTACCACCTACAAGTTTGAATTTGTGAAGACTAAAGAGACGACCGGCGAAGACAAATACCCCATTTTGGATGGCGCTGAGTTTAAACTTTATACTCACCCAACTGGCGGCGTAGAGATTAAAGTGGTGAAAGAAGCAGAAGGCATTTATCGCGTTGCTACCGAAGGAGAGACCGGTGTTGTTATTACCACCAAGGACGGTAAGGCTACAATTAAGGGTCTGTCTGCCGGAACATATTATTTGGAAGAGACCAATGCTCCCGACGGCTATAACGAACTGAGCGGTCGTGAAGTTGTTGTCATTGGCGACGCAAACAAGACTTTGGTAGGTGTTATCGACAGCGATATCTACACTAAGGATGATGCAGATACCCACATTATCAACAAGACCGGTGCGGTTCTCCCTGAGACCGGTGGTTTCGGTACTACCATGTTCATTCTCATCGGCGGCGGTCTGATGCTGTGCACCGGTATCCTGCTGGTAACCAAGAAGAGAATGGAGAAGATCGCTGACTGATTCGTCTGCGGACTTCCTATCACAATTCAGTAAGCTTCTCCCCGAGGGCGACCCCCTCGGGGACGGAAGTCGGGACAGAAAGACCCCTCTTTCCGTCTCGACTTCTGTTCTATCATCGGGAAAAAAGGACGGGCGATGGCAATGAAAAAAAGAAAATGGCCCACTTTTATCCTGCTTCTGCTGTTCTTCATCGGGCTTTCGGTGATGCTGTACCCCGCCCTGGCGGATTATTGGAACTCCCGCACCCAGTCCCAGGCCATCGTGGACTACGAGGCCATGCTGAACAACATCCAAAAAGAGGATTACACCGCCCTGTTTGAGCGTGCGGAGGAATACAACCGCGCCCTGGCGGAGCTGGATTATCCCTTGCTCCATTACGGCAGGGTGCCGGACTATTACGAGATCCTGGACCTCAACGGCAACGGCATGATGGGGTACGCCACCATTCCCAAGATCGGCATTGAGCTTCCCCTGTACCACGGCACCTCTGCGGCGGTGCTGAACGTGGCCATCGGGCATCTGGAGGGCAGCAGCCTTCCCGTAGGCGGGGAGACCACCCACACCGTGATCTCTGCCCACCGAGGACTTCCCAGCGCCAAGCTGTTTACCGACCTGGACAGAATGGAGATCGGGGACGTGTTCACCATCACCATTCTGGACCGTACCCTCACCTACCAGGTGGACCGCATCCGCATCGTGGAGCCTTCCGACGTATCGGAGCTGGCTTTGGTGGATGGGGGAGATTATTGCACCCTGCTGACCTGCACCCCCTACGGGATCAACACCGAGCGGCTTTTGGTGCGGGGCAGACGGATCGAGACCGTAGAACACCATACCATTTACATCACCACGGACGCTTATCAGATCGACACCCTGATCGTTACCCCCATCGTGGCACTGCCCATCCTGTTCGTGCTGATGCTCATCGTTTTGTTTAAGCCTGTAAAGAAAGCGAGCGACGGAGACGAATGAAACACGTAAAAAAGATCCTGCTGTATCTGCTGTGTGCGGTACTCCTTTGCGGCGTCTTCGGCGCCACGGCGGGGGCGTTTGATCCTTCGTTGGTGGATCCGGAGAAGGATTGCTCCCTGACGGTGGTGTACACCGGGGACGGCACTCCCTTTGAAGGGCTGGAAATCGCAGTTTACAAGGTTGCCGTGTGGAGCGGGGAATCCTTTGCTCCCGCAGGCGATTTTGCGGAATACCCCGTTGATCTCTCTCGGGTGACCACCCAGGGAGAGTGGCGCAAGGTGGCGGAGACCTACTACGCTTACCTCCTGGCCGACGGGATCACCCCCACGGCAAAGACCGTGACGGACGGGGAGGGCAAGGCGTCCTTTGCATCCCTGGAGACGGGGCTGTATCTGATCCCCACCCAATACCGTGAGCACGGCGGCAGGGGTTATCGCTTCGAGACCTTCCTGGTGGCGTTGCCCGGCGAGGGCGGAGACGGCCTGCCCGTTTACGACGTGACCGCCATTCCCAAGCAGGAAAGCCATCCTGTGGAGGACCGGGAGATCACCTACAGCGTGGTGAAGCAATGGCAGGACGCCCTGGGCGTGGAACGCCCCGCATCCGTCGAGGTAGCCATCTACAAGGACGGCGTCCTCCGGGAGACCGTGACTCTTTCCGGGGAGAACGACTGGTGCCACACCTGGACGGCTCCCGACGACGGAAGCCTTTGGACGGTGGCGGAGCTGAACGTTTCCGAAGCGTACACCGTGACCGTGGAGCAAAACGGAACCACCTTTACGGTGACCAATACCTACATCCCCTCGGAGGACAGCTCCGAAAGCACTCCCTCTCCCGGCGATACCGGCATCCTTTGGCCCTATATCCTGCTTCTCTTCTTCGGAGGGGCGGCGTTGGTGATGGTCGCCGTGCGCACCGGCAGGGTTGACGTATGAGAAAGAAGCTTTCCCGTGTTTTGATGATCTTGGGGATCCTCCTGGCGGTGTCTGCGGTGGTGCTCTTCCTGGGCTCCCATTGGATGGCGGGGCGGAACGCAACCCTCGCCCGTGAGACGGCGGAAAAAATGCTGGAGCTGATGCCCCCCGTTGCCGACGGTGCCCCCGACGGCAGGCTGAACGTGGAAATGACCGTGTTGGAGCTGGGGGGAGAGGATTTCTGCGCCGTGCTGGAAATCCCCGCCTACGACGTTCTGTTGCCCGTTTCAAACGCATGGGACGGCGGCTCGGTGGGGGAATATCCCCGCCGCTATGCAGGCAGTGTTCACGACAGTACCCTGGTGGTGGGCGGCAGTGACGCCAAAGGACAGCTTGCCTGCGTGGAGATGCTTTCCATCGGAGACACCCTTTCCGTCATTGATACCGCAGGGGTGCGGTACACCTACACCGTGAAATGGGTGGAAAAAACGTCGGACGTCTCCCGTGAGAACCTGTGTAAGGATGAATACGCCCTCACCTTGTTCGCCAGGAATACCTACGGCGGCGAGTATACGTTGATCCGTTGTGAATAAATAGAAAAACCGATTTGGGTCGATCCCGAATCGGTTTTTGTATGTGGAAACGAAGGGGGCGTTGGTTGAAATTCCTGCCTCGCCGCCCGCAGGATGGGTTGCCGTGGACGTCAACCCCTACGGAAACGAAGGGGGCGTTGGTTGGAATACGTGCCTTGCCTCCCGCAGGGTGGGGCGCCGTGGACGTCGCCCCCTACGGAAACGAAGGGGGCATTGGTAAAATTCCGGTCCCCATGTTTCCCGCATCGTGAACGGCGAAAAACGAATTTTACCCCGCATTGCCCATTGACACGAACGAAACAATCCCCCTGCGGGGCGGCGAAAGGCTGCCCCTTGTCAAAGGGGGAGCTGTCACGGCGGACACGCCGTGACTGAGGGGGTCCGACGCTGACCTTCCCCAAAAAAACAAACTCCGCAGGAGGCTTTTCGCCGTCTCCTGCGGAGTATTTTGTTATTCTTTCCGCTTCTTGCGGTAGATGACCGCCCCTGCAGTAGAGCCCAGCATCAGCACGGAGCCCATCAAGGGGAAGAGGTCACGGGCAAAGCCGCCGGTGGCGGGAAGCTCTGCGCCGCCGATGTTGTAGTAAGCCACGGAAGCGTTTTCCTTCAGCTCGCCGCTTGCGGAGGAGCCGATCACACGGTCGCCCTCGCCCACAGCATTTTCGGTGTAGAAGCCGGGAGCGTGTCCCTCGGTGACCGTCCAGACGGTGCCGTAGGGCAGATCCAGAATGGTCAGCGACTCACCGTGCTTCAGGGTGAAGGTGGCAACGCCGTCGGTGAATACGAGGATTCCCTTGTCGGTGCGGTACTCGCCGTTCAGCTGCACGCCGCCGACGGAGGCGTTCACGGTGAAGTCGAAGGTGTACCCGTCGGGATCGGCCAGGCCTTCCACCGTCTTGGAAACGGTGAGGGAGCGGACGTCACGGTTTACAAACTTGATGGCGTCTGCACCGTCAGCCGTCGCCGTCAACACGCCGTTTTCGTCCTTCTCCACTGCCACGGTGAAGGGAAACAGGGTCTCGTCACCGCCTGCGGCGGCGTCGGCGCCCTTCTCGTAAACCCGGTAGTAATAGGTGCCCGGGGTGGTCTCCTCGGGGTAGTTCAGCGTAAAGGTAAAGCTGCCGTTTTCCGTTACGGTGATCGTCTGCTCCAGGTAGATGCCGTCTGCAAGGAGGTTGCCGTTTTCGTCTACCTCCTCCAGCACGAAGGTGTAGGTGCCTGCCGTTCCGTCGTCATACAGAACTTCCTTGCCGCCCGTCACCTCCAGCTTGGTGCCCTTACGGTCGTTGTACACGGAAAGGGACGAGGTCACGGAGGCGCCCACGGGAATGGTGACGTAGCCGTTTTCGTCCTCCGTCAGGAGGTAGTCGGTCCCCGCGGGATATTCTGCGGTGTATTCCACGAAGTATTTTTCCGCATCCAGCTCCTTCACCAGGACGTTGGTGCCTGCCAGGACTTTGTTGAAGACCGCACGCTGACCCGCCTGCAGGGTGAGGATGCCTGCCGCCTTGACGGTCTCGGCCGTCTCGTTGCCGTTGGCGTCGATCAAGGTGTAGGGCGTGCCCACGGGCAGGGGAAGATCCCCGAACATCACCGAGAACGTAAAGGTGCCGGGCGCGACGGTATCGGAATACTCGTTGGCAGTCTTGGAGATCTCAAAGGTGCCGTATTTGTGAGGATCCACGTGGTTGACGAAGATGAATTTTGCGTTGCCGCTGCTGGCGTTCATGACGGGGCCTTCTACGCCCTTGAAGGTGTCTGAGCTCAGCTCTACGTTGGTGTAGGTATCCGTGGTGTAGGAAACGCCGTCCACGGTGACCTTGCCGTACTGTTCAAATACCTTTTCGTCCAACAGCTCGCGGACGTAGTAGGAACCGCCGTTTTCGGGAATCGCAAAATCGGCACGCTCGTTGGCGTGGAGATAGAACACGCCGTTTTCTCCCACCGTGCGGGTGGCGATCACGTTGCCGTACACGTCCAACACTTGGTAAGGCGTGCCGGGTGCGTACAGAGGCTCCTCGGTTTTATTGCCGGCGCCATCAACCTTCAGAATCTGGAACAGGAACTCGGGGTTGCCCAAGGCATTGGCGGCCTCTTCGTTCATTTCCTTCACAACTTCGATACGGTTGGTTTGGAGCAGGGGCATGTTGAAGTACATACTGCACACGCCGGAGCCTGCACCGCGTTCCATATAGTAGAAGTCAAATTGGTGCTCGGTGTAGTTTTCGAAGGTGCCTTTGGCATTGAGCACGTCCGTGGATTTGCCTGCGTTTTCCAGGATCTCCGCAAAGGTGACGATCCGTCCCTTCGTGGTGTCGTTTGCGGCGACGGCGGCAATAAGCTCTTCGTAGGTGTAAACGTCGCCTTTGGTGGTGTCCAGATAGTAGTAATACACCTCGCCCTTGGCGAAGTTGATCTCACCGCCCACGTGACGGTGGGTACCGGACAGATCCAGGAACAGCACGTCGTCGATATAGACCCAAACGTCGTCGTCCCCGGAGAACTTATAGATCATTTCTTGCTTGCCGTCTTTGCCCGTCATGCCGTCCTTGGGCATCATAAACTCCATGTGCATATCCATGCCGAAATGGAAGTTGGTGGGCTCGTCGTAATCCAAGGTGTACAGGTTGGAAAGATGGGGGCGGGCATTGGGACCGGCCGCGGGATCCTCGGGAAGCTCGGGAGTTCCGGATTGGCTGAAATATGCTTTCAGAACATCACCGTAATGCCAATCGTAATTCTTCACACCGTCGCCATCCTGATCGTCCATCAAGGGGATCAGCTTGGAGATGGCAATATAGATATCTTTGTATTCCTCAAGATCCACGTGCTCTGCATCCACCGCATGAACGTATTTATACCATGCACTGTGGGCAACGTTTCTGAACCACTCTCTGTTGACAGACGTCACTTGGGTGGCCTGGGTTCTGATGTCGTTGAGGGGCATGAAGTTGCCGAAGGGATAGACCGCAAAGCCGGGGGTCATGATCTGATCGTAGACGATGAAGTTATTGGTGGCGTGATCGAACTGAGCGAAGTTCTTGCGGCTGTCGTAATAGTAGGCGCCGGTTTCTTCGTCGTACTGCAACAGGTGGTTGATGTTGGCCGTGTTTTGCTGTTTCGTGTATCCGCTGTCCGGATGGAACAGATACTGCAAGGAAAGCGTTGAGGTATGTTCTGTATTCCCGTAGACGGCAGGGTAATCGCCCAGCAGCGTGGGGTACATCATGCCCACCAAGGGAACGTTGCCTTGAAGCGAAGAGACGTCGTTTGTTACTTGGTTGATGGTGCCTTCGATATTGACGCCGTCCATGCGTTCCACGTCGTAGGCCAACAGGTTACCAAGATCAAAGCCGAAAGTGGACAAGGAATTCCAGCTGGAGCTGGTGGCGGGATCAGAGGTCGAACCCAGCTTAAAGGCAGGGTAGAAGGTGTTGGCGGCAGCAGGCCCGTTTCCGGTGAACGGAGCGTTGGTGTTATAGAGACCGCTGACCTTTTCGCCGTAATCGAACAGGTTGATGGTGATGTATTTACTTGTGTCTACGGTCTCAACCGTGGTCAGTTTGTCGGAGTTGTCAATGGGATCCTTCTGCCGGGGTGCGTCTCCCGTGACCAACGTGCCGCGCAAGGTGCCCTTGGTGAATTTTTTGTACGGGTACGTATCGCCGTCCGCAATGGCGAAGAGTGACTCGGCACCTTCGGGCACAGTCACGCTGATAAAGGTTCCGATAGGGATTATTTCGGTTTCCGGCGTTTGGGTGAAAAGATCGTCAGTGCAGTGCATGAAATACACAAAACCGGTGGAGCTGGTGGCCTTTACCTTCTCCTTGGTCTGCCCATCACCGTAATAATAGTGAATTTTGCTGACGTAATATCCTACCCCGGGTTCTGCTTCAATGACGTAGGCTTTCCACCATTGGAAATAGCCGCAAGAAGCACTCTGGCGATTATCGTAACTATCGGGATAAATCGAGAGGTAATATTCTTCGGGGGAGCCGCCGTAAATGATGGTGCCGTATCCTTTGCCCCCCAAGATTTCGTCGGTGGTGGGAGATTCCTTGGGGTTGACTGCGTAAACGGGAAGATCGGGGATGGTCTGAGCCTCTATGGTTTTGAAGGATTCGGCTTGCCAGATCCATTCCAGATCTTGGGATTTGTATGCGTTGCTTACCAGGGGCCGGAGTCTGCCCAGGCCTTCCAAATGCGTGTAAGCCGTTTGTGCCTGCTTACCCACCTCCAGGAAATAGGCCTCGTATGCGTCCATATCCTCTTCCAGGGAGGTGAGGGTCTCGTCCACCTCTTCGTAGGTGGGGAGCGTGTCCAGATATTTGGCGGTAAAGTCCAAATGAACCAGCTCGTCTTCCGTAGCGGAAGCACGGATCACTTCGTTCATGGAGCCGTAGGAGAGGATGCGTCCGTCGTTGGGGAGGTACGTGACGGCGGCAACGGCGCCCTCCACGTCCCCCTGGATCACGGTGATCCGGGTGCCCGAGTGGCTGTACAGGATGCCCACGGTTTCCGCCTTGCCGTCTGCGTCAGTATCGAAGAAGATCAGGTCCCCGGGGATGGGGAGGTATTCTTCACGGCCGAACAGCAGGCCGCTTTGATCCCATTCGGTACGCATGGTCTCCGCACCTGCGCCGTAGGGGGCGAAGGTATCGGGGATCCCCGCATACTCCAGACAGAAGGAAACGAACATGGCGGACCACTCCCCGTAGGGGTTGCCGTACCAAGCGCCGTAACGGGTGTAGCCGCATCTTGCGCCGGTTTGGGAGATGGTGAAGTTCCGCTCGCTTTCGGTATAGCCAAGCTGGCTTTCCGCCACGGCCAGGAGGTCGGAGGTATAGAACACCGTGTCCTCATACTCCCCCAGGGAAGCCTCCCACTCCACGGCGGTCTCCACGTCCGCCTCGGGATCGGTATAGCAAAGCTCCACGTGGGTGTGCTCCTGCTTTTCACAGCCTTCCGCCAGGCATTCCTCCGTATGGGTGTGTTCGTCCATGCCGCAGAATGCTTCCCCGGCTAAGGTGATGCCCGTCAGCTTCAGACGCCAGAAGACCGCCGTCACAATGACGATGGACAGCAGGAAAACTGCCACAAGACGGTTGGCGTACCGTTGCCGCGGGAAGGGTATTGAAAATAAGGTTTTTCTGTTCATAAGTATCGGCCTTTGCCCTTTTTCTATATAAAACCCCAAAGTAATATTCGTACATAATATTATATCACATAATATGTAGGAAATCAATAGGAACAGTTGAATTTTTTAAGGTTTTTCGGCGGGGAAAGGGCAAAAAATAAGCCCTCCTTTCGGAAGGCTTTGGTTTATTCGAAGTTGTCCAGATCTCGGTAGGTCTCCTCTTCGTAGTTGAAGGGGAAGACGGCAATATTCCAATCCGCCACGTCGTCCTCCACGGTGCTTTGCGCCCCGCAGGGATATGGTAGGGAGTTAGATGTACCCTTCTGTAACGTAAGAACTGTTTTATAGTAACTGACGGAACGGAAAAGACGGTAGTGCAAATGTGTAACCATACCCTCAAAAAATGCTTAGCATTTTTTGCCTTCCGCTTAGGCTCACGCCATGCGCGGAAGTTCGACTCGTGCGGGTTGTTTCATTGTGCACAGCCGCGGCGACTCTATCCCGCACTCGCTCAGAGTGACAAACAGGGGGTGGCGTTGTCCATATGCGTAGCGTTTTCACCCTTCTCGCCCCAGGATTGTCATTCTGAGCGGAGCCGCGGAGAAGGGTGTAAGGATAGGAAAGAAAAGGTAATCCCGCGGCGGAGTCGAAGTTTTGCGGAGAAAGCAAGGCACGTTAGTGCCGTTCGGAGCAAAACCAAGGGGTGCGTAGCGCCCCGCAGGGATATGGTTGGGAATTAGATGTATCCTTTTGTAACGTAAGAACTGTTTTTTAGTAACTGACGGAACGGAAAAAAGCGGTAGTGCAAATGTGTAGCCATACCCTCAAAAAATGCTTGGCATTTTTTGACTCTTATTCGGGCTCACGCCACTCATAAGAGTTCGACTCGTGCGGGTTGTTTCCTTGTGCACAACCACGACGGCTCTATCCCGCACTCGCTCAGAGTGACAAACAGGGGTTGTGTTGTCGATATGCGTAGCGTTTTTGCCGTTCTTTCCCTTGGACTGTCATTCTGAGCGGAGCCGCGGAGAAGGGTGTAAGGATAGGAAAACGAAGGCTGTCCCGCGGCGGAGTCGAAGTTTTGCGGAGAAAGCAAGGCACGTTAGTGCCGTTCGGAGCAAAACCAAGGGGTGCGTAGCCCCCCGAAAGGGGATTAGCAGGGATATGGTAGGGAATTAGATGTACCCTCCTGTAACGTAAGAACTGTTTGAAAGTAGGGGCGATTCACGAATTGTCCCCCCAAAAAAAGGGGAGCCTCCGCAGAAGCTCCCCTTCGTCATGATTCTTCTTCCTCGTCCGCATCCTTGCCCTTTTCCCGCTTGCGAACGCATTGGGTGAGCAGGTACTCGATCTGCCCGTTCACCGAGCGGAACTCCTCCTCGGCCCAAGCGGACAACGCCGCGTACAGCTTGGGGGAAAGGCGCAGAGGAACCTGCTTTTTCTGCCCTTCGTTCATGGATCAATACAAAGAGCCGGAGTTCACCACGGGCTGGGCGTCACGGTTGCCGCAAAGGACTACCAGCAGGTTGGAGACCATGGCCGCCTTCCGCTCCTCGTCCAGCTCCACCACGCCGCTTTCCTTCAAGCGCTCCAGGGCCATCTCCACCATGCCAACGGCACCATCCACGATCATTTTTCGTGCGTCGATGACGGCGGAGGCCTGCTGACGCTGGAGCATCACGGCCGCGATCTCGGTGGCGTAGGCCAGGTAGGTGATCCGTGCTTCGATGATCTCAATGCCCGCATCTCCCACGCGGGCCTGGATCTCGTCCCGAATACGAGAGGCCACCACGTCGCTGGAGCCGCGGAGACTGCCCTCGTCGGCAATACCGTCGCCGGTGGTATCCACCCCGGGAGCCACGTCGTAGGGATAGATCCGCACGATGTTACGCAAAGCGGAATCGCACTGCAAAGACAGGTATTCCTTGTAGTTGTCCACGTGGAACACCGCTTTGGCGGTATCCACCACACGCCACATCACGGCGATACCGATCTCCACGGGGTTGCCCAGGCAATCGTTCACCTTCTGACGGTTGTTGTTCAGGGTCATGATCTTCAGGGAGATCTTTTTGTCCGCCAGAGTCACGGCGGGGGTGCCGTTTTCCGTCTTGATGGGGGCGGAAACCGCCTTTACGTCGCCGCTCTGGTTCAAATGGGTCTTGGCCGCAGGGTTTACCGCAGTGCAGAAGGGGTTCACGAAGTAGAAGCCCTCACCTTTGAGAGTGCCCACGTACTTACCGAACAAGGTCAAAACCAAAGCCTCCTGGGGCTTCAACACCTTCAAGCCGGGGGCGGGGAGCCAGCCGATGCACAGCCATACGATGCCAATCACAATAAGCAGGGGGGACTCGCCGTTTTCCAGCAGGATCCCACCGTAGATGGTCAGCCCGATGGCGGCGAGGTACAGCAGTACGGTGAAGAACAGCACGGGCATACCGATCTTCTTGCCGGATAAGACTTTTTCTTTGATAGGTTCGTTCATAACAGAAACCTCCTTGTTTCTTCTTGATATCAAAATGATATCACATCCGAGAGGGAAAGTCAAGAGAATTTCCGAAAAAACTTTTTATGATTTTTTTCGATTTCCCTATTGACAAACGGAGATCCTTCTGCTATAATAGCAAAGCTGTCTGCTGAAAAGCTGATTTCGCAGAGGCAAAACTTATGGCGGAATAGCTCAGTTGGCTAGAGCAATCGGTTCATACCCGGTCGGTCGGCGGTTCGAGTCCACCTTCCGCTACCATAAGGCCCGTTGGTCAAGAGGTTAAGACACCGCCCTTTCACGGCAGTAACATGGGTTCGATTCCCGTACGGGTCACCAGAAAAAAGGACTTTCATAGGAAAGTCCTTTTTTCATCCAAGCCGAAGGCTTGGCATATCATCACCGTGCAAAGCGCGGTGTATATTATCAGCCCTTTGGGCTGTATATCATCACGCATTAGCGTGTATTCTCCTTCGGCTTGGTGATATACAATTCCTGCGGAATTGATGATATGCAAGGCTTCGCCTTGATTGACGAACGACGGGATATGCATATTCCCTGTACGGGTCACCTCCAAGCCATAAGAGCTTTTTCCCTAAAAACGACCAACGCCCTGCAGGCCGACCCGCAGGGCGTTTTCCTTATCTCTTTTTCTCGTCCAGAAGCTTGTTCAGCTCCTCCATGAAGGCGCCGATGTCCTTGAACTGGCGGTACACGGAGGCGAAGCGGACGTAGGCAACCTCGTCCAGGGCCTTCAGCTTGTCCATCACCATTTCGCCGATGGCGGTGGAGTTCACCTCGTTCTGCAGGGAGTTCTGCAAAGCGGCTTCGATCTCGGACACCAGAGAATCCATCTGCTCCAAGGTGACCTGGCGCTTATCGCAGGCGCGGATGACGCTCTTCAACAGCTTGTTGCGGTCGAAGGTCTCCCGGGTGCGGTCTCTCTTCACCACGATGAGGGGGAGAGATTCCACCGTCTCGTAGGTGGTGAACCGCTTCCCGCAATGGATGCACTCTCTTCTTCTGCGGATGACGCCGCCGTCGGAGGCGGGACGGGAATCCACGACCATGCTCTTGCAGTCGGGATGGGAACACATGGGACACTTCATATATTGTAACTTCCTTTCCACGGTAAACACCGCCAAGGCGGTAACGTACCCTTCAATCGGTACGTCCGTATTGTACCACACTTTTCCCGATTTCGCAACCTTTTTTTGGCTTTTCTCAAAACTTTTTTTGAAAAACGTATTGAAAACGGAAAAAGAGTATGCTAAAATGAACCCGAATAAAAATACATTTCAATAAGGAGACTTCTTTTATGAAACGTTCCCTGCGCATTCTCTGCCTTGCTTTGGCGGTTCTGCTGTGCGGCGGTATCCTGGCGGCTTGTGATTCCGAGCCCGCAACCGGCAATACCTCCGCTCCCTCCGAGGGCAACACCTCCGGAACCGAGTCCGAAAGCCTGGCAGGCGAATTTACCGACGAAAAAGGCAACTACATTGCTTACACCAGCGGCGCGACCTACGGCGGCCAGACCATCACCTTCCTGGTCTGCACCGTTAACGAGACCTACAACTCCGAGCTGATGTACAACGATTACGCCAACCCCGGCCCCACCACCAGCAACGAGCAGATCCCCGAGGTGGTCAACAAGGCTTACAGAGACCGTAACTCTCTGGTAGAGGAACAGCTCGGCATCACCATCGCCGAGGAGTACGTTCACGACCCCAAGAGAACCAACGGCGCTATGGTTCAGCGTATCACCGAGGATAACCTGGTGTTCACCGCATCCTATCAGGTGGTGGTACCCTGTCTGTACGACGGTGCAAACCTTGCCAAGGTGGGTGCCCTGATGAACCTCTACGACCTGCCCGACATTCAGCTTTCCGCTCCCTGGTGGGATCAGGTTTTCCATGAGGAAATGACCATCGCAGGTCAGCTGTACTTCACCATCGGTGATATCGGTACCATCAACAAGTCCGCAGCAGCTGCTTTGACCTTCAACAAGTCCATGTACAACGCCAACGGCCTGCAGGAAAAATACGGCGGCTCCATCTACGACCTGGTCCGTAACGGTAAGTGGACCATCGACGTGGCTCTGGAAATGACCAAGATGTTCAGCGAGGATATGAACGGCGACGGCGTGATCGACTACAACGACATCGTTGGTTGGAGCGGTCAGCTGGACGATATGTGGAGCTTGTTCTACGGCTCCGGCTCCAAGCTGGCTTCCACCGATACCTCCGACGGCTACCCCGTCCTCACCGCTTACACCGAGCGCTCCGCCGCCGTGATGGATAAGATGCAGAGCCTGGTGCAGGATAAGCAGCACTACCTCTCCGCCAACGACTACTTCAACGTGGTACAGTGGCCCTCCGTTCTGCTGAGAGACAACTTCATCGCAGGCCAGAGCTTGTTCTACAACGGTTCCATGACCACTCCCATGGAGCTTGGTAACATGGACGACGAGTTCGGTCTGGTTCCCATTCCCAAGGGCGACGAGAATCAGGATACCTATTACAGCCTGGTGAACCCCTGGGTCTCCACCTGCTTCGGTGTTCCGATCTCCCTGGCTGAGGACGATTTCGTGATGATCTCCGACTTCCTGAACGCTATGGGCGCGGCCTCCGCAAACATCGTGGCTCCCGCTTACATCGAGCAGTGCCTGGAAGAAATGAAGTCCCGTGACGACGACACCATCGAGATGATCGAGGATTACATCCTCCCCGGCCGTGGCTGTGACATCGGTATGGTCTTCGCTTGGGGCGGTCTGGACACCCTGCTTCACGACATGGCTTCTCAGCCCGCAGGCACCTTCGCCTCCCAGTACGAGACAAAGGAAGCCATGGCACAGAAGGCTCTGGACGAGACCGTGGCATTCTTCAAGGAATCCAAATAACAAACCAAAGGAAACAAGGCTTCTCCCCCAAACGGGAGAGGCCTTTTTCATACGCGTTTTGCAGGGGACTTTGGCGGGCGATTCATGAATCGCCCCTACGGAAACGAAGGGGGCGTTGGTTGAAATTCCCGCCTCACCTCCCGCAGGATGGGTTGCCGTGGACGTCAACCCCTACGGAAACGAAGGGGATATAGCGAAAAAATCAACCGTATCTATCGCAAGAGGGCGGTTGAAATTCGTTATACGCCCGTCATCTCTGCGTGGAATGGGGCGGGATTTTGATCGTTGCTGTTGCGTATTCGTAGGGGTTGACGTCTCACCGCCGCAGGCGGTATCGGCAACCCATTTGCGGTGGACTATGCGGCGGATCTGCACGTTCCTTCTTGCGGGGAATAATTCTTTTCAACACCCCTTGACAAACCGCATAAGCTGTGCTATACTGCTGATGGTTAGCGTATGCTAACCGATATTTTTTTCTTGACAAATGAACCGCGGCGTTATATAATTTCAAACAGAGATTTCCCGGAAAGAAGGCAACGATTTATGACCATCCGCATTGGTATTTTAGGCTACGGCAATTTGGGACGGGGCGTGGAATGCGCTCTCCGTCAGAACGAGGATATGGAGCTTGTGGCGGTGTTTTCCCGCCGTGACCCGGAGAAGGTGAAGACCCTCACCGGGGTGAAGGCCGTTTCCCTTGACGATATGGAAGCCTACAAGGACAAGATCGACGTGATGATCATCTGCGGCGGCTCCGCCACGGATCTTCCCGTCCAGACACCCAAGTACGTCTCCCACTTCCACGTGGTGGACAGCTTTGACACCCACGCCAAGATCCCCGCGCATTTCTCTGCGGTGGACGAGGCCGCAAAGGCGGCGGGAAACTGCGCCGTGATCTCCGCAGGCTGGGATCCGGGGATGTTCTCCCTGGCAAGGCTGTACAGCTCTGTCATTCTCCCCGAAGGGAAGGACTACACCTTCTGGGGCAGGGGGGTCAGCCAGGGACACTCCGACGCCATCCGCCGTATCGAAGGGGTGTTGGACGCCCGCCAGTACACCGTTCCCGTGGAGGAAGCGGTGGCGCAGGTGCGTTCCGGCAGTCAGCCCGATCTGACCACCCGTGAAAAGCACACCCGCGAGTGCTACGTGGTGGCGGCAGAGGGTGCGGATCTTGCCCGCATTGAGCACGAGATCAAGACCATGCCCAACTATTTTGCGGATTACGATACCACCGTGCATTTCATCTCCATGGAGGAGCTGAAGCGGGACCACGCAGGCCTGCCCCACGGGGGAAGCGTCATCCGTACCGGGGTGACGGGGCTTGACAAAGAGCATTCCCACGTCATTGAATACAGCATCAAGCTGGATTCCAACCCCGAGTTCACCGCAGGGGCGCTGGTTGCCTCCGCACGGGCGGTTTACCGCCTGGCAGGGGAGGGGAAGAGCGGGTGCTTCACCATGTTCGATCTGCCTCCCGCTTATCTGTCCGCCAAGTCTCCCGAGGAGCTGCGGAAGGAATTATTGTAATAGGGTTACGTCAAGGAGGGACTTTTCGGAAAAAGTCCCTCCTTAACAATCCTCCTCAAAACCTATTTGAGATCAGGTTTCTTGGGGGATTCTTAAGGGGGGATTCTTTTTCGAAAGAATCCCCCCTTAAGCGCTCCTATAGCGCCATATCCAGCGCCATCATCAGGGCAAAGCCCAGTGTCAAAAACACCGTCCCCGTGACGCCCCCCGCTTCCGGGATCAGCTCCCGCACAGCCACGTACACCATGGCCCCTGCGGCGAAGGCCAGCACGTAGGGCAACACCGCCCCCACGGCGGCGGACAAGGCCAGGGCGGCTGCCCCGCCCACAGGCTCCACCACTCCCGAAAGCACCCCTTTCCAAAAGGCCCGCCCCTTGGAGCCTCCCTCCGACAGGGAGGGTGCGGAAACGATGGCGCCCTCCGGCAGGTTTTGCAGGGTGATCCCCACGGACAAGGCAAAGGCGCCCGCCATGGTGACTCCGGATTCTTCCGCCAAAGCCCCTGCGAAGGCCACGCCCACCGCCATCCCCTCGGGCAGGTTGTGCAGGGTCACGGCGAACAAAAGCAGGGAACGCCGCCGCCCTTCCGGGGGTTCCCCCGTTCCCTTCCAAAGCAAGGGAGCGGCCCCGTCCAGGATCAGCAGGAACCCCACCCCCCACAGGAACCCGCACAGGGCGGGGAGCCAGCCTCCCATTTCCTCTGCGGGGATCAGCAGGGACCACACCGAGGCGGCAAGCATCACCCCCGCCGCAAAGCCGGGCAGGGCTTTTTTGACGCCCTCCCTCGGGGAACGGCGCAAAAAGAACACCCCGGCAGCCCCCGCCGCCGTGCCCAAAAAGGGGAGGAGGATCCCCAACCCCGCCTGTAACAAACGCTCCATACTTGCAGTTCCTTTCCCTTTGCGTTCATTGTCAGTGTATGCCCCGAAAGGGGGATCCGCCATCACTTTGAAACCTTTTTCTTGACAAAGCCTCCGTTATGGAGTATACTGTCCTTGATCTCTCTCGGAAAGGAGTCTCGCCCTGTGAACAAACGGTTTTTCAATACCACACGGATCATCCTGCTCAGCTTCCTGGCGGTGATCCTTTTGGGGAGCCTGCTTTTGTCCCTGCCCGTCAGTACCCAAAGCGGGGAAGGGGTGCCCTACGTCGACGCCCTGTTTACCGCTACCACCGCCACCTGCGTGACGGGATTGGTCACCGTCCCCACCTTCTCAACCTGGAGCATCTTCGGCCAGGTGGTGATCCTGGTGCTGATCCAGGTGGGCGGCTTGGGCGTGATCACGGTGATGACCGGCTTTATGCTGGCCTTGAAAAAAAGAATGGGCCTTTCCGACCGCCTACTGATCCAGGACGCCTTCAACCTGAACACCCTGTCGGGGCTTGCTGCCTTTGTGAAAAAGGTGATCCTTGGCACCCTCCTGGTGGAATGTGCGGGAGCCTTGCTGTATATGTGCGTTTTTATCCCGGAATACGGCGCCGCGGGGATCTGGTACGGGGTGTTCCATTCCGTCTCCGCCTTCTGCAACGCGGGGATCGACCTGCTTTCGGAAAACAGCCTCTCCGCCTACGCCTGCAATCCCCTGGTGAACTTCACCACATCCGCTTTGGTGATCCTGGGGGGCCTGGGCTTCGTGGTGTGGTGGGATCTGCTGAGGGTGCTCAAGGAGTTCCCCAAAAAGAAATTCCGCACCTTCCGCTTTTTGACCTTGCACAGCAAGATCGCCCTGACCTTGACGGCGGTACTGCTCTTTGGCGGTACGGCGGCCTTCCTCTTGCTGGAATACAACAACCCGGGGACCATGGGGAATCTTTCCCTCTTCGGTAAGCTCCAAACGGCCTTCTTCCAGTCCATGACCACCCGCACGGCGGGCTTCTTCACCCTGCCCCAGCAAGAGCTGACGGACGCCTCCGCGGTGCTTTCCGTGGTGCTGATGTTCATCGGCGGCTCCCCCGTGGGCACGGCGGGAGGTGTGAAGACGGTGACCTTGGCGGTCCTGCTGGCGGCAACCGTCTCCACCGTGAAGAACAAGGATCACACCGCATTGTTCGGCAGAAGGATCTCCACGGATTCCCTGCGGAAGGCGGTGGGGGTGGTATGCATCTCCTTTGCCGTACTGCTGACCGCTACGGTGGCCCTTTCCGCCGTGACGGAGGCGGCATTCCTGGACGTGCTGTACGAGACGGCAAGCGCCATCGGCACCGTGGGGCTGACCCGCAATCTGACCCCCTTTCTGAACACGGCGGGGAAGATGATCATCATCTGCTCCATGTATTTGGGCAGGGTGGGGCACATCTCCCTGGCGCTGGCCTTCAACCGCAAGAAGTATAACGAAAATATCGTCAAAGAGCCCACGGAGGATATTTCCGTCGGCTGATCTCAAAAAAAGGAGCGTACGCAATGAGTATTCATAAATCATACGCCGTATTCGGCTTGGGCAGATTCGGTTACGCCGTGGCAAAGGAGCTGGCGGCAAGCGGGGCGGAGGTTCTGGCGGTAGACGCCGACGAAGCCCGTGTCAACGCCGTGAAGGGGGAGATCCCCCTTTGCAAATGCGCCGACGTGACGGATCCCGAGGTGCTGAACCGTTTGGGCATCGCAAGCATCGACGTGGTAGTGGTCGCCATGGCCAACAGCCTGGAGGCCGCCGTGCTCACCACCACCCTTTGCAAGGAGCTGGGGGTGAAAACGGTGATCGTGAAATGCGCCAACGAGCTGCAGAAAAAGATCCTCACCCGTGTGGGTGCGGACCGTGTGGTGTTCCCGGAAAGCGAGTCCGGGGTGCGCATGGCCAAGAACCTGGTGAGCTCCGGCTTCGTGGACCTCATGGAGATCTCCCGCGGGGTGTCCATGATCCAATTGGAGGTGCGCCCCGAGTGGGTGGGTAAGTCCATTCTGGAGCTGAACCTCCGCAAAAAATACGCCATCAACGTGGTTGCCATCCGCAAGGGCGGCAGTGTGGACGTGAACGTCCGCCCGGACACGGTGCTGGACGGGGACATGAAGCTGATCATCATTGCCAACGCCGACCGACTGAATAAGCTGCGGTAAAACAAAAAAACAGAAGCTCCGATTCAAAAAAGTGCCGCAAACGGCAAAAAAATGAAACGGAGCTCTTGCTTGACCCCAACAGCCCGGAAGCATACTCCTGGCGTTATTTTCGTATTCTGTTACCATACCTACCCACGGAGGGATCTTTGTGATCGCATTTTTTGCAAAACTGTTTATCAAGGACAGGGAAAATACCGACCTGCCCGCCGTGCGTACCGCCTACGGTACCCTGTGCGGCGTGGCGGGGATCTTTCTGAACCTGCTGTTGTTTGCCTGCAAGCTGTTTGCGGGGCTGGTCAGCGGTGCCATCTCCATTCTGTCCGACGCTTTCAACAATTTCATGGACGCCGCCTCCTCCGTCATCACCCTCATCGGGTTCCGTCTGTCCGCTCAGAAGGCGGATAAGGATCACCCCTTCGGCCACGGACGCATGGAGTATCTGGCGGGGCTTTTGGTGTCCCTGCTGATCCTGCTGGTGGGCTTTGAGCTGGGGAAATCCTCCGTGGAAAAGATCTTCCACCCCGAGGAAGTGACCTTCTCCGTAACGGCGGTGGTGATCCTGGTGCTCTCCGTGGGCGTCAAGCTTTACATGGCGCTTTACAACTTCCGCATCGGGAAGAAGATCGGCTCCGCCTCCCTGAAGGCTACGGGAACGGACAGCCTTTCCGACTGCATCGCCACGGGCACCGTGCTGGCCTGCCTTTTGATCTCCCGCTTCTCGGGGGTACAGCTGGACGCTTACTGCGGATTGGCGGTCTCGGGGTTCATCCTGTTTTCCGGGCTCCGCGCCGCAAAGGAGACGGTGGATCCCCTGTTGGGCAAGGCGCCCGACCGGGACTTCATTGATAAGATCACTGCCATCGTGTTCTCCAACCCCTGCGTCAGCGGGATCCACGACCTGGTGGTCCACGATTACGGCCCCGGGCGCACCATGATCTCCCTCCATGCGGAGGTGCCCGCAGATGCGGACATCCTGGAAATGCACGACGCCATCGACCGTATCGAAAAGGAGCTGCGGGACGCCCTCCATTGCGATGCGGTGATCCATATGGACCCTATCGCCACCGACGACGAGGCGGTCCACGCCCTGCGGGTGCAGGTGGAAAAGCTTCTTTGCGAGATCCACTGCGGCATTACCATCCACGATTTCCGCATGGTGGTGGGCAACACCCATACCAACCTCATCTTCGACGCCGTGATCCCCTACGATTGCAAGGAAAGCGATAAGGAGATGAAACAGCGCATCGGGGAAAAAATCAGCACTTTAGATCCCAACTACTTCGCCGTGGTGGAGATCGACAGGAGCTACGTATGAAAAGCAAGACGAAACCCATCCTCGCCGCGGCAGGCTACCTGTGGGGCGGGGCGCTGATCACCCTTTTGGCCTCCCTGGCTGTGACCATGGTCTACCGCATGACGGCAGGAGGCAAGAACGTGGAGGAATATCTGGCCGTAGGACTGATCACCCTGCCGGTGCAATTGCTCTTTGGCTTTTTCGCCTTCTCCCGCTACGGCTACCGCAACCGCGACTTGGCGGGGAAGGAGCGTCTTGTTGCCCTCTTGGGAGGTGCGGGGGTGCATTTCCTGCTGTGCCTGCCCTTTCATTTCAGCATGTATACCGCAGGGGTGCCCGCGCTGTACCTCGGGGAGTATCTTTATCGGATCAATACCCCGGACTTGCCTCCCGAGATGGCCTTTACGGAGATCCCCCTGCTGTGGCCGCTCCTTGTGTTCCCGGCTGCGGAGGGGCTGACTTTGCTTTGCGCCTATCTCGGTTTTTCCCGGGGGCAAAAGAAGCGGGAACGGGAAAGCAATGACTTGAAAACGCAAATTTCTTCTTGACAATCCTTCCTCAAAGTGCTATACTGACCCTGCCAATCGAATAGAAAAAGATACGGTTTTGAAAAGTTGTACGCTGAGTAGATGAAAAGGAAATCCGGTTCGAGCCCGGAACAACCGCCATTACTGTGTTTGAATCCCCCAAGCCTTAGGCTTTCCCTGCTTTTTTCGTAGGGAAGGTGTATGGTTTTGTCGTCATAAGTCAGGTCCCCTGCCGTGTCTTTTTGCGTTACCAACCTTGGGTGTGAAGAGTGTGACCCCGTGCCGCCGTCAGCGGTATGGAGCGCACTCTTTTTTCATCAAAAAACGAAAAGACAGAAAGGAATCCCCACATGAAAAAGACTTCCATCCTCCTTCTCGCCCTGGCGGTGCTTCTGTGTACCCTGCAGTTCTCCGTTGCGGCAGAAGCCACCACCGTCACCGTCACCATTGCCGTGGAGGGCAAGACGGTGCTCCACGCCGTAAAGGTTCCCGTCACCGATGCCGACGGAGACGGGGCACTCACCGTCAGCGACGCTCTTTACGCCGCCCACCAAGCCGCTTACGAGGGCGGTGCGGAAGCAGGCTTCGAAGCTTACGTTCACAAGGATTACGGGCTCTCCCTGGGCAAGCTCTGGGGGAACACCTCCGGCAATTTTGGATATTATGTAAACCATGCATCCGCCTGGGGACTTTCCGACCCTGTGAAGGACGGGGACGTTCTGGACGCCTTCGTTTACGCCGACGGGAAGTATTTTTCCGACCAATACACCTTTTTCGAGACCTCTCTGGAGCAGGGCGTTTTGACCCTCACCCTTTTGGGCGCAGGGTATGACGCCGATTGGAATCCCGTGACTTCTCCCGTTTCCGGGGCAAAGATCATACTGAACGGGGAAGAAACGGAGATCTTTACCGACGAAAACGGCAAGGCTGTTTTGACGCCGTCGGCGGGAGAGCATCTCATCAGCGCCACGCTGGCAGGGCAGACCATCGTGCCTCCCGCAGTGCGTGTAAACGTTCCCAAGTCACCTGTTGTCGTAGGGGATGGCGGATTGATTCTGTCGACTGTTCTGTTCTTGGGCGCCATGGCCGTTGCCTTGACGGTGCTCACAAGAAGACGCGGCGTTTTGCAGAATTGAAAAGGCTCCCAAAGAAAAGCGCTCGGCAAAAAAGCCGGGCGTTTTTTCTTGCAAGGAAACGTATCCGATTTGCCGATAAATATTGACAAATCCTTCTTCCTTATGATATAATAACCCAAACGTTTTGGAATTTTTTCCAAAGCAGGTTTTTGGAGGCGGAACATGCAGCATCGCAAGAGAATTTGCGGGGTGGGAGAGCTTGCCTACGTGCTGGGCGTGGTGCTTTGTGCGTTGGGTGTATGCTTTTCCGCAAAAAGCGGATTCGGCGTTTCCATGGTGGTTGCGCCGGCTTACGTTCTGCATTGCAAGCTGGAGCCCATCTTGCCCTTCTTTTCCTTCGGTGTGGCGGAATACGTTTTGCAAGGCGGGCTGATCCTGTTGCTTTGTCCCTTCGTGGGGCGGTTCAAGAAGAAGTATCTCCTTTCCTTCGGCACGGCAGTCTTTTACGGTGTGGTATTGGACCTTTGGCGAGAGACGTTCGGCACGGAGGTTCCGGCGGAGCTGTGGCAACGGATCTTTTATTGCGGGTTGGGTGCCTGCGTGACGGCCTTCGCCATCGCATTGCTTTTGCGTACCTACCTGCCCCAGCAAGGGTATGAGCTGGTGGTCAAGGAGCTGTCCGTCCGCTACGGCTGGGCGATGGGCAGAGTCAAATGGATCTACGACATGTCGTCACTCGCTGTCGCCATCCTTTTGATGCTTGTGCTGTTCGGGGAGTTTTCCCTCTCCATGATCGGCATCGGCACCTTGGTCCTCACGGTGATCAACACCCCTCTTATCACCGGCTTCGGAAAGCTTCTGGACCGTTTCTTCGCTTTCACACCCTTTTTCCCGCGCTTTCACGGTTTCTTCGAAAAGCATTTCAACTAACCGTCAAGGCGCACGATGCCCACGTGTGGGCTACGAAAGGATAAAGTACGACTATGCTATTCGGTAAACAGATCAACCGCTATTATCTCAAGCACGCTCCCATGCTTCTTTTGGGCGTGCTGGTGTTGATAGCGGTGGATTATTTTCAGCTGTTGGTGCCCGAGTTTTACCAGATGGTGGTGGACGGCATCAACGAGGGCGAGGTGCCGGTGGACGGCGTTCTGCGCCCCTTCGATATGGATTTCCTGCTGGAGGAGATCTGCCTGCCCTTGATCGTGGTGATCCTCATCATGGTGGTGGGGCGCTTTTTGTGGCGTATCTGCTTCTTCGGCTCGGGGATCAAGGTGGAAACAGACCTGCGGGGCAGGATGTTCGACCACTGTAAGGACCTTTCCCAGCAATACTACCAGGTGAACAAGGTGGGCGGACTGATGTCCCTGTTCACCAACGACCTGGAGACGGTGCAGGATTGCTTCGGCTCCGGCATCCTTTCCTTCTGCGACGCATTGTTCTTGGGGGGCTTGGCGCTGATCAAAATGGCAGGGGTGAACCTGCCCATGATGCTCCTTTCCCTCATTCCCATGGGATCCCTGCTGGCGGTAAGCACCGTGGTAGGCAAGAGCCTGCAAAAGCGTTGGCAGACCCGCCAGGCGGCCTTCTCCTCTCTTTCCGACTTCTCCCAGGAGTCCTTCTCCGGCATCGCCGTGGTGAAGGCCTTCGTCAAGGAGACCAAGGAGCTGATGGCCTTCCACAAGCTGAACAAGGAGAACGAGGACGCCAACATCAGCTACACCAAGGCCTCCACCCTGTTGAACATCTCCGTGATGCTCTTCGTGGAGTCGGTGATCTGCGTGATCTTGGGCTACGGCGGCTATCTGGTGTATTCGGACGTTCTGACCCCCGGCGAGCTGGTGGAATTCATCGGCTATTTCACCGCCATCGTCTGGCCCATTATGGCCATCTCCCAGCTCATCGAGATGAGATCCAGAGGCAAGGCCTCCTTGGAGCGTATCACCGAGCTGCTGGAGGCTCCCATTGACGTGAAGGACAACGAGACCGTCACCGACGTGGAGCACATCGCAGGGGACATCACCTGCAAAAATCTCACCTTCACCTATCCCGGCGGCAGTTACAAGGTTCTGGAGGACGTTTCCTTCCACATCAAGGCGGGAGAAAACGTGGGCATCATCGGCAAGACCGGGGCGGGGAAGACCACCTTGGTGGATCTGATCCTGCGCACCTACAACGTCCCCGACGGCACCTTGTTCTTGG
This sequence comes from Oscillospiraceae bacterium, assembly GCA_015063885.1. Classification (GTDB taxonomy): domain Bacteria; phylum Bacillota; class Clostridia; order Oscillospirales; family CAG-382; genus Coliplasma. The sequence continues at coordinate 49,859 of SVTH01000009.1, read as the reverse complement.
ACGGCAGAGACGTGAACACCCTGCCCATCCAAACGGTGCGGAAATTCTGCGCCTACGTGCCCCAGGATAACTTCCTGTTCTCCGATACCATCGGCAAAAACATCGCCTTCGCCTCCGACAGCGAGGATCCCGCGCTGATCAAGCAGGCGGCGGAGCTTTCCGACGTTCACGACAACATTTCCGAGTTCACCCTGGGGTACGACACCGTCCTTGGGGAACGGGGCGTTACCGTCTCCGGCGGGCAGAAGCAGCGTATCTCCATCGCCCGCGCCTTGATGAAGGACGCCTCCGTGCTGATCTTGGACGACTCCGTTTCCGCGGTGGACGTGAAGACGGAAAAGAAGATCCTGGAAAACTTGCGCACCCTCCGCAAGGGCAAGACCACCATCCTCATCGCCCACCGTATCTCCACCGTGGAGCAGATGGATAAGATCCTGTTCTTGGAGGACGGCAAGCTGGCGGCGGTGGGAGCTCACAAGGAGCTTTACGACACCTGCCCCGCCTACCGTACCATGGTAGAGCTGCAGAAGCTGGAATCCCTGGGGAAGGAGGATCGGAGCAATGACTGAGTTTTTCCCTCTTTTATTGGTGGGCGGCGTAGTGGGCTTCGTGGCGCTTCTGCTTTCCATCGCCTATCTCACCATCCGTGGTCAAAAGGAAGCCATCGGCTTCGACCGTAATATGCAGGACGGGGAGATCGTAAAGCGCCTGGTAAAATACGCCAAGCCCCACTGGAGATCCTTCCTGCTGATCCTGTTCATTATGATCTTTTCCGTGGCCTACGACGTGGTTTCTCCTCTGATCGTGGGCTACATCGAGCGGCTGATCGTTCACGATTTCCCCATGTCCGACCTGCTGATTGCCGTGGGAGCTTACGCGGGTATCTTAGTGGTCTCTCTGATCTGCTCCTATTGCCAGGCCATTCTGCTGCAGAAGATCGGGCAGAAGATCCTCTCCAAGATCCGCGAGGATCTGTTCATCCACATCGAATCCCTCTCCCACGCACAGCTTTCCGAGATCCCCGTGGGCAAGCTGGTCACCCGCGTGGCAAACGATACCGGCGCCATCTCCATGATGTTCACCAACATCCTGGTGAACCTGGTGAAGAACTGCTTCGTCATCGTGGGGGTGCTGGCGGCCATGCTGCTTCTCAACTACCTCCTCACCCTGATGGTGCTTTGCTTCGTGCCCTTCATCGTGCTGTTCACCATCGTGTTCCGCAAATTCTCCCGCAAGGCCTACCGCAAGGTGAAGGACGGCACCACGGACATCAACACCTTCCTGTCCGAGCATCTTTCCGGCATGAAGATCATCCAGATCTTCAACCGCGAGGCCCGCAAGAAGAAGGAGTTTGACGAAAAGAACGCCGCCTTGGGCAAGGCAAAGCGTCAGCAGATCTTCGTCTTCGGCATCTTCCGTCCTTTGGTGTACATGCTGTACATCTCCTCCGTGCTTTGCCTTTTGTATCTGGGCGGCAGAGGCTATATCAAGGAGACGGAATTCCTGGGGCAGGTCATCGACAGCGGCGTGGTGGTCTCCTTCTATATGTATATCTCCAAGTTCTTCAACCCCATCCAGAGCCTGGCGGAGCAGTTCAACTGGCTCCAGTCCGCCTTCGCCTCGGCGGAGAAGATCTTCACCATCTTCGACATTACCCCCGACGTGGTGGACGCTCCCGACGCCATCGAGCTGACGGAGGTGAAGGGCGAGATCGAGTTCAGGAACGTTTGGTTCAAGTACGTGGAGGACGAATGGGTCTTAAAGGACGTGTCCTTCAAGATCGAGGCGGGACAGACCGCCGCCTTCGTGGGCTCCACGGGCTCCGGCAAATCCACCATCCTCTCCCTGCTGTGCCGTAACTACGACATTCAGAAGGGGCAGATCCTGGTGGACGGCATCGACATCACCCGCATCAAGATCGCTTCCCTGCGGAAGCACTTCGGGCAGATGCTCCAGGACGTGTTCCTCTTCTCCGGCACCATCCGCTCCAACATTCTGTTACGAATGGAGGGGATCTCCGACGAGGAGGTGAACGAAGTCTGCCGCTACGTCAACGCCGACCACTTCATCGACAAGCTGCCAGGCGGCCTGGACGAGGAGGTCAGAGAGCGGGGCAACAACTTCTCTGCGGGGCAGAGACAGCTGCTCTCCTTCGCCCGTACCCTGATCCACCGCCCTGCGGTGATCATCCTGGACGAGGCCACCGCCAACATCGACACCGAGACCGAGGTTCTGATCCAGGACTCTCTGGAGAAGATGGGGGGCATCGGCACCATGCTCATCGTGGCACACCGCCTTTCCACCATCCAGCACGCGGATCAGATCTTCTTCCTCTCCCACGGCAAGATCGTGGAAAAGGGTACCCATCAGGAGCTCCTGGAGCAGAAGGGAAGATACTACGGGCTGTATAAATTGCAGTACGACAAAAAGCAGTTGCAGGGAAAATAAATTGCAAAAAGGACTTTCTTCGGAAGGTCCTTTTTTGCGGAGGGTAACCGTCGCACCTTGCGTGACCGTAGGGGCGATTCACGAATCGCCCGCCTTGCGTTGGACCACGAAACGTGTCTGCACGTTCCTGTTTGCGTGGAAGCTCTCCCGCAGGGAGGAATGGCGCAAAAAGCAGCCGCCGTTCCCGCGGGACGGGCGATTTGTGAATCGCCCCTACTGATGTGGGAACGGACGGCCGAAAATACTGTTTCGCCGTCGAAAACCGTTACCTTCGATTCCGGGACAGTAGACGTCGTCCCCTACGAACACGCCGAGAGTAAGGGTTAAATTGTTCGGCTTGTTCCACGTGCAGAGAACGATTCTCCCTTATGGAAGATGCTCTCCCTCTCCCGAAAACGACAGTTTTCGGCAGTATGGTTTCTTTGGGGTCTAAGGGGTCTTTCTTTTTCTAAAGAAAGACCCCTTCAGCGTTCCTCTTCAGCGTTCCCCCAAGGCGTTCCCTCCCCGCAACGAAAAAGGGACCCTTTCGGATCCCTTTCTTTCAAATTCAATCAATAAGCAACGCCCTGGGCGATCATGGCCTTGGCCACTTTTTCGAAGCCTGCGATGTTGGCGCCTGCCACCAGGTTGCCCGTCATGCCGTACTTTTCAGCGGCGGCGTAAGCGTTGTGGAAGATGCCCACCATGATACCGTGGAGCTTGTTGTCCACTTCCTCAAAGGACCAGCTGTAGCGCATGGAGTTCTGGCTCATCTCCAAAGCGGAGGTAGCCACGCCGCCTGCGTTTGCCGCCTTTGCGGGCCCGAAGAGGACGCCGTTCTGCTGGAACACAGCCACCGCACCGGGGGTGGAGGGCATATTTGCCCCTTCCGCAACCGCCATAACGCCGTTGGCCACCAAAGCCTTTGCGGACTCTTCATCCAGCTCGTTCTGGGTAGCGCAGGGGAGAGCGATATCGCAGGGGATGGTCCAGATACCCTTGCAGCCGGGGGTGAAGGTGGCGCCGGGCACACGCTTTGCGTACTCGGAAATACGGGCACGCTCCACTTCCTTGATCTGCTTCATCACCGCCAGATCAATACCGTTTTCGTCGTATACGTAACCGGAGGAGTCGGACATGGCCACCACCTTTCCGCCAAGGGTGGTTGCCTTCTCGTTGGCGTAGATGGCCACGTTGCCGGAGCCGGAGATGACCACACGCTTGCCCTCAAAGGACTCGTTCTTCATGCAGGAAAGCATCTCCTGGGTGAAATAGCAAAGACCGTAACCGGTGGCCTGGGTGCGGGCCAGGGAGCCGCCGTAGGGAAGGCCCTTGCCGGTGAGAACGCCGGTGAACTCGTTGCGCAGTCTCTTGTACTGACCGTACAGGAAGCCGATCTCTCTTGCGCCCACGCCGATATCCCCTGCGGGAACGTCGGTGTCTGCACCGATGTGCTTGGCAAGCTCGGTCATAAAGCTCTGGCAGAAGCGCATGATCTCCTGGTCGGATTTGCCCTTGGGATCGAAGTCACTGCCGCCCTTACCGCCGCCGATGGGCAGACCGGTCAAGCTGTTCTTGAAGATCTGCTCGAAGCCTAAGAACTTGATAACGGAAGCGTTTACGGAAGGATGCAAGCGCAGACCGCCCTTGTAGGGACCGATGGCAGAGTTGAACTGAACGCGGTAGCCCCGGTTCACCTGCACGTTGCCGTTGTCGTCTACCCAGGAAATACGGAACACGATGGTACGTTCAGGCTCTACCAAACGCTCCAGGATGCCCCACTTTTCAATGGAAGGATCCTGTGCCACCACGGGCTCCAGGGATTCCAAAACTTCTTTTACGGCCTGGAGGAATTCCTTCTCTCCGCCGTCACGCTTTTCTACTTGCTGGTAAACCTTGGCAAGATAAGGGCTTTGAAAGCTCATAAAGATTCTCCTTAAAACAGAAAATATGAAATTTATGCTCCTATCATACTCCAAGACGGGCGGTTTGTCAAGAGAAATATGGGGATTTTTTGCAATTTTTCATCGACAGAATTGCAACTTTTCTTTCCGCGGGGACAAAACTTGACAAACGGGCGGAAGCGTGGTATACTTTATGGTGCATATTTGCGGCTATTCTTTCCCGCCCCCGGGAGGGCGCGGAATCAAAACCATAAAGGAACCTGACTATGGCAACATACATGATCGATTACGAAAACGTGAAGACGGGGGGCCTGAACGGCATCTCCCGCCTTACCGCAGAGGATAGGGTGATCATCTTCTACAGCGAGAACGCCAACCGCCTTACCTTTGACCTGCACCGCCGTCTGATGGAGTGCCCCGCCAAGATCGAGTACCGCGAGGTCACCGTGGGCGGTCACAACGCTTTGGATTTCCAGCTGGTGACCTACCTGGGCTACCTGATCGCACAGGACCCCACGGGACAGTATCTCATCATCAGCTACGACAGAGGCTTTGAATACGTGGTGAACTTCTGGCGGAAGGACGGCCTTTGCATCGGACTTCTGCCCTACCTGAAGGATCCCTCCTACGCCCTTTCCAAGGTGGTGAGAGGGGAGATCTGCAAGGCAGAACCCGAGGAAGCTAAGGAAGCACCCGCCGAAGAGCCTGTCGAAGAGCCCGCAGAGGAGCCCGTGGTGGAATTCGTTTCCGCCGAGGAGGAAGCGCCCGCAGAGGAAGTGCCTGCCGAGGCGGTTCCCGCAGAGGAGACTCCCGCAGAAGTACCCGCAGAAGTACCCGTAGAAGTTCCCGTAGAGGAAGCGCCCGCAGAAACACCCGTAGAAGTTCCCGTAGAGGAAGCGCCTGCAGAGGTGCCTGCGGAAAAGCCCGTGAAGAAGGCCCCCGCCAAAAAGAAGTCCTCTCCCAAAAAGCCCAAGGTGGAGCTGAAGCCCGCCGAGGAGCCCAAAGCCGAGGAGCCCAAGGAAGAGCCCAAGGCAGAAGAGCCCAAGGAAGCCCCCAAGCCCAAGGCAAAGGCCGCTCCCAAGGCCAAGGCAGAGCGCAAAACGGAAAAGCCCGCCTCCAACCTCCCCACCGTGGAGGAGCTGAGAGCCCTTTTGGGGGACCTGGTGGCAGACGACCCCGAGGCGCGGTTCGTGAGAAGCGCTTTGGAAAAATACAAGACCAAGCTGGGGCTGAACAACGCCCTTGTGAAGAATTTCGGCAACCAGCGTGCAGGGGAGATCTACCAGAAGGTAAAGCCCCTGATGGCAGGAAAGAAGGATTGACCCCGTCATGACACAACAGGAAGCCAAGCTTCCCGAAGAAAAGCTTCCGGAGGGAAAGCCTCCGAAGACGAGAAAGCAAAAGATCAAAAAAATAGCGCTCATCGTCCTGCTGGTGCTGGTGTACCTGATCTGTACCCTACTGCTCATCGGCGTGGCGCTGTTCCATCGGTATTACTCCCTGCTGGATTACCAGTCGGTGGACACCTCCATCCCCAAGCTGACGGAGGAGGAGATCTCCTCGGTGCTCAGTGAGCTTTACGGGGACGAGCCCTTACAGCCGGAGGAAAGCGAGATGGAGGAGGACAGCCGCCAGGCCCTGGATACCTCCATGGAGCAGGCGTTGGTCTCCACCCCTGCGGAAGAAAGCGAGGAGCCGGAAGACCTGCCCTCCGAGGAGCCCTCCCAAGCACCCTCCAAGGCGCCGGAACAGGAGCCCGGGGAAGAGGAGCCGGAGCTTTCCCACGTGCTGGTCATCGGCATGGACGTCAGCGGCATCAACACCCGCGCCAGGTCGGACACCATGATCGTGGTGACCATCAACGAGACCACGGGGAAGATCGTTCTCACCTCCCTGCTGCGGGACCTTTACGTATCCATCCCCGCATATCCCAACAACCGTCTCAACGCCGCCTTTGCCCTGGGCAACGTGGCGCTGTTGGAAAAAACCATTTACGCCAACTTCGGCATTGCCATCGACCGTTACATCGCCATCGACTTCAACGCCTTCACGGAGATCATTGATATCCTGGGCGGGATCGAGCTGACCCTTACGGAAGAGGACCTTCCCCACGTGTTCCCCGGGGAAGCCAAGGAGCCGGGGGTCCACACCCTCTCGGGAGAGCTGGCCTTGCGCTACGCCCGTTGGAGACGTGGTGCCAGCGATTTTGAGCGTACGGAACGACAGCGGACGGTGATGACCACGGTGATCAACCGTATGCTGGGCATGTCCTTCTCGGAGCTCCTTGCGGTGATGGAGACCATCCTGCCCCAGGTGCGTACCGACCTTACGGAGGGCGACTGCCTTTCCATCCTGTTTTCCGTGGGAAGCCTGCGGCATTACGCCATGCAGACCCAGCGGATCCCCTTCCCGGGCACCTGGGAATACGCCACGGTGGACAGAAAATCCGTGCTGACCTTGGACCTGGAGGAGAACCGCCGCCAGTTCTTCGAAAGCGTGAAATAACCACGAGAGAGCCCGGCAGGGCTCTCTTTTTTGGGGTTTTGAAAGGGGCGCAAGCGCCTCTTGACAAAAAGAAAGCAAGAATTTCTTGCATTTTTCTGCGGAATATGGTAAGATAAGCCCAGAAAACAAGAAAGGGTGAACCGCCTATGACCATCGGCGAAAAGATCCAATATTACCGCAAGCAAAAAGGACTTTCCCAGGAAGAGCTGGGAACTCTTTTGACCGTGAGCCGCCAGACGGTGAGCCAATGGGAGACGGGACAGACCTCTCCCACCGTGGACAATCTGGTGCGCCTGAAGGAGGTGCTGGGGATCTCCGTGGACGCCTTGCTTTCCGGCGGGGACGAGGTGCAAGGGGAAGCCCTGCAGGAGAACCCGCCCCTGGAACGATACGAGACCCGTATGACCGGGGAAGAGGCCAAGGATCTGGTAAGCAGAATGGCCGCCCCAAGAAAGCGGGAGCGGATCTCTCATATAGTGGCCGTCGTGCTCAGCATTGCGTTTTCTGTTTTGTTCTTGGGCGTGGTGCTGGAGGAGTCTGTGCTTTTGTATTTCTTTGTGCCGTTCCTGGTGGTTTACGAGATCTATTGGACCATCGACTACCGAAAGCATCTTGCAAGGTATGCCGAAACGGAAAAGCGCTTTGCCGATACCATCATGACCATTTCCCTGTATGAGGATCGTCTCGTGGTCTCGGAATGGGAAAACGGCAAGGAGATCGCCGCCCGTCTGTTGCAATACGGGGACCTGCGTACTGCCATTGAGCTGAACGGCTTCTACGTCTTCTATACGGAAAACGGTCCCTTGCGTTTGCGGGGCAGTCTGGTAGCCCCCGGCTCCCGTATGGATGAGCTTTTCCGCGAGGTGTGCACCCGTTCGGACAGAGAATATCTGAACAGAAAACAGCATATTTTCTTCTTGCTGGGCACTCTGCTGTCCCTGGCTTCCGTGTTTGGGATGTGCATTTTTGCCACCTATCCTTACACCATCTACCCCCGTCCCTGGGTCATGGCGTTGGTTTCCTTGCCCGGGGTGGCGGTCACCGCAGGCTCCCTGGTCTGGGTCCTGTATTGGCTGAGGAAAGGTAAAAAATGCTTGAAACGTCCTTTGATGGAAAGGATCGGCTTTGTGGTCCTGGCCGTCTCTGTCGGCGTCTGCGGCTATTGCAACGCCGTGGAGTTTTACGAAAGTGAGGAGTACCGCACGGTGGCGGATGCCCTGGATTTCGCAGAGGAGTTGGAAAATATTACTGGAATGGATATCCCTACGCCGAAGGATGCCTACATGGAGGAGCTGATTCCCTCCGAGGACACTTTTTTCGTCTCCAAGATCTCCGCTTATTATTTCAGCCAAAGAGATCTGGATCGGCTGTTGCGTTTCCAAGCGGAGGGCAAAGACGTTTGGCTCAGATACGAAGCGTTTTGGTCGGATGAGCTTTTGGGTGAATTTCTCTATATAGAGGACGAATATCCCGAACGTGCCGCCTATTACAACATAAGTGCAGGCGCTTGGAATGTTCTTACGGGGGCGGGAAGATATCTGACGTTTTTCTGTGATTATGAAGAAACCACTGTTTACATCTACGTCATAGAGTTCCCCGGCGACGTAGCAATCGGGGCTTAAACCCACAAGGACGAGAGTTTTTCTCGTCCTTTTTGTTTTATGAGAACGGTTTCTTCCGCCCCCCTCTGCGGGAGATGAGGCTTGATTTCCTATCGTGCTCTATTCGTGACCGTAGGGAGCGGCTCAAACCGCCTGCGGCGGCGGTAAGACGCTCCGCTGTGGGGAAAACAACGGCGTGTATTTTTACCATCAATGGCGGGGGGAATATTCCACGCAGGTAGGAACATGCAAGACCCGCTTTGCAATGCAACGCAAGGCGGGCGATTCGTGAATCGCCCCTACGGTCACGCAAGAAGCGACGGTTAAAATCTCGCCCCATTCCACGCAGGGATGACGGGCATATAACGAATTTGACCTCTTGCGATAGATACGGTTGATTTGTTCGCTATATCCCCTTCGTAACCGTAGGGGGCGACGTCCACGGCGCCCCGCTCTTGCGGGAGGTGAGGCGGGAATTTTTAACCAACATTCCCTGCGAATACGCAACGGCAACGATCAAAATTCCGCTCCGCCTGAATCCCACGAAAAAAAGGGATCCTTGCGGATCCCTTTTTGAAACGGACTCAGTCTTCCTTCTTCTTGCCTGCGAAGATGGCGATCAGAACAGCGGCGATGGCCAGGCCAACGGCGATGCCTGCGATGAGGATGATGCGCTTTTTCTTCTTTGCGCGGCGAGCGGCCTCAGCCATCTCGTACTCGTCCAGCTCTTCCTCCAGATCGGAGATCTCTTCGTTCAGCAGATCCACTTCGTCGATTTCGGCGTCTTCCACTTCGTTATCCAAAGTGAGTTCCTTGTTCAGCTCTTCCATTTTGTTTTCTCCTTTTTTTGGTTTGTATATTTTTGTTTTTTTATTTTCGTATCAGCTCTTCCAGCAGTGCGGAGAAGGTCAGGATCTCCTCACGGGTGTTCTCCCGTCCCAAGGTGATCCGCAGTCCTTCGGATGCTTCTTCGGGGGTAAAGCCCATGGCAAGCAACGTCCTGCTTGGGGTATGGCTTCCGCTGCGGCAAGCCGCTCCCGCAGAAATACAAACCCCCAAAAGATCCAGCCCTGCCGTCAGCGCCTCTCCGTCACGACCGGGGAAGCGCAGATGCAAATGCCCTGCAATCCGCTCACCCCTGCCCGTTTCCACACCGCCCAAGGCGTGCAAACGGGGGAGAAGCAAGGCTTCCAGCTCCTTCAGCTTGGCGTGGGTCTCCCCAAGCTCCTTGGTCACCGCCTCCAGCGCCGCCGCCATGCCTGCGGCAAGCAGAGCGCTTTCCGTTCCCGCACGGAAGCCTCCCTCCTGGGAGCCGCCTCCGTACAGAGGGTGCAGTTCCGTCCCCGCTCTGCGGTACAAGCCGCCGACGCCCATGGGACCGCCGAATTTATGTGCGGAAAAGGTATACAGATCCACGGGGAGCTCCCGTAGGCACAGCTCTGCCTTTCCTACCGCCTGAACGCCGTCGCAATGGAAGACCACGCCCTGCCTGCGGCAAAGAACGCCCGCTTCCTCGGCAGGCTGAAGCAGTCCCGTCTCGTTGTTGGCGTGTTGGAGGGAAACTGCTGTCACGCCCTTCCGTAAGGCTTCTTCCAAGCCCGCAAGGGACACGACGCCCTCCCCCGTTACGGGAAGCAGCAAGGGATCCCCAACGTTCTTCAGCACCGAGGGATGCTCCATGGGAGAGGTGAGCACCTTTGACCTGCCGTGGAGCGCCAAGGCGTTGGCCTCCGTACCGCCCGAGGTGAACAGCAATTCCTTGGGGTCGCACCCCAGGCACTCCGCCATCCTGCGGCGGCTGTCCTCCAAAAGGGCTTTTGCGGCAGTCCCCGCCCTGTGGGGGGAAGAGGGGTTGCCCAAAACCGCCATGGCGTCCGTCATGGCCTCCCGCGCCTTGGGATGCAGGGGAGAGGTGGCGGCGTGATCCAGGTAGATCATACCCTCCGCCCCACGGTCTCGCCGGCACGGACGTAGGTCTCGATGCCTTGGTTGCTGTTGTTTACAATGTCCTCACAGGGGGTGAGCACGTCCTTCCCCACCAGCACCACCACCGTGGAGCCGCCGAAGGCGAAGTAGCCCTTTTCCTCCCCGCGGGTGAAGGTCTCCTGCCCGTGGTTGATGATCCTGCCCACCATCATGGCGCCCACCTCCACGTAAGCGCATCTGCCGAAGTGCTCCGTCTCCAGAACAGAAACGTTGCGGCAGTTGCGGTGGAACACGGGAAGCTTTGCCAGGGCAACAGGGTTCACCGTATGGAAGGTGCCCTTGATAAAACAGGAGGAAAGGAGCTTCCCTCCGTCGAAAAATGCGTAGCGGTGATAATCCTCGGGGCAGAGGCGGAACACGAAGGCGTAGCCGTCGCGGAAATACGCCCCCTCCTCTTCACTGCCCAAAAGCTCCGACGCCGTATAGGGGGCCAGCTTCACGGGGAAGGCGGTGCCCTCCTTCAGAGGATAGACCGTCATGCGGGAATCCGCAGGGGAACAGAAGTCGCCCTCCTCTTGGGAAAAGGGGAAGGTGCCGTCCTTTCTCTTGCGGGTGAACAGGGCGTTGTAGTTGGGGAATACCGTCTCCTCCACGCCCTCCATGTCCATGCCGTTTTTCAAGGCCTTTTTCACACGGCCTCGGGAAAGAGGGCTGTCCATGTACGCCCCCATCAAGCAGGACACCCGGCGGGAGCGAAGCAAACGCAGGAGCACGCGCCCGGGCAGACCGCGGTACAAAAAGCTCAGAAACTTTGCTTGTCCGGCAGACTCGTGTACTTCCTTGCCGTTACGGTCCAGAACCATCGGGAACGCCTCCTTTCATTCTTCGCCTTTATTATAGCCCATTTCGGGAAAAATGTCAAGAACGGATGAAAAGGATTCCCTTTCCAATTTCTAAACATTTTGTGAATACTAAAAAAAGGGGAAGAGCCTTGCGCCGCCAAAAACCGTTCCCCCGCTGTTCCGGGACGCCGAACCGCTTGCGTGGAACTTGAAAATGAGGTAACCCTTTTTTTGCGCACGCCGCAGGTGTGCTCTCGCCTTCCCCTTTTGGGGAAGGGGGACCATCGGCGGGCGGAACCGGGCAGGGATAGGAGATGCTTGGTGATCTCCGCCGATGGTGGATGAGGCCCCTTAGCACTTCTCCCTCTCCCTTATTTTTTACAATTTGTTATTGCAATTCCCACGGGTATTTGCTATAATAAAGTAACTATACCAAAACGAGGGATCTCCATGACCACCCACTTCCGTCTTCACAAAAAAGGCGACGCCCTTTACCTCACCTCTCCTCTTCTGGAGGACGCAGGTGCAAAGCATTTCTTTGCCACCCGCAAAGGCGGGGTCAGCAAGGGCGTTTTCGGGGGCTGGAACTTTGCCGCAGGAGTGGGGAAGGTCACGGACACCGAGGAAAACGTGCTGGAAAACTACCGCCTTGCCGCGGAGCTGTTGGGCCTTTCCCTTTCGGATATCTGCCGTTCCTACCAAGCCCACACCTCCCTTTGCATCACTGTGGACGATTCCCACCGCGGGGTGGGCACCACAAAGCCGAAATTCGATTTCGGGGTGGACGGCCTGGTGACCAAGACGCCCGCGCTTCTCCTTTCCGTCCGCACGGCGGATTGCGTGCCCATCTTGCTGTTCGACCCCGAAAACAAGGTCTGTGCCGCCGTCCATGCAGGCTGGCGGGGCACCGTGGGCGGCATCGGGGAAAACGCCGTCAAGGAAATGATCTCCCATGGGAGCGATCCCGCCAATATTCTGACGGCCATCGGCCCCTGTATCGGGAGCTGCTGTTACCAAGTGGGGGAAGAGGTGTACCGTGCCTTTTTGGAAAAAGGGGACTTGGACTTCTGCTTCACCCCCGATCAAACGCCGGGGAAATATCTTCTGGATCTCACCGCCGCCAACCGCCGTCTCCTGGAGGGGGCGGGGGTTCTGCCTTCCCACGTCGACGAAGCACGGGTCTGCACCCGATGCCACGGGGAATATTTCTTCTCCCACCGCCGTATGGGAGCGGAGCGGGGCACCATGAGCGCCTTCATCACCCTTTGAAAAGAGAGGTATCAACGCTATGATTCGATTTGTACACGCAGGGGATCTCCATCTGGACGCCCCCTTTTCCCTCCGTACCCCCGGGGAGGCGGAACGCCGCCGTACGGAATTGCGGGGGGATCTGTCCTCTCTAATGCTGTATATCCGCCAGCAGAAGGTGGATCTGTGCCTTCTCAGCGGAGACCTGTTCGACGGAAACGCCGTCACCCACGAGACGCTGAGCCTGCTGGAGCGGGAGCTGGCCTCCTGCCCCGACTGCCGCTTTTTCATCGCCCCGGGGAACCACGATCCTCTGACGGCGGGCTCCCCCTACCGCACCATGAAGCTTCCCGCCAACGTCCATATCTTCGGCAGTGAAAAAGCCTGCGTCCGATTGGACGATCTGGGCGTGGACGTGTACGGCTTCGGCTTCGACGGCAGAAACGGGGGCTGTAACCCCGTGCTGGGCTACCCCAAAAAGGACGACAGCCGTATCAACGTGCTGTGCTGTCACGGGGACCTGGAGGGAGGAAGCGACTCTCCCTATTGCCCCTTCACCAAGGAGGACCTGGCGGCAAGCGGCTTTGATTACGTGGCCTTGGGACACATCCACAAGGGTACCGACCTGCAAAAGGCGGGAGAGGTGTTCTGGGCGTATCCCGGCTGTATCCGAGGCAGGGGCTTCGACGAGACCGGCTACAAGGGCTTCCTCTTCGGCGCCATGGAAAAAGGCAACGTGGCGGCCAAGTTCATCCCCATCTCCAACCACCGCTACGAGACGGTCACCGTGGACGTCACGGGACTGACCCGTCTTGAGACCTTGGAAAAGCTCCGCAAGACCGCTTTGCCCTTCGGCAGAGAGACGGTCCTGCGGATGATCCTCACGGGGGAAGTGGAGGAGGGTCTGCTCCTTTCGGGCGCAGAGATCTCCCACAGCGCGGAATACCCCGCCTCTGTGGAGCTCAAGGACCGCACCGTTCCCGCCCCCCGCTTCACGGAGCTGGAAAAAAGCAACACCCTCAAGGGCGTCTTTTACCGTTTGATGGCGGAAAAGGTAGAAAAAGGGGAAGTTCCGTCGGATGCTCTGAAATACGGACTGCTGGCGCTGGACGACCGCAACGTGGCAGAGCTGACGGGAGAGGAGTGACGAGATGCAGGATCTGAACATTGCAAGGCTGGAGGTCGTCTCCTTCGGCAAGCTGAAAAATCTGGTGCTGGAGCCGGGGAAGGGCGTCAACGTCCTCACCGCCCCCAACGAAAGCGGCAAAAGCACCCTGGCGGCTTTTTTGAAATTCGTATTCTACGGCTTTACCGAAAGCAGAAAGAAAGAGCTTTCGGAAAACGATAAAAAATTATACACCCCCTGGGACAGCCCCCTGGCAGAGGGAAGCGTGACCCTGTGGGCGGGGGAGAAGCTGTACCGCATCACCCGCTCCGCTTCCGGCACCAAGGAGACCTGTACCGTCACCGAGACGGCAACGGGTAAGACCCTCCCTGCGGGAGAGGTGCCCGGGGAATACTTCTTCGGCGTCTCCGAGGAGGTGTTCTCCCGCACGGTGTTCTTCAAGCAGCTCACCCTGCCCCAATCCAAGGACGGGGTGTTGGCGGAGCAGCTGCAGAACGTGGCAGTCTCCTCCGAGGAGCAAATGAGCTCCAAAAAAGCCATGGACCGTCTCACCAAGGCCAAAAACGAGCTGAAGGGGAGAGGGGGCAACGGCAGGATCCCCGCATTGGAGCGGGAGCTGTTACAGCTGGAATCCGCCCTGGACGAGGCACGGGAGGAACGGCGTGAGCTGGAATCCTTGCGGGAAGAGGAAGAAAAACAGCAGAGAACGCTGGACGCCAACAGCAAACGGAAGGCGGACGCAGGGGAGGAGCTGGAAAATCTCCGCCGCTACGAGGCCGCCCAAAAATTAAAAAACATCCGCCGTATGGAGGCGGAAGCGGAAAACGCAAAGCAAGACTACCTGGAGGCCAAAGAGGTCTGCGGAGAGCTCTCTCCCGCGGAGGTGCGCAAGGCTTCGGAGGCTCTGCGCCGCCACGACGCCGCCTTGCGGAAGCTGGAAGCCGCCAAGGCACTTCCCCAAGGGGAAAACCGTGAGGAAGAAGCCGTCACCCTGCCCAAGACCGGGCATCTGCCCTTGCTGCTGGGGATCCTTGCCCTGGCCGCAGGCGTGGGGCTGGCGTTCGTGCAATTGATTGTGGGCATCGCTTTGGCGGTGCTGGGAGCAGGGTGCCTGGTATGGCACTTCCTGCAAGCGGGGAAGCAGAAGGCCGCCCGTACCGCCGCGGAACGGATCCTGGCGGACAGAGAGGCGAAAAAGCTTGCCCTGGAACAGGAGCAACAGCTCCTTGCGGAAGCCGCCGCTGCCGAGGAACGGGAAGCGAGAGAGGCCTTGACCGCCGCTTTGGAGGGTATCGGCCGTACCGATCCCACCTTGGAGGCTCTTGAGGAGCTGGAGCAGGCCTGCTTTGAGCGGGATAAGCGGGAAGCCGCTTACCAAACCGCCGTAAAGGGCGCCGAGATCGCCCTGGAGGGTGTGGATCTGCCCGCCCTGGAGGAGCTGGCAAAGGATGCCAAGATCCCCCCGAGAGACAGGGCCGCCGCAGAGCGTGAGCTCCGTTTCCTGGAGGAGCAGTCCCGCATGATGGGGGACCGCCTTTCCGCCACCCGTCAGCGGATCGCCGCCATCGAGGGCAGGGGTACCGACCCCGGTGTCCTCACCGGCAAGCGGGACGCTGTGAAGAATCTCTTGGAGGAAGCCCGTGCCCGTTACAACGCCTACGAGGCGGCACGTGCAGGCATCGAGGAGGCCTCCGACCTGATGAAGAGCCTGGTCTCTCCCCGCGTGGGAGAGATGGCGGGGAACTATTTCGCTGTGGCAACGGAGGGGAAATATCCTTCCCTTTCCGTGGACACCCGCCTTGCCATGGAATTGCAGGATGAAAACGGAGTCTCCCGCGATTGCGATTACCTTTCCGCAGGGGCAAAGGACAGCGCTTACCTGTCCCTGCGTCTCGCTCTGACGGAGCTGTTCTTCGGGGGCGCAGGAATGCCCCTCATCCTGGACGACGCCTTCGGCAGACTGGACGACGACCGCCTTGCCGCCATGCTGAAGGTCCTCTCCGCCGCAGGAGAAAAGCATCAGATCTTCCTCTTCTGCTGTACCAGCAGGGAAGAGCAAGCCCTGAAAAAGCTCGGCACTGCGTATACCCCGCTGGGGATGTAAATACCCAAAGCGGCGGAGGTTTGTGTAGGGCGCAAATGACGTAACGTTTACAGCTGCCGCTACAGTGCCCTGCAAACGGCACTGCAGTTGAAAAACGATGCGTTAGCGGCGTTTTGTATAGGGCGCAAGAACGAGCAAAGCGTTGCGCGGGAAAACGCCACGTATAGCACAACCGCTACCCCCTGTTTGTCACTCTGAGCGAGTGCGGGATAGAGCCGTCGCGGCTGTGCACAATGAAATAACCCGCACGAGTCGAACTCTTATGAGTGGCGTGAGCCCGAATAAGAGTCAAAAAATGCCAAGCATTTTTTGAGGGTATGGCACCCCATTTGCTATACCGCTTTTTCCGTTCCGTCAGTTACTTAAAACAGTTCTTACGTTACAAAAAAGGTTGATCTAACTCCCTACCATATCCCTGCGGGGCGATATACGCCCCTTGGTTTTGCCCCGAACGGCACTAACGTGCCTTGCTTTCTCCGCAAAACTTCGACTCCGCCGCGGGACAGCCGCCTTTTTCCTATCCTTACACCCTTCTCCGCGGCTCCGCTCAGAATGACAGTCCTGGGGCGAGAAGGGTTAAAACGCTACGAAAAGCACGAACACCACCCCGGCACGTCACCCTGAGCAAGGCAGGGGGCACCGTACGCTTGATAGGATTGCTGCAGTACTCCCCCCTGCCGCGTCGAAGTTTTGCTTTTCGAAATTGCCCCGAAATCTTGGATGCGGTTTTGTCTTCCACAGCAATTTCGGAAAGCGAAACCGCAAGGGGTCTCGTTACATTTAGATCCAACCCCTTTGGACGTAAACTTACATCTTTTTCGTAACGTGAAAAACAGTTCTTTACCCTCGGAAAGGTACATCTAACTCCGAGGAGATCCCGCCTATCGGCGGTTTTGCTCCATCCGCTACGCTCCTTCCGCAAAACTTCGACTCCGCCGCGGGAGAGCCTTCGTTTTTCTATCCTTACACCCTTCTCCGCGGCTCCGCTCAGAATGACAATCGTAGGGTAAGGGTAGCAAAACCGCTACGTATAGCACGAACTTTGCTCTACAAACGGCACTACGGTTGAAAAAACTGCGAAGCCGTTTTTAACGTCGGCGTACTGACGCTACCTTTAATTCCGCACCCATTCGCCGACTTGGTCACTCTGAGCGAGTGCGGGATAGAGCCGTCGCGGCTGTGCACAAGGAAACACCCCGCACGCGTCGAACTCTTATGAGTGGCGTGAGTCCGAATAAGAGTCAAAAAATGCCAAGCATTTTTTGAGGGTATGGCACCCCCTTCGTACTCCCGCATCCCCCCAAAAAAATCCCCAAGAAAGGAAACGATCATGAAAAACAACGCAAAGCGTATCTCGTCCATCTGCTGCCTGGTGCTTTCCATCGGCTTCTTGGGCGGCTTCGGCTACTCCTTTGCCACCTTTTTGATCACCACGGCGGCAACGGCACCCTCCTTTGCGGAGGCGGCGAAGAACCTCCTGCTGTTTTTGGCAAGCGCCTTCGGCACCTTCGGCACCCTTTGCATCGGCGCCGTGTTCGCCTACGTTTCCGCCCTGCTGGGGGAGGGGAAGCTGAAAAAAGCCTCCAAAGCCCTGTTTATCCTGCAATTGACCTTGCTGTTCTTCTTCCTGGTGGTGCTGGTGTCCATGAACATCGTCCTGCCGGAAGGCACGGTTTGATCCCAAAGAAAAAGGAGAACCACCTATGACCAAAAACCAAAAGATCCGCCTGGGAGCGTCCGTTACGCTCACCGTCCTCGCACTGCTGTGCGCTGTTGCCTTTTTCATCGTGAACGGTATGTACGCCGAATTGGAACCCGGGGATATCACGGTGGAAGGCACCCTGGGGGAGATGAAAGACGCCCTTTACGTTTACGTGCAGATGTCGGGCTACCTTCTCGCTCTGCTTTTGCTTGCCGTGGCAGGTCTGATCCTTGCCGCAGGGGCGGCGGTTTTGGGGATCAATTGGTATTGGCGGATCCCCGGCTTTGTGTTCTTGGCCTTGCATTTGGGACTGGTCATCTATTTCCTTGCCGTCCACGGCGGGATGCTGTTTGCCCTGTTCGCTATGCCTATATAGGCGTGCTATATAACTGAAAATATCTTGACATAAAGGAGCGTTTCCCATGGAAAACGGAAGAAAATTGTTTTTGAAACTGCAGGAAAAAGGACTTGACGGTGCCATCCTGCTGGACGAGGTGTCCCAGCATTGGGCCTCGGGCTTTGCCTTTACCGACGGTGCCGTTGTGGTGGGTGCCGACGAGACCCTGCTGTTGACCGATTCCCGCTATATCGAGGCGGCAAGAAGCGGCGTGGCCCCCGACGTGCGTCCCATCCTCTTCTCCAAGCTGTACGGCGACGTAGCGGACTACGCCAAGGAAAAGGGCATGAAACGGATCGCCTACGACGGCGGCAGAACCACCGTGGCCCAGCTTCGCAGGCTGGAGGACACCCTGGAGGGGGTGGAGCTGGTGAACGAGCCCGCTTTGTGTGACGAGCTCCGCCGTATCAAAACGCCCCGTGAGATCGAGAATATCCGTACCGCCCAGTCCATCACCGACGCCGCCTTCGCCCACATCTGCTCCTTCATCCGTCCCGGTCTTACCGAGCTGGAGGTTGCCGCAGAGCTGGAATACTTCATGCGCAAGAACGGCGCCGACGGCCTGGCCTTCGAGACCATCGCCGTCTCCGGCAAGAAGAGCTCCCTGCCCCACGGCGTCCCCGGGAAGGTGGTGCTCACCGAGAATTCCTTCCTGACCATGGACTACGGCGCAAGATACAACGGCTATTGCTCCGATATGACCCGCACCGTGGTGCTGGGCAAGGCGGACGAGGAGATGAAGCTCATCTACAACACCGTCCTCACCGCACAGAAGGCCGCCATCGCCGCCATGAAGCCCGGGATGACGGGGAAAGCTGTGGACGCCGCCGCAAGAGACATCATCAAAGCCGCAGGCTACGGCCCGAACTTCGGCCACGGCACGGGACACTCCCTGGGCCTTGAGATCCACGAAGCGCCCAACGCCTCTCCCAGAGGGGAGCATACCTTCTGCGTGAACCAGCTCCAGACCGTGGAGCCGGGCATTTACCTGGAGGGCAAGTACGGCGTTCGCATCGAGGACCTGGTTTTGGTCACCGAAAACGGCTGTGAGGACCTCACCAAGAGCGAAAAAAGTTTGTTAGAGCTGTAAAATACCAAAATCCCCTTGACAAACGAGGGAAAATGTACTAAAATGGTACGCAGAAATAATATGACTTCTTTTCTGCATTTGCAGGAAAGATCTTAAGGAGGATAAACCCATGATTTTAGCAGGTGATTTCAGAAACGGTCTGACCTTCGAGATGGACGGTCAGGTCATGCAGGTCATCGAGTTCCAGCACGTAAAGCCCGGTAAGGGCGCGGCGTTCGTTCGTACCAAGTACAGAAACGTGATCTCCGGTGCCGTAATCGAGACCTCTTTCAACCCCACCGCAAAGTTCCCCACCGCAACCGTTGACCGCAGAGAGATGCAGTACAGCTACAACGACAGCGGTCTGTATTACTTCCTGGATATGGAGACCTTCGACATGGTTCCCGTTGAAGAGGAGAAGCTCCCCGATTCCTTCAAGTTCGTGAAGGAAGAGTCCATCTGTAAGCTCCTTTCCTACAAGGGCAACGTGTTCTCCGTTGAGCCCCCCATGTTCGTTGAGCTGCAGATCGTAGAGGCAGAGCCCGGCGTGAAGGGCAACACCGCTACCAACGTTACCAAGAACGCTAAGGTGGAGACCGGTGCCGAGGTCAAGGTGCCCATGTTCATCAACGAGGGCGAAATGATCCGTATCGATACCCGTACCGGCGAATATCTGGAAAGGGTGAAGTAATCATGACAGTATCTGAAAAGGCCGCATACCTGAAGGGCTTGATGGCAGGCATGAAGATGAGCGAGTCCTCCGACGAGGGCAAGCTGTTCGCCGCCATTGCCGACCTGCTGGAGGATCTTTCCCTGGCAGTTTCCGATCTGGAGGATGAGACCGCCGCAATGCGTGATTACATCGACGAGCTGGATACCGATCTGGCCGAGGTTGAGACCGAGGTTTACGGTCTTGACGAGTGCGATTACTGCGATGGCTGTGATGAAGACGACATCGTAGAGCTGGAATGCCCCGCCTGCGGTGAAGAGATCTGCATCGAGGAAGAGGAGCTGGAAGACTGCGAGCAGTTGGAATGCCCCGCCTGCGGCAAAATGCTCAACGTAGTCTGTGAGGACTGCGACGAGGACGAAGACGACGAATAAGTCGCAAAAGGCTTACCGCGCATAGAACACCACGGGAGTTGCTTCGGCGATTCCCGTTTTGTTTTGGAAACAGAGAACAACGCTTATGAAGATCATCGATACCCATGTTCACGTATTCCCCCGGAAGGTTGCCGTCCGCGCGGCGGACAACATCACCAACTACTACAGCATCCCCCGTCAAGGGGACGGCAGTGTGGAGGGCCTGCTGGCAGGCTCCGCCAACCACCCCGAGATGTCCTTCGTCATCTCCTCCGCCACCCTGAACCCCGCAAAGCCCACGGTGGGGGACGACTACATGCTGGAGGTGGCGGCAAGTCATCCCCGTTACATCCCTTTGTGCTCCTTCCATCCCGCCATGGGGGTGGAGGCCTCCGTGGCAGAGCTGGACAGATGCTTTGCCCTGGGTGCCAAGGGGGTGAAGATCCATTCGGATTTCCAGGAGTTCTTCGTGGACGACGAGATCCCCATGGAGATCTACCGCCACATCGCCGCCAAGGGGAAGCCCGTCATCTTCCACGTGGGGGACCCCAACACGGATTTTTCCACCCCCAAAAGGGTGCGGCATATCCTGGAGACCATTCCCGATCTGAAGATCATCGCCGCCCATATGTGCGGCTACTCTGCCTGGGAGGAGGCCAAAAAGTACCTCATCGGCACCCCCGTGTATACCGATACCAGCGAAGCCCTTTTGGGCATGTCCCCCTTGGAGCTCACCGACCTGATCCGCCTTCACGGGGTGGAAAAGGTGATGTTCGGCTCCGATTACCCCCTTTGGAACCCGGATTTTGCCTTTGAGCAGATCGACGCCCTTCCCTTGACCCTGCAGGAAAAGGAGCAGATCTACCACCTCACCGCCGAGGAGCTGTTCGTTTAATCCTCCAGGAGCACCTTCAGGATCAGATAATCCAACCCGTTTACCAAGCCGTCGGCATTCATGTCGGCGGTTTTCGTTTGCTCCTCGGAAAGGGTCTCCCCGTTCAGAAGCGCCTGCTTCAAAAGCGCCGCGTCCTCCTTGCTTACCTTGCCGTCCAGATTCACGTCCCCCTCACGGAAAATAGCAAAGAAACGATAAAAAACCAAGGCCTCCTCCTTTGCCAGCTTCCGCAGGTTGTCCTCATCGGAGAGCCACTTGGCGGCGGCGAGATTGGTGTGGAAGGAGTGCTCCAGGATGAAATACAAGGGCACCCCCGCCTTGCAGGCGCCCCGCATCACGCCGTAATACTCCGCGTCGGCGTAGACCTTGCTTGCCTTGGTCTTGGCGACCCCCTGTTCCACGCCCATGCAACGGGCAACGGCAAGGGCAAGGGCTTTTCCCAAAATCTCGCCCCGCCCGTCCTTCCGCAGTGCGGGAATGGGGTGGTAGACCTCCACTCTGTCCACGGATTCCGTGCCGCAAGCGTTGGAGTGCAGGGACAAAAACAGGTCGCATCCCTTGGCGGCCCGGCCGCGCTCCAGCAGGGACAGGTCCTTTTCCGGGTCCTTTCGGGTGGTGAGCACCGTGAAGCCGTAGGACTCCAGCTCCTCCTTCAGAAACAAATGGAGCTTCCACATGGCGTGGCTTTCGTAATAGCTTTCCAGAACGGGGGAGCGGTTGTAATTCCCGTGATGCCCCGCGTCCAACATGATCTTAACACTCATTTTTACACATCCTTTCTTACTTTTCGTTGAAAATTGTTGTCGAACACTTGTTCGTGATGGTAGTATAGCACATTTGTTCGGGTTTGTCAAGCCCCCCCTAAAAGAGTGGGAAAAGGGGGAGCGTTTAGCATTGCAGGTGAACACCGCCGCCACCCTGTAAACGGCACCGTGGTTGAAAAACGGCGCTTCAGCGGCGTTTTGTATAGGGCGCAAGAAACGCAACCTTTACAGATGCCGTTACAGCGCCTTGCAAACGGCACCACGGTTGAAAAAACGGCGAAGCCGTTTTTAACGTCGGCGTACTGACGCTACCTTTAAGTCCGCACCCAATCGCCCTGCAAACGGCACTGCGGTTGAAAAAACGGCGCGATAGCGGCGTTTTGTATAGGGCGCAAGAAACGTAACGTTTACGGCTACCGTTACAGCGCCCGATGGTCACCCTGAGCAAGGCAGGGGGGCACCGTACGTTTGATAGGATTACTGCAGTACTCCCCCTGCCGCGTCGAAGTTTTGCTTTTCGAAATTGCCCCGAAATCTTGGATGCGGTTTTGTCTTCCACAGCAATTTCGGAAAGCGAAACCGCAAGGGGTCTCGTTACATTTAGATCCAACCCCTTTGGACGTAAACTTACATCTTTTTCGTAACGTAAAAAACAGTTCTTTACCCTCGTAAAGGTACATCTAACTCCGAGGAGATCCCGCCTATCGGCGGTTTTGCTCCATCCATCGTCGCGTTGCGACGACTACTTCCGCAAAACTTCGACTCCGCCGCGGGATTGCCTTTTCTTTCCTGTCCTTTCCCCCTTCTCCGCGGCTCGCCAACCCGCAGGGTTGGTGTGCTTAGAAATGACAGTCCTGGGGCGAGAAGGGTTAAAACGCTACGTATATCGACAACACAACCCCTGTTTGTCACCCTGAGCGAGTGCGGGATAGAGCCACCGCGGCTGTGCACAATGAAACAACCCGCACGAGTCGAACTCTTATGAGCGGCGTGAGCCCGAATAAGAGTCAAAAAATGCCGAGCATTTTTTGAGGGTATGGTACCCCATTTGCACAACCGCTTTTTCCGTTCCGTCAGTTACTTAAAACAGTTCTTACGTTACAGAAAGGTTGATCTAACTCCCTACCATATCCCTGCGGGGCGCTTCGCACCCCTTGGTTTTGCTCCGATCGGCACTAACGCGCCTTGCTTTCTCCGCAAAACTTCGACTCCGCCGCGGGACAGCCTTCGTTTTCCTATCCTCCCCCCTTCCCCGCGGCTCCGCTCAGAATGACAGTCCTGGGGCGAGAAGGGTTAAAACGCTACGTATATCGACAACGCCACCCCTGTTTGTCACCCTGAGCGAGTGCGGGATAGAGCCGTCGCGGCTGTGCACAAGGAAACAACTCGCACGAGTCGAACTCTTATGAGCGGCGTGAGCCCGAATAAGAGTCAAAAAATGCCAAGCATTTTTTGAGGGTATGGTGTCCCATTTGCACTACCGCTTTTTTCCGTTCCGTCAGTTGCTTTCAAACAGTTCTTTCGTTACAGAAAGGATACATCTAACTCCCAACCATATCCCTGCGGGGCGCTCCGCACCCCTTGGTTTTGCTCCGAACGGCACTAACGTGCCTTGCTTTCTCCGCAAAACTTCGACTCCGCCGCGGGACAGCCTTCGTTTTCCTATCCTTACACCCTTCTCCGCGGCTCCGCTCAGGATGACAGTCGAATTGATATAGCTCAATAACCGCTACGTATATCGACAACACAACCCCCGTTTGTCACTCTGAGCGAGGAGGGGCGTATAGCGCCCCGATAGGAGCAACACGGTAAAATCCCCGACGAGTCGAACCTTGACGAGTGGTGTGAACCCGAGGAAAGGGCAAAAAATGCCAAGCATTTTTTGAGGGTATGGCAGCCCCTTCGCACTACCGCTTTTTCCGTTCCGTCGGTTACTTTCAAGCGAATGACAGTCCTGAAGCGAGAAGTGCGAAAACGCTATGCATATCGACAACACCTCGCCCCCCCGACGTCCCACCACGCAAAAAAACTCCCCCGGGGAAACCCCGAGGGAGCCAAAACGCTTATTTCTTTTTCTTCTTCAACGCCACCGTAACGCCCACGGCAACCCCTGCTGCCGCTGCTACGCCTCCTGCCACCCAGCCTATGGGGAAGGAGTCCTTCTCCTCTTCGGGGGCGGGAAGGGAAGCCGTCTCACTGCTTTCCGTGGCGGGTTCACTGCTTTCCTCCGGGAGGCTCACTTCCTCCTCTTCCTCTGCCGCCTTGGAAACGGGCATCAGCAGGCAGGCCGCGGGGATCTTCTTCCCGGTGGAGAAATTGTACCCGGTGAACACGATGTACTTCCCGTAGATCTCCACGGTGTACCCCTCACTGCCGTATTCCGGGGTGACGGTGTATCTGCCGTCGGTGGAGCGGGCGTAGGTGTCCGTCCCGCCGTAGCCGCAGGGCTGGCAGTTGGAGCCGATGTGCACCGTGCGGGCGAATTTTTCCCCTTCGGTGGAGTAGTTCACCCCGTCGTACATGGTGACGTGGGTATGCCCCGACATCACCACCACGTCCTTGTAGGTCTCCAGAAGTCCCTTCAAACGCATGGTCTGGGGATATTCCGCCTTGAAGGGGATGCAGGCGCCGTAGCCCCCGTTCTTTCTGTCCCCCGCACCGAAGTTCAGGAAGGGGGCGTGAATGATCATGAAGATATTGGTCTCCGTCTCCCCGTACTCAGTGAGCAGGCTTTCGATCCAATCCATCTGCTCCACGGAGAAGGTCTCGTACTTGGCGGAATCCGAGGGGGCCTTCAGCTCGTAGCCCGTGAAGATGAACAGCAGGTCCCGCTGTCCCTCCTTGCCCTCCTTGAACAGGGAGAAGTAAGGGGAGCCCTCGTAGGGGTGATCCTCGTCCTCACCTCCCAGGTACTGATCCAGCAAGGGAGCGTCCTGCGGGGTGTTGCCGTGGTTGCCGATGCCCTCGTACACCTTGTCTGCAGGGAAGGAAGAGGCGTTCAGGATCTCCAGGTGCTTTTCGTACTGCGCCTCCAGATCGGGGTTTTCCCCTCGGTCTCCCGTGGCGTCCCCGGTGATTACCAGGTAATCCATCTTTTTCTCCGCAAAGAAATCCAAAGAGTAGGCCAGCTTCTCAAAAGCCCCGCGGTCGTAGGGCTGGTAGTTCATGTGGGTGTCGGAAAGAGCGCCGAAGGACACCTGCAGGTCTCCAAGGCTTTTCAGCCGCTTGGATTCCGGGATCTCGCAGACCCCGATGGCGGTGTCGATAGCGGGAGGCTCGTCCAGGAACCGCTTGTCGCTTTCAAACACGGCAATCCCCGTGGCGTCCGGGGGGATCATCAGCCCGTCGGGCACGGGGATGGAAACCTTCCCGCCGGTGATGGGAACGGTGGCCAGCTCGTCGTAGCCTGCCAAAACGCCCTTCTCGTCGGTGTAGTACACCAGGTAGTACCCCTCTGCGGCGGCTTCCGCTCCGGGGGTGACGGTGATCTTCCCGCAGGCGTACCCGGGCTTTTCCGCCCTGGCTCCCGAGAAGGTGTAGGTCACGGAGACAGGAGTCTCCGTTGCAAAAGTGGTGAACATACTGCCTGTGGTCAACGCAGCAACCGCCAGACCTGCGGCCAGAAGCCGCTTCCCAAAGGAAACCCTTCCCCCGGGGCAAAGAGCTTTGCGCATAACCGTTCCTCCTTTGTGTAAGTGGTTATGCTCAGTATAGCACAGTTTCCCGTAAATTGCAAGAGGGGAACTTTTTTTAACGGGAATCACGCCGTACGCCTTGACTTTTCGGCGTTTTCGGTGTAGAATAGAGCATACGCCTGCATAGTTAAATGGATATAACAGCCCCCTCCTAAGGGGCAGTTATGGGTTCGATTCCCGTTGCGGGTGCCAAAAAGACCGATGGGCTTCTATGCCCGTCGGCCTTTTTCGTATGCAAAAGCCGAATCAAACCCGCAAAGCCGAAAGGCTTTGCCGTAGAACGCGCATAGAAAAAGGCAGCTGCTTATGCTGCGGTAGGTGCGCGTTTGGGTTCGATTCTCGCCGGGGGCAAAACCGCTGACAGTGTATGCTGCCGGTTTTTTTGTGGCCGCTTCTTGCAATTTCTTTTTAGTTGACTGGATTCTTCTTCCGTAATCCGCTTTTTTATGTATTCTTTCATTTTCAGCAAAGTATTTGCCGAAAATGCTGGCTTTTTGCGATCAATTTTACTTGACTATCTTCTTGACTTATGGTAAAATGAGTATTGATTAGAGGAGGTGTTATGATGCCTTTTGACAGAAATATTATCGAAGATATTGTAAATGAATCGCGAAGCCATGCTACCGAACTGCCATGGATTGAATTTAAAACGAACAACTGTAATCCGCAGGCAATCGGCGAATATGTCAGTGCTTTATCAAACACTGCTGCGCTTTTCAACCAAGAACACGGCTTCCTTATTTGGGGCGTGAATGACGCCACTCACGAAATTACCGGTACAACGTTTGTCCCTTCTGAAGAAAGACAAGGGAATCAAGGATTGGAATTGTGGATCGCAACGCAGCTGGAACCGCAGGTACAGTTTTATTTTTACTCCTGTGTCATCGACGGTAAGAACGTGGTTCTGATGGAGGTCGGAGCAGCGTACTCCGCTCCGGTAAAATTCAGAGGTGTTGATTACATTCGGATCGACTCTTACAAAAAGAAACTAAAGGATTTTCCTGATACCGAACGTGAGCTTTGGGCAACACTCTCTCGCAGACCCTTTGAAACAATGGTCGCGATGGATCACGTCGCCGGCGACTTCGTCCTTCGCCGTTTGGACTACGCTGCTTACTTTGAACTGCTGTCTATGGATCTTCCCAGCGAAAAGCACGGCATTTTAGATGCCTTGCAAGCGGATGGGCTGATTACTAAAAATGAGGCGGGTAATTACAACATCACAAATCTTGGTGCAATTTTATTTGCAAAACGATTAGCTGATTTCCCGTCTTTAGAGCGCAAAGCTATCCGTGTCATTAAGTATTCCGGCAACAGCCGCATGTCTTCTGCCAAGGAGCAGATCGGCGGTAAAGGGTATGCTAACGGCTTCGAGGGATTGATTGGGTATATCAACGGCCTTCTGCCGGTGAACGAAGTTATGGGAGCTGCGTTACGCAAAGAAGTACCGATGTATCCTGAACTCGCAGTTCGTGAGTTGGTTGCGAATGCACTTATCCACCAAAACTTCTTTTTGCAAGGAACAAGTCCGATGGTTGAAATTTTTGATGACCGAATGGAAATTACCAACCCGGGAATTCCTTTGATTGAAAAAGAACGCTTTGTTGACCATCCGCCCGTCTCTCGTAACGAAAAGCTCGCTTCTTTTATGCGTCGCATAGGTGTTTGCGAGGAACGCGGCAGCGGATACGATAAGGTCGTATTCCAGACCGAATACTATCAGTTGCCTGCTCCGGAAATTGACATCTATAATAACCACACGAGAGTTTCGCTGTTTTCATACAGACCATATGCGCAGATGACCAAGGATGATCGACAAAGAGCGTGTTATTTGCATGCCTGCCTCAAACGTGTCAACCGCGAATACATGACAAATTCTTCGCTTCGTGAGCGGTTTCAGATCGATCAAAAGAATAGCGCTATGATGACACGCCTTCTGAACGAGACGTGTGATGCAGGGTTAATCAAGATATCAGACGATTCCACCTCAGATAAGAACAGAAAGTATTTGCCATATTGGGCTTGATTTTTACTTGACTCATAGTTGACTCAGACATGGTTTTGGGCTTGAAAAGGCTGTCAATGGCTGTGTTTAGCCGATTTTTTTGCTTGACTGGTAGTTGATCCATGAATTGTTAGGTGGACGACTGCCAGTTTTTTGCTCTGCGATTGCCGTACAGGGCCTCAAACACGCAAAGCCGTAAGGCTTGTTGATGCTATAACACTCACCCCTTACCTTCCTCTTCTCTGTTTTTCACAGGGCTAAACCCCAGAGACATCGGGGTTTTGTGAAAAACAG
Organism: Oscillospiraceae bacterium; assembly: GCA_015063885.1. GTDB lineage: Bacteria > Bacillota > Clostridia > Oscillospirales > CAG-382 > Coliplasma. The sequence goes on along the minus strand of SVTH01000009.1, from coordinate 22,272 downwards.
GTATTGCAAATTTCACGGGAATATGGTACAATGTGACAGTCTGTTGGATATTCTTACAGTGTAAGGGAGTATCGGTTTTTATGAAAAACGTTTATCAAAATAAAGTGGTGAAGTTCGGCGGCAGCTCTTTGGCCTCCGCAGAGCAGATCTTAAAGGCTGTTGCCATCATCCGCGGGGAGGAATCCCGCCGTTTCGTGGTGCCTTCCGCACCCGGCAAGCGGTTTGCGGGGGATACCAAGGTGACCGACCTTTTGATTAAGGCCTATACCGAGAGCGCAAACGGTCAGCCCTTTGAGGAGACCTTCCGTGAGATCGGCGAGCGCTATCTGGGCATCATCCGCGGGCTGGGTCTGAATTTGGACCTTACCGGGGAGCTGGAGATCATCCATACCCAGCTGGCAGAGGGTACCACCCTGGATTACGTGGCAAGCCGCGGGGAATACCTGAACGGTATCATCATGGCGGCCTACCTGGGCTTTACCTTTATCGACGCCGCAGAGGTGATCTTCTTCGACAAGGACGGTGTCTTTGAAGCGGAGCTCACCAACCGCGTTATGTCCCGCCGTCTTTCCCGTTGCAAGAACGCGGTGATCCCCGGGTTCTACGGCAGTATGCCCAACGGCGCGGTGAAGACCTTCTCCAGAGGCGGATCCGACATCACCGGTGCCATCGTGGCACGTGCCGCAGGGGCGGATCTTTACGAGAACTGGACGGACGTTTCCGGCTTCTTGATGGTGGATCCCCGCATCGTAGACTCCCCCAAGCCCATCGAGGTCATCACCTACCGTGAGCTTCGTGAGCTTTCCTACATGGGCGCCTCCGTGCTCCATGAGGATTCTATTTTCCCCGTAAAGGTGGCAGGCATTCCCATTAACATCAAAAATACCAACAGACCCGACGATAACGGCACCTTCATCGTGCCCAAGGGTGCAAGTCTGACCCATGGCGGCGTCATCACCGGCATCGCAGGGCGGAAGGGCTTGCGTCTCATCCACCTGGAAAAGGATATGATGAACCAGGAGGTGGGCTTCGGTCTCAAGGTGCTCCAAGTCATCGCAGACATGGGCATCTCCTTTGAGCATCTCCCCTCCGGCATCGACACCATGTGCGTGGTGCTTTCCGGGGCGGATATCGACGGCAGAGAGCAGGAGATCACCGCCCGCATCAACGAAGCCGTCCACCCCGATTACCTGGCCATCGAGGATAACCTGGCTCTGGTGGCCGTGGTTGGCCGCGGAATGGCAGGCACCCCCGGTACCGCTTGCCGCGTGTTCAACGCATTGGCAAGAGAGGACATCAACATCCGCATGATCGACCAGGGCTCCTCCGAGCTGAACATCATCGTGGGTGTGAACGAAGACGAATTTGAAAAGGCCATCCGTGCTATCTACGCGGAGTTTGCGGAATGAGCGCAGGATGGACCACAGTAAAAGAAGCCGCCACGGCTTCTTTTGTTGAACGGAAAAGCGAGTTCATCGGCAACATCACCCCCGTGAAGACGGAGGAGGAAGCCATCGCTTTCGTGAACAAGATCAAAAAGCAATACGCCGACGCCAAGCACAACGTGTACGCCTACCTCTTACGAGAGAACAACGTCACCCGCTTCTCCGACGACGGGGAGCCTCACGGCACTGCGGGACTGCCCGTTCTGGACGTGCTGAGAAAAGAGGGCGTTACCGACGTGGCCGTGGTGGTGACCCGCTATTTCGGCGGGATCCTGCTGGGCACGGGAGGCTTGGTGCGGGCCTACAGCCAGGGGGCTAAAATGGCCTTGGACGCCGCAGGGAAAGCCGTGGTGGAAAAGCTGTTGGTGTTCTCTTTGCGGGTGACCTATTCCGACCTGCAGAAGGTGGAGCCCATTCTGGAAAACTACACCATGCTCCGCCTGGATACCGTCTACGCCGATGACGTGCGGATCTCCGCCGCCTTGCGGGAAGGGGAGTTTTCCGCCCTGGAAAAGGCGGTCACCGAGCGTACCAACGGCCGTGCCATTCTGAAGGCAGAGGGCGAGCGGTACGATTGCCTGTAAACACAAAAACAACCGGTTCGAAAGAGCCGGTTTTTTCGTTCTCCAAAAAAGAGCTTTCGCGCCCGCGGGCGTACCCTACCACTAACCCTTTTTTAATAGGTACATGTAAGTAGTTGTAGTAGTAGAGGAGGCAGATTTTTGGTGGATAACTTTTTTCGACATTTTTCGACACGACTTGGCGGAACAACCATATTCCGAACAAGTGTTCTAATACACAGAGAACAAGTGTTCTGTCAATTTGAAAAATGTGGATAACTCCTTCTCCCTGCGGTGGATAAGTGGGGGTAGTTATCCACATTTGCCCACAATCTATCCACCGCTTTTTGCCGTGTCGGAGGGCTTGGTCTTGCTCACCGAGAGGGTGATCTCATAGCTGTTTTCCGTCTCCGTCCGCTGTTTTTCCACGGAAAATCCCGCCTCCTCCAGCAGGGAAAGAGAGCGCTCCAGGGTGTTGAAAAAGAACCGCAGATCCTTCACCAAAACCACCCGATGGGGCTTCTTGACCGGGGGCTTTTCCTCCTGCTTGAAGGCGGTCTGCTCCCTGTTGAAGCTGTCCGCCAGCGCCTCGGCGGCTTTGGCGGTGAGGCCTTCCTTTCCCGCCTGCAAAATGGCGCTTCGCCGTGCGGCGTCGTCACGGATCTTCAAAAAAGCCCTTGCGTGCCGTTCCCCGAAGCCCTGCTCCAAAATCAGCTTTCTCTGCCCCTCGGGCAGGGACAGCAGGCGCAATTTGTTGGAAAGAGCGGAGGGGCTGATGGACAGCTTTTCCGCCAGCTTTGCTTGGGAATAGTCGGTCATCAACAGCAGGTTCCGCAAGGCCTCCGCCTCCTCGAAATACCCCAGCTCCTTCCGCTGCAGGTTCTCGATGAGGGCCAGATAGGCGGATTCCTCCTTGTCCGCCTTGCGGATGATGCAGGGCACCTGCTCCAGATTCGCCAGCTTTGCCGCTCGCCATCTACGTTCCCCTGCAATGATCTCAAAGGCGGGGGCTTGCAAGTCCTCGGGGAAGGGGAGAGGATCCGTCCTGCGCACTGTGATAGGCTGTAGGAAGCCGTGTTGCTTGAGACTTTCCGAAAGTGCCAAAAGCTCCCCCTCGTCGAAGGCCTTGCGGGGCTGCATCCTGTTGGGGGCAAGCTCTTCGATGGGGAGAAGGTAGATCTTTTGGGTTTTCTTTTTGGTTTGGAACATAGAGACCTCCGAGAGAAAAGCGGCAGAGCCGATGAAGTGCACCGAAGGTGCAATGAAGTTGTGCCTTGCACAAATGAAGTTCGGCAGAGCCGAAATGAAGTGACGCTATCGCGTCAATGAAGTTGCACGCAGAGCGTGCAAATGCTATGTTGTTAAGTGATGGAAATATCCCATTGGCAAAACAACTTAACATTTGCGACCTTTGGTCGCAACTTCATTGCGCAGCACTTCATTGGCGAAGCCACTTCATTGCGCAGCACTTCATTTTTTAAACAAAAAACCGTGTGGGGCACCTTCATAGTACCACACACGGCGTGTCATTTTTTGTTAAACGGTGGGACGTTCCTTGGTTAAAAGAACATTTTTGCTCCCAATTGCAGTTTTCCGTGGTATTCGGAGATCTCTCCCACGGTGAACCGCCCCTCGGGAGTGGTGACGCGGAAACGGTCCCCAACCTTTCCTTGGAGCTTGAATTTGGAGATGGTGATCTTCTCCCCGTGGGCGTAAAGCTTGGCGTAAAAGGCAGGCAATTTCGCCTCGGGGTAGTGGGAAAAGAGTGTCTCGATGGGGATCAGCTTTTCCGCCACCTGCTCTACGGTGTACTCCCGCAGCTCGTCCAGGGGAACGCTCTGACCTTCGTCAAACTGTCCCACGGAGGTCCGCCGCAGGGAAGCCATACAGGCCCCGCAGCCCAGCTTTTTGCCGATGTCGGCGCAAAGGGTACGGATGTAGGTCCCTCGGGAGCAATGTACCCGCAGGAAGAACTCTCCCTTCTCCTCATAGGTCTCCAGGCTGTGGATGGTGACCTTCCGGGGCTCCCGCTCCACGGTGACACCCTCTCTCGCCAGGTTTACCAGCTTGACGCCGTCCTTTTTGAGAGCGGAATACATGGGCGGGATCTGATCGATCTCTCCCACGAAGGTCTTCGCAACCTGTTGGAACTCCTCAAAAGAGGGGAGTGCTCCTTCGTGACGGGCGGTTACCTCGCCGGTGATGTCCTCGGTGTCCGTCTCCACCCCCAAACGGATGGAGGCCACGTACACCTTGTCGTGATCCATGAGATATTCGCAGGCCTTGGTGGCGTTGCCGATCATCACGGGCAGCACACCGCTCGCCAGGGGATCCAGGGTCCCGCAATGGCCGATCCTGCGGATCCCCGTCACCTTGCGGAGTCTGCCGATGACCACCTGGGAGGTGACCCCCACGGGCTTGTCTACGATGAAAATGCCGCAAAGCTCGCTCATAAAACCGCTCCTTCTGCCATGGAGAGCACCAGCTCCCTCACAGCCTCCACCGTGGCGTTTTCCATGGAAAACCCTGCGGCGTGGTAATGACCGCCCCCGTTTTGGGTCTGCGCCAGGGCGGCAACGTCGATATCCTCGTTGGAGCGGAAGGAACATTTCACAAAATTGCCCTTGGGCTTGATCACGGCGGACATCTGCACCCCTGCGATCTGACGGGGGATCTGGTTAAGCACCTCCGTGTCCTCTTCGGTTGCACCTGCGTTTTTCAGCTCCTCCTCCGTCACCGCCACCAAGGCGAACCGACCGCCGAAATGCAATTCCAGCTTTTGGTAGCCCAGCTTTTCTGCGGCGATCTGGGAGGGGGATTTGCTGTCGAACAGCAGACGGCAGATCCTTGCAAAATCAATCCCCGTCCCCATCAGCTCTGCGGCGTAGCGCATGGTCTCGGGGCGGGTGGCCTGATAGCGGAAGCCTCCGCTGTCGGAGCAGATGGCGGTGTACAAGGGCAGCGCCAGCTCTGCCGTCAGCTCCACCCCCAGGTCACGAAGGATCTCAAACACCGCTTCCCCCGCGGCGATGAGATCGTCCCGCAGGTACAGCCTTTCACAGCTTATGGTGTTCACCTTGTGATGGTCGATGGAAAGGGCGAAGGTATATCCCGCCTCGGGCAGGGAAAGCATCTTGGGGGAAGCCACGTCCACGGAAACCAGGGTGTACCCTGTCGTATCGGCGACCTCCTCCAAAAAATATTCCCCAAAGGGCAGGAAGGCGAGCCGCTCCGGCACGCCCTCTCTGTTGTATGCAACTGCACGCTTCCCCAAGGCTCTCAATCCCATGACCAAGGCCATGGCGGAGCCCACGGTGTCACCGTCGGGGGAATTGTGGGTGAAGATGAGGAAGTGATCCCGTTCCCGGAGGAACGTAAGCACCTCTTCCTCAGGAATTCTGTTGCTCATCTTGAAAATCCTTCAAAATTTTTGCGATGTCCATAGCCTTCTGAGCCCCGTGCTCACGGATGAAGGTGAGCTTGGGGGTGATCCGCAGATTCAGACGCTTGGCAAGCTCCGAGCGGATGTAGCCGGAGGCGGATTGGATGCCCACCTCCACGTCCTTATCGGGGCCGAACACGCTGTAAAAGATCTTCGCCTGGGAGAGATCCTTGGAGACCTCCGCCCCGGAGATGCTGATAAAGGCACGGGAGACCCTGGGGTCCTTCACCGTCCGCAAAATGACGGCCAGCTCTGCCGCCACGGCGTCGTTGACGCGGTCCTGTCTGTTCGCAACCATTAGCGTGCCACTTCTTCCATGACGAAGGCTTCCAGAACGTCGCCTACCTTGATATCGTTGAACTTCTCCAAGCCGATACCGCACTCGTAGCCGTTGTTCACTTCCTTGGCGTCGTCCTTGAATCTCTTCAGAGAGGAGATCTGATCCTCGAAGATCACCACGCTGTCACGGAGAACGCGGATCTGTGCGTTTCTGGCAACCTTGCCGTCGGTGACGTAGGAGCCTGCGATGGTACCAACGCCGGGGACGTGGATGGTCTGACGGACCTCTGCGTGGCCGATGACGTTTTCCTTGAACTCGGGAGCCAGCATGCCCTTCATGGCCGCCTTGATCTCCTCGATGCAGTCGTAGATGATACGGTAGGTGCGGATCTCCACCTTGTCTCTTGCCGCCGCGTCGGTAGCGGTACGGTCGGGACGGATGTTAAAGCCCACGATCAGAGCGTTGGAGGCAGATGCCAGCATCACGTCGCTTTCGGTGATACCGCCTACTGCGGCGTGGATCACCTTCACGCGGACCTCTTCGTTGGAAAGCTTCTCCAGGCTCTGCTTCACCGCCTCCGCAGAACCCTGTACGTCTGCCTTGACGATGATGTTCAGATCCTGCACGCCGTTGCCGATCTGGCTGAACAGGTCGTCCAGGTTCACCTTCACGGCGTCTGCATGGGCGTTCTTGGCAGTCTGCTTGCGCTCCTCTGCCAGGTCTCTTGCCATCTTCTCGTCCTTCACGGCATAGAACAGGTCGCCTGCGTTGGGCACCTCGGAAAGACCGGTGATCTCCACGGGGATGGAGGGGCCTGCTTCCTTCACGGTTCTGCCCTTGTCGTTGGTCATCACGCGGACTCTGCCCACGGCGGTGCCTGCGATGACGATGTCGCCGGTGCGCAAGGTACCCTTCTGCACCAGGAAGGTAGCCACGGTACCCTTGCCCTTATCCAGACGGGCCTCTACCACCACGCCCTGTGCCTTACGGTCGGGGTTGGCCTTCAGCTCCATCATTTCAGCGGTAAGCAGCACCATATCCAACAGCTCGTCGATACCCTGGCGCTTCAAGGCGGAGATGGGCATACAAATGGTGTCGCCGCCCCATGCCTCGGGAACCAGCTCGTAGTTGGTAAGATCGGTCATGATCTTATCGGGGTTGGCACCGGGACGGTCCATCTTGTTGATGGCAACGATGATGGGAGTGCCCGCCGCCTTGGCGTGGTTGATGGCCTCCACGGTCTGGGGCATGATACCGTCGTCTGCCGCCACCACCAGAATGGCGATGTCCGTCATATTGGCACCTCTTGCACGCATGGCGGTGAAGGCCTCGTGACCGGGGGTGTCCAGGAAGGTGATGTCCTGGTCGTGTACGTGTACGCTGTAAGCACCGATGTGCTGGGTAATACCGCCGGCTTCTCCTGCGGTGACGTGGGCGTCGCGGATGGCGTCCAGCAGGGAGGTCTTACCGTGGTCAACGTGACCCATAACCACCACGACGGGTGCGCGGTGCTGCAGAGTCTCCTCGGGATCTGCCTCGGTGTCGATGAGGCGGTCCTCCAGGGAGAGAACGACCTCCTTCTTCACGATGATGCCCATTTCGTCTGCCAGCAGGTAAGCGGTATCGTAGTCGATGACGTCGTTGATGCCTGCCATCACACCCATGCTCATCAGCTTCTTCACCACGTTGGCAACCGTCTGCTTCATGCGGGAAGCCAGCTCGCTGACGGTGATCTCGTCGGGGACGGAGATGGTCAGCTGTACGGGCTTGGGTTTGTTCTGAGGCTTGGGAGGCTGCTTGCCCTGGGGACCCTTGCCCTTGCCCTTGGGATCGGGGGTCTGGAACTTATTCTTCTTTTTGATCTTCTGCTTGCCGGACTGGGTGTTGTCACCGGAGTCGTAGCTCAACAGCTTCTCGTCGTATTTGCCCAGGTCAACGCCCACGGTACCGCGGGTATCCACCACGCGCACCTCCGTCTTGGAGCGCTGCTTCTGAGGCTGCTGGGGCTGCTGGTTGGGGTTGGCCTTCCGCTTCTGAGCCGCCTGGGCTTCCTTCTGCTTGCGGCGGGCCTCCTCTGCGGCCTTCTGTGCCTCCTCGGCCTTCTTGCGCTCTTCTTCCTTCTTTGCCTTCTTCTTATCGTCGAAGGTCTTGAAATATGCGGTGATATCCACCTGGTTCTGCTGGGTCAGAGCCTCCAAAAAGATGCTGATCTCGCTGTCCTCCAATGCGGTGGTGTGAGACTTCCCTGCAAGACCGTGCTTGGCAAACAGGTCGATGACGTCCTTATTCTTCAGACCGAAATCCTTGGCCAGTTCGCCGACTTTGTATTTTTTACTCGTTTCTGCCATGTGTAAAAACCGTTCCTTTCTTTACTGAGTGGTACAGGCTTTTGTGTAGGAAACCACAAATCCCTCCTGCAAGACGGCAACGGCGACGGTGTGATCCTTGCCGATGGCGTGTCCCAGCTCCAGCATCCCGAAGGGGAGCTTTTCTGCGGGGATCTTGTAGTATGCGGATTTGTCCAGCAGCTGCTTTGCGGTATTTTCCGAGGCGTCCGAGGCGATGAGCACCAGGTAGGCCTTGCCCTTCCGCACCGCCTCCAACACGGAGTTGGTACCGATGGCAAGGGCGCCTGCCCGTTTTGCCAATCCTAAAACGCCCAAAACACGGTTCATCCTTCGCCCTTCTCCGTCTCGGAAACGATCTTCTCTCTCAGCGTATCGAAGAGGTCTTCCTCAATATGGGAGGAGAAGGCACGCTCCAGACGGCGGCTCTTCCTGGCCGTGTCGAAGCAGGCGACGCTCGGGCAAAGATAGGCGCCTCTCCCCGGGGCCTTCCCCGTGAAGTCCACGCTGATCTCGCCCTCCTTGGAGCGTACCACCCGGATCAACTGCTTTTTTTCCTTCATCTCTCCGCAGCCTAAACACTTGCGGAGAGGGATCCTGCGTTCTGCCATGCCCGTTATTCCTGCATAGCGAGCGTTTTGTAGCTCTTGATGTCGATCTTGAAGCCGGTGAGCTTGGCGGCGAGACGGGCGTTCTGACCCTCCTTACCGATGGCAAGGGAGAGCTGCTCGTCGGAAACGATGGCGCGGTAAGCTCTGTCGGATTCGGGAAGCTTGATCACCTCGTCCACAGCGGCGGGTGCCAATGCGGCGGAGATGAATTCCTCGGTGACCTCGCTGTAGGGGATGATGTCGATCTTTTCCCCGCACAGCTCGTCGGTGACCAGGTTCTTTCTGGCACCCTTGGGGCCGATGCAGGCGCCGATGGGATCCACCTTCTCGTCGTTGGAGCGGACAGCGATCTTGGTTCTGCTGCCTGCCTCACGGGCGACGGAAACGATCTCGATGGTGCCGTCCTTCAATTCGGGTACCTCCAGCTCGAACAAGCGGCGTACCAGGCCGGGATGGACGCGGGAGAGCACAACGGAGGGACCTCTGGTCTCCTTCTTGATCTCGGTCACGAAGACCTTGATACGGTCGCCCACCTGAAGATTCTCCGTGGGGATCTGCTCGTGGCGGAAGAGCACCATTTCGTTTTTGCCGATCTCCAGAGTGGCGTTGCCGCTGGTGGGATCCACACGGATGACCACGGCGGAGACGATCTCTTCCTTCTTGCTTTCGTATTCCTTGATGATCATGCCTCTTTCCGCCTCTCGGATACCCTGGACGATCACCTGCTTTGCGGCCTGGGCGGCGATTCTGCCAAAGGCCTTGGTCTTCACCTCGGTCTCAACGGTGTCGCCCAGCTGATAGGCGGCATTGATCTTGCGGGCGGCCTCCAGGGACATCTCTGCGTCCTCGTTGAGAACCTCCTCCACGACGGTGTAGATCTTGAAAATGTGGGCCTCCTGCTTCAGGGGGTCGATCTTTACGATGGCGTTTTCGTTCCCGCGGTATTCCTTGCGGAAGGCGGAAAGCAATGCGGCTTCCACACGCTCCAGCATGTAATCCTGGGAGATGCCACGCTCTTTTTCCAGTGCGGCAAGGGCTTCAAACAGTTCCTTGTTTACAATGGTCTCTTCCGCAGGAGATTTGCCCGCAGCAGACTTCTTTCTCATTTTGACTGTCATCCTTTCTTTACGGTTAGGTTTATGTGATGTTTTTTTATTCTTCTTCGGCGGCGGTGTAGCAGATGGCCGTGATCTTGGCGATCTGCTTTTTTTCAAAGGTGAGCTCTTTTCCGTTTTCCAAAACGGTGACGGTCTCCTCGTCGAAGGAGACAAGCTTGCCTTCAAACTGCTTTCTGCCCTCTACGGCGGTGAAGGTGCGTACCTCCGCGTCACAGCCGCGGGCAAGGGCGTATTCGTAATGCATGGGCAGTACCAGGTCACGGTAGCCTCCCGCACCGGAGACCATCAGACAGTAAGCCTCCTCCACGGGATCCATCTCGTCGATGATGGGGTCGATGAGCTTGGTGACCACGGAGCAATCGTCGGTGGAGATGCCCTCTTCCTTGTCGATGGAGATTTCCAGGATCCATTCGGAGACCTCCTTGTAAAAGGTCACGTCCCACAGGGTGTACCCTGCGCCCTCCACGATGGGCTTCACCGCTTCCTTCACACGGGAGGCGATATTATCTTTCTTTGCCATAGATATGTTCTCCTTTTTGCCCAACATAACAATCAGGATCGGGCGTCAACCCGATCCTGATGAAAGGCTGTTCTTTTTACTACGCCTATACTATATCATATTCTTCCCAAAAATGCAAGGGGTTTTGAGAAAAAAGTGGGGGAAATGAGGGGGCTTGATGGACGCGATTCATACCAACGGGTCGCCGTGGACGTCGACCCCTACGAATACGCAGGGTGCTTTGGCTGGATTTATGCCATCTTTTCACGCAACAAGACTGTGCGGGAGAAAAAGCTGTGACTTTCATCTGAGCCTGTTTCGTGTCTGTAGGGGTCGACGTCCACGGCGACCCGAAAAGCGTTGTGTGCGGCTACGCCTCCGCTCCCTTGACAACCCACCCCAAACATGGTACAATATCTCCATCAAGATTCCCAAGGAGGCGCCCATGAAAACACCCTTCCAAAAGCTTTCCACCCCCTTTGAGGGGAACCCCAACGCCTGGGGAGAGGTCTACCCCCGCCCTCAGATGGCCAGGGATTCCTTCTTTTCCCTGTGCGGAACGTGGGCGCTTTCCCGTATTTCCGCGGGGAACGAGACTCCCGTGGGGAAGATCCTCGTCCCCTTCCCTCCGGAATCCCGCCTGTCCGGCGTGGAACAAACCCTGCAAAAAGGGGAAAAATGGCTCTACCGCAAGACCTTCACCCTGCCGGAAGGCTTCCGAAGAGATACCGCCCATCTCCACTTCGGGGCGGTGGATCAGACGGCGGAGGTCACCCTCAACGGCGTTTCCCTGGGCACTCACGAGGGGGGATACCTGCCCTTTTCCTTTGACGTAACGGATGCCCTGCTGGAGGGGGAAAACACCCTTTCCGTCACCGTCACCGACGATTTGGATCTCGATCTGCCCTACGGCAAGCAACGGGAAAAGCGGGGCGGGATGTGGTACACCCCCGTCAGCGGCATCTGGCAGCCCGTGTGGATGGAAAGCCTGCCGAAAAACCACGTTTCTTCCTTGAAAATTCACTCCGACCTCACCTCCGTCACCCTGGAGACCCAAGGCGGGGAAGCCGAAAAGACCCTCACCGTCACCACTCCGGGAGGAGAACGTAAATATACCTACAACGGCGACGCCTTCACCCTCACCGTGGAGGATCCCCGCCATTGGTGCCCCGAGGATCCCTATCTCTACCGCTTCACCTTGCAAAGCGGGGAAGACGTGATCGCTTCCTACTTCGCCTTGCGTACCGTCACCGCCGAGACGGTGGACGGCATCCCTCGCCTGTGCCTGAACGGCAAGCCCTATTTTTTCCACGGGCTGTTGGACCAGGGCTATTTCAGCGACGGTATCTACCTCCCCGCCTCTCCCGCAGGCTACGCCTTCGACGTGCGCACCGCCAAGGAGCTGGGATTCAATATGCTTCGTAAGCACATCAAGATCGAGCCGGAGGAGTTCTATTATCAATGCGACCTCCAAGGGGTGATCGTCTTCCAGGACATGGTGAACAACGGGGTCTACCGCTACGTCCGTGACACGGTGCTTCCCACCCTGGGGAAGAAAAAACGCCGCTTCTTCCGTGCCTCGGAGCGTCAGCGCTTTTACTTCGAATCCCACGCCAAGCAGACCGCCGCCCTGCTGCAAAACCACCCCTCGGTGTGCTATTACACCATCTTCAACGAGGGCTGGGGACAGTACGACGCCGACAGGATCTATAAGGAGCTGAAAGCCCTTGACCCCGCCCGCATCTGGGACGCCACCTCCGGCTGGTTCACCTGTAAGCACAGCGACGTGGACAGCCGCCACGTGTATTTCCGTCCCTTCCGTGTGGGCAAAAGAGGGGAGAAGCCTGTGGTGCTTTCCGAGTTCGGAGGGTATTCCTGCAAGCTTCCCGACCATTCCTTCAACCTGGAAAAAACCTACGGCTACAAGACCTACACGGCGCTTCCCGCCTTTGAGGAAGGGCTGGAGGCCCTCTACCGACAGCAGATCCTCCCCGCTGTGAAGGAAGGGCTTTGCGCTACGGTGCTCACCCAGCTTTCCGACGTGGAGGACGAGACCAACGGCCTGGTCACCTACGACCGCCGTGTGGTGAAGGTAAAAGAAGAAATCATGCAAAAGCTGGGTCGGGATCTGCAAAAAGAAATCAAGGGGTGACACCCCTTGCACCTCCCCTTTCCGCATACCCCTTCCTTCCGCCGCATATATTCAACCAAAACAACGGAAGGAAAATACCCATGGCAAAGCTGATCGCCTTCATCCTCTCTCTGCTGTTCGGCATCAACGCCTCCCCGCCCCAACTCGTCCACACCTACCGCAGAACGGAAGCCGCACCTCCGCCCGCAGAGAGCACCTACCTCCGCGGGGTGTGGCTCTCCCAATTTGATATGCAGCCCCTCTACCGAGACGGGAACCAACAGCGGGAAAAGAACGATTATGTCAACCGAATAACCACCCTGCTTGCCGCCTTGGAAAAGGACAACTTCAACACCCTGTTCCTCCAGCTCCGTCCCAACGGGGACAGCATGTACCCAAGCGCATACTACCCCCTTTCCAAATACGTGGCGGGGGAATACGGCGGGGAGATCTCTTACGATCCCGTGGAGATCCTGGTGACCATGGCCAAGGAGCGGGGCTTTTCCGTCCACGGGTGGATCAACCCCTTGCGCTTGATGACGGAAACGGAAGCAGCCTCCATCCCCCCGGGCTACGCCGTCAAGGATTGGTACACCGCTTCTACCGGGCAGGTCAAGGTGTGGGAGGGACGGCTGTACTTAGACCCTTCCTACCCCGAGGTCCGTGAGCTGATCTGCAAGGGAGCTTTGGAGATGCTCACCAAATACCCCGTAGACGGCATCCACATGGACGATTATTTCTACCCCGCCAAGGACGCCGCCTTCGACAGGGCGGAGTTCCTCGCCTCCGGCTTTGACGACCTTGGAGACTTCCGCCGCGGCAATATCAACGCCCTGGTGGAATCCCTTTACGATACCGCCCACAGCCGCGGCAAGGTGTACGGGGTCTCTCCTGCGGGCAACCTGGATTCCTTGCGGGAGGGGTATTTTGCCGACCCGGCGGCGTGGGTGGAACGGGGCTGTGTGGATTACCTGATGCCCCAGCTGTATTTCGGCTTTGAAAACAAATATTGCCCCTTTCCCGAGATCCTTGCCAAATGGGCAGGCCTTGCGGAAGGGAGCAACGTGAAGCTGTATGCGGGACTTGCCGCCTCCAAGGCGGTGCTGGCACGGCAGGGGGAAACGGACGCCTTCGCAGGGACGGAGGCGGGGAGGCAGGAGTGGATCCTCCACACCGATCTCTTAAAACGGAGCCTGGAATGCCTGTACGCCGAGAGCCGTGCCTACGGGTACTGCTTCTTCTCCCTGTCCTACCTGTACGACTTGGAGACCGGCGAAGTGCGGGGAGAGCTGTTACCCGAATACGACGCCTTCGCCCCGCTTTTAAAGGGGGACGCTTAAGGGGGCTTTTCTTTCGGAAAAGAAAAGCCCCCTTAAGAATCCCCCAAAGAAACCTGTTCTAATCTTATATATACTTCAAAGGGTGCGGGATTCCAAAGGGGATCATCCCCTTTGGCGGAGATTCTTAAGAGGCAGAGCCTCTTAAGCGTCCCCTTTTTTATACACCGTGGCCCTTCCGTCCTTGCCCGCCGCTTCGATGACGCCCAGCTCCTCCAATACGTGAATGGCGGAGTAGACCTTGCGGCCCTTCAGCCCGGTGTGCTTTTGAAACACCGCAGCGGTGAAGACGTCCGGCAGCCCTTCCGGCAGCAACGCGCGGTAATCCTCCGCCGACTGTAACCGCATCAATTCCGGCTCACCCCTGGGGATCTTCTCCACCAGGGTGGAGCCCTTCTTTTTCGTCTTCCCGTAGCCGTCCAACAAGCGGTATTCATCCAGATCGAACAGCAGCACCTCCACGGTGAGGTTCTCCACCCCCAGAAGGGTGCGGATGTGATACAGCTCGTGAAGCGCCGATAAGGGCGTCCCCACGGCAGGACTCTTGCGGGGACGGGAGGATTCCCCCGTGGCGGGGTCCGTCCAGATGAGATAGCGGGTGCGGGGCAGGGGATAGACCACCGTCACGGGAAACCGCTCCAAAAAGAAGCAAAGCTTTTTCTGCAAGCGGGCGAATTGCCGTGTCTGGATCTCCACGATCCGTTCCCCGTCGAACACGTCCGCCACGAACCTGCCCACGGGCACCTCCATACAGGTGGAATCCTTGGCGTAAAACCGCTTCAAGGCGGCGTGGAGCTTCTTTTCCCCCAGGGTGCCGATGCCGTCTTCCTCGGCGGGGAACCGAAAGGTCTCAAAAAAACGGGCAAGCCGTGCTTCGTAGGTCTCCATAGGGCGCTCCTTTCTGCCTTGATAGGGATATGATAACAAAATCCCGAGGCTTTGTCAAGGCACTTGCAAAAGAGAGCGCTTTGTGGTATACTGTGAGTCGAAAGGAGCGTGATCCCCTTGGAGATCAAGCGTTTTGACAGCCTCCACCCCCACGCCATGGCGGTGCGGAACACCGTGTTCGTGGAGGAGCAGGGCTTTGTGGATGAATTCGACGATACCGACAAAATTGCCCTGCACCTGGTGATGTACCATGGCGGCACCCCTGTGGGCGTCTGCCGCGTCTTCCGCGATCGGGAAGAGGGTGCCTGGCTGTTGGGCAGGTTTGCCGTTATGAAAGCCTATCGGGGGAAGGGAAACGGCTCTTTGCTGCTTGCCGCGGCGGAAGCCTGCGTGCGGGAGGCAGGGGGAAAGTCCATCACCCTCCACGCACAGTGCAGAGCCGCTCCCTTTTACCAAAAGAACGGCTACGTTCCCTTCGGGGAGATCGAATACGAGCAGGATTGCCCCCATATTGCCATGAGAAAGGAAGTGTAAGTATGCTTGAAAAAGTAAAGAACCTCATTGCGGATTTAGAGCAGGACAACCCCGGCGCGGAGGCGGTTGCCCTCTACCAAAACGGGGAGCTGCTGTTATCTCGCCATTTCGTCCTTGATATCCCCCGCCTTATCTATTCCCATACCAAAAGCTACGTGTCCACCCTGGCGGGCATTGCCATGGACGAGGGAAAATTGACCTTGGATACCACCCTGTGCTCCCTGTTCCCGGAGTACGATCCCGTCATCACCGACGATGGGGTGAAGACCATCACCCTGCGCCACCTGCTCACCATGTCCTCAGGCTTCGGGGGCGCCTTCCTCATGGGCGCCAACCGCCGCAAGGGGGAGGGGATGCCCGACTACCTGGCCTATATGCTGGGGAAACAGCTTGTCTATACCCCCGGGGAGAAGTTTATCTACTCCAACGCCGACACCCACCTGGTGGGATGCATGGTGCAAAGAGCGGCAGGGGAGCTTTTGCTTTCCTACGCCTACCGCAAGCTGTTTGAACCCATGGGCATGGGCTTCCCCGGCTGGGAGACCGACCCCGCAGGCACGGCCTTCGGCGGTACGGGGCTGTATCTGCGGAACGAGGAGATGATGAAGCTGGGCATTTTGTACCTGCAGGAAGGTGTCTGGGAAGGGAAACGGCTGGTCTCCCGGGAATGGGTGAAGGAAGCGGGCCGCAAGCAGATCGACACGGGCCATCCCGACCCCTGGAACAGCGGCTACGGCTACCAGTTCTGGATGATCCCCCAAAAGGAAAATGCCTTCCGTGCCGACGGCGCCTACGGGCAGTTCTCCCTGATCTTCCCCGCGGAAAACGCTGTGGTGGGCATCCAAAGCAGCGAGACCAACGACGTGAACAAGCTGTGCGCCAAGATCAGATGGCATCTTTTCGGCGAACGGGTGTGACCCCTGAAAAGAATCACAAAAAAACCGCCTCGCAGGCGGTTTTTTCATTCTGTTTTTCAAAACAACGTCAACTGTCGGTTTTCCACCCGCTGGGTGGCCATTTGGAAATACCGCCGGTTCAGCTCAAAGCCGATATAACGGCGGTTCAGATCTGCGCAGGCCTCTGCGGTGGAGCCGATGCCCATAAAGGGATCCAACACCACGTCCCCCTCGTCACTGCAGGTGCAAAGCAGCCTGGTCAACAGCTTCTGAGGCTTCTGTGCGGGGTGCAGGCGGTCCTTTTCCTCGCGGTACTTCACGTCGTTCCACAAGGAGGAAAGACCCTCTGCGGGATGGAAGGTTTGGGAAATGCGGCTGTAAGGCAGGTCGAACTCTAAGATCTTCTCCAGCTTGCCCCACACCTTTTCCGTGGGGATCTGCCCCAGGGCGAGGTTGCCGGTGTAATGGCTCCACATACCGCCGCCGTTGGTCTGTACCCCCAAAAGGCTGTTCATCTCCTTGGGCGTATAACCCTTTTCCAACTGCTTTTTCTTCAAAAAACGGCTGACGAAGGGACGGGGATCCTTGGTGAGCAGGAACAGGCAGTCCGTTGCGGCAGGGAAGGCCTTTGCCTTCTTACCGCCCAGGTTGGCGTCCCGCAGGTCCTTATGGATCAGAATCTGCTGATGAAGCTCCAGCCCGCTATCCTCCAAAGTGGGGAACAAACGGCAAAACAGCTCCAAGGGCGCAAACAGACACAGACTGCCGCCTCCCCGCAGAACACGGCTCACTTCTCCGATCCACCCCTTGGAAAAGGCGGCGTAAGATTCCCTGTCGGGGAAGGTACCCGCAGACTCCTTCCCGCCGCGGTACAGCGGGGGATCCGCAATTACCAGATCAACAGAATCGTCCTCAACCTGCTCCGCCATGCCGCGGATACAGTCTCCGTGATAGATCACATCGGTGGTCAACTTTCATGGCCTCCCGTCTTTGCTCTTTCTATCCCCATTATACCCCAATCCTTCGGGGTTGTCAATGATTATTTCGCCAAAAACGGCAGGTTTTCGTCAGCTTTCCAAAAGCTCCCGCAACGCCTCGCACATCCAAGCGCGGTCTTTTTCGGGGTAGTAAAAATGCCCCGCTTCTTGGGAAATACGTACCTCTGCGGGAAGGCGTTTCAGATACTTCTCCGACCGCATGGAAACCAGCTCGTCCCGTTTGCCCAAAAAGCCTTTGCAAGGAATCCCGATCCTCTGCTTGCTTTTCCTCGCCTTGCGGCAAAGAAGGAGCAGCTCCAGAAAACGGGGGATCCAGCGGAGGTAGCTCACCGCCTTGGGCGCAAGCCGGATGCCGATGCTGTTCAGACAGGCGGCTTCGTGGGGATCGGCCTCGTTCACCCTTCCTTTGGTGAAACGGCGGGACCGCTTTGCCATCTCCCACCTGACCCACGGGCGGAAGGGCGGGTTCAACAGCAACAGTCCCTTCACTTTGGGATGGCGGGGCAACGCCTCCAACGCCAAAAGGGTGCCCATGGAGTAACCCACCACAAACAGCTCCTCATGCTCCTGTTCCAAAAAGCAAAGGGCTTTTTCCGTTTCTTCCCGCCAGGCCTTCATGGAGGTGCTTCCGAAGTCCTTCACCGTGCCTCCGTGTCCCGGGAGCAAAAGGGTATAGACCGTCACGTCCTTCGGCAGGGAGGACACCAAAAAGTCAAAATGTCTCGGGGTGGAGCAGATGCCGTGGATCATCAGCACCGCCTTCTTGCGGGCGGGGGAGAGGTGCAGGTACGGGGCGTGGTTGGCCATGCTTTATTCCTCCGGGGCTACGAGATCTCCCATGAAGACGGGCAGAGAGATCTCTTCGGAAGACTGCTCGCCGCTTTCCTCGGGCGGGGCGATCTCGCCCATATCCGCCGTCTCTTCCTCCGGCTCCGAGGAGGCGTACTCCACAGGGGCACCCATGGGGATGGGTTGGGATTCTTCCTGTGAGGGCGGCTGGAGATCTCCTACGGTTTGGGAGGAAAAGATGTCCTCGCACCCTGCGGAAAACAGCATGGCGGCGGCAACTCCCGCCAAAACCACCTTTTTCCCCGCACTGCGGCGCTTTTCCAGCTCCTCCTCCAGGTAGCGCACCTCTGCTTCACACTTGGGGCAGGTGCCCGAGCAGTCCCCTTGGTATTTACATTCCGTGGTGACGTAGGCGATGTCGTTGCTTCTTGCGATCTCCTTGCGGATCTCCTTCAGCATCTTACAGGTCTTCTTTCCTTTTGCCATAGGGGTCTCTCCTTTTTGAAAAAAGTCTTTCTATCCGTAATACTCGTCAAAGCCCCGGTTTGGTTGCATGGATTTGAAAACTCAGCGTTTCTTTTTCAGGATCACGAGCAGAACGATCACCGCTGCGGCAAGGACACCCACCGCAACGCAAAGGACGATCATCAAAACGTTCCCGTCATCCTCGGCAGGAGCTTCGGAAAGGGCGGGGGCGGAAAGGGAAGTGCTTTCCTCCCGGGGCACGGAAGCGTCCGTCTCTTCGGAGGCTTCGGACTCTTCGGAGGTCTCGGAGCCTTCCGTCTCTTCGGAGCTTTCATCCTGCTCTTCGGAGCTTTCCTCGGAGCTTTCCTCGGTGCTTTCCTCGGGCTCCGTGGATTCCTCCGGCTCCGTAGAGCTTTCCGCGGGAGGAACGGGGTTCAGGTTCCCGCCGCAGGTGTCGCAATTTCCGTCGCCGTCGCCGTCGTTATGGGAACCGATCTCGCCTTCCGTCAGGTCGCAGGTGAGACAGAGCTTGGGCAAGCGGCAGGTTGCCTCCTGCCAATCGTGTCCGTTGGGCTCCCCTTCCGTGGAAGCGCAGACGGTACAGGTCTTGGGGTCGGTGCAGGTGGCCTCCTTCCAGGTATGCCCGTTGGGTTCCCCCTCCGTTGCGGAGCACACGGAACAGATCTTGGGGTCGGTACAGGTGGCGTCCAGCCATTCGTGTCCCTTGGCGGGAACCTCCAGCACCTCCTCGGTGAGACAGCTTTGGCAGGTATAGGCGGCTTCACCGGGTGTGGTGCAATCGGGAGCGGTGATCAGCTTCCCTTCGTTCCAGAAGTGTTCTCCCTTGGCACGGATCACCACGCCGCAGGTGGTACATTTGCTTTCCTTTGCGCAATCCGTCTCCCCGTCGGAGGTGTGTCCCTTGGGCTTTCCCTCCACGGCGGAGCAGGTCTTGCAGGTTTTTGCGGTGGTGCAGGTCGCCGCCTTCCAGCTGTGTCCCTTGGGCTTGCCGGAGGTGACGCCGCAGGTGTTACAGGTCTTGGGGTCGGTGCAGGTAGCTGCCTCCCAATCGTGCCCCAAGGGGTCGCCGTAGGTGAACCCGCAGACACGGCAGATGGCAGGCTCGGTACAGGTGGCCTTCTTCATGCTGTGGTCGGTGATAAAGTCGTCGCTGATACCGCATCTGAGGCAGGTTTTGGATTCGTCGCAGTACGTGGTGTTCCAATCGTGGCCCAAAGGCTCCCCTTGGGTGATCCCGCAGAATATGCAGGTTTCGGGCCAAAGGCAGTCGGCGGGGAGCCAGGAATGATCGGCGGGGATCCCCTTTGCCTCGCCGCAAAGACGGCAGATGGAAGGCTCATTGCAGGTGGCGGGCTGCCAATCGTGGCGGTCCATGTATCTTTCTGCCTTGCAGTCTTTGCAGATATCGGGCTGGAAGCAGACGCCCTCTTCCCAGGTGTGTCCCTTGGGAGCAACGTACTTCTGCTCCTCCAGGATCACGCCGCAATCGGGATTGGCGCACTTCTTCCCTGCGGTAAGGCCAGAGACCTCACAGCCAGGCGCCACGGCGGGAATGACGACGGTCTGGGGATGCTTGCAGGCGTTGGGGTCAATGATATGAAGCTCGGCATATTCCAGACCGTAGTTGAAGCTGTCAATTTCCACTTCGCTCCATTGCGCCGGGGTTCCGTAGAAATATACGTGCGTCGGATCAAAGCTGCTATAGCAATCGAAGGCGCTGTTGCCCACGGTCTTCAGGGTGGAGGGCAGATGGATCTCTCTCAGATCTTCGCAAGTTTCAAAGGCGTATTTGTTGACTGTGGTCACTCCCTCGGAGATGGTCACGGAGGTCAAGCCGGAGCGGGAGAAAGCGTATGCGGGGATCGTTTGGATACTGCCGGGAATGGAAACGCTTTTCAGACTCTTGGCATAATCGAAGGCGCAAAAACCCAAAAGGGTAAGCCCTTCCTCCAGGGTCACCGTCTCCAAGGATTTGCAGTAGGAAAATACGTTGTCCTCAAACTCGGTAACGGTGGCGGGGATGTACACACTCTTCAGCTTTTCACAGCTGGAAAAGGCTCTCGAGCCAAGGTAGGTAACGCTGTCGGGGATCACTGCGGTCTCCAGCCCGGAGTAGCGGAAGGCTTCATCTCTGATCTCCGTCACGGTGGAGGCGAAGTTGACGATCTTCAGCTTGGGGCAATTGGAAAAGCTGTTGCGACCCAACCAGCGGATCCCTTCACCCAAGGTCACGGTGGAGAGCTTGTCACAGCTGTTGAAGGCGTATTGAAAATCGTTGGTTACCGAGCCGGGGATATAAACGGACTCCAGAAAATCGCATTGCTCAAAGGCGTTGCTTCCCAGGTAGGTCACGGTTTCGGGGATGTCCACCGCATGCAAGCCCGAGCGGGAGAAGGCATCGACGTTGATGACGGTAAGGCCTTCGGGCAGATGGATGGAGGTAAGGGAGGAACAACCCTGGAAGGCTCTGCCGTAGATCTTCTTCACACCCTTGCTCATTTTCACAGTGCTCAGCGCAGTACAATCCGCAAAGGCGTTCACACCGATCTCCTGGACGGAATCACAAATGGTGACCGTCTTCAGGTTCCAAAATCCCTGAAAACCGTAGGAGCAAACGTTAAACAGCTCTCCCGAGAAGGTCACGGAGGTGATCTGAGCGGTGTACTCGTCCCAGGGGGTGCCGCCAAAGGGGGAGTAAACGTCCATTTCACCGGTGCCGGAGATCAACAGCTCGCCGTCTTCATACAAGCGCCACTTCACGTTGGGGCGTCCGTATTCGCCGCAGTTGCCGTCGGCGATATAGGCTCTATCGGGATCCTTGGGGATATCGGGATCCTCTCCGCCCGTTCCCTCGGGGTAACGGGTCATGATATGGGTGGAGCCCTCCACCTCCTCCACGGTGAGGATCCGTCCCCAATGGACGGCGTTGTTGTAGGAGCCCTCGGCGATCTCCACGTAATCCTCAAAAACCCGCAGAACGATCACGGAATGGGTGTCGTTATCCATGCGGAGGATATCACCGGGACGGACGTCTTCAAACTTCACGTCAAAGCTCTGCCGTGCGGGGAGATCCCCAAAGGCGGCGTCGCTGAGCATAAAGGCGAAGGCAACGCAGCCGGTGCCGGCGGTGTAGATCCCGCCCTTCCAGGCGTAATACTTTTCATTCCCCCAGGGCGTTCCCTCGGGGTATTGGGATTTCAAGGCCACCATGGCGTTGTAAGCCTCCGTCTCCGTGGGAGCGGAAGCGCTTGCGGTGATACAGACGGGAAGGACCATCAGCACCGCAAGAAGAACGGTAAGCAGTTTTTTCATAACGAAGGGCTCCTTTCGGTTTCTTGAATGAAAAAAGTATACCATAAACGGGCAGGAAAAGTCAAGAAGGGGAAGGAATTTCCGTATGGGGGGATGTGTCTTTTGGCGGCTCTGACGGTTAGCTTTCATAGGAGGCAGACAGGCTGCCCCCGGAAGGGGGGAGCTGTCACGGCGCTTGCGGCGTGACTGAGGGGGGTGAGTCATGGGCAAAACTAACTTTTTACAAGCAGGACTTGAACTCTGCACAAAACAAAGTGCGGGGCACTTTGTTTCTGAAGAATGCTTCGCTTCGCTTGCATTCTTCCGGGCGTGCAGAACGATAATCCTATCACGAACACCAAAACAAAAAAGCCCACAGGGGGGCTTTTTTGCTTTGTGTAAGGGCTACAAAAAAGATATTTTTGTGGTTTGTATTAAGGATTCGAACCCAAACGCAAAATCACGCCAAAGGCGTGTATATCATCAATGCGGAGCATTGTATATCATCAAGCCGCAGATAGATGCACGCTAAAGCGTGATGAGATACAGCCCCAAAGGGGCTGATGATATGCACCACGCTTCGCGCGGTGATGATATGCCAAGCCTGCGGCTTGGATAAAAA
>SVTH01000001.1 GCA_015063885.1 Oscillospiraceae bacterium | reverse complement strand
CGACTGGACCATCGACGTGATGTACGAGATGGCCAAGAAGGTGGTCAACGACAACGGCGACGGCATGAGCTGGTCCGCTTCCTCCGACGACGTTTGGGGTATCAGCGCCCAGGCTTACGACGGCTATACCTTTACCGTTGCGGGCGGCCACACCATGACCAAATTGGACGAGGACGGCGTTCCCTACATCACCATCGGCGACGAGGGCAACATCGAGGCGTACGACAGAGTTCACAACATCCTCAACGATAAGACCGTTTGTTCTTTGGCAGAGGTGGAGGGCAGATCCTCCTCCAACAGGTACGAGGAGATCGTGCAGATCTTTGCAAACGGCGGTGCATTGTTCACCCCCGAGAAGATCGGCACCGTTTCCAACCCCGTGATGCGTAACGCCAATATCCGCTACGGTCTGCTTCCCATGCCCAAGATCGACGAGACCCAGGAGGATTACACCTCCACCATCACCGTTTGGTGGTGCTCCGCCATGGCCATTCCCACCAGCAACGTGGAGAAGCTGGACGCTACCTGCTACGCTATGGAAGCGCTGGCATACTACGGTATGGAAATGCTCACCCCCGAATACTACGACCGTACTTTGAAGAACAAGAGATTCGAGGACCAGGAATCCGAGGATATGCTGGACCTCATCTTCCGCAACAGAACCTACGACGTGGGCATCGTGCTGAACTTTGCAAACGATATGCTTGGCTTCTACGATACCATCCTCATCTCCGGCAACAACACTCACGTTTCCGCATTGGATTCCAGGAGAGACGCTTTTCAGGAAGCCATTGACGACTTTGCCGATATGTTTCTGGAATAAATCAATTCACAAGAAAGGATCGTAACACATGAAACAGCTTAACAAGGTTCTCTGTCTGATCTTGGCGGTTTGCTTTGTCGGGATCGCTCTCGTTGCATGCGGTGACAAGGGTGATACCTCTGCAGTTCTTTCCGACACCGGCATCTCCGGTGAAGCCTCTGCCCCCGTGGAGGACGAGAACAAATTCCGTTTGGAAAAAGAGGATTTCGGCGGTGTGACCATCAAGATCCTCACCGACAAGGCCACCGACTATCTCTCCTGCGAGATCGCCCCCACGACGTTGAATAACGAGCCTGTCAACGACGCGGCTTATAACCGTGCCGCTCTCCTTTCCCAGGAATACGGCATCGTTCTGGAGCAGGTTTACGCCGAACACCAGGGTGACGTTGCCGCCAAGGCAAAGGCTCAGGCTCAAAGCGGTCTGGACGAATACCAGGTATTCGTAGCGGGCGTTATCTACATGGCTTCCGCCGCATTGGAGGATGCCTTCGTGGATCTGGCCAATATTGAGCAGAACGATTACATCGACCTCTCCCAGCCCTATTGGGATCAGAAGCTGAACGACAGCATTTCCATCAAGGACCGCGTATACTTCGCCACCGGTGACGCTTTGGTCACCGATGACGAATCCACCTGGGCGATCTTCTTCAACAAGGATATTGCCAACGACAACCAGATCGCGGCGCCCTTCGGCGTGGAGTCCATCTACGAGATCGCAGAAAAGGGTGAATGGACCATTGACGTTCTGTATCAGATGGTCAAGGCCGCTACCGCGCAGGTGGGACCCGATATGACCTTTGCTTCCGATACCGACGACACCTGGGGTATGGTGGCGCAGTGCTACGACTCCTACACCTTCATGGTGGCTTCCGATGAATCCCTTACCCGTGTGGAAAACGACGTTCCCATCATCACCATCGACAACGAGTCCAACGTGAGAGCTTACGAGACCGTGTTCAACATGCTCACCGATAAGCAAAACATCGTCATCGCCGAGCAGGCAGGCGTTGCCAACTGCTACGACGTAATGACCCAGGTCTTTGCAAACGGCAAGGCCCTGTTCATGCCCAACAAGGTGGCTCTGGTTTCCGACCCCACTATGCGTGAGGCGAACATCCGCTACGGCATTCTGCCCATGCCCAAGGAGACCAAGGAGCAGGAGAACTACTCCTCTACCGTTACCGTTTACTGGTGCTCCGCCATGGGTATTCCCAGAACCAACGTGGATAAGTTTGACGCTACCTGCTACGCCCTGGAGGCTATGGCTTACTACGGCCAGGAGCTGATGACCCAGGAGTACTACGAGCGTACGCTGAAGAACAAGAGATTTGAGGATACGGAATCCGAGGAAATGCTGGATCTGGTCTTCCGCAACAAGTCCTACGATATCGGTGCGGTATACAGCTTCAGCTCCATCCTCAGCTTCTACACCGACATTCTGCTTTCCGGTTCCAACTCTCATATGTCCACTCTGGAGACCAAGCGCTCCGCTTACGAGCTGGCCATTGAGGATTTCCTGGCAAATCTGGAAGGCTGAAAACTGCTGAACAACATAAGAAGAGCCGATACGAGTTTTTCGTATCGGCTCTGTTTTTTAGCGGTGGTACATACGGTTCAGCTTGCGGAAGCGGGCTTTGTCGATGGAATCCAGCTGTTCCTTGGTGATGCGGTAGGCCCAGTTGCCGTCGGCTCTGCCGGGGGTGTTCAGGCGGGTATCGCATCCGTAGCCCAAAAGATCCTGAATGGGCATCATGACCAGATCGGCGTGGCTGGCGAACATGGTGCGGATGATGCTCTCACAGCCGTTCTTCCAGTCTCCCGAATGGCCGCAGTAGGCCAGCATCTTCCTGCGGGTGGGGTCGTCCAGCTCCCACAAATAGCCCAAGAGGGTGTTGTTATCGTGGGTTCCCGTATACGCCACGGCGTTGGCGGGATAGTTGTGGGGCAGGTGGGTGCTGTTATCGTCGGACAGGAAGCCGAACTGGAACACCTTCATGCCCGGGAAGCCGCTGTCCTGCACCAGCTTGTAGACGTCGGGAGTGATGTCGCCCAAGTCCTCGGCAATGATCTCCGTTTTCCCTGCGGCGGCCTTGATGGCCTTGATAAAGGGCATACCCGGACCCTTGATCCACTTCCCTGCTTTGGCCGTTGCGGAGGAGGCGGGGATGGACCAATAGGAGGCGAAGGCGCGGAAGTGGTCGATGCGCACCGTGTCGAACATGGCCGCCATGTGGCGGATCCTGTCGCACCACCATTCGTAGCCGTCCTTTTTCATGGCCGCCCAGTCGTAGAGGGGGTTGCCCCACAGCTGTCCGTCGGCGCTGAAGTAGTCGGGAGAAACCCCTGCCACGTGGGTGGGATTGAGGTTTTTATCCAGCTTGAACTGGTCGGGAGCGCTCCAAACGTCAGCGCTGTCCAGGGCTACGTAAATGGGAATGTCGCCAATGAGCTTGATGCCCTTGCCGTTGGCGTAAGAACGGATCTCCTGCCACTGGGTGAAGAATTCGTACTGGATGAACTTCCAGGCGAAGAGGGTGGTGTCATCCGGAGTATCCGCCGTCCAGGTCTGCCAAGGCGTTCCGCCGTTGGCTTCCCGAAGGGCCATAAAGCGGCAGAAGGCCTCCAGGTAAGGAGAATCGGCGATGAAGGCCTCTATGGATGTTTTGTCCTTAACCCGCAGAGAGGCGGCTTTGAGAAGCTCAAAACGCTCTTCCTGCAAGCGGTCGAACTCGCAGAGGTAGGGAGACTTCTGTTTTGCGGCGTTCAGCTCCTCTTGGGTGAGGAGTCCTTTTTCGTACAGGGCGGGAAGATCCACGAAATAGAGGTTGCCGCTGAAGGAGGAATAGGATTTATAGGGAGAGTTATACTCGTCCGTCATGCAGAAGGGCAGGACCTGCCAATAGGAGAAGCCGCAATCTGCCAGGAAATCCACGAAATACTTGGCTTCCTTGCCAAAGCTTCCCGTGGAATAGTCGCCGTAGAGGGAGGAAACGTGCATCAGCACGCCGCTTTTACGTTCCATGTGGGTGTACCGTACTTTCTGTTTTGATTGGGGGTATTATACCACGGTTTTGCGGCTTTGTCAATCTTGGTGATAAAGTCACAGAACGGCGGTGTATAAAAGGGTATACTATGGTCAACAACAAGAAAAGGAGACTTGAAAAATGTCTGTTAAAAAATTGACTTCCGAACAGTTTGAGATCGCAAGAAAGGAAGAAGGGTTGATCCTTCTGGATTTCTATGCGGATTGGTGCGGTCCCTGCCGTATGGTGGCTCCCGTGGTGGAGGAGGTTGCTCAGCTCCGCGGTGACGTGCTGGTGGGCAAGATCAACGTGGACGACGAGGAAGCGCTGGCGAGAGAGTTTGGCATTGTGAGCATTCCCACTCTCATCGTTTTGAAAAACGGAAAGATTCACAAGCAAGCGGTGGGCGTACGCTCCAAGGAGCAGATCTTAGAGCTGTTGGAAAGCTAAGGCGCGGAGACGCTTCTTATCCAGCAGTTTGATCCCTTCTCCGCGGGTGGCGGAAATCATTCCTTCTGCGGAGAAATACTTCAGCATGCGGGTGACCACTTCCCTGGCAGAGCCCATGTATTTGGCGATCTGCTCGTGGGTGAGCTTGACGGTATCCGAGCCTGTTTTGGCAGATTCGTCCAGCAGAAAGATGGCAAGGCGTTTGTCCATGCTCATGAAGAGGATCTGCTGCATGACCCACATCACGTCGGAGAAGCGGGACAGGGCAATTTCCATGATGAACAGCTTCACCTGAGGGATACGGCGGGAAAGCTCCTCTAAAACACAGCTTCCCACTACCACGCAGGCGCTGTCCTCCTCGGCGTCCACGGAGACGTCGAAGGTGATGGCGTCCAGCACGCAGGAGGCGGAAAGGACGCAAACGTCGCCGCCGTAGAGGCGGTAGAGGGTGACTTCCTTGCCCTCCGAGGACAGAAGGTAGAGACGGAGGTTGCCGCTCCGCACCAAGATGACCCCGGTGCATTCGTTGCCGTCGTGGATATGGGTGCCTTTTTTGAAATCTACGGGGTAAGAGGAACGGACCAGGGCTTCCTTGTCCCCATCGGTCAACCCTTCCCAAAAGGGAAAGGTTTCCGCAAACAATTGATACAGTGTATGATCTGGCATAACAAACTCCATTGAAAAGAGGAATTGGGTATGAAAACATTGATCGTCGGCGGTGTTGCCGGAGGTGCGTCCTGCGCCGCAAGATTGCGCAGGCTGGATGAACAGCGTGAGATCATCATCCTGGAGCGGGGCGGATTCGTGTCCTTTGCCAACTGCGGGCTCCCCTATTACGTGGGGGAAGAGATCAAGGACGGGTCTTTACTGACTCTGCAGAGCCCGGAAAGCTTTTTGAAGCGGTTCCGCATCGAGGTACGGATCCACAGCGAGGTGATCGCCGTTGAGCCGGAGACCAAGACGGTGCTGGTACGGGATCTTGAAAAAGGCGTGGACTATCGGGAAAGCTATGATCAGCTGGTGCTGTCTCCCGGGGCGAAGTCTGTTCTGCCCAAGCTCCCCGGGGTGGACTGCAAGGGTGTGTTTACCCTGCGGAGCATCCCCGACAGCGTTGCCATCAAGGAGTATATCGCCAAAGAAAAGCCTGCTTCCGCCGTTGTGGTCGGGGGCGGGTATATCGGCCTTGAAATGGCGGAAAATCTGAAGAGAAAAGGGCTTCGCGTCTCCGTAGTGGAGCTGGCGGATCATTTGCTCCCGCCCTTGGACGGGGATATGGCCGCAGACGTACACCGCTACGCGAGAGAAAAGGGCTTGGAATTGTATTTGGGCAATCGGCTCCAAGGGATGGAAGAAACGGAAACAGGGTTACGGTTGACGATCTCCCGGGGCGCTTTGGAGACGGAGCTGGTGATCCTTGCCGTGGGGGTACGCCCCGACACGGGCTTCCTGGAAGGATCCGGAATACGGCTGACGGACAACGGCAGCATTGCGGTAGACCGACGGATGCAGACCAACCTTCCCCACATTTACGCCGTGGGAGACGGTGCACAGGTGCGGCATTTCGTTTCCGGTGAGTTCGCTTTTTTGCCCTTGGCGGGGCCTGCCAATAAGCAGGGGCGGATCGCAGCGGATAACCTTTGCGGGATCCCCTCGGAATACAGGGGAACGCTGGGCGCTTCCGTATTGAAGCTGTTTGATATGACTGTTGCCGCCGCGGGATTGAATGAAACGGCGGCGAAGAAGGCGGGGTTTGATTACGATAAGACCTACGGGTATTTCGCTTCCCACGCCAAGTATTACCCCGACGCTACCATGATGTCCGTAAAAGTCTTGTGGGACAGGAAGAGCCTGCGGATCTTAGGCGGGCAGATCGTGGGATTCGAGGGCGTGGATAAGCGGATGGACGTACTTGCCACCGCCATGCGGCTGGGGGCAAAGGTCACGGATCTGGCGGAATTGGAGCTTTGCTATGCGCCGCCCTTCGGGTCTGCCAAGGATCCCTTGAATATGATCGGGTTTATCGGGGAAAACGTTGCCACGGGCAAGCTGAAGCAGTTCTTCCCGGAGGACGTGGCTTCCCTGCCGAGAGACGGCAGTGTGACGCTTTTGGACACCCGCACGAGAATGGAATACACTCGGGGGCATATTCCCGGATTTATGAACATCCCGCTGGATGAGCTGAGGGAGAATCTGCATTTGATCCCCGAGGGAAAGCCCGTCTACGTTCATTGCCACAGCGGATTCCGCTCTTATATTGCATGCAGGATCTTAACCGGAAACGGCTACGATTGCTACAATCTGGCAGGCGGTTGGAGGCTGTATGACTCGGTGGTGAACGACAAAGAAGCAGTGCCTTATCTCTGCACACGGGACAAATAATTATACCGCGTTTTTGCCGTTCTGTCAAGAAGAAAGGTGATTTGTGACTTGGTCACGGAAATTCTTTTTTCAAAAGTGTATTCTGTAGATGCAAACGAAAGAAAGGAAAGAGCAGTTATGATGAACGAAAAAGTAAGAGCGCTGTTGAACCAGCAGATCAACAAGGAGTTTTATTCCGCATATTTGTATTTGGATTTTTCCAACTACTTCAAGGCCAAGGGGCTTGATGGGTTTGCCAACTGGTATATGATCCAGGCTCAGGAAGAGCGGGATCACGCCATGCTGTTCTATCAGTATCTGCAGAACGAGAACCAGGTGGTGACCCTGGATGCTATCGCTAAGCCCGATAAGGTATTCTCCTGCCACATGGACGTATTGAAGGCGGGGTTGGAGCACGAGGAATACGTGACCTCTCTCATCAACGACATTTACGCCGCGGCTTACGAGGTGAAGGATTTCCGCACCATGCAGTTCCTTGACTGGTTCGTGAAGGAGCAGGGCGAGGAAGAGACCAACGCCAACGATCTCATTACCAAGATGGAGCTGTTCGGCTCCGATCCCAGAAGTCTCTATCTTTTGAACCAGGAGCTGGCTGCACGGATCTATTCCGCACCTTCTTTGGTGCTGTAAATCGGATTCGGAACAGACGGTATAAGGGGTGATAAGAGGCTCTGCCTCTTAGGATCTCCGCTTAGGGGGATGATCCCCCTAAGAACCCTGCATTGTTAAAAAACGACTTCTCGTTTTACCGATTCTATGATGCAAAAAAGGACTTGCAAAACGCAAGTCCTTTTTCTTGGTGATCCACCGGAGACTCGAACTCCGGACCCCCTGATTAAAAGTCAGATGCTCTACCGACTGAGCTAGTGGATCAGATTTCCAACGCATGTTAGAATACCACAAAAACCGTCGGTTGTCAAGAGGATTTTGGATTTTTCTCGGAAATATTAATAGAAACGGAAGTTGGCGATCACTTTGCCCAGAACGGTGACCTCGGGGGCGTAAATGGGCTTCATGGCGGAGTTTGCGGGCTGGAGACGGATCCTGCCGTTATCGCGGAAGAAGCGCTTCACGGTGGCTTCGTCCTCGATCATGGCGACCACGATGTCCCCGTCGTCGGCGTGCTGCATGCTCTCCACGATGACGATGTCGCCGTTTAAGATGCCCGCTTCGATCATACTCTCGCCCATAACGCGCAGGGCGAAGAGGTTGGATCTGCCCCTTGCCATCACCGTGGGGAAATCCACGTAGCCGTCGTAATTCTCGATGGCCAGGATGGGGGAGCCTGCGGTGACTCTGCCCAAAATGGGGACGCGGCGGGTCTGCTCTCCCCCGTCGTCGGCAGTGGGCTCGATGCGCAGGGCGCGGCTTTTACGGGAAGACATCTGCAGGTAGCCCTTCTCGTCCAGGCGGTGCAGGTAGCCGTGGACGGTGGAGGTGGAGCGGATATTCAGCGCACGGCAGATATCACGCACGGAGGGTGCGTAGCCGTCACGCTCGATGCATTCCTTGATGAACTGGTAAATTTCAATTTCTTTTTGGGTAAGTCCGGTCATCTTGACAGTCTCCCTTGTTTATTCGACGCATTGCAGGAACAAGCTCCTGGCACGGTCGTGTTGTGCCGAAAGCCAGAAATAGCCGTAGAGGCATTCCAGGCCCGTGGCGCGGCGATATTCCACGGCGGAGGCGCTTTTGGAGCGGTGTGCGCTTTTGGAATTTCTGCCGCTTTTGTAGATGGCAAGCTCTTCGTCGTTCAGAAGAGGCAGGAGCCGTTCCACCATGGCGCTTTGGCTATGGGCGGTGACGATCTCCTTGGCGCGGGTATTCAGTTCCGACGGCTTACAGTTGCCGTCCCCCACCAGGTATTCCCTGGCAAGGGTCTCGAAAAAGGAATCTCCCAAATACGCCAGCACCAGGGGGCTGTAATCCCCTCTGCGAAAGGTTACGCCCGTTTCCATGTAGTGCCCTGAGAGGAATCCACCAACAGGATGCCCTTGGCCTTCAGTTCGTCACGGATGGCGTCCGCCTCGGCGAAGTTCTTTGCCTTCTTGGCGGCGGCGCGCTTGGCGATCATTTCGTTGATATAGGCTTCGTCCTCGCCGCTTTCCGCAGGCGCTTCGGATACCAGCTTCTCTGCGGCGGCAAGCATACCGATGGAGAGAACCTCGTCGTAATCCGCAAGCAGTGCAAGCTTGGTGGCGGGAGTGGTCTTCGCCTTCAGAACGTCGTATACGGCGGTGATGGCCATGGAGGTGTTCAGATCCTCGCCCATGGCGGAAGCGAACTTCTCCTTATAGGCGGCGAAGACCTCGGCGTCCACTTCCCCGTTCCTTTCGGGAAGCAATGCGGCGATCTTTTCGATCAGCCTTTTATAGGCGGTGTTGGCGTTATCCAGATTCTCATAGGAGAACACCAGGGATTTGCGGTAATGGGACTGGAGGCAGAAGAAGCGGTATACCAGGGGGTCGTAGCCCTTCTCTTCCAGGAGAGAAACGGTTAAGAACTCACCCTTGGATTTGCTCATTTTGCCGCCGGTGGTATTCAGATGGTGGACGTGGAACCACTGGGGACACCAGGCGTGGCCCAAATATGCCTCGCTCTGGGCGATCTCGTTGGTATGGTGGGGGAACTGGTTGTCGATCCCGCCGCAATGGAGATCCAGGTACTCGCCGCAATGCTTGATGGAAATGGCGGAGCACTCGATATGCCAGCCGGGGTAACCGATCCCCCAGGGGCTGTTCCACTTCAGCTCCTGGTCGTCAAACTTGGATTTGGTGAACCAAAGGACGAAGTCGCCCTTGTTCTTTTTGTTGCCGTCGGCTTCCACGCCGTCCCGGACACCAACCTCCAGATCCTCCTCGTTGTGGCGGTTGAACACGTAGTATTCCTCGCACTTGGAGGTATCGAAGTAGACGTTGCCACCTGCCAGATAGGCGTAGCCGTCGGCAAGAAGCTTTTCCACCATCTCGATGAACTCGGGAATACAGCCGGTGGCGGGCTCCACCACGTCGGGCTTGCGGATGTTCAGCTTTTTGCAATCCTCAAAGAAGGCGTCCGTATAGAAACGGGCGATCTCCATGACGGTCTTATGCTCGCGGCGGGCGCCTTTGAGCATCTTATCCTCCCCGGTGTCGGCATCGCTGGCCAGGTGGCCAACGTCGGTGATGTTCATCACGCGGAGAACGTCGTAGCCCGACCAACGCAGGAATTTTTCCAGCACGTCCTCCATGATATAGCTGCGGAGGTTGCCGATATGGGCGAAGTGATACACGGTGGGCCCGCAGGTATACATCTTGACCTTGCCGGGCTCGTGGGTGGTAAAGGGATCAACCGTGTGGGTGACGCTGTTGTATAATTTGATCATGTGAATTGCCTTTCCAAGTTTTGGTCCTTACTTTTCCGGATCCATATATTTCCAATAGCTGAGGATGTAATTGAGACCCGACCAGAGGGTGAACACCGTCATGACGATCACGGAGGCCAGGGACAGCCAGCCGCGGCAGAAGGGCAGGACGATGGGCTCCAGAAGCAATACGGAAACGCAGACGATCTGGGTGTTGGTCTTGATCTTGCCCAGCATATTGGCGGCCACCACGATGCCGGTCTTCGCCACCACCAAGCGCATGGAGGTAACGGCCAGCTCGCGGAAGAGCACGATGATGGAAGCCCAGAAGAATACGTGGTGCAGGATCTCCACGGGAACGCCGAAATCGTGCGCCAGCACGGTATTGTACTCGAAGGTGAATTGGGACACGCAGAGAGCGAACAGGGAGCCCAGGATCAGGAACTTATCCGCCAGAGGGTCCATAAACTTGCCGAAATCGGTGACCAGATTGTACTTACGGGCAATGTGACCGTCCAGGAAATCGGTGACGGAGGCGCCGATAAACAGCACCGCCGCGATGGCTCTGCTGAGCCAATCGCCGTAGCAATCGTCAAAGGGGAAAAAGTCGTACACTGCAAACAGGATGAAGAAGGGGATGCTGATGATACGGATCAGCGTGAGCTTATTGGGTAGATTCACGGATTTTATCCTCCTTACGAAAATGTTATACCACTTTGCCCAAAAGGTCGTAATCCATGACCTCGGTGACGGTGACGTCAACGAACTGGCCCTCATGGACGTTTTTGGAAGAGGAGAAGAAGATCTTCCCGTCGATATCGTAGGCGTCCGCATAGGATCTGCCGTAGAAGCTTTCGGAAACGGGGTCGTAGCCCTCGCAGATCACCCGCAGGGTCTTGCCCAGGAAGGCTTCGTTACACTCGTTGTGGATCCGTTCCTGCTGTTCCATCAGGATATCGTGGCGCTTTTCCTTTACCTTCTCGGAGACCTGGTCGGGGAAATCGTAGGCGGGGGTCCCTTCCTCACGGGAATAAGGGAACACGCCCATACGCTCAAAGCGGATCTCCTTCAGGAACTTGCGCAGCTCCTCGAACTGGGCGTTGGTCTCGCCGGGGAAGCCCACGATGACGGTGGAGCGGAGGATGATGCCGGGAACACGGTCGCGGAGCTTTTGGATGACCTCCAGGATCTGCGCCTTGTTGCCGCGTCGGTTCATACGGGTAAGGATCTCGTCGTTGATATGCTGGATGGGCATATCAATATACTTCACCACCTTGGGATTGGTGGCAATCTCTTCGATCAGGCCGTCGGTAATACGGTCGGGGTAGCAATACAGCAGACGGATCCATTCGATGCCCTCGATCTGAGACAGCTCGGAAATCAGGCTGTCCAGGGCGTAGGTGCCGTAGAGATCCTCGCCGTAGCGGGTGGTATCCTGGGCAATGAGGCAAAGCTCCTTGATGCCCAGCTCCGCCAGCTCGGTGGCTTCCTCCACCAGCTCGCTCATGGGGCGGCTGCGGTATTTGCCGCGGATGGAGGGGATGACGCAGTAGGTGCAGCAGTTGTCACAGCCCTCGGAGATCTGCAGGTAAGCGAAATGCTCCGGAGTGGTGACCACACGTTCCCCGCCGATGGGAGAGGTGTGGATATCCTCGAAGGAACGGTAGGAGGTGCCGTGGTAGGCGGCGCGGACGGCCTCGCAGATCTTATCCACGGAGCCGGTACCGATGATACAGTTCACCTCGGGGAGCTCCTTTAAGATCTCGTCGCCGTAGCGCTGGGGCAGACAGCCTGCCACCACGATGCCCTTCAGGGTATGGTGCTCCTTCAGCCAGGCGATGTCCAGAATGCTTTCGATGGCTTCGGACTTGGCGCTTTCGATGAAGGCGCAGGTATTGATGACCATAACGTCCGCTTCCACGTCTTCGGCAACGATCTCGAAGCCTTCGGCGGCAAGCAGAGCCAGCATCCGCTCGGTGTTCATTAAGTTTTTGGGACATCCGAGGGATACGAAACCGACTTTGATATTCATAGCTTTTTTATTCCTGTGTTAATATTGATAATCGTTGAGTACGTCGGAGACCTCCGACCAGCCGTACCCCTGGCGGTTCAGCCAAGCGGCGGCTTTTTTCTTTGCGGCGGGATCCGCCAAGGAGGCGCCCCGGAATTTCTGCTCCAGGAGCTCCGTGATCTTTTCCCGATGGTCCATGGAGCGGTAGGGCTCCAAAACGGTATCGATCACCTCGGGGGTGAAGCCTTTTCCGTAAAGCTCCTGCTTGATCCGCATGGGGCCGTAGGAACGGAGGGAATAATAGTTATCCGCATAGCGCTCTGCCAGACGCAGGTCGTTGAGATATCCCCGTTCCTCGAAAAGATCCACGGTCTCTCTGCACAGAGGGGCTTCGAAATTGCGGCGGAGCTTTTCGTACAGGCGCTTTTTGGAAAGGTCGCCGTAGGCCAGGTGGGAGAAGGCCTTCTGGATGCAGGACAGACGGGCTTCTGCGGCTTGCAGCTCCTCCAAAAGCTCGTCGGAGACATCCATCCCCTGCTCCAACCCCAAGCGGTTGCAATCGTACAGCGTGATGCGGAAGCGGCTCCCGGCACAATGGACGGCGGCTTCCTTGCGCTCCTCGTCAACGAGGAGCTTTTCCAAGACGAACATGGGAATTTATTCCAGCTCGTCGGAGAAAGACAGCTCGGATTCGGATTCTTCAAAGCCCTCGGGCTTCTTTACGTAACACTCCTTGATCTTGGCCTCCAGCTCGGCGCAGAGGGAGGGATTCTCGCAAAGGATACCGCGGACACGGTCCTTGCCGTTGCCCAGCTTCTCCCCGTTGTAGGACAGCCAGCCGCCGCTCTTTTCCAGGACGCCGCACTTGACGCCCAGCTCGATGATCTCGCTCTCCTTGGAAATGCCCTGGCCGTAGATGATGTCAAACTCGGCGGACTTGAAGGGAGGTGCCACCTTGTTCTTGACCACCTTACAGCGGACGTGGTTGCCGTAGATATCCTCGCCGGTGCCCAGCTGTGCGGTCTTGCGCACGTCGATACGGACGGAGGCGTAGAACTTCAAGGCACGGCCGCCGGTGGTTACCTCGGGATTGCCGTAGACGATGCCCACCTTCTCGCGGAGCTGGTTGATGAACACCACGATACAGTTGGACTTGGAGATAGCGCCGGAAAGCTTACGGAGCGCCTGGGACATAAGGCGGGCGTGGAGGCCAACGTGGGAGGCACCCATGTCGCCATCCAGCTCGTTACGGGGAACCAGGGCGGCAACGGAGTCGATGACCACTACCTCGATGGCGCCGGAACGGACCAGGGCCTCGGTGATCTCAAGAGCCTGTTCGCCGTCGTCGGGCTGGGAGACCAGAAGCTTATCGATATCCACGCCCAATGCTTTGGCATAGACGGGATCCAGGGCGTGCTCTGCGTCGATGAAGGCGGCCTCGCCACCAAGCTTCTGTACTTCGGCTACGATATGCAAAGCGATGGTAGTCTTACCGGAAGACTCGGGCCCGTAGATCTCGATGATACGTCCTCTGGGGACGCCGCCGATGCCGAGGGCGATATCCAAAGAAATGGAGCCTGTGGTGACCCCGGTAACGCCCATGCGGGTATTGTCCCCAAGGCGCATGATGGAGCCCTTGCCGCACTGCTTTTCGATCTGGGCGATGGCAGTTTCCAACGCTGCCGCTTTGCTGTCTTTCAAATCCTTCGTAGCCATATCAATATCCTCTCAAAGCGAATTTGTTTGCGAACCGATGTTCTAAGATAGATTACCATATTTTGAAGGAAAAGTCAATTCTATTTTTGAAAATAAATGGAACGGAGGTGTAAAAAAACAAAGTTTTTTTCGCTTTAGGAAAAAATATGTGATTTTATGTAAAAAAAGGAGCGATAATTTGTTAAATAAACCTATATACAAATTGGAAAATCTGTTGTAAAATTTATATGCATCACAGAATTGTATATGATAAGGAGAATTGCAAATGTCAATCGGAAGCAACGGCAGTCTCGGTCTGATCGTTATGAACAACTGCAAGGAGTTGGGCGAAAAGGTCGATGCTTGGATCAAGGAGATCCGCGGCGAGGATCCCAATTCCCCCAGCTACATCATCCCCACCGAAGAGGTTCGGTTCAACAACGGCGAGGGTAAGGTTCGTATTCTTGACTCCGTCCGCGGTAAGGATCTTTACATCCTCACCGACGTAGGCAACTATCACTGCACTTACAAGATGTTCGGTTACGAGAACCGCATGGGTCCGGACGAGCACTTCCAGGACATCAAGCGAGTGATCTCCGCCATCGGCGGCAAAGCAAGCCGTATCACTTTGATCATGCCTTTGCTTTACGCCTCCAGACAGCACCGCAGAAAGGGCAGAGAGTCCCTGGACTGCGCTATGGCTTTGGAGGAGCTGAGAAATCTGGGTGTTGACACCATCATCACCTTCGATGCTCACGATCCCACCATTCACAATGCGATTCCCGGCACTTCCTTTGAAAACGTTCTGCCCACCTACTCCATTCTGAAGAACTTCATCGCCAACGAGGGCGACGACATTCTGAAGGATAACATGACCGTTATCAGCCCCGACAACGGCGCCATGGAGCGTGCTATTTATTACGCAAACGTTCTTGGTCTTGACGTAGGTATGTTCTACAAGCGCCGCGACCACTCCCGCATCGTCAACGGCAAGAACCCCATCGTTCAGCACGAGTATATCGGCGGTCCTCTGGACGGCAAGAAGGTTTTGATCATTGACGATATGATCGCTTCCGGTCAGTCCATCATCGAGGTTGTGAACGAGGCTTACAAGCGCAACGCTACTCAGATCTACGCGGCTGCTACCTTTGCGTTCTTTACCGAAGGCGTGGAGAAGTTTGACAAGATGTACGAGGAAGGCAAGCTGACTCGTCTTTACACCACCAACCTTTCCTACGTTCCCGAGGAGTATCTCACCCGTCCCTGGCTGGTTTGTGCGGATCTTTCCAAGTTCGTTGCAAAGATCACCAACACCCTCAACAGCGACGAGTCCATCTCTCCTCTGCTGGAATGCACCTCCCGTATCAGACGGTTGATGAAGCACAACTGAGTTTTATATGGCGAAACGCCCCGCAAAAAAAGCGGGGCGTTTTTTGTTGGGGATGGGAACGCAAGGGACGCTTTTTGGAAAAGCGCCCCTTGAACCCCCAAAAGCATTTCAAAAAACAGAATTACGCCTCTTTGCCGGGAAGGTGGAAGTGGGTTTTGATCTGTAGGGCAACAGCATCGGGGGAAAGGTGGGTATTGTCGATCTTCAGGTAGCCTTCGAAGGGGAGGTCTTCCCCGTCGTAGGAATTGAGGCGGTGGGTGGAGGAGGTATGACGCATTTCCTGCTCGCTCCAGGCGAGGTCTCGTTTGGATTCCTTATGGTAGAGGCGGTTTTCCGTTTTGTTTCTTTGCAGGCGTACGTCGAAGTCGGCGGTAAGCTCCACTACGTGGCATTCTGCGCCCTCTCCCCGGAAGAGGCGGATGAGATTCTGCAGGTAGTCGAATTCGGCGGGTTGGTCAAAGTCGCACATATAGGTGAAGATCAGCCCCGGGAAGTCTCCTTTGGCGAACAGGCGGAACACCGTTTGGCGGATGGAATCGTTGAGGAGACGGAATTCCGGCTCGTTGTGGGCGAAGAGCTTACGGGCGAGCTCGATGGACATATGGTTGTGGAACAGGCGCAGGGGCGTTATTTTGGAAAGCTCCTGGCCTACGGTCATTTTTCCCACGGCGTGGGGGCCGAGGATGAGGACGAGATGCTTGTTCATGGAGGGATTCCTTTCTAAATAAATGGGTTGGGCAGAGACGGGCTGCCGGAGGACGTCAGCCCCTACGAGCACGCAAAAAGTGTAGGTGAACATAGATGGACGCGTTGTTCTTGATCGTCCTTAGCCGAACAATGCGTAATCGGCTTCGGTGGTATTTTTAGGGAGGTAGCTTTGTTTTGTTAGGGCGCTGTGTTGCTTTTCTTTGTAGAGTTTTAAGATCTCTCCGGTCATGTTGGTGAGGTCGGGGCGGGCTATGGCTTCCTCGGCAGGAAGCAAAAGAACCTCGCTATTCTCGTAGTGATCGGACGTGGGGGTGCCCGAGAGATACTCGCAGATAAAGACGGGGCACCATTGGTGGAGCTTGAACTGCACGGATAATAGAGCGCTTGCTTTTACGGTAACGCCGGTTTCTTCGTAAATTTCTCTTTCCAATGCCGTGGTGGGGAGCTCTCCTTCTTCCACGTGGCCGCCGGGGACAAGGAGTCTGTCTTTGGCGGTTCCGTAGGTATGCCGTACAAGAAGAATTTTGTTTTTGATCTCAACCACACCGCAGACGGTGAAAAAGCTGTTTTTCATGTTAGGGCTCCTTTCCATTCCAAATAGCCGCTTGTAAAGGGCAGGTGGGGGTATTTCTTCGTGCCGGTTGGGGTAAAGCCGTTGGCGATATACCAATTTTTCAGCAGGGTGCTTTCCTCGATGATGCCGATTTGGATGGTGGTGCCGCCAAGGGAACGGACGGTTTCTTTTGCGTGGTTCAGGAGGAGGGCTCCGAAGCCGTTGTGGCGGTATGCGGGGAGGACGGCGAGATTATGGAGCTCGTAGGTGGCATCCCCTTCTTTTGACAGGGACATATAGCCGATGATCTTCTTCCCCGCATAGAGGGCGTAGAGGTGCCAGCCCCAATCCATTTGGGTCTCCAAGTAGTACAGGGGCAAAAAGGCGGTGTGCTTAGGGCAATTTTCCGGAGTTAAGCCGAAGTCCTCCGCCACGGTTCGAAAGCTCTCCCGGATCACGGAAAGGCAGGCGGGGAGGTCGGCGGGGTCTACGGGGTAAACAAGGGGGTGCTTGACGGTTTTTGGAGAAGAGTGCTCCGCGACGGTCTTGCGAAAGGACACCAGAGACGGGGAGCCTGGTTCTGCAAAAACATCTCCCGTGTCCTGATATCCTGCTTTTTCGTAGCATTTGCGGTTCATGGGGAGGTCGGCGGGAAAGTCCACGTAATAGGTGTTGGCGTCGGGAAATTCTTTTTCGCACAAAAGGATGGCTTGGGAGGCAATGCCTTTGTTTTGATAAGCAGGATGGATATAGATGCGGGACAAATAATACTCGTCTTCGGCAAGGGGGACGTTTGGGCCTCGGTTCCCTTGCAAGCGGTAGAAAATGCCGCCTACGATAGTGTCGCCGTACAGGATGGTAAAGCAGCGGTTAGATTTGTTCAGTCTGCAAAGAATATCCTCCGCACCCCGAAGAAAGGGATTTCGTTCGTCATGGAAACACTCGTACAGAGGCCGAAAGGCGGCTTTTTGGATGGTTGCCAGCAGCTCCGCTTCAGCAGGAACCGTTGGACGGATGGCGACGGGGTTCATGGCGTTACTCCTAACTCTGCGATAACAGCCGAAACGAATTCTGCCGACAGGCGTGATGCTTCTTCACAGTTCTTTTGAAAATCTCCTTCGGCACCGCCGTCTGCGTGATCGGTTAACGTTCTGACAGCAAGGAACGGCACGCCCGTTGCGTAGCAGACGTGGGCAATCGCCGCGGTTTCCATATCTACCGTCAAGGGAGACATTTTTTCCTTGATCTTATCCCGCAAAGAGCCGTCTACGAACTGCTCCCCCGTTGCCATTTTCCCGAAGAATACGTTTTTTCGAGCCTTGGCAACCTTACGCGCCGCTTGCAAAAGTGTATCGCCGGAGCGAAAGGCGGAAGTGTCTTTCCAAGGATGAAATTCCGTGAGGATCTCAGGTGCTACGTCGTGATACTCCGCTTCCGTGGCAACCACAGTGCTGAATATTTTAAGGTGTGAATCAAGTCCGCCTGCCGTGCCGGAGTTGATGATCGTATCGCATTCGTAGGCATGGATCAACGTCATTGCGGCAATTGCTGCGTTTACTTTGCAGACACCGCTATACAGAGCCGCCACGGGAACCTCTGCGATGGT
Source organism: Oscillospiraceae bacterium (assembly GCA_015063885.1). Taxonomy (GTDB): domain Bacteria; phylum Bacillota; class Clostridia; order Oscillospirales; family CAG-382; genus Coliplasma. The sequence goes on along the minus strand of SVTH01000001.1, from coordinate 260,837 downwards.
TCCCTCGCAGACGGTCAAAAGGGCTGTTTTGGAATATTTTCTGTCTTCGATCAACCTGCCAAAGGGAGCAAGCTCTCTGTCGCTGGCGCAAATAATTCCGATTTTCATGGGGAGTCCTTTCTGAAAATGTCTAAAGTATGGTGGGAGAGGCCGATCATGTCGGGGCGTTCGCAGGTGGCGAAGTGGTAATTCAGGTAGAGTTGGAAGGTTTCGTCGTTCATGGCTTCCATGGTTTGGCGCATATGCTGGGCGTAGCCGTCGGAGGCGACGAAGTGGAGCCGGGTGACGGGAAAGCGGTTGCGCAGGGCGTCGATGTCCTCTTTGCGGTGGAGCTCGAAGATATCCCAGGGGTGGGAGAAGGCTTTGAAGGTGGTGGGATCCACCATGCATTTTTCCATGATGTTATGGATCTCCCCGCGGATGAAGCCGTAGGTGAGGACGGTGGGGTCTGCCATGCAATAGGCGGCGAAGATCACGCCCCCGGGCTTGGTAACCCGAATGGCCTCCGAGAGGGCTTGCAGTTTGTCTTCCTCGGTGAACAGGTGGTACATGGGGCCCAGGAGGAGGGTGAGGTCGTAGGCGTTATCCGGGAAGGCGGAAAGATCCATGGCGTTGCCTTGGGTGATGGTGACGGGTTCTTCGGGGAGGGTGTTGCGGCGGAAGATCTCGATGTTGTGCTCCAAGAGTTCTACGGCGTCCACTTGGTAGCCTTCCCTTGCCAAGGCGTGGCTGTATCTGCCCGTGGCGGCGCCGATCTCCAGGATGCGGGAATTGGGTTGGAGGTATTTTTGGATATAGCGCATGGTGGTGAGGTATTCTACCATGCCGTATCGGGTGGTGAGGCGGCTGTCCTCGTCTATGTTTTGGTAGAAGGTATTCAGGTAGTCTCTGGTTTCCATGGGGTGTTATCCTTTCTTTTAATAGGAACCTCATCCACCGGTGCAAGCGCCGGTCCCCCTTCCCCAAAGGGGAAGGCGAGGCTCCCTTTGGGAGCAAAAATGATTGAATGCCCCTGTGGGGCGGGGCAAAATTACTTTTTGGAAATGGCCAAGAGGTGGCCGGAGAGGCCTATGATCTCTTCGTGGGTGTCCAGCATACGGACGGTTTTCATTAAGGTTTCTTTGGTGGCGGGGTCTGACATTAGGGCGTGGAGGTTGGGTGCCAGCCAGGCGCCGCCCATGACGCCGTGGACGGAGAGGGTGCGGAAGCCGCCTGCGGAAAGCTCCTCCCGCAAGGCTTTGGCGGTGTGCATATGGGAGCTGCCCAAGCCTGCGGAAATTTTACGCTCCGGGTTTTCGTAACAGCCGTCTGTCAAGGCTCGTTCCATCATGGCAAGGACGGCGGGGTCGTCCAGCTCTCGGCTCTTTTTCTTTTCCGTGGCGCGGTAGAGGGTGATGCGGGCGATGAGGGCGCCGTAAGGGGTGATGGCACCTGTAAAGAGGACTCCCCCATCCTTCAAGAGGCGGCGGCATTCCTTGAGGGCAAGGATCCGTTCCCCGTATTCCGTAATAGAATAGAGAGGTCCCATAAAGAGGATGGCGTCGGCGGTTCCCGCGGGGCGGGGAATCTCTCTTGCGTCGGAGACTTCGGCGGCGGCAAGGGCGGCGCCCGGGTATTCTATGGCCAGGTCTTTGCTCATGGCGATATTGGTCTTTGCAATGTCGAAGAGATGCACCTCGTAGCCCAGGGAGGCAAGCCACCAGGCGTATTCTCCGTACCCGCCGCCGATATCGTAGATCACGGCGGGAGGCTTCGGGAGGTATTCCGCGAGAAGCTCTTTGGTGCGTTCAAATTCAATGAGACCCATACCCGTTCGCAGGCGGTCCCGTTCGATGCCGGCGTTGTAGCCTTCCAGCACGGTGGTGTCGATGGTTTTCATGGTAGTGTCCTTTCGCGGGAGTTGATAATAGGAACCTCATCCGTCACGGCGTATACGCCGTGCCACCTTCCCCAAAGGGGGGAGGCGAGGCTCCCTGCGGGAACGGGAAATAAAAAAACGGTGCAGATCGAAATACATCGACTTGCACCGTTTCTCAAAATCGTGTCAAATGGCTGCTTCTTACGAAAAATGAGTACGACAATACAAGCCTGTGCCCGTATAGGTGACGGGAGTCCAGAGCTGCCGGTTAGTCATATTCATTACAGAAATATAAGCTGCCATTGCCGTATTCCTTTCGTAAATTTGATGGTTCAATATAGCACAGTTTGACTTGTTTGTCAAGAGGGTTTTGAAATTTATTTCAGTCTGGCGTCCAGGCGGTTCTTGCTCTTGGCGAGCCAGGAGATCAGCTCCTCCAGATCCTCTGCGGCGGTCTCGCCGTGGGCGGGATCCTCAAACAGGGCTTTCACGTCCTCCAGGATCTCTTGCAGGTCGTTGATAGCGGACTTGCAGTAGGATCTCTTCTTGGAAAGGCTTGTGCCTTCAGGATCGAAGGCCTTGGCTTCCTCCAGGATGGGGTTCAGGAGGGCGGCGAGGGCTTGGTAATCCTCTTCCGTGAGACCTGCGTAGGGCATATACACGGTCTTTGCCTTATCCAGGATATAGGTCAGCTGTGCTTCCACGGTGAGGCTCAGCTTGTCTACCTGGACGGAGGGGATGCGGAAGGAGCCTTCCGTCACGGGATGGAGGTAGTTGGAGGCGTCGATATTTGCCAGGGAGAAGATGGCCACACCGTCTGCTCCCGTCTGCCGTACCTCGGACATCTGCAGGGCGAAGTTCATGGAAACGGTCTCGCCGAAGGCGGAGATGCCGGTGGAATAGAAGCACTTATCTCCGGAAAGCGTGACGAATTTGGAGGCGTTGTCGGAAACGTAGGCGTTATCGGCGCCGTAGGACATGGAGAACAGCTCGTCCATGTAGCCGTTCTTCACCCAGTTCTGACAATCCTGGAAGATGTCGTTCTTGATGGTGGGAATGCCGGGGTAGACGGCGGCGGAAAGCCAAACGTCGGGATCGGTCGCCTTCACCATATCGTAAACCTCTTTGACGAAGCTGTTGATGATGTCCTGGCGGAACTTCACCCAGGATTCATACTGCTTGCCGCTCTTCAGGGTGGCGGGGTTGACGGTGGTGTTGTTCTCGATCTGCCATGCGGAGACGATGTTGGCGTTATAGCCGAAGTCCGTCTTGCCGTAGTTCAGCTCGGGGAAGCGGATGTAATCCAGGTGAATGCCGTCGATATCGTAGTTGGTGAGCATTTCCTTGTAGAAGTCGATCAAGAAGGTGCGCACGTTTTTGTCGTAGGGGTTCAGGAAGATGAAGTTGGTGTTGGAGGCGGAGTAGAAATAGGTATTCTTGCCGTTGGCGTCCTTCAGCCAGTCGGGGAAATGCTCGGCAAGAGCCATGTTTGCCTGTTCCTGGGCCTCTACGGTGCCGATGAAGAAGTTTTGCACCCAAGCGTGGACCTCGATGCCGTTTTCGTGACAGATGCGTACGAAGCCTTCCATGGCGTCGTAGCTGCCGTTGTAGGTGCAATGCTTGATGAGCTCGTTTTCGGAGAAGCCTGTGAAGCTGCCGTTATACCAGGTTTCCAGGTAGACGGCGTTGATGTTCAGAAGCTTCATCTTCTCCACCACCGCTCTCACCTCTTCGTCGCTCTTTTCGGTACTGCGGTACCAAACGGCGCGGTTTTCCACGGGGTGAGCCTCGATGAGGGAGTACAGCAGAGAATCCCACGCGTCGTCAACGTAGGCAAGCTTTTCCAAGGCCTCGTCGTAAAGGAAGGTCTCAAAGGCTTCCTTGGCGCCGTTCAACGTTGCTTCCACTTCGGAGACCTTGGCGTCCAGCCCATTGTAATCCAGGTATACCAGGGTCTTCTTGGCGTTTTCCAGGCGGGCCTTCACGTCGTCCAGGCGGACGGCGGCGTCGATAAACAGGGTCTCGGGAGTGGAGATGGCGGTAACGCGCATGGCGTCTTCGTCAAAGGAGACCTTGGCGCCGTAGCAGTATGCCGCTTCCAGGGCGGTCTTGTTCACGCCGTGGCCGGAGAGGACGTAGCCTCCCTTGGGGATGGCGGCGTTGCCGGAATAGGACTCGCCGATCATGTAGCCGTCCTTGTCCACCAGGATCTCGTAGCCGTATTCGTTACTGCCCGTGGTCGCCTTATTCATGTATAACACCAGGTAATCCTGAGCGCGGGTAACGTTCACGCCGTTTACCTGCAGATTGGTAACGTTGTAGTTCTGCTCGCCCAGAGAAAGTCTTGCTTCCGCACCCTTCTTCACGTTGCAGGCGTTGGAATACAGGGGATGATCCTTGTGGATGCTGAGAACGAAGCCGTTTTCGGGGATGGCGATATCCCCCATACCGGTCTCCACGCTCACCACAACGCCGTCGGCAACGGCGATCTCCACGCCGTAGGGGTTGGTCTGGGTGGTGGCCCCGAATTCGGGAGTATACAGCAGGCTGACGCCCTCGGGGGCGCGGACGGTGTTGAACTTATGGATATCGTAAGCGATGCCGCCGATGCGCACGTGGTTTTCCGGCAGAGTGGCGGTATCCACCAGCACGGAAACGATGGACTCCCCTACGGAGAGACCTTCCGCCACGGGGACCAGATCCCCTGCAAAGGTGATGGCGACGCCTCCCGACAAAGGAAGCATGCTGCGGGTGTTCTTTTTGTTGATATAGGTGACCACGTCGTTGAGGACGATGACGTCGATACGGTCTACGTCGGAATCGGGGGTGGAAACGCTGCCGCCGTTCATGTCGTAGAGGTAGACGCCGCTTTCGGTGATGCGGTCGTTGTTGTAGTGAGCGGAGCCCACGGTGTAGACCTTTTCGTCCACCACGACGGCTTCCGTATCGGAATAGGAGGAGACCTTTTCCAGGTCGTCAAAGTTCAGGCTCATGCCTGCGGTGAGGAAGGTCTGTGCAAAAGCCGCATTATAGGTGCCGACGAAGACCAGCTGGTCCGCACCCTGGGCAGAAGTCTCCCCTACGGTGACGGAAACCACCTTGCCGTCCTTTACAACCGCAACGGCGGAGCCTGCGGGGATGGCAACGGGGGTCTGGGTATAGGAAGCGTCCAGATAATAGATCCCCTCGGCGGACACGCCGGATACGGGGTTGCGGAGATTGATGCGGCGCTTCAAGGCGTTTCTGTATTCTCCGTTGGGACGGAAGGTGCCTACGTCCATACGTTCAAATCCTCCGATCAGTTCATCTCCCTTTACGGTTACCGTTTGCCCCTGGCGGATGCGGAGATCGGCCAAGGCGGCGGTGGGAAGGGAGACCACGAAGCCGTTATAGGGAATGGGAAGCCCTGCGGTGGTATCCTCGGTGACACTGAGAATGGTGTATTCTCCTTCGTCGCCTATCAGCTCGTAGCGGACGGAGACGGCGGTTCTGCCGGTCTGATCTGCGGCGAGGGTAAGGGCGGGAGCGTCATCTTGGGTATAGGACCGAGTGTAAAGCACCACGGCGTCTCCCACGGGGTTGCAGTTCAAATGGGTGATGGCAAATTCCTTCTCTCCCAGCGTGACGGTGAAGGTGCCGTCAAAGGCTTCGGGAAGCTCCTCGGAGGGGGCAGAGGATTCCCCGGAGGGCTGTTCCGTTTGGCATGCCGCCAGGGTCGGCAGCAGCAGGCAAAGCCCCAACAGCAATGCGAGGGAGCGGAAAAGGTGGGTTTTGATATTTTTCATAGCGTCCATCCTTTGTCGTTTATTTCTTTCATTATATCACGTTCCGAAAAAAAGTCAATAAGGCGGAAAAATTTACGGGCTTTGCCGTAAAAAAATCGGGTTTTCGGGAAAATATTAACAATGTGTTAATCAAAAACGGTTTTGATTGGAGTATACTAAGATAATCTATTGTAAGGAGCATACAAGTTATGGTCAGTCAATCTTTGCAAGCCGCCGCTGAAGCGATGGGCTTTACATACGCAGAAAAGCAGAGCGCCAAGCAGTCTCATATGTTCGGCGTTTACGGCGGATATTTGATCACCCTTTACGACAATGGGAACCAAAAGACCGTTTTTATCAACTACTACATGGCACCCTCCGAGGAAGAGGACGATTCCGTTCGCCTGCTGGAGCTTTCCGAGGGCTTTAAGTCTGCCACTGCGGGGTATTCCGTTGCGGATTATCACGTGGACGTGGACGGGCTTTCCTGCACGGTTGCTTGCGACGCCGAGGAGGTTGCTCCCCTGGTGGACAAGCTGGTAGAGCTTTGCGGGGAGTGGGAGCTTGCGGGCGTAACTCAATGCAGCTGCTGCGGCAACAAGATCGGCAAGCGTCTTCCCAAGAAGCTGACCAAGGGGAAGATCAACTTCCTGCTTTGCGAGCATTGCGCGCTGGAGAAGATGGAGGAGGCCTCCAAGGCTCCGGAAAACAATGGCGGCGCGTTGCCCAAGAAGACCGGCCTGGGGCTTTTGGGCGCTTTGGCAGGAGGTATTCTGGGGATCTTGGCATACTTCCTGATCTATTACTTCGTCTCCCCTATTTTTGACGATTCCGCCTTTGAAATGAGCTACGTGTTCAGCCTTCTGGGCTTCGGCACCGCATATCTGGTCTACCGCGGGTTCACCCTGTTCAGCAAGCAGCCCTGCAACAGCGCTTACGCCGTGGTGGCTTCCGTTTCCCTGGTGTGCGCGGCGCTGGGACAGTATATCGGAACCTTTGCGGAGTTTGCAAAGCTTCAGGGCTTTGGTCTCGGGAAGGCCATGTCCATCCCCGCTATGTGGCTTATCCATCTCCGCTCCACCGCTTCCGATGCGGCGTTTGATTACTCCGCCACCTTCTACAAGCTTCTTTGCTTCAGCCTGCTCTTTGCCTTGATCGGCACCATCATCTTCCTGCTGGGTCTGAAGGACAAGGCAAAGGTAAAGAAGGAGACCGTAGAGCTGGAGACCCTGCGCATCTGATCTCCCCTGCGATTTCATAAACAGGTCACAAACTATACACAGAAAGCCTCTCGTTCTTGGGAAGACTAAGGTCAACATCCCAAAGCGGAGGCTTTTATGTATCATAAGGTAGAAATATGCGGAATCAACACGTCGAAATTGAAGGTGCTGACGGAGGAAGAGAAGCGCTCGCTCCTGGAAAAGGCGCGGAAGGGAGACAAGTACGCAAGAGAGGAGCTGATCACCGGGAATCTGCGGTTGGTGCTCAGCGTGATCCAATCCTTTCAGAATCGGGGAGAGAACCCGGACGATCTGTTTCAGGTCGGGTGCGTGGGGCTGATCAAGGCGGTGGATCATTTTGATCTGAGCCAGGAGGTGAAATTCAGCACCTATGCAGTGCCCCTGGTGGTGGGCGAGATCCGCAGATATTTGCGGGACAACAGTATGCTGAGGGTCCCCCGCTCTTTGCGGGATCTGGCTTATAAGGCCATGAAGGCCAAGGAGAAGCTGAGCAGAGAGCTTCAAAAGGAGCCCTCTCCCGAGGAGATCGCAAAGGAGCTGGGGGAATCCCCCAAGGCGGTTCGGAACGCTTTGGAGGCCATCGTGGATCCCATTTCTCTGTTCGAGCCCGTGTATTCCGAGGGCGGAGATTCCACGTACGTGCTGGATCAGGTGGGAGACACGGAGAATACGGACGAAAGCTGGCTGGATCATATCGCCATCGGCACGGCTATGGACAGTCTGACACCCCGTGAAAAACGGATCCTGACGCTTCGGTTTTACAACGGGAAGACCCAAACGGAGGTCTCCCAGGAGATCGGCATCTCCCAGGCGCAGATCTCCAGGCTGGAGAAAAGCGCTTTGCAAAAGGTGAAAAAGCAAATAACGTAAACAAAAGGCGCATCACAAAAACGGATGCGCCTTCTTCTTGGATTCAATTGGTTTGCACGTACACGGTCAAAGCACCGTTATCCAAAACGGAGAAGCCGCTTTTTCCCATGATCAAAACCGCATCTCTGGAATAACCTTCCTCCGATTGGAAGAGACTCCTTGCGTGGTTGACCCACAGGAAAACGTGGGATTCCTCTTCCCCTTGAAGGGTGCCGTACAGGGTACCGTGGAAGGTGTCCAAATAATTCACACGACGCTTCGCAGGATAAATATCCAGTTGATGGGTGGCGGTAGCGTAGTACAAAATGGCATCGGGATAATTGACGTTATCGTAGATAGCGATACCGCAGCCGTCGGCAAAATAAGTCCAATAATCGGAATTGCCCACATGGAGAAGATCCTGATACTTCCCCGTTTCCAGGTCGATGGCGCCGATGGTATCGTAGACGAAGTCCTCGTCGGCATCCTTTTTGCAATAGAGATACTGTTTGCCGAACATCAAAGGCGTGATGGAGCTGACGTCGGAGATCCATTCCAGCTGGGCGATCACGTTGCCGTTACGGTCCAGGATGCGGTAATACCGCTCCCCGTTGCGCAGAACGGAAAGGACCACGTGGGTGTCGTTCTGACGGATGATACGGACGTACTCCAGGGAAGTCTCTTCAAAGCAAAGGGTGTGGTTGGTACCGTTCTCATTGAAAAGCACCACGTAGGGACAGGGGGTGCCGGATTCGGCGGTTTCGTAATCCACCCAGAAATATCCCGTTTGGTTATAGGAGTTCTTGTCGTACACGTAGGCCTCGGGACGGTCGGAGACGGGAGAGCCCAGGGTGCCGCTGACAGGATCGAAGGTATACCAGCGGTATTTCGCCTGGAAGGCGCCGTAGAACTCAATGGCGTCGTACACCACGCAGACGTAGAGGGCTGTGTCGGTATACACCGTGTCCGCTACTGCGGGGTAGGTGCCCTCGTAGGATTTCAAGAAAGAATCCAGTGCGGGATCGGTGGTCTTGTTCACCAAAACGAAGGTGGCGTCGTCGGCGGCGGGAAGAGCGTTTCCTTCGAAGGAATACAGCTCGAATTCCGGCGGCGTTACGGGAGGATCGGGCTGAAGAGAAGTCTCGCCCGAGGGGGTGGAGGAAGGCTCTTCGGAAGGCTCCTCCGAGGGGGATCCCAAGGAGGCTTCCCCGCTGCTTTCCGCCGGGAGGCTTTCCGCTACGGAGCTGCTTGCTTCGGGAGACGCTTCGTTTTCACACCCTGCGAAGGAAGCGGCAAGCAAGACCGCCAAAAGCAGGGGCAGGAAATATCTGATCAGTTTTTTGCATCCGGGCATGGTTTCATACCTCCTTTCGCTTCTATTGTACAATAGTTTTTGCGATCTGTCAACAGAAAATTGTGAACAACCCTTTTAAACCAGGGAAACCCGGTAGGTTTCCAGCCAATATTCCATTTGAAGCAGCCAGGCGTAGAGCTGGGGCCTTGCCATCAGCTGGCCGAACCAGGTGGCGTCCTCGCCGTTCATAAAGGCGGTCATGCGCTTGCGGTCCAGCAGGTGGTACAGATGGCTCCCCTTGTCGTTGAGGATGGCCAGCAGGGCGGTTTTCGTGAGAAGCTCGTAGACGGGGTCGTGGGTCTTGGGGTACGGGCTTTTCTTGCGGTAGAGCACTCTGGGCGGGAGAACGCCCTCCATGGCGTTCCGCAGGAGGGATTTTTCCACGGAGTTTTCGAATTTGTATTCCCAGGGAACGTTGTAGACGTACTCCAGGATGCGGTGGTCGGCGAAGGGGACCCGCACCTCCACGGCGCTGTACATGGACATTCTGTCCTTGCGCTCCAGAAGCGACTGCATGAAATACCAGACGGAAAGCTGGGTGGCCACCCTGGAGCGGTACATATCGTCGGTATCTTCCTCCAATCGTTCCACGGAGGAAATGAAGCTTTGGTAATGCTCCGAAAGGTTGCGGTAGCCCTCCTCGGGTGAGGCGACGGCGGGATCGAAAAGGCTTGCTCTTGCAAAGGGGTCGTGGAGCCAGGGGAAGAAGGGGCGCTTCAGCATTTCGGGGCGGTAGAACCAGGGATAGCCGCCGAAGATCTCGTCGGAGCATTCTCCCGACAGGGCCACGGTGTGGTGCTGTTTGATCAGCCCGCAGTACAGCAAAAGAGAGGAATCGATATCCGCCTGTCCCGGAAGGTCGCGGGCGTCCACGGCGGTTTTTAACAGGCGGAAGACCTCCTTGCTTTCTGCGGTGAGGACAGTATGGGCGGTACCCAGCTTTTCCGCCAGCCAGGAGGCGTAGGCGTCGTCGCTTTCCGGTTGGAACAGGGAGGTTTTGAAGTTTTTGCGGTTGTATTCATATTCGAAGGAATAGGTGGAAAGGGTCTCCCCCTTCCGTTTGCAATAGTCAGCCGCCAGGGCGGAGATCACGGAGGAATCCAGGCCGCCCGATAAAAGGGTGCAAAGAGGGACGTCGCTGATCATTTGACGTTCTACGGCGTCGGTGACCAGCTCTCGGACGATCCCGATGGCTTGCTCCCGTGTGTCCCGGAAGGGCTTGGGGGTGAGCTTCCAATAAAAGGATCTTTGAAGGCTCCCCTGCTTGACCAGGGCGTATTCCCCGGGAAGGAGCTTGCAGATATTTTTGAAGGTGCCGCTTTGAGGCAGGGTGACGGGGGCCAAGAACAGCAGCTCGTGGAGTCCTTGTTTGTCCAGCTCCCGCTTGACGCCCGGATGGGAAAGGAGCCCCTTCAGCTCCGAGGAGAAGAGAAAGGTCTCTCCCACGAAGGTATAGTACAAAGGCTTGACGCCCAGGCGGTCTCTGCATAAATAAAGAGACTCCTCTTTGTGGTCGTAGACGGCGAAGGCGAAAATGCCGTTGAGCTTTTCCGCACAGGCCGTTCCCCACAGGACGTAGGACCACAGCACGGTCTCCGTATCACAGCGGGTGGAAGGAGAGATGCCCTTTTCGGCCAGGAGGGCGTTCAATTCGGGAATGTTGTAGATCTCGCCGTTGTAGACGATGGTATATTGATTTCCCCGATACTCCACCGTCATGGGCTGGATCCCGTTGGCGGGGTCGATGACGGACAGGCGGTTGTGGCCCAGGGTCACGCTTCCCGTTTGGAAAACCCCTTTTTGGTCGGGGCCTCTTCTTCTCATGGAATGATTCATTTCCGTGATGACGTTTTGCTCTTCTTTTCCGAAAATACCGCAAACAGAGCACATAAAAAACACCGTTCCTTTCCCATATGCATTCCTTTGGATAGTATATGCGGAAACGGTGTTTTTCTTGCGAACAAGGTCAACGGAGGGAGGAGATACGGGACAGAATGGCGTCCACCAAAACGGGATCCAACTGCTCCAGGCTTTGTGCCTTGGGAAGGGTGCCCGTAAGGGTGAAAAACCAGGTAGCCGCGGCGGCGAATCTGCCGTACTCCATGGAAAGGTGGAAGCCGTCACGGTAAAGGGAGATCCCGCCCTTTGCAGTATCGAAGGCAGGAACGGAAATGCGGAGGGCACGGATCACCTTCCCCACAGGGATCAGGGGAGCGTCCAGGAGCTTGGATGCCATTTCGGAAGCGTCCGAGATCCTGCGGAACATCTCTTCCCCGCTGTTTTGGTAGTGGGCAAACCCGGGATGGTCGGAGGTCTCCTCGTACGCCCAGGTCTGATGGAAATACAGCTTTGCCTCGGGGCGGCTGGACCGCACCAGGTCCCCCAAGCGGTCCAGGTAGGGCACGTAGGTTTGGGGTCTGCCGCTGTCGCAGCCGGCCTGCTGGAGGGTGATCACGTCCCAGGGCTCCATTTCCAACGCCTCGACAAGGGAAACGTAGCGGTCGGTGGAGACGCCGTCCTTCTCCAAAAGGTAGTCCTGTCTGTTTTGGATGGCGTTATCCCAATGACGGCGGAGATCGCAGCCGCCGATGAATAGGTTGTACAGCTCCATGGGTACGCCGTTTTCCATTGCCAGGCGGGGCAGGTAATAATGGGCGTCCCGGGAAAAGCCGTTGCCGATGGATAAGATCTTCATAGGTGCCTCCGAGGTTCTTGAGGGGAATCTATTGCATTTCGTGTAAAAATATGGTACAATGGTGCAGTGTTAATGCCGTATGGGAAGCCATTTCAGGATCTTTTGGATGTAGGTGTCCCAGAATTCCCAGGTATGTGCACCCGGACCCTCCTCGTAGGTGAGATCCATGCCCAGGGAACGGATACGGGAGACGGCGGTTTGGTTTTCCCGATAGAGGAAGTCCTCCGTGCCGCAGCAGGCGTACAAGGCGACGGGATAGGGCGAAGCGGCGGTCTTTTCCGCAACTGCCAGCAGGTCGTCTTCACTCCCCTGCAGTTCTTCTACGGAGCCGAAGATGCTGTTCCAGTACACGGGGTTGCCCACCAGGTTCCGTTTTACGGCGGAGACGATGTCCAGGCATCCGGAAAGGGATGCGACGGCGGCAAATTTTTCGGGGCAACGCAATCCCAATTTCCAGGCGCCGTAGCCGCCCATGGAAAGTCCTGCGGCAAAGGTATCCTCTCTCTTGGGAGAGATACGGGGGAAGAAGCCCCGACAGATGGCGGGAAGCTCCTCGGACAGGTAGGTCCAATACCTGCCGCCGATCTTCATGTCGGTATAGAAGCTGAGATCCGCATTGGGCATCACCACGGCGATCCCCAGCTCGGAAACGTAGCGCTCGATAGAGGTACGGCGGAGCCAAATGGAGTGATCGTCGGACATGCCGTGCAACAGGTACAGAACGGGATAGGTGTCCCCTGCGTCGGATCCGTTCATGCCGATCTGTGTGGTGGTGCTTTGAGGCAGGATGACCTCCATGGTCATGCATTTGCCCAGCACGTTGGAGAAGAATTCAACTGTAAGATGTGCCATGGTTGAAGCTCCTTTTTAATTTTGATTTTCGTTTTGGAGGTTTTGCGTTATGATCGAATGTGCGCCCGCAAGGGAGGCTATGACGGAGGAATGGCTGGACTCTCTTCCCTATCCCGCATTTTTGCTGAACGACGACCGCATCATCGTATTTCGGAACAAGGCTTCCCGTTTGAGAAGCTTTCATATCCGCCTGCGGGCAAGGATCGACAGCTACGCTACCAAAAAGGCGGCAGAGAAAATCAAGAGGATGACCGTGGGGGAAGAGCTCTTTTTTGAGCTCACAGAGGAAAATTGCTACGGCGCCGTGATCCGCAAGCTGGAGACGGGGTATTGGGTCGCTATCCGCACCATCACCGCTTATATGGCGAAGTACGTTGCGGAGCTTGCCATGAAGCTCCCCCACTTCTTTGGAGAGCAAGCTCCCCGCAAGGAAGCCATGACTGTCAGAGAAGAAACGACCCGTGCACGGTTGCGCTACAACAAGGTCGCCCGCTATCAGAACGCCATGGCGGCGTATTTCACCGTGACGGCGGGAAAGCTGACAAAGGACTCCAACGTGGAGCTGACGGGCTGTATCCATCCCATTCTGGATTGTGCCGTGAGATTTCTCCGCCCCAACGGCGTCAATCTCTCTATGAAGCAGACGGAAACGCCCGCCGCGGCGGAGGGCAGCCCCTCCGTCATACGGTTTATCACCTCTGCCATGCTGAATATTGCCGCCGAAAACAATGCCGACGGGCGGGTGCGGGCGGAAACACGTTCTCTGGATGGAGATTTCGTGCTTCACGTCACCTTTGAGCCCGACATTGAGGACGAGGTGCTGGAAAAGATGCTGGATTGCTATTACGGCGGGGAGCTTTTGGAATCCGCTTATCGGGACGTTTGCTTTGATCTGCTTTTGATCCAGATGGTTTCCGAAAAGCTCGGTTGGAGATTCGGGGTGACCCGCACGGGATGCGCCGACGGATTGCTTGCCTTGACCCTTTACATCCCCACCAACGAGGAAGCGCCTGCGTTGAGCTGTCCCTTCGATCCCATGCCTCTTTTGGAGGTTGCCTTTGCGGGGCTTCTCCTTCCCGATGAGGAAGAATGCACAGGCTCATTGTAATCCATTTTTCCCGGTTTGTCAACAACGAAAAGAGAACCCGTTCCTTTTGTGAAGGCGGGTTCTCTTGCTTTTTACTTTACGGTGACGGTGCCGTTTTCGTCAACGGTGATCTCCATGCCGTCCTTGACGTAGTTCAGGAACTCGTCTCCCAAGGAGTCGATGACGGGCATTGAAACGTTCTCAAGCCACACGTCTGCCAAAATGGCGCCTGCGGCGGCCAGAGAGTCGATGGGCTTGGAAAACAGCATACAGGCGGGCTGACGGTGCATGGAGCATGCGCAATACAGCACCAGGCCTCCCGTGGTGGAGCCGATGGTCTGGGGAAGGCACAGGGCTTTCCCTGCCATCTGCTTGCCGTAAAGGTCGGGGTTGTTTTGGTCTCCGCAGGTGGCGGTCTTATCCCCGAACTGCAAGGCCTTCTGGAAGGAAGCCAAGGTATTCAGTCCCTCGTGGGAAACCACGGCTTGGGCGGTGACGTTGCCGCTTGCGATGACACGGCCTTGGAAGGTCTTCATACGTTGCCTCCTTTCGTGATCTGCTGTAAGATCTCATCGTCGGTATAGTATTTGGCGGTGGTGTAGGTGCGGAGCTTGTTGCTGGAGGTGATGACGGGCATCTTCCCCGACAGGGGGTTGTTCATGTACATCAAGGGGCAGATGTAGGAGGTGATGACGCCCGTTGCCTTCAGGCGGGGTGCGTACTCGGTCTGCTCGAAGGCCTTCAGAACGGCGGGAGCGGCGGTGAAGACCGTGGGGATCAGCACCTTCTTGTTCCCTGCTTCCCGAAGGCTCTTTTCCACCTTGTCCGTCCAGTCCTTCAGCTGCTGCAGGGACATATGGGGACAGCCCATGAAGCAAAGCTTGGGCTTGGCGTCGGGGTTCTTCCATACCACGGGGTAGTTTTTGTAGACACGCTCCAGCTCTGCGTCGTCGATGACGTAGGTGCGGGCGTTTTCGTTAATGAGGGCTTTTCCGCTTTCCACGGCCTCGGGGGTGAGGTTTTCGATGTGGTAGAGACCTACCGCACCGTTGGAGGCGGTGGCGGCGCCGAAATCCTTCAGGTAGGTGCAGGCTTCATCGTTCAGCTCGGTGCCCAGCCATTTGTCCAGGCCTACCACGTAGGGAACGTCCTCCATGACCTTCATGCCGATGGCGGAGCCCAAAAGCTGTGCCTCCGGCTTCTTGGTGGTTTTGATCTCGATGATCCAGGAGGCTTTTCTGCCCTCGTCGGTGAGGAGGCCGAAATAGGGCACGTAGCCCACCACGGAGCCCATGATGTCCATGATACCGGAGTTACGGTTGCATCTTGCCCCCAAAACGGAGTTGGCGTAAACCACGGCAGAGGATTCCGCCCAGGAGAGGACGTCGCCCTTTTGAGGCTTGTTCCCCACCTCGTCCATATAGCAGGTACAGGTGAAGGCGTCCTTTTCCATCAGTCCCAGCTTGTTCAGCTGGTCTTCGTAGAAGTCCTGGCGGGAATACATGAAATGGTTGAAGATGAAATTCTGCAAGAAATTGGCGGGAACGTTTTTGTCCAGAGGACGGGGATCGGCGGAGAAGGTCTGCTTGGACAGGTTGCCTGCCTCGATCAGCTGATTCATCAGTTCGTAAACGGGACCCAACGCCTTCAGGCCGAAGGAGGTCACCAGGTGGTTATGCTTCCCGGTGACGGGAACCATTTTCTCTGCGCCGAAGACCTCGCCGTATTTCACCAAAGTCTTCATGACCTTGGCAAGGGTCTCCCCTTGCTTACCGTCGTATATTTCCTGTTGTTCTTTGGTCAGTTGCATCATAATAAATACCTCTTAAAGCTTCATTGCCACGTCCCAGGCCTGCCAGATCACGGTACGCAGGCTTCCCACCTTGGAGGCGTCGCCGATGACGTGAACGCCCTTGGTGGTGACGGGAGCGGGAGTATAACCTGCGCAGATAATGACGTTGTCGCAGGGGACTTCGGTGATCTTGCCGTCCTTGCCCTGCACGGTGACGCCGTCCTTGCGGATCTCGGTGACACGGCTTTCCAGGTAGACGGGGGTCTTATGGAGGGTGAAGTAATCCCGCAGGTAGCTGGTATTGGCAAGGCAGATCTTATCGGAGACGATCAGGTCGTTCTGCATCTCCACGATAGCAGGAGACTTCCCTGCCAAGGACAGCTCGTAGGCGATCTCACAGCCTGTCAAGCCGCCGCCGATGACCACAACGCGGTCGCCGACGGGCTGCTTGCCCAACAGGTAGTCGATAGCCTCGATGCCCAGCTCTGCGCCCTTCACGGGGAGCTTTCTCGCCTTGGCGCCGGTGGCGACGATGACCTCGTCTGCGTTCAGAGAGGAAATATCCTTCACCTCGGTGTTCAGCTTGATCTCGATGGCGGGATATTTTGCGATCTCACGGTTATACCAGGCGATGAGGGCTTTGTCCTTTTCCTTGAAGGAGGGAGCCGCCGCGGCGATGAACACGCCGCCCAGGACGCCGCTCTTTTCGTACAGGGTGACGGTGTGGCCCCGCTTGGCACAAAGGATGGCCGCCTCCATACCGCCGATGCCGCCGCCGATGACGGCGATCTTCTTTGCCTTCTTGGCGGGCTTGATGGCGTATTTATCCGACTGCATGACTCTTGGGTCAAGAGCACAGCGGGCAATATGGCTGGCGTCGTAGATGGACTGAGCGTTTGCCACGCCCTTGTAATGAGCCATATTGAAGCAGGCGTTGTGACAGCAGATACAGGGACGGATGTCCTCCATGCGGTCTTCCAGCAGCTTAGTGACCCATTCCTGGTCCGCAAGGAACTGACGGGCAACGCCTACGGCGTCGATCAGCCCCTCTTCCACCGCCTTGGCGCCCACGTCGGGCTCCATACGGCCTGCACAGACTACGGGGATATCCACGAACTTCTTGATGTGGGCAACGTCCTCAAGATTGCAGTTCCTGGGCATGTACATGGGGGGATGCGCCCAGTACCAGGAGTCGTAGGTGCCGTTGTCGGCGTTGAGCATATCGTAGCCCGCATCCTGGAGATATTTTGCGGCTTTTTCGCTTTCCTCCATGTCTCTGCCGATCTCGGTGTAGGTCTCGCCGGGCAAAGCGCCCACGCAGAAGTCCTTCACCTTGGACTCCACGGAATAACGGAGGGAAACGGGATAATCCTTGCCGCAACGCTCTTTGATGGCCTTGACAATGTCCGTAGCGAAGCGGTAACGGTTCTCGAAGGAGCCGCCGTATGCGTCGGTACGGTGGTTGGTATATTTCAAAGTGAACTGGTCCAGCAGGTAGCCCTCGTGGACTGCGTGGACCTCTACGCCGTCTACCCCTGCTTCCTTGCACATCAAAGCGGTCTTGGCGAAGGCTTCCACGATCTCCTCGATCTCCTTGACGGTGATGGCGCGGCAGGTCACCTTCTCCGACCAGCGGGAAGGCAGCTCACTGGGGCTTGCGCTTTGGTAAGGGATGTTGAAGATGGGCTTGATCAGATCCCGCACAACGGGCATATTGTGAAGCATAACGAGAGGCGTGGGGATGGCCCAGGATCTGCCCATCCCTGCGGTGATCTGGATAAACAGCTTGGCGCCTGTTTTGTGGATCTCCTCCATGTACTCCTTCAGCTGGGCGAACATCTTCTTGTTCTTATACAGCCATTGGTTCATAAAGGTGCTCTTGATGGGAGCAATGCCGGGGATGATCAGACCTACGTTGTTCTTGGCTTTTTCCAGGAAGAAGGCGGCGGCTTCTTTGTCGAAGTGGTTGCCGGTATGCTCCATCCAGCCGAAGAGAGAGGTACCGCCCATGGGACACATGACGATACGGTTCTTGATCTCCACGTTGCCGATCTTCCAGGGGGTGAATAGGGCTTGGTATTTGGGATCCATTGGGGTGCTCCTTTCCTTTTTATGCTTTCATGCCGTCCAGCAGAATGCCGAAGGCGTATTTGAAGTTCTTTACGGCGATATCCAAGGGAAGCTTTCTGCCAACGGCGTCGGCGTTGTAGCCTCGGATATAGCACCAGATGGCGTAGCTCATGACCTCGCTGTCCACGTCCTTGAGCAGTCCTTTGGCTTTGCCGAAGTCGATGAGCCTGCCGATCTCCGTCTTCCACCACAGATAGTTATCTCCGTGGATGGAGTCTCTCCGGAAGACGTAGTCGTTCATCTTCATCTTCAGCTCGTAGGACATGACCAGGGTGTTTGCCACGATCTCGATCACCTGGGAGAAGAAATCCCCCGCAGGGTCGAAGGTAATGCTTTTGCGGAGCTGCAGGACGAGACGCTCGTAGACGATCTGCAAGACCTCGTCGATGTTATGAAAACGGTTGTAAAATACGCGGTTGGTGATGTCCAGCTCCTGCAAGACCATACGCACGTTGACGGACTCGACACCGCTCTCGGACGCCAGCTTTGCCGCCGCGGCGATGATGGATTCGGACATTTCGTCAAAGATCAATTCTTTTTCCTGCAAATAAAACGCCTCCTTTTAGCACACTGTGTGCTACTCTTTATTATACAGATTCCGCCCCGTTTGTCAAGAGGCTATACGAAAAAGTGCTTACGGGGAAAGCGTAAGCACGGTGGGATGATCAGCGGTCAGACTCCAGGGCGACGATCTCCTTGACCCTGCGAACGGTGTCTTCCAAGCGGATATTCTCGATGGTGTAATCGAAGGAATCGAAGTAGGACATCTCCTCCTCGTAGCGGGACATACGGATTTTGATCTGCTCGGGAGAATCTCCTCTGCCGATAAGGCGGCGTTCCAGCTCCTCCTTGCCGATGTACAGGAACACGGTGACAACCTTCACCTCGTCCTTCAGGATGCGGCCGAGGTTCACGGCGCCCTTGACGTCGATATCCTTGATGATGGTCTTCCCCGTTGCCAAGGCCTTTGCCAAAAGCTTGCGGGAGGAGCCGTAGTAGCTGGTATGGATGAACTCGTGCTCAAACAGCTCGCCTTCCGAGATCTTTCCCCGGAACTGCTCCTCGGTGAGGAAATGATACGGAAAGCCCTCTACCTCTCCGGGTCTGGGAGCACGGGTGGTATAGGTGGGCATGAAGCCGAAGGCGGAGTTCTCCTCCCCCAGAAGGGTGTTGATGACGGTGTTCTTCCCCACGGCGGCACAGCCGGACAAAATGACAAACATGGCGTCGGTTCTCCTTTTTTCGCTTTCTTCTATTATAACGGCTTTACGGTCAATTGTCAATATATAGTTTGCCCTGTTTCACATTTTCTTCCCGAAAACGCTGATTCAGAGCGTTGAGGACGTGCTTTTTGTCCCCGCTCCAAAGAGGGGCGACCAGGGTGCGTTTGTCCCCGTCGCCCGTAAGGCGGTGGATCACTACGTTGGGCGGGAGGCGGTTGATGCATTCTCCCAGCAGTCGGGCGTAGGCGGGAAAGGACATGGTGGAGACGGCTCCTTGGCGGTACATAGCCTCCAGGTCGGTTCCCTTCACCACATGCAGGAGGTGGAATTTGACGCCGTCGGTACGTTCTCCCACGTGGGCGACGGTTTGGTACACCATTTCTTCCGTTTCCCCCGGCAGGCCGAGAATCAAATGGGTAACCACCTTGATTCCCCGACGGCGGAGCTCCTCTGCGGCGGTATCGTACACGGACAAGGGGTAGCCTCTGCGGATCCATGCGGCAGTGGACTCGTGGATGGTCTGCAGGCCCAGCTCTACCCACACGGGCTTGATACGGTTCAGCTCCTCCAGCAGATCCAGCACCTCCCCGGGGAGGCAATCGGGACGGGTGGCAACGGAAAGCACGGCCACCCGGGGATGGGAGATGGCCTCGGTAAACAGTGCCCGCAGGCGGGAAACCGGAGCGTAGGTGTTGGTATAGTCCTGGAAATAGGCGATGTAGAGACCGTCTTTGTTTTTCTTTTCGATGCGTTTGGCGCCCTCCTCGATCTGCGTTGTGACGGAGGTGCCTTTTTGGGCAAACTCCCCTGCCCCGCTGCAAAAGAGGCAGCCTCCGGTGCCCAGGGTTCCGTCCCTGTTGGGGCAGGTCATCCCTGCGGAAAGGGCGATCTTGTATCCTTTTTTTCCGAAGGAGGAGCGGAAGGCTTGGTTCAATGAATAATACATACAGGATCCTTTTTGTCAAATTTTACAAATGAAAGGCGTTTTGGAGTTGACTTTTGTAAAAGATGTGCTATAATGAAGGTATACAGAAACAATACATAGGACGGCTTTTTATCTATGAAAACGTTTCCCATTGCAAAATTCAACGGGTTCCGCGGGGCGGACGAGCTGGTCATTTACGACGGAAGCGGTCTCACGGGGACCAATACCTACGGTTTGGAGGCCTGCGTGCAGGACGGACGTGTCATCCGTTACGGCAAGAACAACAACGAGATCCCCGAGGGCGGCTACGTAGTCTCCGGACACGGCAAGGCGGCACGGTTTATCGGGGATGCTCTCTGCATCGGCGCAAAGGTCACGCTGGACCTTGAAAACATGGTTCTGTCTGCCGAGGTGGATCAGAGATCTCTGCAATTGAATGCGGAGCGGAAGATCCACGAGGTGCAGAAGCGCTTGGACGATTGCGTTGCCGATAAGGTGGACATTCAGCGGGACAAGGCCGAGAGCCTGATCGCAGACGCCAAGCAGGCTTTGGAGGACCGTCGGTTTGAGGACGTGGACGCTTTGACGGAGGAGGCATATTACTACACCACCCGTTCCGTTTCCGGAGAGATCCGCGGTGTTTGGCACCGTCCCCACGAGCATTCCGAGGAAGAGGTGGAGAAGACCATTCTCAGATTTAAGGACGCGGGCTTCAACCTGATGCTGGTGGAGACCAACTACGAGGGGTATGCCAACGCTCAGAAATGCGTTCACGACTACCTCCCCATCCGTAAGGGGTACGAGGACGGGTTCGACGTGATCGAATCCCTGATACGCAACGGCAAGAAGCACGGCATTCAGATCCACGCCTGGTTTGAGGATTTCTTCTACGGCGTGAAGTCCACCGGCTGTCCCATGGCCGAGGTGCATCCCGAATGGATGGCTTGTCAGAAGGACGGCAGCTTGCTGTTGGACGCTTACGACGATTTCTATTTCCTGAACCCCGCTTTGCCCGAGGTACAGGAGCTGCTCTTGAACTCCATCAAGGAGCTGTTGGATCAATATGATTTCGACGGGTTGCAGTTGGACTACATCCGTTATCCCGTGATCCACGGTATTGAGCATTCCGCAGGCTTTGAGCCTGTGACCAAAGAGATGTTCAAGAAGGATACGGGCATTGACGTGGACGCCATTCCCGATACCGATCACGAGGATTGGAAGGCCTTCACCGCATGGCGCGCCGCAAAGGTTACCAACTACGTCAAGAGCGTTTACGATCTGATCCTGGAGTATCGCGCCAAGGGACGGGAGATTCAGCTTTCCACCGCGGTGTTCGGCATTCCCGACGAGGCCATTCGCTTGAAGTGCCAGGATTGGCGGTATTGGGTGAAGCAGGGCTGGCTGGATGCCATCTACCCCATGGCGTATCTCAACGACGCCGAGGACGTGGGAGCCGAGGTGGCTCACATGGTACAGCACTACGGCGAGGCGCCCAACATTTCCGGTATCGCGCCGATGTACAACCATTTGCCCGTGATCGAATCCACCAAGCAGGTGGAGGAATGCCGCAAGGCGGGAGCTGTGGGCGTTGCCTTCTTTGCAACCGGCTCTTGTACCCCCGTTCAGCTGGAAAAGCTGAAGATCGGCGTTTTCAGAAACAAATAAGCGATTGTGGAAAGATCCACCGCCTTCAAAAGACGGTGGATCTTTTTTTGCTTTAGAGGGTTTCGAGATACTGCAGCAGAAGCACGCAGTCGTAAATGGTAAGCTTGCCGTCAAAGTCCATATCGGTGTCAATTCCCTCGGAGGAGGTGTTGCCTACCAGGATGGACAGCAGAAGGACGGCGTCCGCCTGCTGGACGATTCCGTTTCCGTCCACGTCGTAGGGAGGCGTTTTCCCGCGGGTCTCGGTCTTGCCGCAGGAGGTGCAGGTGCGAGTCTCCACGCCGGGAGCGTCGGAGGTCCATTCGCCGAATTGATGCCCGGTAGCGGGAACGGTGTCTTCTACCTTCACGTCACCGCAATGGCAGGTATAGGTGGTATAGCCTTGCTCTTCGCAGGTGGGAGGCGTTACCACGGTCTCGTAGGTATGGCCGGTGGCAGGAACGGTATCTTCTACCTTTACGTCGCCGCAATGGCAGGTATAGGTGGTATAGCCGTGCTTTTCGCAGGTGGGAGGCGTTACCACGGTCTCGTAGGTATGGCCGGTGGCAGGAACGGTATCTTCTACCTTTACGTCGCCGCAATGGCAGGTATAGGTGGTATAGCCGTGCTTTTCGCAGGTGGGAGGCGTTACCACGGTCTCGTAGGTATGGCCGGTGGCGGGCAGGATCTCATATTCGATGCGATGGCAGAATTGGCATTCCCTCTTTTGCTCGCCCCGTTGGGTACAGGTTGCGGGAACGGAAACCGTCCATTCACCGTACGTGTGGGGCAGGATCTCCGTGTAGTCTCCGATGTACTGTGCGCCGCAGCGGCGGCAGATATAGGTGGTGTAACCGCCGTTTTCACAGGTAGCGGGAGTCACGCGGGCTTGGTAATCGTGTCCTTTTGCAGGGATGGATTCCGTTACCACCTTGCCGCAATCAGAGCAGGTTCTCTCCCTGGTTCCGCTTTCGGTACAGGTGGGCTGTTTGGTGACAGTCCAATCGCCGTACACGTGATAAAGTGCGGGAATGGAGACGGTTTCGGTATGGCCGCAGACGGTGCACGCACGGATCTTCTCGCCTTCGGAGGTTTCCGTGGGCTCTGCGGTGATCTGCCAGTCGCCCATGGTATGAGGTACGGTTTCGGTGTAATCGCCGATATAGGTATCGCCGCATTCGCAAGTATAGGTAGTGTAGCCACGGTCGGTACAGGTGGGAAGCGTTACCTCTGCGGTGTAGGTATGCTCTGTCTTGGGAACGCTTTCGGTCTCGGTGTAGGAACAGCCCGTGCAGATTCTGGTTTTGATGCCTTCGGCAGTACAGGTAGGTGCGGTGGTCACTTCCCAGTCGCCCATGGTATGGGGAAGAATATCGGTGTAGTTGCTGACGTAAGATGCGCCGCACTCACAGGTATAGGTGGTGTAGCCACGGTCGGTACAGGTAGAAGGCGTTACCACAGTGGTGTAGGTATGCTCTGTCTTGGGAACGTTTTCGGTCTCGGTGTAAGAACAGCCCGTGCAGATTCTGGTTTTGATGCCTTCCGCAGTACAGGTGGGAGCGGTGGTCACTTCCCATTCGCCCATGGTATGGGGAAGAAGATCGGTGTAATTGCTGACGTAAGATGCGCCGCACTCACAGGTATAGGTGGTGTAGCCACGGTCGGTGCAGGTGGGAAGCGTTACCTCTGCGGTGTAGGTGTGGTCCAGCTTGGGAATCGTTTCCGTATCGATCTCGCCGCAGTTTACACAAACTCGCTGCATGATACCCTGAGAAGTACACGTAGGTTCTTCGACAACAACCCAGTCGCCAAAGACATGAGAGATTGCGGGAATCTTGGCCGTTTCGGAATAGTCGCAAGAAGAGCAGTCTCTTTGCTTCATTCCGTCATGATCGACCGTGGGGTCCACTACAGTGTACCACTCGCCCAGCTCGTGGCCCTTGGAACGGATACTTTCGGTCTCACTGTAAGAACAGCCCGTGCAGGTTCTGGTTTTGGTTCCTTCCTCGGTGCAGGTGGGAGAGGTGGTCACTTCCCATTCACCCATAGTATGGGGTACGGTGTCGGTGTAATCGCCGATAAAGGTATCGCCGCATTCGCAAGTATAGGTAGTGTAGCCGCGTTCCATACAGGTAGGAGGCGTTACCACTGCGGTATAGGTGTGGTCTGTCTTGGGAAGGATTTCGGTCTCGCTGTAGGAACAGCCCGTGCAGGTTCTGGTTTTGACGCCGTCCTCGGTACAGGTGGGAGCGGTGGTTACTTCCCAGTCGCCCATGGTATGGGGAACGGTTTCGGTGTAATCGCCGATAAAGGTATCGCCGCATTCGCAAGTATAGGTAGTGTAGCCGCGTTCCATACAGGTAGGAGGCGTTACCACTGCGGTGTAGGTGTGGTCTGTTTTGGGAAGGATTTCGGTCTCGGTGTAAGAACAGCCCGTGCAGGTTCTGGTTTTGATGCCTTCAGCAGTGCAGGTGGGAGCGGTGGTCACTTCCCAGTCGCCCATGGTATGGGGTACGGTCTCGGTGTAATCGCCGATGAAGGTATCGCCGCACTCACAGGTATAGGTGGTGTAGCCACGATCGGTACAGGTGGGAGGCGTTACCACTGCGGTATAGGTGTGGTCTGTCTTGGGAAGGATTTCGGTCTCGCTGTAAGAACAGCCCGTGCAGGTTCTGGTTTTGGTTCCTTCCTCGGTGCAGGTGGGAGCGGAAGTTACTACCCATTCACCCATGGTATGGGGAAGCGCCTCCACGTAGTGATCCACGTAAGAATCTCCGCACACGCAAGTATACGTTGTGTAGCCTTGCTCACCGCAGGAGGGGGGCGTTACCACTGCGGTATAGGTGTGGTCTGTTTTGGGAAGATAACGGGTCTCCACCGTGCCGCACAATTTGCAGCTGCGGGTCTCTACGCCTTCGTTGGCGCAGGTAGCCTCTTCCTGCAATTTCCAGGGATTGTATTTATGGCCGAGAGCAGGGATCTCCACGCTATCCACGTTCCCGCACACGGAGCAGGTACGCACTCTGAAGCCGGGAGCATCACAGGTCGGCATGGAAGAAATGGAGAAGTTTCCGTAAAGATGGGAACCAACGGGTTCTTTGACGTCAACCGTACGCTGTAAGCCGCAGTTGATACAGGCTTCCAGAGTGTACCCTTGGTTGCCGCAGTCGGGGAGAACCGTCTCTACCACCTTCCACTCGTGGGAAATGGTGCTGATGGTATATTTATCATCGGTGTACTTGTTTTTGCAGTAGGTCTCGCCGTAGGAGCCCGGGAAAACGTAGAAGTTCACCAAACGTCTGCATCCGTTGAAAGCGGTATCATTGATGGAGGTTACCGTTTCGGGGATGATCAGGTTGTTCAGATAGAAGCACTCGGTGAAGGCTTCCTGATTGATATACTTGAGGTTTCCAAGGAAACGGACCTCTGCGAGAACGGAGCATTTATAGAAGGTATAACCGCTGATGCCGGGAACCCCCGCCGGGATCTCGATGGAGGGCAGCTTGCGGCAGAAAGCAAAGCTCAAAGCGTTCATCGTGGTCAAGGTGGAAGGGAGGTCGACCTCCTGCAGCTCATAGCAGAAGGCAAAGGAACCGTGGCCCAGGCTTTCCACACCCTCGGGGAGGGAGATGGATTTCAGCTTCGTATTGTAGAAGAAGGAGCCCACGCCGATAGACGTGACGCCGGAAGGAATGCTCACCGCCGTCAGAGAGGTACAGGTTTCAAAGGCGGCGTGGCCGATGACGGTGATATCCTTGCCCAGCTTTACGTCCTTCAGGTTCTCACAGCCGCTGAAGGTAAAATCCCCCAGGTTGGTGATGCCGTCGCTGACTACGGCGTGAAGGATCTTTTCTCTGAGAGAATACCAGGGCGTGTAAACGTAATCTTTATCTTTAGGGAGATAGTCCTCCAGGTTATAGCCGTAGCCGCCCGCCAAGGACATATCCATTTCGTGGTACCAGTTGAACATGGGACCGGAGCCCGAAATGGTCAGGGTACCCGTGGAAGCATCAAAGCTCCAGGAAACGCCGGAGGCATTCCCCTCTCCGCCGCAGGTGCCGCTGTACGCGGCGGCGGCAACGGTATAGACAGGCAAGGCGCCCAACAGGAACGTCATCGCCAGGAAAAATGCAACGATCTTTTTCATCTTCAAAATCGTCCTTTCTGCAAACATCGATAAAAACGGTTATTTTAAATTTTACCGCTTTTCCCTCTCCTTGTCAAGGTTTTGCGACAAAATTCGAAGGAAGAAACTTATTCCACGGTGATCGTAAAAACGATCTCGGGGGTTTGGGTATAGCCGAAATCCAAAACGACGGCAAAGCGGTCGGTGCCGGTAAAACCATCGTGAGGATAGTAGTTAAAGGATCCGTCTCCGTTGAAGCGCAGGTCGCCGTGGGTGGGAGAGACGGCAACCGCTGCTTGGAATCCCTTGTCGGAAGAAATCTCCGGACTGCCTACGACGATGCCGTCGCTGCAGGTGAACTCCGTCTTCCCGACGGTGTAGTCGGGCGCTTCCGTGGTAAAGCGCTCCTTTGCGAACAGGTAGGTCATATCGTAGACGGCACGCTTGAAGGGATCCGTGGATTCGTACCCTGCGTGGAAGGCGCCGGGGACGCCGCCCTGGTAATACATTTTCACGGCGTGCATATAGCCGTATTCCACCCCTGCCGCCAGGTATTCCATGTAGCGCCGTACCTCGGCGGGGTTGTTGACCGAGTTCATCTCGATCTCCACGCACATGCCCAGCTTGCGGGTCTTCTCCGCGTTCAGACGGAGAACGTTGGGGTTATCCTTGTTGCCGAACATATAGTTGGGCTGCATACAAGCCACGTCGAAGCCGTATTCCTGCCATTTTTCGTAGCCCGAGGCGCAATACCACGGGATCCAGAACAGCTTCAATCCCAGGGAATGAACGTATTCGGAGGCGTAGAGGGTCAGCTCCTTTTCGTCGGGGTCGCCCAGCTTCAGGTACTCCTCGAACCAATAGAAGCCGCCGAATTCCAGGTTGTTGTAATTCCCTTCCAGGAAGCGGTTGTATTCTTGGTCGATGATCCATTTGATGGCCTTCTTGCGGCTTTCGATATCGGAAAAGCTGTCGATAACGCCGTCTCCGTCGATATCTCCGAAGGTGTTGAGGGAATTGTTTTCCAGCGTGGGGAAGGTATAGAGGATGGAGGTGAAGACGGTGCACTTATAATCCTCCAGCTTCAATTCGTCGGCGACGATGCCCACGGCTTGGTTCAGGGCATCCATATTACGATCCTTGGCGTAGATATCGTCAACGTAGAACTGCCAGCCTTCGAAGTTTTTGCCATAATCGGCATAATGGAAGGAGGTATAGGGCAGGAACAGGAAGCCGTCGAAGAAGGTATCCGTCAGCTTGCCGCTTTGGTCGTAGTAGCCTACGTGGGGAAGGTATTCCTCCACGGTGATCAGAGCGTTTTCACCATGCTTTCCCTCCTCGTCGGGGCTGCAATGGTAGGACAGCAGGACGTTGTGGACACCCAGGAAATCCTCGGGCATGACGTAGCCCAGATCCTCCGGCTCGGGGTCCGCAGTATGGACGGGAAGCTTTGCGCCTGCGGGAATGGCGGTGGTGCCGTAGACCTGGATCTCGTCGCAGAACACGTGGGAGGACACGGTGAAGCGGATGCGGACGAAGCGGGCTTTGTAAACGCCGTCGAAATTCAGTTCGATTTTTTGGTAAACGTTGTCTCCCGTGGGAGTGTTCTCCGCATCATAGACCTTTTCCCAATTCTCGCCGTCTGCGGACAGGTACACGGAGAGATGCTGGGGAGGGATCACCCCGGAGGAATCCTCTTTTAAGAAACGGATCATAAAGCCGGTAACGGCGGAGGTGTGCTCCAGGTCAAAGGAAAGGGTACGTCCCATGGAGCCCGTGAAATGCACCAGGGCGGGATCGGAATAGACGGTTCTTTTGCCAAGCTCTCCGTCGGTCAGCTTGGGAAGAGCCTCGATGCTGTTGTAATACTCCGTGGCGCGGGAGGAATTGATCTCCTCCTCCGAGGTAACGTAGGGATGCTTCCCTGCCAGCAGGTTGATCTTGGTATTGGTTTGCTGTTCGGCAGGCCAATAATCCTCGGGATCCGCCTCGGGAAGGGTGGCGTCGCCGTAATACAGCCCTACCTCGGAGGAATCGGGAAGATAACGCAGAACAGACAGCTCGCCCAGGAAGATCCAGGAGCTGTCGGAGCGGCCGAAGGTAAAGCGCACGTATCTGGCGGAAACGGGGTCGACCAGCTTTAAGCCATAGGCAACGATCCCATGAACGGTCTCTCCTGCAGGACGGTAGACCTGCCCGAGCTTGGTATAGCTTTCCCCGTCCTCGGAAATTTCAAAGCAGACGGTGGCGGGGGTACCGATGCCGTAATCCGTCAAGCGGAGAGCGTGGACGGTAAAGTCTGCCAGTTCCTTCTCCACCTGCCCCAGATCCAGCACGAGGCACAGATCCTTGACACCGTTGTAGCCTGCCCAGTCCTTTTGGTTGAAATCCGTGGCCAGGTTGCCGTCGGTAAGCAGGGTGCCGTCGTCGGGATAATTTGCGCTGGCAGGAACGGAAGAGGTATACGTGCACCCCTTTGCCAGCTCCTTGGCGCGCAGGGTACGGTTCACGGAGGAGATGGAGGTATACTCCGGCTCCTCAAAAGGATCGTCGGCGGGGTCGTCCGGTTCCCCGGAGGACTCGGCAGAGGAGTCCGCAGGTTGGGAGGACTCGGCAGAGGAGTCCGCAGGTTGGGAGGATTCTTCATCGGGAGCGGAAGAAATGCCCTGCTCCTGTCCGGAGAAGTCTTGGCTCCCTGCGCTTTGCTCTATAGCATCGCCACAGGCGGCAAGCAACAAAGCGAAAGTCAAGAGGGCACACAAAAGATACTTTTTCATAGGGAAGGTCCTCCTTGCAAACAGATATACTTCACTGAGTATATCATACCATAAAGCGTAGGTCTTTGTCAAGAAATGCCCGGCTCGTTTTGTGGGGATTTCACGAAAGTTTTACCGCAACGTTATAATTTTTGTAGGGCACCCGGAAGAGATTGTCTTGACAGAAGGAAGATTTTGTCGTAAAATAAGGAGGATACCGAAACTGTATTCGCATTTTATACACCCAAGGAGAACCCCGTTATGTCCATGGAATTCCACAGAAAATTACCCGTTCCCCAGGAGGTCAAGGAGGCCTATCCCCTCTCCGATGCTGTGATCGCGCAGAAAACGCTGAGAGACGCACAGATCGCCGACGTCTTTACGGGAAAAAGCGATAAATTTCTTTTGATCATCGGTCCCTGCTCTGCGGATTACGAGGAATCCGTAATGGATTACGTACACCGCCTGGCGAGGATCCAGGAGGACGTGAAGGATAAGATCCTCATCATCCCCCGTATTTACACCAACAAGCCCCGTACCACCGGGGACGGCTACAAGGGTATGGTCCATCAGCCCGATCCCAACGGGAAGCCTGACATGCTGGCAGGTCTGCTTGCCATCCGTAACCTGCACACCCGCGTCATCACCGAGACGGGGATGACCTGTGCGGACGAGATGCTTTACCCCGAGAACTATCGGTATCTTTCCGACCTTTTGGGCTACGTTGCCATCGGTGCCCGCTCCGTGGAGGATCAGCAGCACCGTCTTACCGCCAGCGGCATTGAGGTGCCCGTGGGCATGAAGAACCCCTCCTGC
This sequence comes from Oscillospiraceae bacterium, assembly GCA_015063885.1. Taxonomy (GTDB): domain Bacteria; phylum Bacillota; class Clostridia; order Oscillospirales; family CAG-382; genus Coliplasma. Next base: position 231,725 of record SVTH01000001.1, on the reverse strand, counting down.
GGAGACCTTTCCGTGATGCTGAACTCCATTATGGCGGCACAGCATTCCCACACCTTTATCTACCGGGGCTGGGAGGTCACCTCCTCCGGCAACCCTCTGGCTCACGCTATTTTGCGGGGCAGCATCGACAACGACGGCAAGTGTATTCCCAACTACCACTACGAGGATCTGATGAAGCTTTACGACGCATACGCGGCCAAGGGACTGGAGAATATCGCCTGTATCGTTGACACCAATCACTACAACTCCAACAAAAAGTACGATCAGCAGGTGCGTATCGCCAAGGAAGTCTTGCATTCCTGCAGACACTCCGAGAACGTGCACAAGATGATCAAGGGCTTGATGATCGAAAGCTACCTTGAGGACGGCAACCAGAAGATCGGGGACAACTGCTACGGCAAGTCCATTACCGACCCCTGTCTCGGCTGGGAAAAGAGCGAGAAGCTGATCTACGACATTGCAAATCTGCTGTAAAGGATAGGTTTTTCCTATGAAAATGAAGGTTCCTTTTATCAAACTCCATCCCAATGCGTTGATGCCCACCTACGGCAGTGCTTCCGCGGCGGGGGCGGATCTTTACGCCTTATCAGAAGAGGAGATCCTCATTCCTGCCGGAAAGACGGTGTTCGTCAGCACCGGCATCGCCATGGAGATCCCCGAAGGATTCGTGGGGCTGGTATTTGCCCGCAGCAGTATGGGGGCAAAGCGGAACCTTGCGCCTGCCAACAAGGTGGGGGTCATTGACAGCGATTACCGCGGGGAGATCCGGGTGGTGTTGCACAACCACGGGGACACCGATCAGGTGGTGCTCCCCGGAGAGCGGGTGGCACAATTGGTGATCGTTCCCTATTTGACGGCGGAGTTTGAGGAGTGCACATCCCTTTCCGGTACGGAACGGGGGGAGGGCGGATTCGGCTCCACGGGCAGGCAATAAGGCGGGAGGTACGACGGCATGAAAAGAGCTTGTTTATGGCTTTGCGCGGTGATCTTTCTTTGTGCCTCTTTGAGCGGATGCGATTCTTGGGTGCCCGAAGCCGTGAAGGCGGAGCCCGAGGAGATCCTGGAAGACGGCCGTGTCTACCCCCTTTACGACTCTCTGAGCGACGAGGATCAACAGCTTTATCTCAACATTTGCCGCGTGACCACGGAGCAAAGCTCTGCGGACACCATCGGCGTATACGAATCCGAGGAGGAGCTGGATGCGGCGATTGAAAGAGTGCGGTATCTGTACCGACAGATCTTCTTTGAGCAATCGGAGATGTTCTGGGTGGATCCTTACAATTTTTCCGTGGAGAAATCCGCATACAAGGACACCCACCGATTGGTTTTGAAGCCGACTTACCTGGTGGAAAAGGCGGAATTGCCTGCCATGAAGGAGGCATTCCGCAAGAAGGTGGACGGGATCGTTGCCCAAGCGGAGGTGCTGGAGGGAGATTTCGAGAAGGCGCTGTTCGTTCACGATTACATTCTGAAAAACGCAAGCTACGATCACAGCCTGGCGGAAGGGAAACGCTACGACACCATGGGGATCAACGCCTACGGCTGTCTTATGGAGGGAAAGACCATTTGCAGCGGGTACACCTTGGCCTTTGACTTGCTGATGAAGCGGTTGGGGTACGAGTGCGGTGCAGAGTTCAACAACTACGGGAAGTTCTCTTTGTTTGACGGGCACGTTTGGAACTACTGCAAGCTGGGGGACGAGTATTACTACTTTGATCTGACCTGGGACGATACCGCTTTTGAAGCAGACTATTATCAGAAGTATATGGAGTTCGGGTACAACTATTTCGGGGTCACCAAGGAAGAGCTTGCGGGCTCCAATTTCACCCTTTCTCAGGATGCGCCCACGCCTCCCTGCAACGGGAAGGAATTCAACTACTTTGTTTACAAGGGGTTGAATCTCCCCGTTTACACCGAGGAAGGCGCCGAGGCGATCATCAAAGCGCAGGAAGGGCAGGGCTACGCGGTATTGCGGTTCGACAGCTACGGGGAGCTTTTGAAGGCGCAGACGGAGCTCATTGAGAAGCAGGAGATCTATTCCATGGTTCCCGGGCTTACCAAGCTTTCCTACGTGGTCAGCAAGTCCAATTTACATTTGTACATTTTCTTTGAGGAATAAAAAGAAAGCTGTAGTCGGTTTCGGCTACAGCTTTTTGCGTGGGGGCGGAGGGACGGTGTACTTTCTTTTCGAAAAAAAAAGTACCAAAGAAAATCGAGTGCCGAAAACTTGCGTTTTCGGGGTATTAAGTGAGACGAATGGATTACACCCCTTCCCCGTTGAAGGCGGGGATAAAGCTTTCGGAGGCGGCGGATCCGTCCTGGATGAAGGCGTTTTTGATCCCCAGGCGGCAGGCGAAGTCGATGAGAGTTTCGTATTCCTCCTCGGTGACGGTGCGGTTCAGCTCGGGGTAGTTTTCCAGACCCAGCGGGGTGAACTGGCTCATGATGCTGATATAGATGCTGTCCCCGTAGGTTTGGTACAGGTAGGCCAGGACACGCTTGGAGTCCTCAAGATGGCCCGGGAGCAACAGGTGGCGGACGATGACGCCGCGCTTCAGCATTCCGTCACTTCCCCATTCCATGTTGGGCTGTTGGCGGAACATCTCCGCAAGGGCGGCTTTGGCTACGGCGGGGTAATCGGGGGCGCGGGAATACTTCTTTGCCAGCAAGGGGGACATATACTTGAAGTCCGGAAGGTAGATATCCACCAGGCCTTCCATGAGACGGAGGGATTCCGCCGTTTCGTAGCCGCTGCAATTCATCACGAAGGGCAGTGAAAAGCCTTGTGCTTTGGCGGTGCGGACGGCTTCTGCCACCCGGGGTAAGTAGGGGTCCGGGGTGACCAAGTTGATATTATGGACGCCTTGGGATGCCAGGCGGTAAAACAGCTCCGTCAGCTCGTCGGTGGTGAGGATCTTCCCTGCCCCGCCGTCGGAGATGGCTCTGTTCTGGCAATAGACGCACTTTAACTGACAGCCGGAAAAGAAGATGGTTCCCGAGCCCTTTTCCCCTGAGAGGCAGGGCTCCTCCCACAAATGGGGGGCGGCACGGGCAACCTTGATGCGGGAGGTTCCGCCGCAGAAGCCGGGGGTATTGGTTCGATCAGCGCCGCAACGGCGGGGGCAAAGGGTACATTCCATGGCGTTCCTCCTGTTTTTTTACAGTATACCTTAGGAGGCACGAAAAAGTCAAGAAAAATATGCGGGAATGCTTGCAAAAAGGAGGATTTTCCTGTATAATGCAAGAAAGCAATGAAAAAAGGATGGAGAGACATTATGATCTATTCTCGGCATACATTTTGTGAAGACAACGCCTGCCTGCTGTTGGGCAAGACGTATCTGGAAGAAAACGGCTCTGTTGCCATGCCCTGGTCGGACAGCGGCTTTGCCTTCCGTTTTAGCGGCACGGGGTTTATTTTGCATTTTGCGCCTTTTGCCGATCCTGCGGTTCCCTACGTTCGTGTTTGGGTGGATGGTAAGGCACAGCGGTTTGCCATTGCAAACGGCAACGAAAAGGTGATCTTTGAGGATCTGGAAAAGGGTGTCCACACCGTGAAGGTGATGCGTATTGTGGAGGGTATGGAGTGTCTGTACGCCACGGAGCTGACCTTGGTGGGTGATGCGCCCAAGCTTTTGGAGGCACCCCGGGAGAGACCCTTGCGCTTGGCGTTCATCGGGGACTCCATCACCTGTGGGTACGGCGTTTTGGGCAATTCCGCACAGCCCGGTTACGTGACCTACGAGCAGGATTCCTCCCGTTCCTATGCTTATATGACGGCGGATCTGCTCAACGCGGAGGTGATGCTTTCCGGTGCTTCCGGCAAGGGCATCGTTGCCAACTGCGAGGGCAACCGCGAGGATATGACCTTGCGTCAGGCTTTTGCGTGGCTGAACCGTCAGGGCGGCGAGTGGAATCACTCCGTATGGACTCCCGATCTCACGGTGATCAATGCAGGCACCAACGATGCCTGGGGCGGCGTGGGCGACGAGGAGTTTATTGAGGCGGCAAAGCTGTTGATGGCCGAGGTTCGTGAGGCGTACCCCGAAAAGCCCATCCTTTACTGCTACGGCGTGATGGATCAGACCAAGATGGGCGCCGTGGAGAAGGCTGTTGCCCAGTTCAGCGAGACCCACGGCAACGCTTATTTCCTGGGCGTGGAGTCCATGAACCAGGTGCCCGGTGAGGTGGGCGGCGGCGGTCATCCCAATCTGAACACCTCTTACCGTGTGTCTGCCCTGCTGGCGGAGAAGATCAAGGAAATTCTGAAGTAAAAAAAGAGGGAGCAAGTTCACCTCCCCAAGTGAGGAGACGAATTTGCTCACGCTCTTTCGGATCGTTTTGGTTTTTACAGGTCGTCTGCGTCCTGGATCGGGGTATCGTCGTCACGGGGGACACCCGTGTAGCTACCCAACGGATCGGTTTCGCTGTAGAGACACATCTCACCGATGAAGTCGGTGGTCATATCGTAAAAGCCGTCATTGATCCTCTTCGGTGTGGAATGAATCGGGAAAGATTGTCGATCTTTTCTGTTCATAACAACATTTTCGATCGGTCGTTTTTTCTCCATATCATTTGCTCCGTTCGTCCGTTTGAGTGTTTCTCTTTCGGACACTCATAGTATGTGCGGGAAAGAAAAAGATATGCGGGTTTCCTTTTGGAAGTTTTTGTAAAAAAGAGAGGTTTGGTATGCGGATCATTGGAATCGATTTCGGGGACGCCAGAGTGGGCGTTGCAGCCTCCGACGAGACGGAATTTCTGGCAAGTGCCGTTTGCTCCCTGAACGTGACGGGGGTAAACGACGCGGTGAAGAAGTGCGCCGAGAAGATCAAGGAGCTGGGCGGCGAGAAGATCGTCTGCGGTCTTCCCTACAATATGAACGGCAGTGAGTCCTTCCGCGCGGAGAAGACCCGGGTGTTTGCGGAGAAGCTGGTGGAGGCTACCGGGCTTCCCCTGGAGTTCATGGACGAGCGGCTTTCCACGGTGGAGGCTTACACCTATATGAACATCACGGACTTCAAAAGCAGTAAGCGGAGGGCGGTGATCGACGCCATGTCGGCGCAGATCATTTTGCAGTCTTATCTGGACAAAATCAAAAAATAAATTTTGTTTTAGGCTTGACAAAATTTCGTTTATCATATATAATGTACAGCGTGCGCCGAGTACGGTGCGCGATTTCGGGGTGTGGCTCAGTTTGGTAGAGCGCCACGTTCGGGACGTGGAAGTCGAAGGTTCAAATCCTTTCACTCCGACCAAAATAAACCCGTCGGGCTTTTGCTCGGCGGGTTTGTTCTTTGTACGGGCTGATCGAAAAATCACCGTTATTGATACGGCTCTCTTGACTTATAGAAGGTATTATTGTATTATATGATAAACTGACAAAAAGGAGGATATTTTATGCGCAGGATTTTAGCTGTGTTACTCTGCGGTGTTCTTTTGTTTTCCACGGTTGGGTGCGGGGACACGCCCGGGGCACCAAAGACGTACGAGGAGCAAAAGGCGTTGTACGGCGACGTTATAGCCCGGTATACTTCCCTGCTTAACGAGAAGCACGACGGTAAAGAGCTGACCGCTCCCAATACCGAAGAGATGGACGAGCGTCAAGCCGCCATTGCGGATGCTCTTTACGGCATTGTAGATGCCTGTGCAGATGGAGAGGCTGCGGAGAGATTGGGCTACGGATACAAGGATCTGGACGGCAACGGCGTTCCCGAGCTGATCCTTTTGACACAACATACCGTCGTACGTGCTATCTTCACCCTTTCGGAGGAAAAGCCCCTTTTGCTTGAGGCCGCTTATGGGAAGGACAATTATTGCTATTTTGCCGCAAGAGATCGTTTCCTTTTGTCGCGGAACGTTATGGGCGAGGAAATTGCCGAAACCACCTACTACACCTGCCGTGTGGATGGGGACAAAATGGTTTATGATAAGATCTACGGCACGGTTTATGATTTGACGGAAAAGGATATTGTTGAACGATTCATGCTGTCGGACGGCAAAAGGACAAGCATTGATAAAGATACCTTTAACAAGCTGCACTGGGAACACAATCAGGCTCTCGGTCCCGGTTCCGGCGACGTCTTCAAGTATATGGCGCCCCGCATTCATTTGCCTTTGGCGGAAGCTGTCCCGGACGAGGGATTGCCCGCGGCGGATTTTTCCGACTATAATGCGATTTTGGAAACCTATAAAGCAATCTCCGGCTGTCTGGAGGATTTTCAGACTTTGGAGTGGGTAAAAGGGAGCTACGACGATCTCTTTTCCTTTGCGGATGACCGTTCCTTTGAATATTACACCCGTCTGCTGTATGCATCTTATCACGGTGGATCACGCATGGGGTACGATGAGATCGACCTCAACGGAGACGGGCGGGACGAGCTGGTGCTTTTGAACCCGAACTACGATATCAACGCCATTTTCACCATGGAAAACGAAACCCCGGAGTTACTGTATGCCGCGTTCGATTCCGAGACCTGTTGGCTGGACGAGGAAGGCTTGATCCACGTTGATCGGGAGGAATACTACGAGCTGGAATACAGCCTATACCGATTCACGAAAGAGGGAGACTTTTCCCGGGTGTATTCCCTTCTGCTGGATGGAAGTGGAACCCGTTTTCTGATCCAAAACAGTAAGGCGCAGGAAATCAGCTTTGAAAAATCCATGGAAATATACAACGACTACTGCCGTTACGAGGAACCTTTTGAAACCACGGAGCAGACCCGAATGGTTTCTGAGCTGACCTATACCCCGCTTTTTGAAGAGACGGAGGACCCCGCTATCGGCGCCATGGAGAAGACATGGTATAAGAATGCCAAGCTGGAGAAGACCACAGGCAAAAATCTTGCAAACAGCATCACCTACCTGACCTTTGAAAAACTGACGGACACACAGGTTAAGGTGAACTTCAAGTACACGTTTATCTATTACTACCCTGATCCGGACAGGGAAAACTACATGAAGGAGGATGCGACGGAATCCTCCCTTGAAGTAACGGGTGACATGGAAAACGGCGTCCTTCGCTTTGAAGGTAACGGCGTGACGGGGAGAATTGAGTTTTTCCCGGGCTATACCTGGCTTATCATCGAAGAAAGCACCGACGAACGGTTCCCTGTGGGCTACCATTGCTGTACGGAATACATTCCGAGGGATTAAGGAAGAGGCATGAAGACGAAAACCTGGATACAAAAGAATATGCCTTCCCTATCGGGAAAGGTGATCGCTGTCAGCGGGTCCACCGGCGGGATCGGCGTGGTGCTTTGTGAGCATTTGGCGTCCTTGGGGGCGGAGCTGATCTTATTGGATCGGAACCAAGGGAAGGCGGCATCCTTGCAGGAAAAGCTGGAAGCGCAGTTCTCGGGGGTAAAGATCCGTCGGATACGGATGGATCTGGAGGAGATGGCTTCCGTGAAGGCGGCTGTCTGTGAGCTCCTGAGGGAGCCTTTGGACGGGTTGATCCTGAATGCGGGTGCATACCATATTCCCCGCTGTAAATGCGATACAGGGCTTGACAACGTGTTCCAGATCAATTTCGTGGCGCCTTACTACCTCGCAAGAGAGTTGAAGGCTCATTTGGAGGCAAGGGGCGGCCGTTTGGTGGCGGTTGGAAGCATTGCACATAACTATTCCGAGACGGATCCCAAGGACGTGGATTTTTCCACCCGCGGGAAGCACAGCCTTGCCTACGGGAATGCCAAGCGGTTTTTGATGTATTCTCTTTATGGGTTATACGATGGGAAGCCGGGGCTGGCGGTAGTACATCCGGGGATCACCTTCACCAACATCACGGCACATTACCCCAAGGTGATCTTTGCCATCATCAAGCACCCGATGAAGGTGATCTTTATGAAGCCCCGCAGGGCGTGTCTTTCCATTTTGAAGGGACTTGCGGAGGACTGTGGGAGGAACGAATGGATCGGGCCTCGGTGGTTTGACGTTTGGGGGGTGCCGGGGAAGCGGGTCTTGAAGACCTGCAAGGCCAACGAGGCAGAGTGGATCTGTCAGACGGCAGAGAAGATTTACGAGGGGATGGGAACGCCTTAAGACCCTTTTTCGAGAAAAAGGGTCTTAAGAATCCCCAAAAAACTTCTCATGCCAAAAACTATCGTTTTTGGAAATTAAAAAGAGAGTTTCTGCAACTCTCTTTTTTTATTACCATATTACGGGATTCTAAAGGGACGGAGTTCCTTTAGCGGGGTTTTTAGGGGCGGCGCCCCTAAACGTACTCCTTTAAAGCAACACGATCCCGTTTTCGGCACAGACGCGCTTGGTCTCGTCATCCCAAAGGGAAACCTGAACCTCTCCGATGTGGGCTTTGCCCAGGAGAAGCATGGAGAGACGGGACTGACCGATACCGCCGCCCATGGTAAGGGGCAGCTTCCCTGCCAGGAGCTCCTTGTGGAACGGAAGCTCTCTGCGGGCATCGGCGTTTGCCAGGGTGAGCTGGCGGTCCATGGCGGCCTCGTCCACACGGATGCCCATGGAGGAGATCTCGAAGGCGCAGCCCAAAAGGTCGTTCCAGAACATGATGTCGCCGTTAAGGGTCCAGTCATCGTAGTCGGGAGCTCTGCCGTCGTGGGATTTGCCGGAACGGAGGGCGCCGCCGATCTGCATGATGAATACGGTCTTGTGTTCTTTCAAGAACAGGTTCTCCCGTTCCTTGCCGGTCTTGTCGGGATAGAGATCCTCCAGTTCCTGGGAGGTGACGAAGGTGACTTCCCTGCACAGCTCCACGTTCAACTGAGGATAGCGGCATTTCAGCACGTCTGCCGTCTCACAGATGGCACCAACGATGCATTTGACAACGGTCTTGAGGTACTCGGTATTGCGGGTCTCGGGGGTGATGATCTTCTCCCAGTCCCACTGGTCGGTATAGACGGAATGGAGGTTGTCCATCTCCTCGTCACGGCGGATGGCGTTCATGTCGGTATACAGCCCCTCCCCTGCGGAAAAGCCGTAATCACGGAGGGCGACGCGCTTCCATTTTGCCAGGGAGTGGACGATGGCGGCCTCTTTGTCGGTATCCTTGATATCGAAGACCACAGCACGCTCCACGCCGCTGAGGTCGTCGTTCATACCCGAGGCGGGGTCAACGAACAGCGGGGCGGAAACGCGGGTGAGATTCAGCGCCAGGCAAAGCTTTTGCTCAAAGGTGCGCTTTAAGGTCTCGATGGCTTTTTGGGTGTCGTATATATCCAGCACGGAACGGTAGCCCGCGGGAACGGTGATCTTGCTCATGGTTGGAACCTCGCTTTAAAAAAACTGCTTATAGTATACCATGTTTTCCCGAATTGTCAAGGGATATAGAAAGGAAAAAGCACCGAGACCAGCTCGGTGCTTTTGTTTTGAGTGGGATTAGCCGGTGATACCGGAACGTTCCACACCTTCGATCAGGGTACGCTGAGTGAACAGGTACAGGATGACCAGAGGAGCCAGGATCAAGAGACCGCAGGTATTACGTGCAGCAGACTCGTAAGCAGTCTGTGCGGCGTAATCGGTATCCAGAGAGGAAGGAACTTTTACGATATCGGGGAGAAGGACATCGGACTGACCGGTATAGAACAGGTCGGTGTAGAACATGTCGGACCACTGCCATGCAAATGCAAACATGAAGATGGTAACCATCATGGTGGCGGACATGGGGATGATGACCTTCATAAAGGTTTTGTAAACGCCGGCGCCGTCTACGTATGCGGCTTCTTCCAACTCGTCGGGAACGCCGTTGAAGTACTGACGCATGATGTAGATGAACAGACCGTTCTTAAACGCCAAGCAGGTGAAGGACAGGATCGCCAAGGGCCAGTTGGAGTTCAACAGGTTGAGACCCGTCCAATCGCCTCCGAAGAGGTTGGAGACCATACCGCCGAGACCCCAGATATCGAAGTAACGGAACTTCATGAACAGGGAGAGCTGGATGGTATCGTGGGGAACGATCATGGTGAAGATAACCGCAACGAAGAGGATCTTCTTGAAGCGGAAGTTGAACTTCGCAAAGCCGTAGCCAACCAAGGTACAGGTGGCGGTCTGAATGACTGCGCACATCAAGGAAAGCACGGAGGAGTTCATCAACGCTTGGAAGTACTGGTTATCGTTCAGGATCGCCTTATAGGTATCCAGGGTGGGATACTTAGCGATCAGAATAACGCGGACGTCTACGAAGTCTTCTCTGCCCATGAAGGAGAAGAAGATCTTGGAGATGTAGGGGTACAGAATAACGAAGGACAAACCGAACAACAGCACGAAGCGGAAGATGGCAATGCCCAGCTTACCTGCGTAGTAAGGGGTCAGATACTTATAACGGAACAAAGTCCAGAAAGGAAGCTTATCCTGTGCTTTGATTCTGCGAAGAGCAGCTTCTTTCTTCTGCTGCTTTTCCAAAGCGCGGATCTCTTTTTTAGACATAGAAGACAAATCCATTTGTATATCCCCCTTTCTTAGGTATCACGTCTTTGGTAGAAGACGTAGCCGCCCATGATCGCCGCAACGATCAAGAGCACGAAGATAACCACCAGGAAGTAGATCCACGACATGGCTGTGGCTCTTACCGTACCGTCCGGTCCTTCGTAGATGGTCTGTATGAAGGACATCATTTGGTTATCCTGGGAGGTAAAGGAGTCGATGACGGTATACACGGCGTTTACCAGGATCATGGGGCTGATCATGGGGAAGGTGATCTTCCAGAAGGTTTCCCAACCGGTAGCGCCGTCCATCTGGCAGGACTCGTAGATTGCGGGAGAGATAGACTGCAGACCGGAGAGGAAGATCAGCATCTGTACACCGGACTTGTTAACGATGTCGTAAACGCCGTTAACGATCTCGACGACGTATGCAACCAGCTCTCTACCGATGGCCATGTTGCCGAAGAAGCTCTGCACGTCCATCATACTGAGTAGGCCGTTGCCGGTATCCTCTTCGCCGCCGGTGCTGGCGCTGATGCCGCTGCCTGCGCCGTTGGCCATTTCGCCTGCGTTTTCAGCCATCTGGTCCTGGAGGTCGATCCACTCGATAATACCGGTGGACACGATAACGGGGATGAAGAAGATAGCACGGAAGATAGCTCTGCCACGCATCTTCTGGTTCAGAAGCACTGCTACGAACAGGGAGAAGACGACGATGGCGGGAACGTTGAAGATCAGCTGGCCGATACTGCCCGCCAAGGTCTTAACGAAGGAAGTATCTTCGAAAAGTGCGTACTTGTAGTTGTCCCAACCCACGGGGAGCAGCTGATAACCGCCGCCGCCCTGGATCTTGATCTTGTGGAAGGAGAACTGGATGGATTCCACGATCATGGGAAGGTAGATCAGAAGGAAACCGATCAGGAAGGGTGCGATGAATACCCAACCGCTTCTGGCCTTGGTCCGAGCAAGGGATTTGCCCTTGCCCGAACGCTTAGCAGTGTCGACGGAGTTGGTCATTTTTTTAGTTTTAATCATACCTGTTACCTCCTCTTACTGCTGGGTATAGGTCTCGCCGTCGAAGGTCCAAACGGAACCGTCTGCGGATACCTTAACGAAGCCATAGCTGGGAACGTCGTAGAGGGTGTTCCCTTCTCTTACGGTGTATTCCTTGATGAGATAGTTCAAATAGAATACGTCGCCGTTGGAGTAGGTCACCTTAACGATCTTGCGGTCGCGATCCAGGAACTCGTGCTTGTCGATGGTAGCATTCTTCACGCTCTTCAGTGCGCTGTTGAGCATGTTGTAAGCTTCCACGATCTGCTCCTTCCAGATCACGTAACGAACGGAGTAATACTCGGAAAGGATGGTGTAGGAGTAGTCCTTCAGAACGGAGGTGTTGTTGCTTGCAACCACGAAGTAGGGAGAAGCGCCGTTCTCGATGGACTTCAGCAGGGTGAGCTCATAGTCGCCTGCCAGGTTCAGCGCGCCGCCGGCGTAGTTCTTGTAGCCGTGGAGCACCATGCTCATGAAGGGAACGGATGCGCAGGAATAACGGTAGTTGGAGGATTCCAGGGGAACTTCCAGAATGTCGGTGGCATACTCAAGTGCGTATGCGTTACCGCCGTTAACCAGAACTTTACCGTTCTGTTCCTTGATCTTCGCCAAGAGACGCTTGGTGAGGACCTTGGAGTCTTCACGGGTGAGAGGATCGTCCTCGTTGAAGTCGGAGTTGAGGTATTCGCCCAGGGAGCCAACGGAGATCGCGCCTACGTTGTACTCCTTATATTCCTCATAGCCCTTGCTGTAGTAGTAATCCATCTTACCGGCGGAGATGATACCGGAACCGGTGTGGATGAACATCTGCCATGCGGGGTCGTACTCCTGCATACCGGCTTCACGGTCGTCGATGGTCATAGCCAGGTCGTCCATATCGAAGCCGTCGAACATATCGATCTCGTTGACCAGAGATACTTCCAACTCGGGGAAGATGGTGGCGCCGGTGGTCTTGGCGTGAGCAAGAAGTGCCTTGAAGCCTTCCTCGCCGCCCAAAACCTTCTCGATGTCGATCTTGCAGGGAACGGTGGTGAACATACCGCCGTTGACCCAGCCGGAAAGCTTCATGCCAACGTTGGTAATACCCTGCTCCTTCAGCTCGTTGAGGATGTCGATGTCATCCTGGAAGCTGGAAAGAGCAACCATCTTGGTGGTGGGAACGCCCAGGAAGCTGTCTGCAGTTTCCATAGCGCCCAGGGTCTCCAGGTACAGGGGGATGTCTGCGCTCTCGTCAGCCAGCTCGGTGAGGACGCCCTTCTTGATGAGATATTCGCGATAGACCTTGGCCATCTCGGAATAGTCAACGGTGTCTTCCAGCATGAACAGACGGATCTTGAAGTCGCCGGTGTACTTACGCTTGGACTCCATGGTCCAGGTTGCGTTAGCGTCGTTGGCGATACCGCCGGACAGCTCGTAGGTATCCTGAGGACGGGGGTTGAAGGTGGTGTATACGGAGACGAACATATTCAAGGAGCCGCCGTTCTTAACAGCGATCTTGGCGAGGGAGTCGCCTTCCTCGATGACGGCCAGGTAGCCGATCTTCAGTTCGTCATCCACGATCACGGTCTCGGTGACGGGGATGGGCTGGCCGTTTTCGTCCAGGATCTGCTCCCCGGTCTCGGGATCGATCTGGTATACGATGTTGCCTTCTGCGTCAACAACGGGTCTTTCTTCCTCGTGGGAGCCGATGGTTGCGTGCTCCACAACGCCGAAGACGGGGAGACGCATCACTTCCCTGTTGGCGCCGGTAACGGTGTGGTACACGTTGTCGATGCCGTAAACGGGGTTGACGGAGGTGAAGTTACCAGACTGAACAACGTCGTCAAAGGCGATCAGAGCGCCGGAGCCGTCGGGAATGAAGATGTAGCCTTCGTTGTTGGTGTTACCTGCGCCGCCGTAGGGCAACAGGGTCACGTTGGAAAGCTGATAGAGGTCGGAAGCAAAACGGATATTGCCTGCGTTCAGACGGATGGTGATACCGCCTTCTTCGTCGGCCTTATATTCGATTGCCAGCTTGAACAGAGGGGGGTTATCCTCGGTGGAGGTGTATTCCGTCTCTGCGTGGTCGATCTCCATCTGCTCCAGGGTATAATCGGTGTAGAGCTTGATGATGTTCTCGATACGGAGAAGCTCTTTGGTTGCGATACGCTTTTCACAAGCGTAGATGGGGAATTTTTCCAGAACGGGATATTCCTTGAGGTACTCTTCGATGGTCTTCTGCGCCTTGCTCTCGTCGTCCTTATCGTAGTAGATGTAGAACGCCTTGAGGGTCTTGGCATCACGGGACTGGTCGGAGTTTGCCTCAACCTGGGCCAGCAGGTCCTCAAACTTTTCCTTACGGATCAGACGGGGTACCAGGTAGGTAACCTGCTCACGGCCGATGGAGTACTCCACGCGGACACCGCCGCGGATGTTACTGACGTTGATCTGCTGGTTGGCAGCGGCGTCGGTAAAGGAGTTCATGGAGTTATCGGTATTGTTCTGTGCATAGGAAATGATCAACTGGGAATACAGCTCTGCCTTTACGGAGTTGGAGCTGTCGGTGCCCTGAGAGGACTTACTGGAACCAACGTTATAGGGGTTGGTGGAATAGTAAGCGGTGTACTCGGGGATGGTGCCAGCCTCATCAATGGCCTCTTTGGTCAGAGTGGGATCGGCAAGGGTAAGGGCTACCATTTCACCGGTAACGGAATCCAGATAGAAGGCGATACCGTTGACCACTGCGTACAGGGTCATGGGAGAAATGGCTGCGTTGTTTTTCGCTACCAGACGGTCCTCAATGGTGGAGAACTCGGTGCTCATGTATGCGGGGTAGATGGTCTCGTTCCACATATCCTCCCAGGACTTTTCGTCGTCTTCTGCGGCGAAAACGGTCAGGGTGGAAAAGGCGGGAATGAGCATTGCCACGCAGAGCGCCATCAGGAGCGTTTTCTTCAGAATCATTTTTAACATATCAGTCAGCGCTCCTTTCTTACAGTCTGGTGGAGATTTCGAAGTAGATGTTGAAGCCGAAGGCGTAGATCTTACCGATCAGCGCGAAGAACAGGATGGCAACGAACATGATCACACATACCATCAGGATGGTACCCAGGATGGTGATGAAGTTCTTACCAAGGGTGTAGTCGTGGGTGACCATGACCCCGAAGAATACCAGAAGACCTACCCATACCCATGCGATGGTGGTGAGCATGGTGAGGATGCCCATTTCGTTGGTGGTGAGCACGTTGGAAATGGCGGTGACGGGGAACAGGATCATTACCAGAGGAACCAGGGAGTAGCAGCAGGTGATGAACACGTCCTTGAAGGTGCCTTCCCCGTCGAACAGGGTGGTCAGACACCAGTTGGCAAGAGCTACCAGCAACGCGGGGGTTGCGATGGACATTGCCGCCATGACGTAGTTACCGCCGCCCTGGCCGCCGTAATACAGATAACCGCCGCCGATGGCGTTGTATACGAAGGCGAGAGCTGCTGCAAGGAGCCAGAACACGGCACCGCGGACGGAGCCACGGCCCTCGTGCTTCAGATCCCAGAAGCCGTCGAAGGGATGGAAGATGATATGGAAGCCATACATTACTTCTTCCCAGAAGCCGCGCTTCTCTTTATCCTTGGTGTTCTTCTTGTTGTACTTGTTGGCGAAGCCGAAGAACTTCACGAAGCCAACCAAGCAGACTACGACCACAGCCAGGAAGATCCACAGGTTCTCTTCGATCCAGATCTTACGATATGCCTGGTACGCCTCGGAGTAGTTCTCGGAGTCGTATGCGGAACGGAAGTACTTCATAGCCTCGATGTACTCGCCGTCGCGATACAGTGCCTGGCCGATGCCTACGTATGCGGTATCGTAGTTGTTGTTACGCTGAAGGATACCGGTGTAGTACTCAACTGCCTTGGAGTAGTTCTGGTCGATATCGTTCTGGATAGCTGCGGCGATGAGGTCGCCGTAGTCGGTACGCTTGTAAACGGTGATGGAAGCGGAGGCCTTGTCCAACAGAAGGATGTTGGTGCCCTGGTAGTCGATGGCGTCCAGGGTCTGGATGTTACCCAGCTGGTCGCCGAAGTCGCCGAAGGCGTAGAGCATGTTACCGTTTGCGTCGTAGGTGAAGACCTTACTACGCTTGGTGTCGATCAAGCTCCAGGTGCCGTTTTCGGTGATGGCAACGTCCACAACGGTGGAGGGACCGGAAACCTTAACGCTGGCGCCGCCCATGGGGTACATATCTACCTCACCTGCGGGGGGCCAGAAGCCGTTACGGTTCATAACGTCGCTTCCCTTGGGGTTCAGCTTCTTGACGGTCATGTAGTCGGCCGCCTTGGACTTGCCCTGGATGGCGGATGCTACGCTGTTTTCGTCGATGGAAGCGGTGGTAACGAAGACGAAGTCGTCCTCGTCGATGGCGATGTTGTTATACTCGGTAGGAACGTACTGCTCGGAAGCGGCGATCTGCTCTGCGGTCTGGAACATTCTCCAGAAGTAGTCGAAGGCACTGTAGGTAACCTTCTGTGCGCCCACGAAGCCGTTGAAGGTGCCGTCGCGGTTCAGAGAAAGAACGCCGTAGTTGGTGGTAGAGGATACCACGTAGATACGTCCTGCGGAGTCCACTGCTACAGCAACGGGGCTGTAAACGTGGTTGTCGGGCATGACTTCGCTGGCGGGCTCGGGAACGATGGTCACGAAGTTGCCAAGCTTGTCGAACACGACGACACGGGAGTTACCCTTATCCGCAACGAAGATCTCACTTTCGGTAACGAACAGACCGTGAGGCTGGTTGAGGCTGTCGGGAACGCCGTAGTTGTTGGTAAAGGAGCTGATGACCAGACGGACGTTGTATTCCTCGTCGGTAACCACGATACGGTTGTTACCGGTGTCGGAAATGTAGACGTGGTTCAGGTCGTCAACGAAGATGTCCTCGGGAGAGGCCAGGTTGACGGTGCCGAAGGTCTCGCCGTACTTGATCTTGGCGTTGTCGCTTGCGCCGCCCTCAGCAGACAGGGAGAACTTCAGAGAAGCGGAGTCGATGAGGGTGAGGGGGACGTACGCCGCGGGGCTTTCCTGGATCATGTTGGTTACGCCGTAGGTATACGTGGTATAGGGCACGTTGGCACCTGCGGTGATGGAGCCCAGCATCAAAACCAGGAGCGTGACGATCAGAAGGGTCTTGAATGTTCTGTGTTTCATTGTGTTCCCTCCTTAGTCCTTCATGCCGGCGGACGACATGGTCTGAATAACGTTGTTCTGAGAAATGACGAATACCAGGATCGGTACGATCATCATGATAACGGTAGAAGCGGCGGATACACCGGAACGCTCGATACCTGCCGTTACCAACTGGCTGATGGCGTAGTTCAAGGTCTTCAACTGCTCGCTGTAGATATACAGGTTTGCACCGGAGTTCCACAGATCCTTAAACGCGAAGAGGATCAGGGTTGCCCAAGCGGGTTTTACCATGGGCATTGCGATCTTCCAGAAGATCTTGTTCTCGGAAGCACCCTCCAGACGGGCACTTTCCAGTACGGAGTCGTTAACGCTGGTTTCCATAAACTGCTTCATCAGGTAGAGACCGAAGCTGGTACAGAAGGCGGGAACGATGACTGCCATGTAGGTGTCCACCCAACCCAGGGCAGACATGATCAGGAAGTTGGAGATACCGGTTACGGTTGCGTTGAACATCAAGGACATACGGACGATGCCGAACAGGGTCTCACGTCCGGGGAACTTGATCTTAGCGATGGCGTATGCCGCGTAAGAGGAGAGCAGCACGTTACCCAAGGTACCAACCACGGAGATCAGGATGGTGTTGAATACGTAACGGGAGAAGGGCACCCAAGAATCACCCATGGTACGGAACAACTCACGGAAGTTCTCGAAGGAGGGGTTGATCACGAAGAACTTGGGCGGGAAGACGAAGATCTCGTCCAGAGGCTTCAAGGACTGACAGACTGCGTACACCATGGGAAGAACCATGACGATCGCAACCAGGCCAAGCATGATGTAGATACCTACGTCACCGCCGGCGGAACGGTTGACAGAACGCTTGAAGTGGACACGGTTCGTGTCGTATCTGCGATAGGCAACTTTAATTTTTTCAATTATTTTGTTCATATTAAGTACCTATCTTTCTCAAGATTTTGGTAACCAGCATGTTACAGCCGATCATCATCAAGAACAGCAGAGTAGCGATTGCGGAAGCGTAACCCATCTCGAAGCGCATGCCGCCGTAGTCATCCAAGTGGTGCATGATGGTATGTGCAACGTAGTTCGGGGAGGGGAAGCCTACCAGAGCGGTGATGACGCCGCCGAAACCGAAGGCGCCGGTGATGGCCAGGATAGCACCCAGCATCATCTGAGGACGCATGGTGGGCAGGGTGATGTAGTAAAGCTCCTGCCAACGGTTCTTGACGCCGTCCACAGCGCCTGCTTCGTAGAGGGAAGTGTCTACCGTCTGGAAACCTGCGATAAAGGTCAGGAAGGAGGTACCCAAGGAGGTCCACAGTGCTACGCAGCAGCAGAGAACGAAGATGTACTTCTCATCCTGGAACCACAGAACGGGCTCGGACAGCAGACCCAGCTTCATACCCCAAGCGTTGACCAGACCGTATTCGTCGCCGGAGAAGAAGATCGTCCAGATCAGATATACGTTACCGGAAATGGAGGGTGCGTAGAACAGCAGGGTTACGATAGAACGGATACGGGGACGCAGCTCGTTGATAAACCAAGCCAGCAGCATGGACAGCAGGTAGGAGCCGGGGCCGGTGACCGTTGCGAACATCAGGGTGTTCTTGATAGCGGTGATGAACACGTCGTCGTCCAGGAACAGACGGATGTAGTTGTCCAGGAAGACGAAGTCGGGCCATTCCAACAGGTTAAAGTTGGTAAAGCTCAAAATCAGAGACAAAACGACGGGGATAATGGTGAACAGAGTGAACAGGATAAAGAAGGGCGCGATCATGAGGTAGGCGACCTTATGCTTTTTCATTTCCAGCAAAGTCCAGCGGAAACGGCTCATGTCTGTTCGAATGACAGCTTTTTCCTTTGCCATGATCATCTCTCCTTTTCATTCTCGAGCTTGACGCCCTCTTCTTCCAGATATTTTTCCATCTCTTTGATGATATCTGTGGTGGGCAGTTCGAACTCGGCACGTTTTCTGGTCAACTCGTTGTTGATATCCGTGATATAGGACTGCATGGATTCAACAGGGAGATCACCGTTGTTGTATACGTTCAGGAACGCGAAGTTGGTGTAACGGGATACGATGTAGGAGCCGGGGTACTCGGGAGTACATTCAACTGCGTTGAACTGTGCAAACAGGTTGTCGTACTCATCCTTGGACCAGGACATGCCTGCCAGAGCTTCCATGTTAGCGGTGGGCTGCTTAGCGGACGGACCCAACAGTGCGATCATTTCGTTACCGTAGGAGCTCTGTACGTCGGCGCTCATCCACCACTGCATGAAGGTCCAGGCTGCCAGAGCGTTCTTCTCGGTTACGGAACGCATCATCAGCATAGTGGACACAGCACCTACGGTGGAGTTGTTCACGATGGTCTCGCCGGTGGTGGGATCCTCGGACAGGGTACCGGGCAGAGGAGTGAACTCCCACAAACCGTTGATCTCGGGTGCGAAGACGATCAGAGAGTTGTAGTTGTTGTACTCGATGATCGCCAAGGGCATTTCACCGGAACGGAAACGGTTTGCAAAGCTATAGGTTACGGGGAACTCGTACTGGGTGAACAGGTTGCAGACTTCGTTGAAGGAAGCCAGTGCGATGTCGGAATCCAGGTTGATGGAGATACCGTCGGTCTTGGGGATGACGTTACCGTCTGCATCGGTATAGGTGTAGCCGATGGCTTCCAGGTATGCATCCACGTTATCATAGGAGGAATCGTAACCCTTCTTCTCGTAATACTTACGGAAGAGCTCCAGGTAGTAATCGTAGTTACCTTCGTCGTAGTAGGTCTCGCCCTGCTGATACATCAGGAAGGTGGAGCCTGCAACGCCGGTGGGGAAACCGATATCCAACTCGTTGGACTGCATCGTATATATAATATTGTAGAATTCATCCCAAGTATCGGGAACCTTCACTTCGCTGCTGCTTTCGGATGCAAGCTCTGCGAAGATGTCCTTACGGTAGAACATCATGGCGAAGCTCATGGTCTCAGGGATACCGTAGGTCTGGCCGTACAGGGTCAGAGGAACCATGGCGTTCTTGGCGAAGCGGGTCTTCACCTGATCGAAGGTGGGGATCAGACCCTTCTCCAGCAAGGGAGCGTATACGGGGTCGTTTGCCCAACGTTCAAGATCGTTGAAGTTATAGCCCACGTTGTCGTCGCCGTTGGTGTTGTTCAAGGAAACGACAGCGGAACGGATGGCGTAGTTGATAGCGTCGCCCTGGCCTGCGCCCATGTAGACGTCGGGGCCTGTGCCTGCAAGCGTTGCGGGAAGCAGGGTGCCGCCTGCAACCAGCTTAACGACCACGGGCAAGCCGTAGGTGGTAGCGAAGGAGTCGTCCACCAGGTTACGTACGATCTGAGCCTGGTCACGGGAAGTGACGGTCCAAACCTCGATAGCGTAGTCCTCAGCGTTCTGGATGCCGTCGCCCTCTTCGGAGGAACCGAGAGAGTCGTAATCGGAGAAGAAGGACATGATGAACTTCTCGATGCCGCCCCACAGGTTGGCGAAGAAGCCGGGCTCTGCCTGAGGCGCTTCCGCATCGGAGGCCTGCACGCAGATGTAGTCAATGCCCAAGGGCTGGTTCTGGGTATCGGCAAGCCAGGTACCCAAGGAAGCACTGTAGGACTTCAGGGTGCTCATGTAGCCTGCAATGGTGGAGGGGTACTGACCCATACGCTCACAGACGTTAGCCACACGGTCCAGGGTGGAAGAGTGAGAACCCTTGCCGCCCATCAGCGTTGCAAGCTCTTCGGAAACTGCGTACAGCTCGGCAGCCTGCTCGCGGAGACCCTTCAGAACGTCGGGAATCAGACGCTCAAAGCGGTAGTCACGGTATTCGTCGGGCTCGGTACCGGTGATCATCAGTATCTTACGGTAGTAAGAGTTGATCTTGGTCAGAGAGTTGTTAACGCGGCTCAGGATGCTTGCCATGTCGCCGAGAACGACTTCCAGGCGGATGGTGTTCACGCCTTCGTTCAGGTAGAACATGAACTCGGTCTCGCCGTTGTGGAGAGGCTCGGTCACCCATTCGGAAGAATAGTTGAAGCGAACGAAGCCGGCTTCCTGGAAGGGCACTTCCCCGTTGATGGCAACCTTACGGGAAACGTACACGCCGGAGTAGTAGCTCTGGAGAGAACGGGGGATGATGCTGTAGAAGCCCGCCTGGGGAACCTCTACCTCCCACTCGATCCACTGGCCAACGTATTCCCACTTATCGCCGCCGATCATGTTCAGACGGATGAGAGCGGGATCCTGGGGCTGGGAGTAGACGGAGGAGCGGTTGTTCAGCTGGTAAATGGTACGCTCGGAAACGGTGGTAGCGTACTCGGCCTGAACGATCACCTGAGCATCGCCGGTGTACTTGGCGGCGTCGCCACCGTGAGCTTCGTAATACTCAGCGTAGGTGGGAAGCGCCTCTGCAGCCTCAAGAACAACGCTGCTGAGAGCAACGGTCTCTCTTACTGCCTGGAAGGACAGGATGTGTTCACCCTCGGGGAGGTAGAAGCAAAGAGGATCGTTGTAGTAACCGGTGGAGTCGTGAACGAAGGTGCTTGCCCATTCGTTCACCAAAACCTTCTCGGGCTTCAGCTCGTTGCCGTTGAAGTCCTTATCAAAGGGACGGAAGTTTTCGTAATCGCCGTAGTGAGCCTTGACGTAGTCCTTGAATTCCTTGGAATCGGAATACATCTGAACGGTCTCACCCTTCTCGTTTTCGAAGGTGTAGAGGTCGTTCCAGACACGGTTGAACTCAACGGAACGGGCTTCGGTATAGGGAACCTTGCCGTCGATGAGAACGTAACGCTCGATCGCGGCGAAGTTACCAACGGTGGGCTCTGCATCGAAGTTCACCTTGGGGAGGCCGTTTTCGTAAACGGTCTTGTCATCCTCGTCAACAACGTTGTCGTAAACGGCAACGTTACCGGTGAAGTAGCCCACGTTGATGTTGTAAAGCCCGGATGCGGGAACGGTGATCTTGAAGGAGACTCTGCCGTCATCCCCGCAAAGCAGGATGGCGTCCACGCCCTCGGGCATGGTGAGTGCAGCGCCGTTCTTGTCGACAAGGTACTTGCCGAGATCATCGCCTTTTTTCACAACGTTGACGGTGGCGGTGGTATCCTGGGCGTCGATCCCGTTTGCGAGGTCAACGACGATCTTACCGGTAGCCACAGAAGCATCGTTGTAGCTCAACAGATACTCGCTATAGCTGGTGGAGGTCAGAACGTTTTTGATCTCGTCAAGGGAAGTACGCACCAACGAGTCAGAATTGTATCTGTGCTCGACGGATGCCAACGCTTCGAGAGTTCCCGCGCCAAGTCCGGTGAAGGTGATCACCAGGAGCATGAGCATTGCGAGAACGCGCTTAAAGGTACGGTTGAAGCTGGTCATGCGGTTTTCCTCCTGAGAAAATGCTGACGGTATACGCCCACGGACCAACACGCACCTCGCTCACGCGCACGCGCGTATATAGTTATAGGAATACACCATATTTCAATACTCAGTAATAGTACCACAGACCGATTCTTTTGTCAAGCGTGCCAAAATGGGGAAAAAGACTTGCAAACCCGGAAAAAGGGGTGGCAGAAAAGAGGGTTTTGGGTCTTCTCTCTTTCCTTTGCCGTTGATGATTTTTCACAGATAACTTTTGCAAGGATATATCGGAGAACGAAACTTTAACGAATTGTGACGCAGGAGTTAAAACATCTATATATAATTAAAGAATTTGTTCTCTCTTTGTCGTCATCGGACGATATGGTTCAGTTTTTAAATGTGTACAGAAGTTTTCTGAATTTGTAACGTTTTTTATCGGGGTTAAAATTATTCCAATCGGGGAAGAAATTCAGCGTGTAAAATGCACAAAAAAGGCAGTGTTTTTTTTACACACTGCCTTTTGTAACAAAACGCTTGTTCTTCGTCAAATTTCGACGAATTTGTTTATTTGTAGCAAGTGACGATGAAGCCGCCGCTTCCGTCGCCGGAAACGGAGTACACCGTCTCTTCCCCGCCGCGGATGGCAAGAGTGGTGTTCTCCCCTTCTCCTGCAGGAACGTAATAGACGTAGCACACCTGCTCGTCACCGGTGGAATCCTCGTAGGTGATCGCCAAGGGAGATTCGGGGGTGTAGGCATGGAGCAAGTCGATATACTCCTCCAGGCAAAGGTGGTACTTTGCCATATAGGCTGCGTGCTCGTAGCCCACGTAGCGATATACTCTGCCGGAGCCGTAGCCGCTCACCTGGGTGACGCCGCTCTTCTCGGAGGGATAACGCAGGATGTAGCCGAAGCGGTTACAGTTGTCCACCAGCCAAACATACTTACCGGTGCCCAGGTTGTCCCCATCCTTATCGGCGGGGTACAAGGTGAAATACACGGTGTTGCCCCCGGAAAGGTCCTTGCGGATGGGATCGTCCTGCACCTCGGCGCCGGGCTTATACGCCTCGTGGATAATGAGGGAATGCTCACCCTTTGCCTCGGTGAAGGCTTTGACGAGGTCGTTCAACGCCTCGATGGCATCCAGGCGGAGGGTCAAAGCGGTACCGGACAGTCCGTAATAACTGTTTTTGTGGTTGGACACCCTGGTCAATCCGTCGGGGGTCTCGGTGATACCTGCGGCGTAGGCAGGATCGGTCAACGCAAGGATCCCCGTCATCTTCCCTGCCGTGGGCACCTCCACCTGCGCAAAGGTCACGGGAGCTGCCTGAGAAGAGGCTTCCTCGGAGCTGTCCTCCCCGGGGATGGATGCTTCGGAGGAGGTATCTGCGGTGGAAGAGGTCTGGGCAGAGCTCTCCCCTTGCGGCTTCTCGTCGGGCTCACAGCCGCCGCAGATGATCAAAACCACCAGCAGGATGGCCGCGCCGATAAGCAAAAGCGCCGTATAGAGATATTCGGGTCGGGTTCTCTTCATTCTGTTTTCCATAAGTCAACCAATCCTTTTTAAGCAAAATGCGGGCGAGAGAAGCCCCGCCCGCATTGATTTTGTTTGATTACTGCTCGGACAGCTTCTTCAGTCTCTCGTACTTAGCCTTAGCGAAGTCCTCAGCCTGTGCGAAGAGCACCTCTGCTCTTTCGGGGAAGGACTGAGCAAGACGAGCGTAACGAACCTCGGAGCGGATGAAGTCCTGGTAGCTTCCGGTGGGAGCCTTGGAATCCAGGATCACCTTGCCGGTCTCGGGGTTGTAACGGAAGGTCTGCCAGTAGCCGGACTCTACAGCCTTCTTCTGCTCTGCCAGGCAGTTCTGCATACCGCCCTTCACACCGTGCATTTCGCAGGGTGCGTAGCCGATGATCAGAGAGGGACCGTTGTAAGCCTCTGCCTCGGTGAGAGCCTTCAGCAGCTGGTTCTTATCGTAGCCCATGCAAACCTGTGCAACGTATACGTAGCCGTAAGACATTGCGATGGCAGCGAGATCCTTCTTCTTCTGGCCCTTACCTGCTGCTGCGAACTGAGCCACAGAGCCGGTGGGAGTAGCCTTGGAAGCCTGGCCGCCGGTGTTGGAGTAAACCTCGGTATCGAAGACGAAGATGTTCACGTCCTCGCCGGAAGCGATGGCGTGGTCCAAGCCGCCGAAGCCGATGTCGTATGCCCAACCGTCGCCGCCGAAGATCCAAACGGACTTCTTAGCGATGTAATCCTTGTAGAGCAGGATCTGAGCGCGGAGGTCTGCGCACTTCTCGCAGGTGGAAGCTTCCAGCATTGCGATCAGAGCCTTGGAAGCCTTGGCGTTCTCGGCACCGTTCTCCAGAGTGGAGAGGTAAGCGTCGATGACAGCCTTGGTCTCCTCGCAGGTGACCATGTCGCCCAGCTCGCGGATCATGCCGATCACGCGGTTGCGGATCACCTTCTGACCCAGTTCCATACCCATACCGTGCTCAGCGTTGTCCTCGAACAGGGAGTTAGCCCATGCGGGACCCTTGCCGCTTTCGCGGTTGACGGTATAAGGAGTAGCGGGAGCGGAGCCGCCCCAGATGGAGGAACAGCCGGTAGCGTTGGAAATGTACATTCTCTCGCCGAAGAGCTGAGTAACGATTCTTGCGTAAGAGGTCTCGGCACAGCCTGCGCAGGAGCCGGAGAACTCAAGCAGGGGCTGCTTGAACTGGCTGCCCTTGACGGTGTTGTTCACAAGCTCGGTCTTCTCTGCTACGTTTGCTACGCAGTAGTCGAATACGGGCTGCTGATCCAGCTGAGTAGCCATGGGAACCATGAGGAGAGCGCTCTTGGGAGCTGCCAGCTCTGCGGCCTTCTTGGCTGCCTTCTTGGGATCGTCCGGATATTCTGCCGCTGCAACAGCCTGAGCGTCCTTCAGAGCCTTTGCGGTGACGGGACAATCCTTCGCGCACAGGGTACAACCCATGCAGTCCAAGGGGCTGATGGCGATGGTGAACTTGTAGTTGGTCTTGATAACGGGCTTAGCAGCGAACTTGGTTGCTTCGGGAGCCTTTGCAGCCTCTTCCTCGGTCATAGCGTAGGAACGGATAGCGGCGTGGGGGCAAACGAAGGAACAGGTGTTACACTGGATACAGTTAGCGGGGTTCCAAACGGGAGCGTTAACGGCAACGCCGCGCTTCTCGTAAGCGGCAGAGCCCTGGGGGAAGGTACCGTCTGCATAGGGCAGGAAGGCAGATACGGGCAGGGTGTCGCCATCCATACGGTCAACGGGGAGAACCACGTTGTTGACGAAGTCTACCAGATCCT
Source organism: Oscillospiraceae bacterium (assembly GCA_015063885.1). Lineage (GTDB taxonomy): Bacteria > Bacillota > Clostridia > Oscillospirales > CAG-382 > Coliplasma. The sequence goes on along the minus strand of SVTH01000001.1, from coordinate 206,426 downwards.
TACGGGTGCCGGTTGCAACTTCCTCGTGCTTGTCGGCAACGATGTTCTTCCAAGCTTCGGGAACGGCAACCTCAACGGCTGCGTCTGCACCTGCGTCGATAGCGGCGTAGTTCAGGTCAACCATTGCCTGGCCCTTCTTGATGTAGGACTTGTATGCCATCTTCTTGATGTACTCGATGGCGTCAGCCTTGGGCAGGATGCCTGCCAGGGAGAAGAAGGCGGACTGAAGAACGGTGTTCTTAACCTTCACGTTACCGATCTGCTTTGCGGCGATGGTGGTAGCGTCGATGATGTAGAACTTCACGTTGTTGTTGGCAATGTATGCCTTAACGTCTGCGGGCAGGTTGGCATCCAGCTCTTCAGCGGTCCAACGGCAGTCCAGCAGGAAGGTTCCGCCGGGCTTAACGTCCTGAACGATGCGGTAGCCCTTAAGAATATAGGAAGAGTTGTGGCAAGCAACGAAGTCGGCCTTGGTGATGTAGTAGGGGCTCTTGATCTGCTTGTCGCCGAAGCGGAGGTGGGAGATGGTCACACCGCCGGTCTTCTTGGAGTCGTACTGGAAGTACGCCTGGATATACTTATCGGTATGGTCGCCGATGATCTTGATGGAGTTCTTGTTAGCGCCAACGGTACCGTCGCCGCCCAGACCCCAGAACTTACAAGCGATGGTACCTGCGGGAGCGGTATCCTCGGTGAGGGTCTCGGGGAGGGAGAGGCCGGTCACGTCGTCTACGATGCCGATGGTGAAGTTACCCTTGGGGGTATCCAGTGCCAGGTTCTCGTAAACTGCGCAAACGGAAGCGGGAGTGGTGTCCTTGGAGCCCAGACCGTATCTGCCGCCCACAACGGTGATGTCGGTTCTGCCGGTACGGTTGAGAGCTGCAACAACGTCCAGATACAGGGGCTCGCCCAGGGAGCCGGGCTCCTTGGTACGGTCCAGAACTGCGATCTTCTTAACGGAAGCGGGGATCGCCTCGGAGAGCTTCTCTGCAACGAAGGGACGGTACAGTCTGACCTTGACCAGACCAACCTTCTCGCCCTTGGCGTTCAGGTAGTCGATGACCTCTTCGGTCACGTCGCAAACGGAGCCCATAGCAACGATCACGCGGTCTGCATCGGGAGCGCCGTAGTAGTTGAACAGCTTATAGTCGGTGCCAAGCTTGGCGTTGACCTTGTCCATGTATTCCTCGACGATGCCGGGGATGGCTTCGTAGTAGCTGTTGCAAGCTTCTCTGTGCTGGAAGAAGATATCGCCGTTTTCTGCGGAGCCGCGGAGAACGGGATGCTCGGGGTTGATGGCTCTTGCACGGAATGCGTTGATGGCATCCATGTCCACCATTTCCTTGAGATCTTCATAATCCCAAGCCTCGATCTTCTGAACCTCGTGGGAGGTACGGAAGCCGTCGAAGAAGCTCAGGAAGGGAACTCTGCCCTTGATGGAAGCCAGGTGCGCAACTGCGCCCAAGTCCATGATCTCCTGCTGGTTGGTCTCTGCCATCATAGCGTAACCGGTCTGACGGCAAGCATAAACGTCGGAATGGTCGCCGAAGATGTTCAGTGCGTGGGACGCAACGCATCTTGCGGAAACGTGGATAACACCGGGAAGGAGCTCGCCTGCGATCTTATACATGTTGGGGATCATCAGGAGAAGACCCTGAGATGCAGTATAAGTGGTGGTGAGAGCGCCTGCGGCCAGAGAACCGTGAACTGCACCTGCAGCGCCTGCCTCAGACTGCATCTCGGTCACCATTACGCGGTCGCCGAAGATGTTTCTTGCAGGTTCGCCGAAGATGTTCTTATCGGTAGCGGACCAGGTGTCGGTCACTTCCGCCATAGGGCTGGAAGGGGTGATGGGGTAGATGGCGGCTACTTCCGTAAACGCATAGGATACGTGTGCGGCAGCGGTGTTACCATCCATGGAAACTTTTTTTCTTTGCAAAAATGCCATGCTTTTATAGCCTCCTATTTTTATCGTGCTCTCTATCATACCACTTTTTTTCGCTTCTGTAAAGAGAAAACGTCAATTTTTTTCGAATTTTTTTGAATTTCTTTACCGGAAAATTTTCACACCTTTAAAATTCACAGAAAATTTCTTTTGTTTGCCGTTTTTCGTATTGAAAATAAAAAAAGAATGTGTTATGATAAGGATGATTTTTCTAAAAGAAAAGAGGGTTGGCTCATGGTTCATACGTATTATTCCGCCGCTTTGCGGGGGATCGAGGGACAGATCGTGACGGTGGAGGCGACTGCCGTTTCCGCTCCCGATTACCATCTGGAGATCATCGGCCTGCCCGATACCGCCGTCAAGGAAGCCGCCGCCCGGGTCCGCTCTGCGGGGAGGGATCTGAATCTTGCCATGAAGACGGGTAAGATCACGGTGAACCTTGCCCCTGCGGACATCCGCAAGGAGGGCACCGTTTACGACCTGCCCATCCTTTTGTCTCTGCTCAAGCCCGAGGAAGTGAGGAACGCGGATTTTTCGAGCTCCGTGTTTGTGGGAGAGCTTTCCCTTTCGGGGACTTTGCGCCCTATCAACGGTGCGTTGCCCATGGCGCTTTCCGCGGCGCAGAACGGGTTCAAGCATTTCTTCTGTCCTACGGAAAACGCCGCTGAGGCTTCCGCCGCACCGGGGATCAACGTCTACCCCGTTCACGACGTGCGGGAGATCTTGCTGCACTTCCGCGGGATCTTACCTATCGAGCCCTTGCAATTCTGCGGGGAAAGCATTCTGAACACCTGCTTCGACGGCGCTCCCGATTTCTCCGAGGTAAAGGGGCAGGAGACCGCCAAGAAGGCCTTGGAGGTTGCCGCCGCGGGGATGCACAACGTGATGCTCATCGGGCCTCCCGGCTCCGGTAAGAGCATGCTGGCCTCCCGCTTGCCCCACATCCTTCCCCCGCTGACCTACGAGGAAGCCATTGAAAGCTCCAAGATCTATTCCGTGGCAGGGCTTTCCGGGGAGTTGAAGCCTTTGCTCACACGGCGTCCTTTCCGTTCGCCCCATCATAACATTTCCTCCGCCGCTTTGGCGGGAGGGGGCTCCCACGCTCAGCCCGGGGAGATCTCCCTGGCCCACAACGGCGTGCTGTTCTTAGACGAGTTCCCCGAATTCGCTCCCAAGGCGAGAGAGACCATCCGTCAGCCCTTAGAGGAGCACCGGGTGACCATCTCCCGTGTGGCGGGATCGGCTACCTTCCCCTGCTCCTTTATGCTGGTGTGCGCCATGAACCCCTGTCCCTGCGGGTTCTACGGACATCCCACCAAGGCCTGCACCTGCTCTCCCAAGAGCAAGAGCGCTTATCTGAACCGCGTGTCCGGTCCCGTTCTGGACCGTATCGACATTCAGGTGGAGGTGGGAGCTTTGGAGTTCGACGATCTTCATTCCGCCGTTGCCTGTGAGACCAGTGAGCAGATCCGCGCCCGTGTGGAAAAAGCGAGAGCCTATGCTTTGGCGCGGTTTGACGGGATCCGCTTGCGCAACGGAGCGCCCTTGACCGCCAACGCTTTGATGGAGCCTCAGCATCTGGAGAAGTTCTGCCGCTTGAACGAGGACGCCAAGGAGCTGATCCGCAGAGCCTTTGACAAGCTGAACCTTTCCGCAAGAGGGTACAACCGTCTCTTGAAGGTGTCCCGCACCATTGCGGATTTTGAGGAATGCGGTGAGATCGGCAAGCAGCACGTTGCCACCGCCATCCGCATGAGGAGTTTGGATCGAAAATACTTCGGTTCTATTTAAATTCCCCCATTTTTGTACCTTTCCGCCCCGTTATCCATATCCCCCGGTTGACATAAAAGCAGGCAGGATTTTGTGGATAACTATGTGGACAATGTGGATAACTTCCAGCAAAATCAAGGTTTTGCAAGTGGAAAACCGAAAAGTTATCCACCGAATGTGCAAAAATCGGTGGATAAGTGGAGTTTTCCACCGAGAATTTACAAATATTATGTCACCCGAAACGAGGACAGAACATGAGCTTTTCCGATCAAGAATTTGACGAAGTGAGAGACGAGCGGGAGTCCAAAAGCTTCCGTGTGGTGAAGAATACCTTCAAAGGAATCCTATACGGCGCGTCCGCTTTGGTATGGGTCCTGATCCTGGCGGTGCTGTTTACCACCAGGGAGGCCGATCTTTATACCGAGATGCAATTTACGGACGCCACCCAAAAGGTTGCCGAGGAGACCGAGGACTACAAGGTGCACCAGGTGATCATTATGGGCTTTATGAATCAGCAAGGAAGCATCACCCTTTCCTCCTCCACCTGCTTTTACGCCAAGGAGACGCAGGAGCTGGAGATCGGCGTGAAGTACAACAAGAAGCTGACGGACAACGACACCGAGGACGCCATCGTTTACAAGCTGGTGGACAAGAACGGGAAGGTCTACCCCGTTTTGCAGGTGAAGGAAGACGCCATCGGACGGTACGGGTACGCCAGAGTTTGCTTTGGGGAGATCGAGATCCCCACGAACGAAAAGGGCAACCTGGATTTTGCGGGGATGGAATTGACCTTGACCCTGTACCGCAAATCCGACGGAGAGCTGCTTGCCACCTACGAGAAGCAGGACGGCGAGGATTGGATCACGGTGAACGATGCGGAGTTTATCATCGTTGCCGAGAACTCCCCCACCCAGAAAAAAGAGTTTGAAGACTGACAGAATACACGGTTTTGATAAAAGGAGTTTTTTGAAATGGTAAAGAACGACAACATCCGCATCAAGCGCAGAAAGGCGGATTTCCTGCTGTACGGCTTTTCCTATCTGTTTTTGATCCTGGCGGGGATCTTTCTGATCTCCCTGCCCTTCCTGCCCATTGCGCCTCCCTCGGAGGTCATCGGCTACGTCATCATGGGCGTGGGGATCCTGTTTGCGGGGGGCGGTATGGTCCTTTACGGCATGCTGCTGTACCGGGGGATCTGCCCTGCGGACGCATTGGTGATCACCAACAAGGGGTTCACCAACTATATGGTGGGGGGCAAGAACGGCGTTTACGTGGAATGGGTGAACATCGCTTCCATGAAGGTGTTCGGGCTCACCAAAGCGCCTATGCTGGGGCTTTCCCTGAACGACAGCGACAAGTATTTGGAGGAGCTGGACGGGAAGTACGCACGGATCGCACGGAACAACCTGGAATTGGGGATCCCTGTGATCGCCATCTCTCAGCGCGAGGTTGCGGTGCAGATCGCTGAGCTGAAGACCCTGTTCTCCCGCATGGTGAAGGGTGCTATCTCCTGGGAGCAGTACGCCGCCCATAACAAGAAGGCTGAGACGGGCGAGGAGACGGCGGAAACGGCTCACAGCTTTACCGTGGAGCCGGATCATCTCACCGAGAAGAAGGAGCACAAGACCCGCACGGTGGAGCTGCCGCCTGTGGATAGCGAGCCCCGGGTTCAGCCCTTGGAGGAGAGCGAAGACGTTACCGTTCTGGATATGGACGAGTAAAGAAGAACGCTTAAACCTTTTTCTTTTCGAAAAAAGAAAAAGGTTTAAGAATCCAAAAAGAAAACCTAATGCCAAAAACTGGCGTTTTTGGAGGGTGAAAAAAGGAGCCGGGGAGGCTCCTTTTTGTGTTGGGGTTACATCTCGGTCATGGCACCGATGAACAAGGGAAGGTTGGTTTTGGTGTCCAGGATCATATACACGAAGGGACGGTTGAGGTAAACATACGTCGACTCACATTCATCTTCCATGCCAGCTCCCGTGGCGGCGGCTGCTTTGGTGCCGGTGGGAGAAAGCTCAATGGCGGTCTTCTGCACCGCCTGGCCGATATGGAGGCGGCGGGTACTCATTCTGGAGAAGTCTGCCAAGCCTTCCATAAATGCGGTGGGCATACCCATATCCTCCAAGACGGGTTTCAGATCCAAAGAATACTCAAATTTGAACTTGGGCAGTTGGACCTCAACTTCTATCCCCCACGTATCATTCAGCAGGCTTTGCAGGGAAGCACCCGTTAAGGAATTGGCGTATTCCAGAATATCGGTTCCCTCCTCGGGGAGGATGGCGGCGAAGGCGTAGTCCTTGCCGTCGTAATATTTGAGGAAGCCCTTTGCGTTTTCGTCGGCAAAATACACGGACTCGGTGGAACACATCATCTCCACGGTCTGTTCTTTTCCGCTGTAGGAATAGAAGGTTCCGTTCACCACGTCCTTGTCGGCGTAGGCGGTCTCCCAGGTGCCGTCGAACAGGAGGGTGTTGATCAGAACCATGACGGTTTGCTCGTCCAATTCTTCAAACAGCTTGGGGATCATGCCGTCGGTATTGGTATTGACCCAATCGTTGATCTCCCAAAGATCTGCCTCCATGGTCTCCTTGGTAAAGGGGGCTTGGTACAGTGCCGCGCCGTAGTAGTCGGCGTTGGTCTGGAGGAAGTCGGTATAGAAGGGGTAGCCTTCCTTGAACCAGATGCCGTTGTTTAAAAGCAGCTTGGTCTTTTCGGTGGAGGGAAGGCTTTCCGCATAGGCGGAGAGGTAGGCGTTAAGCTGCTCCAAGGACAGGTCTCCCCCCAGAACCTTTTCCATTTCCGCAAGGGTCTCGCCGTCGGCACCGTTGGCAACCATGGCAAGGCAGAGCTGGGCGGACAAAGGGGACACCAGGGCGCCCTTGACACCGTCTCTCTTCAAGCTTTGCTGCAGAAGCTTCACGGCGAAGTCGGTTTGGGCGGTGATAAAGGCGTTGTCCGGGTTCTTTTTGGTGACGGACATGGGGGTGATGCCTTCCATCAGGTTCTTGGAGTTTGTCATCCGGATGGGACGGGAGGTCTCCCCCGGCTCCTCGGAGGAACCTTCGGAGGAGGTCTGCTCCAGGGTGTTGCCGGAATAGATGGGGTGGGAGGTGTGCTCCTCGGGTGTCCTGATAGCAAGGCCCACGGTGAGGAGGGTCATTGCCAGGAACAGTGCTAAGAAGCCGCCGCTTTTGAACAGGCGGTCGTTTCTTTTTTGGTTTGCGGCAAGGCGGGCGTTATAACGGCGCTCCAGCTCCGCCTTGGCTTGTGCGGGAGTTCTTCTCATAGGTTCATTTCCTTTCCCAATGCGTTGCGCAGTGCGGTTTTTGCACGGTACAACAGGTTGTCGATCTGCTTTTTGCTTTTTCCCAAGACCTTGGCGGCGTCCTCGTAGGACAGCTCCTCGAAATACACCAAATGGACTGCCGCCTGCATGTCTGCGGGGAGGGTGCTTAAGGCTTGGTTCAAAGCGCGGTGCTCTTCCCTTTTGATCAGCTCGTCGGCAAGGGAGCTTCGGTCCGCCAGCTCTCCTTCCGCATCCTCGGGGGTGACGGTGTCCTTACGGTGATCCCGCAGGAAGTTCAGAGATTTGTTGCGGGCGATGGCAAAAAGGTAGGCCTTCAGAGGCGTGCGGAAGTTATACCGCTTTGGATGCAGCAATAATTCCAGCAGGGTATTGATGGCGATGTCTTCCGCGTCGTGGACGTTCCCCACGTAACGGTTTACGAAAAAGGTCAGCGGGGTATAGTACAGGTTGAAAACATCGTCAAAGGCGTTTTTGTCGCCATCCAGGAAACGGCGGTAGCTACTTGCACCGTGATCCATGTGGGACGCCTCCTTTCTCTGTGGTGGCCTTTCATTTACAGATACACGGAAAGGAAAAGAAATCCTTACGGTTTTTCAGATTTTTTCGATTTTGATGCCTTTTAAGTGCATGAAGTGGTTGGAGAGGCGGATCTCCCTGCCTTCGTCGGTGTAAAAGGAGTGGTTGTAGCCGTAGGTATCCTCGTAGACGGCCTCGATCTGCTTGCCGTCGGAGAAGGTGATCCGCACCCGCTGGTTGGTTTTGGAGTCCAGGACAAGGGGGCCTACTAAGTAGTTCATAGTTGTTTCCTTTCTTTTTTGATAAAGAACAATACGGGAACCTTCTTTTAGGAAAAAGAAGGTTCCCGTGCCCTCCAAGAAAACCCGATTGCCAAAACCGATGAAATCGGTTTTGGAGGAAAGGTTTTTGGGAGGTGCGGAACCCTTTTTTCCCGAAAAAGGGTTCTGCATTCCGTTCTCAATTCTGCTTTCTGACGGTCTTATACTCGTCGTAGCGGCGAAACCAGGGGCAGTATCTGCTCCCGGAGGAGAGGAACTTGACTTCCTCGTCCTCATCCAGGGAAAGGTTGCAGAAATCCGCGTCGGCCTCCTCGTCGTAGACGAAGTAGACGCAGTGCTCGCAATCCATGGGCGGCAGCTCGGGTGTGTTTTGCTTTGCCATATCAGATACCTGCCACGCTGATATTTTTCAGCTTGAGGGCGTAGGGGCCTTCGTAGCGGGAGGTGACGTAGCGGTCGGAAGAGAATTGCAGATCCTTTTGGGACTCCAGCAGGCTTCCGTTGACGGAGCCGCCTGTGACGGGGGTCACCTTGCCGTCCTCGATGAGGTAGGCCAGACGGATCTCACCGCCGAAGCGGCCGGAGAAATCGTCCATCTGGAAATCGGAGAAGGCCACCACCCAGAGACAGGGGGTGTTCTTCATTTTCTCGAAGGGAAGGGTGCCGTTGCCGCAGATCACCTTGGAATAGCTTCCCGTGGGCTTCACGCCCAGGTAGCGGCAGAAGCGGTTGGGGCCGTGGACGGCTTGCAGGGTGCCGTCGGTCAGGAGGGAAAGATCTTTCATGGGGATGCCCTCTCCGTCGTAGGGGACGGTGGCGCAGAGGGTCAGATCCAAGCGCTCGCCATTCACTTCCCCGCCCTGGACGTTGTCGCCTACCTGCCAGCTTGAATAGCGGGAATACAACATGGAAGCGGAGGAACGGCTGACGTAGTAGGACAGCACGGTGGGTACGTTGTTGCCGCTTAAGATCACGTCGTAGCTGCCGCTCTTGAGCGTACGCTGTGCGTTGGCACGGTCGCAGACGAAGGACAGGGCCTCGGCCACCTTGGCGGACAGGGCTTCCGTCTCCAGCTCCCCGTAGGAGAAGGTGTGGTGCATTTCCACGTCCTCGGGGGCGGGACATTGTACCACGAATTCCCCTTCTGCTTTAGCGTCGGTGTAGGAGACGTCCGTTCCGCAGGAGGAAAGGATGCGGCGGGACAGGCGGGTGACGAAGATCTCTGCGGAGTTGATGAAGGCGTCCTCGCGGGTGTCGGGGGCAAAGAGGGCGTCCGCCATCTTCCAGGCGCTTTCGGTGAGGGGGGCTTCCGCAAGAGCGCCCGTCTTGCAGACGGCGGGTGCGGAAACGGGGTCCGGCAGGTCGTAATAGGGGTTGGCGGCAAACTGTGCGGCGAAGTAGGCGCCCTTCAGCTTGTCGGTCAGTACCTCGTCGGACATGGAGTCCAGCAGGGTGACGGAGGTGGCGCCGCGGGTGGGCTTTTCCCCTTCCCCGTCCCGATAGACGGTGACGGAGTATTTGCACACGTCCTTGATGCGGCGCATATCCAGCGCCTTGCGGACGAAGAACAATTCTGCGGATTCTTCCTTGGTCTCGTTGATCCGCCACCGGGAGATGCCCAGAGTATTTAAGGTGTTTTTGATTCTGTTCAGCATAGTCGTTTGCCTCCTTTAACCCAGACGGATGCGGGCTTTCATATAGGGGCCGCCGTCGGAGACCTTGACCCATTCCTTGTAGCCCTTGCCGCAGTAGCCGCTGCCGGAGAGCTCTACGGTATCGCTCATCATGGTGACGGATTTCAGCAGATCGGGAACGTAGCCCGTGAGGACGATGGGAGAGAAGATCTTACCGGTCAAAGCGCCGTCCTTGATCTCTCTGGCGATGGTGACCATACACTGGATGCCCCAGTTTTTGGGGTCCTCCATGCCGCTGGAGGGATTTTCCAGCAGGAAGCCGTATTTTACGGAGGCGATCATCTCCTCGGGAGTGGCGGTGCCGCCTGTGAAGTAGGTGTTGGTCATACGGGCGTAGGCCTTGCGCTCGTAGCTTTCTCTTCTGCCGTTGCCGGTAGGTGCCACGCCCAGGCGGGCGGCAGACAATGCGTCGCACATACCCGTGCGCAAGATGCCCTTGTCGATGACAACGGTATCGGTGGTGAGGGTGCCCTCGTCGTCGAAGAACATGGTGGCGGTCTGGGAAACGGCGTTGCCGTCGTGCATGGTGACCTGCTCGCTGGCTACGTAGTCACCCAGGCATTTTGCCGCAAGGGCACGGTCTTTGACGAACATATCCATTTCCACGCCGTGGCCGAAGGCCTCGTGGACGATCATACCCGTGGTGTCGGGGTCGCAGATGCAGTCGTATTCGCCGGGAGGGATGGGTTGGCTGTCAAGCAGCTCTAAGGCGTAGGAGGCGACCTGCTCCACGTCGGCTTCCATGGCGTCCAGCACCTCTGCACCGCCTAAGACGGAATAGGGGCGGTAGTAATCCTTGATCTCTTCCCCGCGGGAGGCAAGAACCACCAAAGAGGCGGTCATCCAGGTGACGGTCTGATCCAGGTCGCGGTTTTCCGACAGGAACAGCTTGCGGCAGGAGCGGTAGGAGGAGGAAACGATCACGTCCATGATCCGCTCGTTGAAGGCCAATCCCTTTTCCCGCAGGGTGCGGAGCTTGGCAAGAATGGCCTCGTCTCCTAAGTCGGAGGGGAGGATCTTGCAGGGAGAGACCTCCTTCAGGGTGGCGGGCTCGTCTGCGGGGATGGGGGTTGCCAAGAGAGGGGTATTTTCGGGGGCGGTCAGGCGGGAGGCAAGGGCCTCCTTGACGGCGGGAATGTCTTCCATGGAAAAAGCGTTGAAGGAATATTCCGCTACGCCCTTTTTGTCAAACACACGGACCACGAAGCCGTCGCCGCCTCCAAGGCCGGAGGTGCCGATGGAAACGCCGCTTTTGCCGATGCGCCAGGAGCGGGCGTCGTCCGCTACCGCAAGAACGCTGGCGTAGGCGTACTCCTTGCGAAGCTGGGTGATCAGCTCCCGCAGGGCGGGCTTGATCGTATCTAATGTTTCGAACATCTGTATAAGTCTCCTATTGGTTGGTTTTCCTATATTTTAGCGTAGTTTTTCTATCTTGTCAATATTGCAATTCCAAAAAGATTGTGCTATACTCAAAACAGGCAAAAGAATACAAATTTACAGGAGTGAACAAACTCATGGAAAAGCTGAAGATCGGTATGATCGGTGCGGGCAACATCGCCTGCAACGCCCACCTTCCCGCATACGCAAAATGCAACAACGCCACCGTTGTGGCCATTATGGACATCAACAGAGAACGGGCCGAGGCCGCCGCAAAGCAGTACGGCATTCCCAAGGTATACGATACGTTGGAGGAGCTGTTGGCTGACGAGGAGGTCCAGGCTGTGGATATCTGCACCTGGAACAACGGTCACGCTCCCTGTGCCATCGCCGCCGCAAAGGCAGGCAAGCACGTGATGTGCGAAAAGCCCTTGACCGTTTCCGACGAATGCGCTTACGCCATTCAGGAGGCTATCAAGGAAGCGGGCGTGAAGTTCTTCTTAGCGGTTCCCGGCAGATTCGGCCACAAGAACGAATTCCTTCACGATCAGGTGGAGAAGGGTGCCTTCGGCGAGGTCTACTACGCCAAGACCAGCTATATCCGCCGCAGAGGGACTCCCTCCGGCTGGTTCACCGACAAGAAGACCGCAGGCGGCGGCCCTGTGATCGATATCGGCGTACACGGCATTGACGCCGCTTGGTACATTATGGGTTGTCCCAAGCCCACCCGTGTTTCCGCCTTCATTTCCAACCACATCGGTGATTATCAGACCAAGGGTGTTGGCAGATGGCACGGTACTCCCTGCCCCGACAACCGGTTTGACACCGAGGACATGGGCGCAGGCGTCATCCATTTCGAGAACGGCGCTATGCTGATGTTCGAGGCCTCCTGGGCTATCAACGGTCCCGCACACACCGATACCCAGGTGTTCGGCTCTCTGGCAGGTGCGGACGTGAACACCGCCACCATTTACGGGGAGAGAGACGGCTATCTTTCCGACGACCGTGTAGGTCTTGACGACAACGACAAGCCCTTTGCGGAGATCACCCATTTTGCGGATTGCGTGCTGAACGACAAGCCCGTGCGCTACCCCATCGAGCAGGCTGTGACCATGCAGAGAATGCTGGATGCCATTTACGAATCCGCAGAGACCAAGAAGGAGATCGTACTCTGATGAAAACTTGTATCAGTACTTACAGCTTCTGGCGGGCATTCGTCAGCGGGCAGATCACCTACCCCGAAATGCTGGCAAAGAGCAAGGAATTGGGCTGCTCCGGTATTGAGTTCGTGGTGGACGACGTAGCGCCCGACAAAACGACCGACCCGGAGGCGTTCTGGACTGCTTTGAAGGAAGAAGCGGACAGATTGGGTCTGGAGACGCCTATTTACACCACCGGGGCCAACTTCTTCCAGAAGGACGTACGTCCCGAGATCGAGCGTGTCAAGAAGCACGTTGACCTGGCCTCCAAGCTGGGGATCAAGCTGATGCGCCACGACATTGCCTACGGCTTCTACCCCGGCTACGAGGGTGTACAGACCTACGAGGCGGTGATCGAGGTTGCCGCTCCCGCTATCCGCGAGGTGGCGGAATACGCCGCTTCCAAGGGTGTCACCACCTGCTCCGAGAATCACGGCAGACTGATGCAGGATTCCGACAGAATGCTGGCCATGTTCGCCGCTGTGGATCATCCCAACTACCGTTATCTTTGCGACATCGGCAACTTCGGCGGTGTGGACGAGAACTGCGCCATCGCCGTTTCCAAGCTCCTGCCCTTGGTGAGCCACGTTCACGTGAAGGACGCCTTTTGGAGAGACGGTATGTATCCCAACCCCGGCAGAGGCTGGGGGCGTACCCGTGCGGGGAATTACCGCCGTGCCACCATTCTGGGTCACGGTGACGTGCCTGTGAAGCAGTGCATCCAGGCCATTCACGATTCCGGGTATCAGGGCTATTACTCCTTGGAGTTTGAGGGCATTGAGGACAATTTGATGGCCATTGAGATCAGTATGGAGAACCTGCACCGTATGCTGAAGGAGATCCTGGGATGACCACCCTTCTGCACGGAGGAAAAATTCTCACCGAGAAGGTGGGATTGATCCGTGGGGATCTGATGATCCGCGACGGAAAGATCGCCGCCATCGGCGAGAATCTGCCCTCCGAGGGAGAGATCCTGGACATTACGGGGCTGACGGTGGCGCCCGGACTCATTGACACCCACAACCACGGGTGCATGGGGACGGAGTTTGCTTCCGAAGACGAGCATTTTGACAAGGGATTGCAATATTTGGCGGAAAGCGGCATCACCACGGTGGTGCCCACCCTCCGCTGTCTGCCCCACCGGCGGATGCTTTTGGCCATTGAGAACGTCAAGCGTGAGATGGATCGCGGCCCCCGAGGAGCGAAAATCGGCGGCATCAATATGGAAGGGCCCTTCCTTTCCCCCAACCGCATCGGCTCCATGCGCCCGGAAAATCTGGCAAAGCCGGAGAAAAAGGCGTTGTTGGAATACCTGGCGGCTTGCGAGGGGACGTTGCGTTCCATCACCATGGCGCCGGAGGTAGAGGGCGTTTTGGAGCTGGTGGATGAGGTGCTCTTTGCGGGTGTCAATCCTTCCATCGGGCACACCAACGCTACCTTTGAAGAAGCGAGAGCCATGGCGGATGCGGGGGCTACCCTGGTGACCCATTTGTTCAACGCCATGAGCGGCTTTACCCATCGTGCTCCCGGTGTGGTGGGCGAGGCCTTGACGGACGACAGGCTGACCTGTGAATTGATCTGCGATTACGTTCACAACACCCCTGCGGCGGTGGATCTTGCCATCCGCAGTAAGGGTATAGACAAGATCGTGATGATCAGTGATACGGGGCGGATGTCCGGGCTGGGGGACGGTGAATACATCATCGAGGGTCACAAGCGGATCGTGAAGGATCACCTTTGCATGACTCCCGAGGGAGTGATCGCGGGGAGCGTTTGCAATCTGTTCTATGATTTCAAGAATCTGCTGAACCACGGGTATTCTCTCAGCGAGGTGTCCCGTATGGCGTCCTTGAACCCCGCAAGGGTGATCGGCGTGGATCATCTCACGGGAAGCATTGCCGTGGGGAAAGCGGCAGACCTGATCCTGTTGGACGAGGAGTGCGATCTCAAGGGCGTTTTCGTCGACGGACAACGGGTATGAATTGAGATACGCAAAAGAAACCCGAGTGCCGAAAACTGTCGTTTTCGGAAAAAAGGATCATAGCAGTGTAAGTATATTGAAAAAGCAGAGCTTGCGGTTGATGCCGCGGCTCTGCTTTTTTTCGGTTGTGAGGAAAACGCTTACCCCAAAGAACTTAATTGAAGGATCGGTTTTCTTGGAGAGTTTGAGAACCTTCTTTTTCCGAAAAGAAGGTTCTCATAAATGGCGTTTCTTTTAATCGGGGATCTCCACCACGGCAAAGAGGGGGCGGTGGTCGGAGACGATCATCTGGGGGATGGTGGCGAACTCGGTCTTGATGGAGGGGGTGGTGAAGATATAGTCGATCTTCTCGTAGGGCTTGTCCGAGGGGAAGGACAGGGAGCCTTTGTGGGAGAAGACGTCCTCGGTATCCAGCATACGGTCGCGGATGGGGTTCAGCACGGGGTTATCGGGGAGGACGTTGAAGTCACCGGTCAAGATCACGGGGGTTTTGGCATTGTCGATGGCGGTACACACGGTGGCGGCGGCGTTCTCCGCTTCCACGTCGGTGAGGCCGAAGTGGGTGACCAGCATGGTGAGGCCTGCGCCAAGCTCCAGCTCCGCTTTGGCCACGCAACGGGTCTCGTAGTAGCGGCCGTCTTCCTTGATCTCGGGATCGGGGATGAGCAGGATCTCCGTGGTTTTGAAGGGGTGCTTGGACAGGATGGCGTTGCCGTAGGGGCCGTGGCCGCCGATGTTCAAGGCGGGAGAGAAGAAGTAGTAATAGCCCAGCTTTTCCGCAAGGATCTTTGCCTGGGCGGTGTAGGCGGGGTTGGGTCCCTCTCCACGGACCTCGTTGAGGCCTACGATATCCGGGTCGAAGCATTTGATGGTGTCGGCAAAGAGGTCGAAGTCGATGACCTCGGGGTTGCCTTGGAGGTAGGATTTGCAGTGCTGGATGTTGAAGGTGAGAATGCGAAGCTTCATGGGAAATCTCCTTTTATTTTATGAAAACAGATCGGCAAAGAAGCGGAAAACGGCGGGTGCTTGGAAATAGATGCTGTCCCGCTCGTTGGCAAACAGCAGGAAGAAGGCCATCAATGCGGTGAGCGCCAGGAGGGCGAAGGAAAGCAGGAAGATACGGTAGGAGGTACCGTCCGACAGGCGGTGGTTTGCCTTGCCCAGCAATTCCGCAAGCACCAAAAGTCCCAACAGGATCAGGGGGAACAGGATGTCCGACAGGTAGCGGATGTTCACCCCGCCCAGGCACAGGTTGGCAAAGGCCACGGCAAAGGGTAGCAGAAGAAGCAACAGATAAGTGGCTTTCTTCACCGGCTGTTTTTTGGTGGTGAGGGTTTGGGCACAGCCCATCCAGGTCAAGGGGAAGGCCAGGACGCCCACACTTCCCACGGAATAGAAGTAGGTTCCGTAGCTGTCCAACGCCAGGTGGGCGGGACGGAGATAGGGGAACAGGCCGCTGATACGGGGGAACTGCAAGAAATAATGGAAGAAGGTCTCCCCCAGCAGGGCGGGAGACAGCTTGTTGTAGGAAATATCGCTGAAGGTGAGCTGGTAGGTGGCGCCGAACTCAAAGGGAGAATCGAAGCGGATGGCGTTGTACCACAGCACGGGGATCACCGCCAGGAGCAGGGGCACGAGGAAGGAGGCGGCGTCGATAAGCTTGGCTGTGACTGCTCTCCCTTTTTCCGCCAGCACGGCGATGAAGGGCGGGATGAGGACGGCGGCGTACAGCACCACCGTGGGACGGGAGGCCAGGGTGAGGACCAGGGAGATCCCCGACAGGGCGAACAGGACTCGTCTCCACAGGAAATGCCGTGAGCACAGAGCGGAAAAGGCTAAGAACGCCGTCA
The DNA here is from genome assembly GCA_015063885.1 of Oscillospiraceae bacterium. Classification (GTDB taxonomy): domain Bacteria; phylum Bacillota; class Clostridia; order Oscillospirales; family CAG-382; genus Coliplasma. Next base: position 190,506 of record SVTH01000001.1, on the reverse strand, counting down.
AGGCGAAGAAGGCGATCCCGCAGGCCACCGCCAAATAATACATATCCGCACACAAAGCGATCATGGGCAGTAAGGAGCCCAGGATCAGCACGGGATAGCCGATGCAGAGGATCAACAGGGGGACGCGGAGGTTGAAATAACGGATCATCTTCAGCAAAAGGCCGAAGAAAGAGGCGGCGCCGACGAGGCAGGCGAACATCACCGTCAAAGCGGCGTTCGGGACGTAGCCCGTGAGGAAATACAGCGGGAACATAAACAGAAGCAAGGGGGCGATGCCGAAGTAGCAATAGAAATTGCCGCCAAAATAGGCTCTGTCCCAGGTGCCGTTGAAGACGGACTGTCCGTTTTGCCGATAGACCTCCGTGCGTTGGGTATAGTCGTAGGGGTTCTCCATGGATTCTAAGATGGAGGTATCGAAGTCTACGTCGATCTCCGTTTTGCCCTGCATCAGGGCGTGGAAGAGCTGTTCGTAGGCGTTTAAGTGCTCGGTATTCTCGAAAGGATACTTCTGACCGCCCGCTCCTGCGATGCCGCAGACGCAAAAGGCGGTGATGCAAAGCATCAAAAGAGAGACGAGGACGGCGGTATGGGAAAAGCTGTGACGGTCGTAGGTCACCTTCCACAGGCGGAAGTGCCATACCAGCCAAAGGCCGAAGATCAAAAGGAATAGCAGGGCCACCCGCAGGAAGGAGAAGCGGGCAGGCGGGGTTTGGTTCAAAGCCACTGCGGTGAGCAGGGCGCCCTCTCCCTCGTTGAGGGTGATCCGCAGTTCCTGCAAATCACCGAAGGAACGGATGCGGAAGTAGGCGGTCTCGTCGGTATACACGTCCCCGTCCACGTAGGTGCGGTAGGCGTTTTGGTTTGCTTCGTCGGAGGCGGAGACGGTGACGTTCAATATCTGCAGATCCTCACGCTCCAGCTTGACCGCCACATTGATGATCTCTTCCCCTACGTCGTGAAAGATGACGGAGGCGCCGTCGTGGAGGTAAATGCCTTCCTCGTTGCGGGTGGCTTTCCCTCGGAGGGAGGCTTGGGTCAAGTCAAGAGAGGTTTCCCTGAAGCCGGCGGTCTCGAAGCGAAGGCTATTGGAGAGGCAATACTCCCCGAGGCACAGCAAAGCAAGCACCAAGGCAAAGGCCAAAACGTGCTTGGTGGGGGTTGTCTTCAATTTTCGGAAAAAGGCTTTGAAGTGCATGGAAATCGGACTCCCGCTGGTTCTTTGCTCCATTATAACAGCCGTGGGAGGAAAATGCAAGGGATTGGAGGGAAAAATACGACGATTGCGGGAAGAAAGAAGCTCCCGCACGTTTTTTCGTACGGGAGCTTGGGATGGTTATGGAATTTATTCCCGGGGCAGATCGAAGGACTCGGATCTCCATTGGGAGGGATCATTATTTGAAGGATTAAAGCACCAGGACACGCTGATGGTGTTCCCGTCTTGGGTGATCTCGTATAATCCCTCCTTGAAGGGGCAAAAGCCGTCGTCCCCACCTGTGGTCTTGCCGAGGAGTACGGGCTCTTCATCACCCTTTTGGAAATAGATCTCCGTACCGCTTCCCAGCAAAAACGTCCACTCCTTGATTATAACGCTTTCGCCGTCTTCCAGCTCGTATACCAGATCGTCATGGTACTCTCTTTCGGAAGCGCCGCAACCGCAGAGACAAGCCAAGCCCAGAATAACTGCGCAGAGGAATGCTGACGTCTTTTTCATTTCAAGCTTCCTTTCATTTTTTGCAGGTGCAGAGTATCCTTCTTCGTACCTGCTTGAAAGAAGTTTATCATGTTTTTTGTAACCCGTCAACGGTTTTTGCGTAAACTTTTGTAAATTATGCGCTTACCCTATCCCTCGCCGGTTGTCATTACTCGCCGCAAATCGCCTCGTGGATGGCTTTGGCGGCCACCTTGCCTGCGCCCATGGCGGAGATCACGGTGGCGGCGCCTGTGACGGCGTCTCCCCCTGCGTAGACGTTCTCGCGGGAGGTCTTGCCTGTGGCGTCCTCCACGATGATGCCGCCGCGAGAGTTGACGTTCAAGCCCTCGGTGGTATCCTTGATGAGGGGGTTGGGAGAGGTGCCCACGGCGATGATCACCGTATCCACGTCCAGGATGAACTCGCTGTTCGGGATGGCCACGGGACGGCGTCTTCCCTTTTCGTCCGGCTCGCCCAGCTCCATGCGGATGCACTTCATGCCGGAGACGAAGCCGTTTTTGGGGTCACGGGGGTCGGCGGGATTTTGGTAGCCGATGATCTCCGTGGGGTTGGTGAGAAGCAGGAATTTGACGCCCTCCTCCTCGGCGTGCTCCACCTCTTCCCTACGGGCGGGAAGCTCCTGCATGGAACGGCGGTACACGATGTAGACCTCCCGGGCACCCAGGCGCAGGGCGGTTCTTGCGGCGTCCATTGCCACGTTGCCGCCGCCCACCACGGCAACCTTGCCGCCCTTCATAATGGGGGTATCGGGAGAGGCGAGGTAGGCCTTCATCAGGTTGGAGCGGGTGAGGTATTCGTTGGCGGAGTAGACGCCCTTGCAGGATTCTCCGGGGATGTTCATAAAGTTGGGCAGTCCCGCACCGGAGGCCACGTAGACGGCTTCGTAACCGTCCTCAAACAGCTCGTCGATGGTGAGAGTCTTGCCGATGACCACGTTGGTCTGCATTTCCACACCCAGGGCCTTCAGGGTGTCCACTTCTTTCTTCACGATCTCCTTGGGGAGACGGAACTCGGGGATGCCGTACACCAGCACGCCTCCTGCGGTATGCAGAGCCTCGAAGACGGTGACGGAATAGCCCTTCTTTGCCAGGTCCCCTGCACAGGTGAGCCCGGAGGGTCCCGAGCCTACCACGGCAACCTTATGGCCGTTGGGGGCGGGGCGGTTCACTTCCCCGGAGGCGTAGGTATTGTGCCAATCGGCCACAAAGCGTTCCAATCTGCCGATGCCCACCGGCTCCCCCTTGATGCCCCGGACGCATTTTGCCTCGCACTGGGTCTCCTGGGGGCAGACTCTGCCGCAGACGGCGGGGAGAGAGGAGCTTTGACTGATGATCCGGTAGGCACCCTCGAAGTCCCCTTCCTTGATCTTGGCAATAAAGGCGGGGATATGGATGTTCACGGGACAGCCCGTGACGCAGGGCATGTGCTTGCAGTTCAGGCAACGGTTGGCCTCGTCGATGGCGGCTTCTTCGGTATAGCCCAGGGCCACCTCTAAAAAGTTATGGGCGCGAACCTCCGCCGCCTGGCTGGGCATGGGGTTCTTTTTGGGATTCATATTTGCCATGGTTAATTGTCTCCTTTGAAGAGATTGCAGGTGTCCTCGTGCTTCTTCCGTTCGAAGGGGAAATACATTCTGCTGCGGGACATGGCTTCATCGAAGTCCACTTGGTAGCCGTCGAAGTCGGGGCCGTCCACGCAGGCAAATTTGGTCATACGTTTGCCATCCTGCAAAAGGGTCAAACGGCAACCGCCGCACATTCCCGTGCCGTCGATCATAATGGGGTTCATGGAAACGGTACAGGGGATCCCCGTGGGGCGGGCGGCCTCCACCACGAATTTCATCATGATGAGGGGTCCGATGGTGATGATCTCGTCGAAGGTCTCCCCTGCGGCGAACATCTCGTTCAAGGGGACGCAGACGTTGCCTTTTCTGCCGTAGGAGCCGTCGTCGGTCATGACGGTGAGAGTCTTGGAGACTGCGCGGAATTCCTCCTCCAGGATCAGCAGATCCTTTGAGCGGAAGCCGATGACGGAGGTGACCTCGGCGCCCATCTCGTGAAGCGCTTGGGCTACGGGCAAAGCGATGGCACAGCCTACACCGCCGCCAACGATGCACACCTTCTTTTTTCCTTCCAAGTCGGTGGGTCTGCCCAGGGGGCCTACGAAATCGGAGATGCAGTCTCCTTGGTTTTTGCGGTTCAATTTCTCGGTGGTGGCGCCGACGATCTGGAAAATGATGCGGACGGTGCCTGCCTCCCGATCGTAGCCTGCCACGGTGAGGGGGATGCGTTCCCCTTCCTCGTCCACACGGAGGATGATGAACTGCCCTGCCTTTGCCTTGCGGGCCACCAGGGGGGCGTGGATATCCATCAGCGTGACGGTGGGGTTCAGGCTTCTTTTATGGATGATCTGATACATAGTAAAACTCCAAAAAATAAAAAATCGGATGGTCTATTATATGTTATTCTTTTCGACTTGTCAAGTTTTTTTGAAACTTATCAAGGATGAAAATTGCAAAAACTTACACTTTTTTGGGTTTTCACCCTTGCTTTTGCAAATTTCGGCAGAGGTGCATGGCATAACGGGGAGAGTGCTTGCATAGGATGGAATGCAAAAAAGTTTTACGGAAAGGATATCACCCTATGGCGGAACATTCCATTTATAAAGACATTGCCGAGCGGACGGGGGGCGACATCTACATCGGTGTCGTGGGGCCCGTACGGACGGGAAAATCCACTTTGCTGAAGAAGTTTATGGAGCATCTGATCCTTCCCGGGATCACGGGGGAGCATATGCGTGAGCGTGCCAAGGACGAGATGCCCCAATCCGGCTCCGGCAGGACGGTGATGACCACGGAGCCCAAGTTCATTCCCGAGGAAGCGGCGGAGGTATTTCTGGACGAAAAGACCTCCTGCCGTGTGAAGCTGATCGACTGCGTCGGTTACATCGTACCCGGGGTGATGGGACATTTGGAGGAGGGTCAGCCCCGTATGGTGATGACCCCCTGGTCGGCAGAGCCATTGCCCTTTGAAGCGGCGGCGGAAATGGGGACGGAGAAGGTGATCAAGGAGCACGCCACCATCGGTATCGTGGTGACCACCGACGGAAGCATCGGGGAGATCCCCAGAGAGAACTACGAAGAGGCGGAGGAACGGGTCATCGGGGAGCTGAAGGCGTTGGAAAAGCCTTTTGCGGTGGTGATGAACAGCCGTTATCCCGCATCGCAGGAGGTGCTGAGCCTTTGTACGGAGCTGGAGGATCGTTACGGCGTGCCCGTGGTGCCTGTGAATTGCCTGGAGATGGGAGAGCAGGAGATCCTTTCGGTGTTGCAGAACGTGCTCTATCAGTTCCCCTTGCGGGAGGTACGGGTACAGCTCCCCCGCTGGCTGAATATGCCCAGAGGGGCGGAGGCTTTGCGTCGCGGCGTGCTCTCTCAGCTGAGCGAAAAAGCGGAGGCTTTGGAGAAAATGGGCTCCGTGCGGCGGGTATTCGAGGGGTGTGCTTTGGCGGAAGGGGACGCGGCCTTGAAGGTCTGCGGCGTGTACCCCGGGAACGGCAGTGCCACGGTGGAGGTGTGTATTCCCGAGACGGTGTTCTTCCGCATCCTGGGAGAGCAATGCGGGTACGAGATCGAGAACGAGGAAGCGCTGATGGAGATCATGGCAGAGCTTTCCGACGCCAAACGGAAATACGACAAGGTGGCCTCCGCCATGGAGGACGTAATGGAGACGGGGTACGGGATCGTCATGCCCACCGTGGAGGATATGCGTTTGGAGGAGCCCGAGATCGTGAAGCAGCCCGGGGGCTACGGGGTGAAGCTGAAGGCTTCTGCCCCCTCTATCCATATGATGAAGGCGGATATTCAGACGGAGGTCAGTCCCATGGTGGGGACGGAGAGCCAATCGGAGGAGCTGGTGAAATTCCTGCTCAAGGAGTTTGAAGCCGATCCCGGGGCCATCTGGAACACCAATATGTTCGGAAAATCCCTGCACGAACTGGTGAGCGAGGGGTTGAACGGAAAGCTTGCCCATATGCCCAAGGAGGCTCGGGAAAAGATCACGGGAACCATCGGGCGCATCATCAACGAAGGAAGCGGCGGGTTGATCTGCATTTTGTTATGAAGAAATTTCACACTTACTTTACCACGTTGAAGAACAAGGAAGTGGTGAACGTGGGGGACGGGAGTGCCGTGGGGTGCATTTGCGATCTGGAGATCGACCCCTGCACGGGGCAGATTTTGCGGCTGATCCTGCCGGGAGAAGGGTTTGCGGGGTATTTTTCCCCCAAGAAGCGGCTTTCTATCCCCTGGCGGTGTGTGGAGCGTATCGGGGACGACGTGATCCTGGTGCGGTTGGAGTCCCTGCCCGAGGGGAAGAAGGACGACAAGTGCGGTTGCGACGGGGAGAAATGAGGGAAACGGAAGGGGACGCCGTCCCCTTCACCCCGGTTTGGGGGGACTCGTCCCTTGGAGAACCCGTATGTGAAAAATGGATGGGTGCGTTATAAAAAGTTCACAAAATAACGCTTGACATGTTTCAAAAAAACATGGTATACTTAGCACAAACAGGTACGAAGAGTTTTACTGCGCACCTACAAAAGAAAAAAGATCGCCGTACTTGCCCGATGGGTGAGTACGGCTTTTTTCGCCGGAAAAGGAGGATCACAGGATGTTCAAACACGTTTTTACACTGCTTTTGGCGTTGGTATTGTTATGTGCCTGCGCGGCATCGACGGAACAGGAAGGAAGCGAAAGCGCTCCCGGGGTTTCGGGAAGTGCTTCCTCGGAGGCGTCGGTTTCGGAGGAGAGCTTTGCATCCGACGCGGGGGTCGGGGAAAGTGCGGAGGAAAGCTCCGTAGAAAGCGTTGCCGACAGCGAGGATTCGGTTGCATCTTCTCAGCCGGAGGAAAGTGAGGAGCCGAATGAGTCTTCCCTGCCCGAGGAGAGCGAGGAGCCGAATGAGTCTTCCCTGCCCGAGGAAAGCGAGGAGCCCGTGGAGCCTTCTCAGCCCGAGGAAAGCGAGGAGCCTGTTGAGCCTTCTCAGCCCGAGGAGAGCGAGGAGCCGAATGAAAGCTCCGAGGAGGAGCCGCCGGAGACTGCGGACGTAAAATACGTTGCAGTGGATTCTTTGAGTGCGACCGTTTTGATGCTGCCCTGCCACACAAGGGACAACCTGCCTACGGATTTTATTATGGCTATGCAGAATAATCCCGTGGATATTGACCTATGGGAAGCATTTGCAGAAAGTGAGGAGTGGAACCCGTGGAGCCTTTTATACGACGACTTTGCTGCCCTATGGGATGCCGAGGTGCAGCAGGCGGCAAGAGATCTGATTGACGTACTCGGTACACAGTACGAAGAAAGCGTTTACAAGTATGTGGAGGACGCTTTGAGTATAGGGCAGGCAAAATACGCTTACGATTCGTTGTTTTACCTGAATCCGGACGGACTTTGGTTGGGTACTTATATTCTTCTGGGTATCAACGATAACAGCATCGACGTTTATCGGCAAACGACATTCCGCTTGAAATACTTTACGTATCTTGTTGAAACTGCGGACGGCGGCACTGCCGAACGTTCCTTACGGTTTGTTCACACCGCAAAAGCGGAAGGAGACGGTTCCCATTTTGCAGTGATTACTGCCGACGACGGCTTTGCGGTTCGGGCGCCTTATTCCCCCTTATACACCACCGAATACGGAACCGACTTTATAAAAGCAATGGCCAACAATCCTATTGATACGAAAGGCAACGCTACCCCCGATGCTTTTGAAGCGGAGGTTCAGTATGCGGCAACTCAGTTGGAACAATTCATACCCGAGAGCGATCGTTTTGAAATCCATATGCAGGAATACGTTACCTCATATTTGGATTTGATTCGTTGCGATGCAAGCTGGTTCTCAGTTTTGCATGACTTGGGATACGTTTCGGAGGACCTCCGCGCCCAACAAGAAACGACAGGTTATCGGCAGTTGTTGTTCTCCTTGAAGTATTGGATCTACGTATTCGAAACGGAAACGGAAAACTACATGGGCGAACATGAGTCCACAGGAGAACCCAATCTTGCGTTTGCGTTTTCTCAGTGAAGGGATTTGACAGAATAGAAACAAGAACCGGGCGGAAAGCTCGGTTCTTTGTTATGCGGGGGGTATGGAAGCGGGAAAGCTATTTTTAAAAAATAGGTTGCTTCAGTTCGCCGACGTTAAAAACGGCAAAGCCGTTTTTGGGAGAATAGGAACCTCATCCACCATCCGCATTGCGGATGGTCCCCCTTCCCCAAAGGGGAAGGCGAGGCTCGCCTACGGCGAGCGGGAAATGGTGTGGGTTTGGTATACTTTAGGCGGCCCGGCGCGGGCTCCTTTCCCGGAGGGAGCCTATTGACAAATGGAAAAGAGTGTGTTATATTTTAATCAGCAGGTTCGAAGAAATTTGCTCCGCACCTACAAAAGGAAAATTTCCGTACTTGCCCGATGGGTTAAGTACGGCTTTTTTATGAGAAGAAGAAGGTAAATATATGAATATCGGTAAGCCTGTAGAAAATTTGGACATGGAAGATTTGAAACAACTTCTGTCAGACGGAAGGCGGGCGGCACAGTATGCATGGGATCATTACGAAGAACTGACGGCACGGGAGGCAGTATATACTTTATACGGCCCATACGAGTACGGAATCGGAGCGGCAATCCCCGGAAAAACGATACCAATGCGTTCGCGCGCTTTGACGCTCAAAACGAAAAAAAGAGACTATATTATTTACGAATTGGACAGCGAATACAAGCTCTTGCGGGCAACGCAGGTGTTTCGCTCTGTGAATGACATTACATATCATTGCTTTGAATTGGAAGGTATCCGGTATGCCTGTCCTTTCAAATACAATCAAAAAAAGACAGCTCGCAATGAGGTCATAGCACTTGGTTACAAAGATGGGAAGCCATATTTTTATGGAGATTTGGCAAAGACAACGGTGCTTGCGAATTTTTACGAATATATTTCTCCGGAAAAGGTGCGTGTGACCGGATATTCCTATAATCCGGTTTCTTACTACACATTGCATGGATGTTTGACTGACCTCCAAGCGCCCCTTGGCGAGCTGAATTCTGCTGCGCAACGGTCTTGTTGGGAAGAAAAACCGATGTATACTGACTTTTCTGCGTTTTTGAGAGGAGGCGAGCCGGTGGACCAAAAAGAAGAAAAAAACGCCAATCCGTCGATAGCAGACTGGATAGACAACCTTCTTGATAGGGATATTCCCGATGATGTTGCAGCATTTTGCTTTAATCTTTATGAAGACGGCAACGGCGTTTGGTCCATGGAGTTGGTCGGTTCGGGTCGGTTCGATACCGAAGACGAGGACTGGCCATGCGATGAAATCACGAATTTTGATTCGAGAGAAAATCCCTATGGGTGGGAAAAGGACTGCAACTGGGAAGATGCTTTGGCGTATATAGCCAATGCATTGAAAGAGTATCTGACGTATGGCAAACATGCGGAATTGTTAAAATCCAGAAACGGTGTGGGTGTAGGATTTGTTGACGGATGCATTGAAATTATATACAGCAAAAGCTAACGGAAAAACAAGGGACGGTTCTTGGCGCTGAGAATTCAAATGTAACGGGTAGAAATAGGAACCTCATCCCCCATTCGCTTGCGAATGGTCCCCCTTCCCCAGAGGGGAAGGCGAGGCTCGCCTGCGGCGAGCGGGAAATGATTGTATACCCCTTCGGGAATTTTTTCTTCATGATCCTTCAGGGGGAAAGTTTTTTGGGGAGAGTTTGAGAGGACCTTTTTTTCAAAAAAAGGTCCTCTCATAAACATCACGTATTATTTCTTAAACGCATCCAGATCCAGGGTGGCGAAGTAGTCGGCGGGGGTCTCGGCGCGGCGGATCTGTTTGACGGAGCCGTCCTCACAGAGCAGGAGCTCGGCGGAGCGGAGTTTGCCGTTGTAGTTATAGCCCATGGAGTGGCCGTGGGCGCCTGTATCGTGGATGAACACGTAGTCCCCTACCTCCGTTTTGGGAAGGGGGCGGTCGATGGCGAACTTGTCGTTGTTTTCGCAAAGTCCGCCTGTGACGTCATAGATCCCGTCTGCAGGAGCGTTTTCCTTGCCCAGCACGGTGATGTGGTGGTAAGCGCCGTACATAGCGGGGCGCATCAGGTTCACGGCGCAAGCGTCCAGACCCACGTATTCCTTCCAGATGTGCTTATGGTGGATCACCTTGGCTACCACGCCGCCGTAGGGGGCAAGCATGTATCTGCCCAGCTCGGTGTAGATGGCAACGTCTCCCATATCTGCGGGAACGAGGATCTCCTCAAAGGCCTTGCGGACGCCCTCGCCGATGGCGTTGATGTCGCTCTTGGGGGCGTCGGGGAGGTAGGGCACGCCTACACCGCCGGACAGGTTGATGAAGGCGATGTGTACGCCCGTCTCCTGCTTCAGCCAGACGGCCAGCTCAAAGAGGATGGAGGCCAGCTTGGGGTAGTAGCCGTTGTCGGTGGTGTTGCTGGCCAAGAAGGCGTGGATGCCGAAGTGCTTGACGCCGTAGGCCTTCATTTTCAGGAAGGCTTCCTTGATCTGGGGACGGGTCATACCGTACTTGGCGTCCTTGGGGGTATCCATGATGCGGTTGCCCATGGTGAAATCTCCGCCGGGGTTGTAACGGCAGGACATGGTGTCCGCAAAGGGGGCGATATTGGCATAGTAGTCCACGTGGGTAAGATCGTCAAAGTTGATGATGGCACCCAGGTCGGAGGCAAGACGGAAATCTTCTTCGGGGGTGACGTTGGAGGAGAACATGATCTCCTTGCCGTGGAAGCCCACGGTGTCGGAGAGCATCAGCTCGGTGAGAGAGGAGCAGTCTACGCCTACGCCTTCTTCCCGCAGGATCTGCATCAGGAAGGGGTTGGGGGTGGCTTTGACGGCGAAATATTCCTTGAAGCCCTTGTTCCAGGAGAAGGCGGCTTTTAAGCCGCGGGCGTTCTCGCGGATGGCTTTCTCGTCGTAGATATGGAAGGGGGTGGGGTAGGTCTTGACGATCTGCTCCACCTGTTCTTTTGTAACGAAGGGGATCTTCTGGTTTGGCATGGGGTTTCCCGCCCTTTCTGCAATGGGATAAATCTTTAGTAGTATAGTCGAAAAGGCGGTATCTGTCAAGGTGATTTTTTGATTTTGGCGAAGTTTTGGACGGAAAAAGGCGGAAACGCCCTTGACAAAAAGGGGGCTCTTGATTACAATGGTAGAAAGGTGTATTTTTGCATGGAAAGGTATTGCTGTTATGGTAAACATTCCCGAGATCTTCGGCAGTATGGTCTTTAATGATTCCGTCATGAAGAACAAGCTTCCGAAGGAGATCTATAAATCCTTAAAGAAAACCATTGAAAAGGGCGAGGATCTGGATATCGGTCTGGCAAACGTGGTTGCCGCCGCCATGAAGGACTGGGCTTTGGAGCTGGGGGCTACCCACTACACCCATTGGTTCCAGCCTTTGACGGGGATCACCGCAGGGAAGCACGACAGCTTCATCTCCCCCACCGGAAACGGCACCGTTATTATGGAGTTTTCCGGCAAGGAGCTGATCAAGGGCGAGCCGGACGCTTCTTCCTTCCCCTCCGGCGGGCTGCGGGCTACCTTTGAGGCCCGGGGCTACACCGCTTGGGACCCCACCTCTCCCGCTTTTGTCAAAGACGGCACTTTGTATATCCCCACGGTGTTCTGCTCCTTCAGCGGACACACGTTGGACACCAAGACTCCCCTGCTGCGCTCCATGGAGGAGATCGGCAGAGAGGCGCTCCGCATCGTGCGGTTGTTCGGAGACAACGTCACCACCTCCGTTTCCACCACGGTGGGTCCGGAGCAGGAATATTTTTTGGTGGATAAGGAGCTTTATGAGCAGCGTAAGGATCTGATGTTCACCGGGCGCACCCTGTTCGGCGCTCCCGCACCCAAGGGACAGGAGATGGACGACCATTACTTCGGCGCCATCAAGCCCAGAGTTGCGGCGTTTATGAAGGATCTGGACGAGGCTTTGTGGCGGTTGGGTGTATTGGCGAAGACCAAGCACAACGAGGCCGCTCCCGCTCAGCACGAGCTGGCGCCGCTTTACACCACCACCAACATCGCCGTGGACGGCAACCATCTGACCATGGAGCTGATGCGCTCCATCGCCCCCAAGCACGGGCTGATGTGTCTGCTCCACGAGAAGCCCTTTGAGGGAGTCAACGGCTCCGGTAAGCACAATAACTGGTCCTTGGCTACGGACACGGGGAAGAATCTTCTGGATCCCGGTAAGACCCCCGGTGAGAACGCCCAGTTCTTGTTGTTTCTGGCGGCGTTTATCAAAGCCGTGGACGAATACCAGGGGCTTTTGAGATCCTCTATCGCTTGCGCGGGGAACGATCACCGTTTGGGTGCCAATGAGGCGCCTCCCGCTATCATCTCTATCTTCCTGGGCGACGAGCTGACGACAATTCTGGAGGATATCGAGAAAGGGCACCGTCACCAGGACGCACCGGTTTCCGCCATGGAGCTGGGGGTACACGTTCTGCCCTCCTTCCCCAAGGATAACACCGACAGAAACAGAACCTCTCCCCTGGCGTTTACGGGTAACAAGTTTGAGTTCCGTATGCTGGGATCTTCCCAGAACATTGCACAGCCCAACACTTTGTTGAACACCGCCATGGCGGAGGTTTTGGGACAGTTTGCAGACCGTCTGGAGAAGGCGGAGAACCTGATGGAGGACGTGTTCGCCATCGTCCGTGAGGTGATGCACGATCACAAGCGGATCATCTTCAATGGCAACGGATATTCCGACGAGTGGGAGATCGAAGCGGAGCGCCGTGGGCTTTTGAACCTGAAATCCACCGTGGCTTGCCTGCCCCAGATGCTGGAGCGGAAGAACATCGCTCTTTACGTAGAGCACGGGATCTACTCCGAGCAGGAGATCCATTCCCGCTATGAGATCTCCCTGGAGAGCTACAGCAAGAACATCAACGTGGAGGCTTTGACTGCGCTGGAGATGCTCAACCGTGAGATCCTGCCCGCCATCAACGCTTATATCGGCGTGCTGGGTGAGCAGACGAAATACGAGAAGCAGGTGAAGGCAGAGCTGATCCAGCTTTGCGACCGTATTTTTGACAGCACCCGTATGCTGGAATCCGTAACGGCACAGGCCCGCACCATGAGCGGCGTGCTGGAGCAGGCGAAGTTCTACCGCGACAAAGTGGTGACGGCGTTGCAGTCCGTCCGCGTGGCCGTGGATCTGGCGGAAGCGAAGATGCCCTCCGATTACTGGCCCATGCCTACCTATACGGATCTGTTGTTCAGAATTTAAGAGAAACGAACAAGGGGGACCTTCTTTTCGGGAAAAAGAAGGTCCCCCTTTAACCCCCTAAGAAAACCTGAATGCCAAAACCCGTTTATGAACGGGTTTTGGAGGGAAAAGTTTTGAGGGAGGGAGCACGAGGGAGGGGACTTTTGAAAAAGTCCCCTCCCTCGTATGATCTTTCGTATTAACCAATGAATGCGCCTGCTTGGGTAAGGGTGTCCTGGAGGGTGGGGATATCCACGTCCTTGACGTTGCAGTTTGCCTTGCAAGCGATGGCGGCGGCGGTACCTGCGGCCTCGCCAAGGGTGCAGACGATGGGCAGGATACGGATGGAGGCCTGTGCCTCGTGGGTGGTGGAGATACATCTGCCTGCCACCAGCAGGTTCTCGGCGTCCTTGGGGATCAGGGAGCGGTACGGAATGGTGTAGTAGGCGCCCTGGGGGAAGAAGTAGTGAGAGGTGCCGGAGCCCTCGGGGTTGTGGATGTCGATATCGTAGTTGCCTGCGGCGATGCGGTCCTCGAACTTGATGCAATCCTTCAGCTCCTCGGCGGAAAGGATGTGCTCGCCGTCGATCATGCGGCTTTCACGGACGCCGGTCTGCAAGGCAGAGCTGATAATCTGACAGTTCTCGAAGCCGGGAATGAACTTACGAAGGAAGTCGTAAAGCTCCACGATCTGTTCGCGGGCGATGATGTCCGCCTGGGTGACCTCCCAGCAATCGGTGGGGTTCTTCTTGACGATACGGGTGGCGTTGAGCTGTACCACGCCGGGGATGGGAGTATGGAACACCATGATCTCCGTCATGGGGTTCTTGATATAGCCCTTGGCGTGCTCTGCCTGCCAGATGGGGATGATGTTGGGCTGGCACTTGTTGAACACCTCCTGATCCACGTTGCAGATCTGGAAGCACAAGGTCATGGGCTGGCAAAGCTGATCCCCGGGTCTGCCAAGACGGTAGGGGAAGCCTGCCAGGAAGGCAACGTCGGCGTCGCCGGTGCAATCGATGAAATAGGAAGCCTCCAGCTCCACCAGGCCGGACTTATTGGACACGGTGACGGAGGTGATGCGGTTGCCCTCACGCTTGGCGGAAACGGCCACGGAGTTGAACAGCAGCTCCACGCCGGACTCCAGCATCATGCGGTTGAGGATGATCTTCATCCATTCCGCATTGAAGGTGTTGTGATACATGGCGCCCGCTTCCCGGAGATTGTTTTCCAGCTCTGCGAAGATACCCCGGGACAGGGGGATCATCTCCCCTGTTTCGGGATCTCTGGTCTTGTAGGGCATGAAGGGGTTGACACCCATGGTGCAGGGTGCGCCGCCCAGGGCGTTGATACGCTCTACCAAAAGGGTCTTGGCACCGTTTCTTGCGGCGGCAAGTGCCGCTCCGCAGCCTGCCAGACCGCCGCCAAGGACGATCACGTCGTAGGTCTTGTTGCTCATAGGGATTCCTCCGATGTATGATAGTTTTTGAGTTTGAGAGAAGGATCGTAGGGGTTACTTATAGTATTCCTCTTTTTTGATGAAGAAGTTCTGGATGATCATAACAACGAAGCCGATGCCCACCAGCACCAAAAGGGCGATGAAGGCGGGGTGCATGGAAGCCGAGGCGGCTTCGGGGATCTCGCTGAGCTCGGAGGTATTCAGGAAGGGAAACGGATTCATGGACGGACTCCTTTTCTGCGGGAGGAAAGGTCAACTGCCGCAAGGTGGCAAACCACTTCCCCTGCCATCATCAGCCCCGCCGCAGAGGGGACGAACGCCAGGGAGCCGGGAGCACCTTCCGCCAAGGGAAGGAGGGGCGGCTCTTCGGAATAGACCACCTTCACATGGGTAATACCCCGCTTGCGCAATTCCGTACGCATCACCTTGGCAAGGGGGCAGACCTTGGTTTGGGAAACGTCCGCCACACGGAAGGCGGTGGGATCCGTTTTGTTGCCCGCACCCATGGCACAGATGATGGGGGTACCAGCCGCTTTGGCCTGCTCCACCAGAGCGATCTTGCCCGTAACGGTATCAATGGCGTCGATGACGTAATCGTAGGATGAAAAATCGAACAGATGGGCCGTTTCCGGGAGGTAGAACACATCGTGGACGTGAACGGCGGCCTCGGGGTTGATGTCCCGGATCCGTTCTGCCATGACCTCTGCCTTCTTACGTCCCAGGGTGGAACGCAACGCCACGACCTGTCGGTTGAGGTTGGAGACGGAGACTACGTCGTGGTCGATGAGATCCAGAGTGCCCACGCCGCTGCGTGCCAGGGCTTCCGCCGCATGGCCGCCTACGCCGCCGATGCCGAACACGGCAACGCGGGACGCCTTCAGCCGTTCCATGGCTTCTTCCCCCAGCAAAGACGCCGTGCGGGAAAAGGTGGTGTCCGTCATATTCCAAGCCTCCTCATGACGTATTTTTACGGTTGCAGTATAGCATGTTTTTATTTGAAAATCAAGTTCTTCTTGACTTTTTGTATTTAATAAGTTATAATAGGTCGAACGTTGTAAAAAAGGATTGGTCGTGCTTATGAACGCTATGCATGAAGATATCAAAGAGATCCTCTATACCGAGGAGCAGATCAAGGCCAGAGTGAAAGAGCTGGGCGCACAGATCAGCAAGGATTTTGAAGGCAGCATGCCCATCGTCATCGGCATTCTGAAGGGTGCCATTATTTTCTACGCCGACCTGATGAGAGAGCTGGATCTGGCGGCACAGCTGGAGTTTATGATCGTTTCCTCCTACGGTGCGGGCACCACTCCCGGTCAGCTGGTATTCAAGAAGGATACCGACGCCAACCTGGAGGGCAGAAACATCCTCATCGTTGAGGATATCATCGACAGCGGCAACACCCTGTACCTTTTGAAGCACGAGCTGGAAAAGCGTAACCCCGCCATGGTAAAGATCTGCGCCTTCTTGGACAAGCCTGCAAGACGTACCGCAGAGATCAAGGCGGATTACGTGGGCTTCGTTTGTGCAGACGAGTTCGTGGTAGGCTACGGATTGGACTTTGCAGAGAAGTACCGCAATCTCCCCTACATCGGCGTTCTCAAGCCCCACGTTTACGAAAGATAAGAGTATACCGATCCAGCCGCAAAGGGTTTTCCGAAAGGGAAGATCTTTTGCGGTTTTTCTTTTTGCTGTTTCACAAATATTTCCTCGATTTTTAGCAAAATATCTTGCATTTTTATAAACAATCCTGTATAATACGATCGAAGTAAATCGAAAACTTTTTCTTTTTTTGGAAAGGAAGGGTCATTTTTATGGATCTGTTTGACGTGCTGAACCTGATAGGCGGCTTGTGTCTGTTCCTGTTGGGTATGAACCTGATGGGCGACCATCTGGAGAAGTTTGCCGGAAGCGGCTTGCGGGCTTTGCTGACCAAGATCACCAACAACCCCGTGAAGGGCTTTTTGGTGGGCTTGGTGGTAACCTCCATCATTCAGTCCTCCTCTGCCACCACCGTTATGGTCGTGGGCTTCGTGGGCGCCGGTATGATGACCTTGCGTCAGTCCGTCAACGTGATCCTGGGTGCCAACGTAGGTACCACCATCACCGCATGGCTGGTGGCCATGGACGATATCGGCGGTGCGGGCGTTTTCATTAAGCTTCTGAAGCCCTCCTCCTTCTGCCCCATTCTTGCGCTGATCGGCATTGTATTCGTAATGATGAGCAAGAGCCGCCGCAAGAAGGATCTGGGTATGATCTTTTTGGGCTTTACCGTTCTGATGTTCGGTATGGACGCCATGTCCGGCTCCGTGGAAGGGCTCAGAGAGATGCCCGAGTTCCAAAGCGTTCTTACCGCCTTCTCCAACCCCATTATGGGTATTCTCATCGGTACGGTGTTCACCGCCATCATTCAGTCCTCTTCCGCATCCGTAGGTATTCTCCAGGCGTTGAGCGCCACCGGCGCCATTACCTTCTCCGTGGCCTTCCCCATCATTCTGGGTCAGCACATCGGTACCTGTATCACCGCCATGCTTTCCACCCTGGGTGCTTCCCGGGATGCAAAGCGTACCGGCTGGGTACATTTGTATTTTAACATTCTGAACACTGTTCTTATCGCTATAGCATTCTACGCAGTCCATGCATTTGCATCCTTCGGCTTCTACGACATGGTGCTGGATAAGATCGGCATCGCAGTGGTTCACACCGTCACCAACCTTGTGGGTACTCTGATCTTCCTGCCCATGGGCAGACTGCTGGAGAAGATGGCCGTTATGACCGTACGGGAAAAGCAGGAGGAGGACGAGTTCCGTTTGCTGGACGACCATCTGCTTTCCAGCCCTGCCATCGCTTTGGCCCAGTGCGAGGAGACCGTGCGCGGGATGGCTACCCTTTCCGTTGCTACTATGAACGACGCCATCGGGCTGTTGGATCATTACAACGGCGACGTTGCCAAGCGCATTGAAGAGTCGGAAGGCAAGGCCGACCGCTACGAGGACAGAACCGGCTCTTATCTGATCAAGCTGGCCGCCGGGGAGCTCTCCGAGGACGAGAGTGCCGAGGCAGCCAAGCTTCAGCGTGTCATCGGTGACTTTGAGCGTATTTCCGACCATGCGGTGAACGTGATGGAATCCGCCCAGGAACTCAAGGAAAAGAATCTGAAATTCTCCGAGAACGCCATCCGCGAGCTGGCCGTGATGAAGGCGGCGGTGATCGAGATCATGGCTCTTTCCGAAAAGGCCTTCTGCGAGAACGATCTGGAATCCGCCGTGCGGGTTGAGCCTTTGGAGCAGGTGATCGACGACATCCGTGAGCGGATCCGTTTGAATCATACTCTTCGTTTGCAGAAGAGCGAGTGCACCATTGAGCACGGGTTCGTGCTTTCCGATATTCTGACCAACCTGGAACGTGTTTCCGACCACTGCTCCAACATTGCGGGCTGTGTTTTGGAGACCAAAAAGGATGAATTGGATATGCACCGCTATCTGGCAAGCGTGCGCACCGAGAGCCAGGAGTACCGTGCATTGCTGGCACAGTACAGAGAGAAGTATAGTTTGTAATTGAATACGAATATAGCGAGGGAGGGTACTTTTGAAAAAGTCCCCTCCCTCGTGCTCCCTCTCCCAAAACTTTCCACTCCAAAACCCGTTCCCCAACGGGTTTTGATTTTTGAAAGGATCAATCGGTATCAGCCAAGTGCTTCCAAACGATTCTTGATTGCTTGCAATCGTGCATCGACACGAAGGCATTCAAAGCGGGGATTTTCCTCCAAAGAGCACAAGAAGCCGTACGCCATGCTTCGTTCATCACTATTGCCGGACATTGTTTTCTCATAATGCAAGCCCCGTACCAAGGGAGAGGTATGGTCGATGCTGACGAAACGATCGTACTTTTCCATGTGCTCGCACATTTCTTCAAGCTCGGCAAAGGCTTGTTCCGTCTCCCCCATCTCCGCAGAGCTCAGTGCCATATCGCGGCAAAGCGTTCCCAACCTGCATTCCCAAAAACCGAAATCTCCATCCGGGAAAAGGGTTAGGAAAAAGTTGTAGAGTGCTTTTCTGATACTGTGCCGTTCTTCGGCGGTATATCCGGCTTCGGGGCATTGCATCATATTATGGGAGAGCCTCACCATGGTGCCGCCCACCTTCCAAAAATACCAGCGGCAATGCTCCACCAATTCCTTTCCCTGAAGAACCGTAGAAAGCAGATCTTGATTGCAGGGAACCATTTTTGCGTATTCCACCGCTTTTTCCCGGTTGCCCAAAGCGCAATGGGTAAATGACAGCATCTGAATGGCACCAAACCGATATTCCGTGGGACCTTTTTCAAGAAGTCTGTTTGCGATGTCGATCACTTCCTCACCATTTGCCAATCGATCGACTGCATACAGATCGTGCATCAAATAGTACAGCACTGCCGGTTCATCGGGGTATTTCCGTTGCATCTCTCTGCACAGCGCAAGCCCTTCTTTCCGCTTCCCCAGATGGACCAATCGGTGTTCCTTTTCTTTGAAGGCTTCCAGCTCCTCCTGCTTCCGCAAAGCGTGACAGCCTAAGATCTCGTCTACCGTCACTTTGTAAAAGGCGGCGATAAAGGGCAGAAGCGTGATATCGGGAAAGCCGTCGCCCCGTTCCCACTTGGATACTGCTTGCACGGAGATGCGGAGATGATTGGCAAGTTCGTCCTGCGTATTCCCTCGTTCCCTGCGCAACCGTTTTAAGTTTTCGGCAATTTTAAGTTCCATATGAACCTCCAAAATGAAAAGTAACAAGCGCTTGTTCTGATATCAGTATAGCACAGATTCTCATGTTTTCAATAACCGCTCCGTTTTATTTGGGTTGAAAAAATCAACGGAGCGTATAATTGAAAAGGCGCACCCGTTTTGTCGGCAGGTGCGCCAAGGTTGGGAGATTATTCTACGAAACGGTGAAACGCCCCGCCTCTTCGCCGCCGGTGGAGGAGGTGTAGACGCCGTAGGCAGGCGTTCCCTCGGGGGTGACGCCGGAGAACAAGGTATACTCCCCTGCTGTGAGAGCATCGGAGGAGAAGCACAGGGTCAGGGCATTTTCCGCGG
This sequence comes from Oscillospiraceae bacterium, assembly GCA_015063885.1. Lineage (GTDB taxonomy): Bacteria > Bacillota > Clostridia > Oscillospirales > CAG-382 > Coliplasma. The sequence goes on along the minus strand of SVTH01000001.1, from coordinate 170,963 downwards.
GGGTGAAGGTGACCAGGTTGTTGCCGTCTTGATCCCGCAGGGCGTAGGGAACGTCCTTCTTCAGGGAGACGGAAGTGCCCAGGAAGGGCTGAGAGGAGCTGTCGGAGGGATATTGCACGGCGTTCAACGATCCGTATGCCAACAGGAAACCGCCGTCTACGCGGATCTGAGAGCCTTCGGGAACGTCCATGGGTGCGTAAGCGTTGGAGGAGGAGCCGCAGATCACGGTGGTGCCGCCCTTGAATTGGATATCGCCGCCGCTGTCCAAGCCGTCACCGCCGGAGACCACGTACAGGACGCCGCCCTCCACGGAAAGAAGGGTTGCGGCGTTGACGCCGTCGTTATCGGCACGGACGTCCACTCTGCCTCCCAGGATACGGACGGAGGCGTTTTTGGATTCGATCCCCTCGAAGGATTTGGTCACCAGGAGACTGCCGCTTTCGATCGTCACTTCCCCATCGGCCTTGATACCCTTGGCGTCGGAATCCTCTGCGCCGCTGTGGGCGTGGAGGCGGATAACGGGATCGCCCCCAATGGAAACGGTGCCTTCGGTGACGATGGAATGGTCGGCGCTTTGCACCCGCAGGGAGCCGCCCACGATGCGCACGGTCTTGATGACGTCGATGCCGTCACCCTCCGTAACGATCTGCAAGTCGCCGCCTTCCATGGCAAAGAAGCCTTGGCCTTCCTCGTCGGCCTGGTTCACCTTCACGCCGTCGTCTCCGGATTCCACGGTGATGCGGCCGCCTCGGATGGAGACGGATTCCTTGCCCCGCAGGCCTTCCTCCTTGGCGTTGACGGTGAGGTCGCCGGAAACGATCCGCAGGTTGGAATTGCTGACGATGCCGTGGCGGTAGACGGTATTCACGGTGAGGGAGCCCTTGCCGTTGATGGTGAGCCCCATTTTGGCGTGGATAGCGCCTGCGTTTCTGCCGTCGGTGGCGGTGCCGCCCTCCACGTAGTTGGCGTTATGATCGTTGACGAAATTTTCGGTGCCCTCGGCAAGGGTGATGACCACCTTATCCGCCCGCTCGCAAAGAATGGGCGTCAGAGAGTCCTCGTTGACGGTGAAGCCGTTGAACACCAGATGGACTTTTTCGGTCTTATCCACAGAGACGAAGATCTGACCGTTTAAGGTACCCGAGAGGACGTAGGTGCCCTCTTCCCGGATATACAGGTCGCCGCCCACTATCTTGGCGCCCCGCCATTCCTTTTGGGTAGTGTTTTCGTCCAGGTGGATGTGGGTGTCCCCATCCGCCCAGGTGTCGTTCAAGTCAAATTCCGACCAGGTGGCGGGGGTTTCCGCAGGGGGTGCCCAGGGGGTAGAGGTTTCGCCGACAGTGCTGTCGGTGGAAAGGGTGCCGCCTTCCCCGCTTTGGCAGGCAGAAAGCAACAGGCTCCCCGCCAGGAGGGCGGTAGTAAGAAGAAGGGAGATTCTTTTCGTGCGTTTCATTTATATTTCCTCGTAACGATGTGTGGAACGTGGTTTTAGTATACCACGGGGAAAGAGAAATGTCAAGAAGTGTATGATCCTCAAAAAAGAAGGAGGGACGGTTGCCGTAGGTTCGGCAATCGTCCCTGCATCTATACAGATCGAAGAAAATTCGCTGTTTAGCCCTTCATGTTGGTCTCGTAGCTCTGGATCATTTTCTTGACCATCTGACCGCCAACGGAGCCTGCCTGCTTTGCGGTCAGGTCGCCATTGTAGCCCTGCTTCAGAGTTACGCCCACTTCGCTTGCCGCCTCCATCTTGAACTTGTCAAGAGCGGACTTTGCTTCGGGAACAAGAGTCTTGTTGTTAGCCATGTTTATTCTCCTTCTTTCGTTGTTTACGATTGTTTGTCAGAGGTTTTCCCTCGCCATTAGTATGAGAAAAAAGGCGTTTTTTATGATTGGGAATGTTTGGAAAAGAACCCGTCGGCGTTACATTCAAAAAAGAGTTGATACGCCTTCGCCCTTTGCGTGTTGCAAACGGTAAAAGAATATGATATGATAAGGTATCGGCTTTGAAAAAGAGGTGTTTGAAGGAATGAGGATCATAGACGGATTCGGCGGAGCATCGGGATGCTTTAAGGACAGACGATTTTGCAAATCGAAATGGGATGAATATATAGACGGTCTTCTGCCCGTGCGTGAGCTGCTGGAGGCAGACGTCTCTTCTTACGTCTTTGAGCGAGACGTTTTGCCCGTGCTGGAGCAGGTTCCTTTAAGCGGAGAGAAGCTATATGAATTATACTCCTCTTTTGAGAAGGTAACCGAAGGGTTGGAGGAGCGGATCCGTTCTGTCGTCGGTTACGTGCCGGAATGCGACGTGGTTTTGTATTTGGGGCTCTGCAACGGTGCAGGCTGGGCTACTTCCGTAAAAGGAAGAAAGGTCGTTCTTCTGGGGATGGAAAAGATCCTAGAGCTGAGGTGGACGGATGAACGGTCTATGGCAGGATTGGTCTACCACGAGCTGGGCCATTTGTGGCATTTTGCATTGCGCAAGACAGAAACGGTCTTGGACTCCCCTGCGTCCCGGGGGCTCTGGCAGTTGTATTCCGAAGGGGTTGCTATGTATTTTGAGCAGCTGATTTGGGGAGATCCGGATTTTTATCATCAGGACCGTAACGGCTGGCTTGCTTGGTGCCGCAAAAATCAGGACAGGCTGTTCCGGGAATACCTGCGCAGGATCAAAAGCGGAGAAAGCGTGCAGGAGTTCTTTGGGGATTGGTGTTCTTTTGAAGAGCATAGCGACGTGGGGTATTATCTGGGCACCGTGTTGGTGCGGCGCAGTGTAGCGAAATCGGGCATTCAACGTACGTTGCAATTGACGCTTGCGGAAATATTGGCTCTGTTGGGAAATTACGAGACGGACTTCATTTACGACGGAGCATACAACGAGTGCGGGAAGGATTGGCATCCCGTAGAGGCGTAAAATAACGAAAGCATTCTTGCCCCCCGTGGGGCGAGGATGCTTTTTGTTGCGCAAAAACATACAGAAAAAGCTGCCGCTCAAGGTTACTTTTGAACGGCAGTTTTCTTGTAGATCTTCTTTTTTCGTTGGTTTTTCTGTCTGACGAAGGGGATGGCGCCCAGAGAGCGAAGCTTTGCCAGGTATTCCTCGTTGGGGGTAAGGGAAAGTACTTTCCGTTGGGCGTAGAGCCATCGTCCCACGTTGACGCCGCAGTATGTATCTTCGAGCTTGGGAAGTCTCCCCTGCTCCTCCAGGAAAGCGGCTACCAAGGCGAGCTTCTTCTCCCAATCGGAGGGGGTGACGCCCAGGGAAAAGAGCTTTTCCCTTTGTTCCACGGGAAGCTCTCCTTTGCGCATGGCGGCTCTTTGGCGCTGCAGCCAGGCGCCTACGGGGATATCGCCCAGGAACTCATCCTTTCTCGGGAGGCGGGAAAACTTTTCACAGAAGGCTTTCAGAGCGGTGTAGAACCGTTCCCACTTATCCAGAGCGCCGATGCGGGCGAGCTTTTCCATCCGTTCGGGGCGGTCTGCATCTCGTTTGGCGTGGACCTCCAGCCATCTGCCCAGTTTTACGCCGCGGAATTCCTCGTAATAGTATGGATTTCTGCCGAATTTCTCGCGGAAATCCAGCACCATGGCGTAGCGCTTCTCCCAGGCGGCGTCGTGGGCGTTCAAGGGGTGGAACTCCTCCCCTGCCAAGCGCCTTGCCTTATCCGCAAGGATCAACCGCTTGATGTAGGCACCTCTGTCCGGCTGGGACTCCAGCCAGGCTTCAATGTCCTCGTCCTGCAGGTTGAACCGCAGGGTAAACTGCCGCGTCTTCACGGGGCTTCGCCTCCTTTAACGGGTCCCCGGCTCTCTTCATGTCCTCGCGGATCAGGGCTTTTATATAGGCGCCCTTGTCCGCCTGGGCGTAGAGCCAATCCCCTGCTTCGGCGTCTTTTTTGCCGAAGGTCAAGGTCATTCTTTTGTCGTCTTTCATGTTTCTCACCCGATCAATTCGCCGTCGAAGCGTTCGTATTGATGTTTGCAGAATCTGCACGTGAAAACGTGAAGATTTCCCACTACGGTCTCGTCGTAGACGTGGCGGCAGGGGAATTCGCCCAGCTTCATCACCACGCGCTTGAGGATCATGTAGTCCAAGGCGTTCGCCTTTCCGTCGCCGTTTACGTCGGCGGCGTCAAACTGGGCGTCGGTGAATTGGATCTGCCGCATGGTAAACCGCTTCACCATGCCGTAGTCCATAACGTTGATCTTGCCGTCGCCGTTTACGTCGCCTTGGGCGTAGGTCTCCGTATCTTCCCAATCGTCCTCGATGCCCTGGTTTTCCGCAAGGACGGTCACGGAACTGCCCAGCAGGCAGAGCACGAGAAGGATCATCCAAGCTCTTTTCACGTTTAGCCTCCGATCAGGCCGCCCTGCGGCTCTACGATCTGATACTCACAATCGGTTTTCTCGCAGGCGTAGATATCCAGGTTGCCCACGGTGAACAAGTAGGCGCCCTTTTTATGCCCTTCGGAGGGGACACGCTGTGTGGCTTGGCAGTTTTCACACTCGTTCCAGCCGTCGGCGGTGCAGGTCACGGGGACCTTTTCCGTCCATTTGTGCTCGGCGCAGCTGCCCTCGGTCTCGGGGGTCGTGTCGGGACTGTAGTAATGCTCAAAGGGGGTGTCGGTGTTGTAGCTCCCTACCGTGGCGTAGAGCGCGGAAAGATCCTCCACACGCTTGCCGCCCTTCAGGTACAGCTCGATCCCCTGCTGATCCTCCGCCTTCACCACGGGGGCAATGGCAATGCGGTCCAGCTCCAGGCCGTTTTCGGCGGCGAAAAGCTGTGCGGCGTAGACTACGTCGGAAAGGTACTGCCGATCTGCCGTTTCCTGCGCCTTGTCAATATAGGACGTGTATACGGGTACGGCGACGCCTACCAAAATTGCCATGATGGCGATCACCACGATCAACTCCACCAAAGAAAAGCCGCTATTTCTTTTCATCTTCATCCTCCATTTTTCCAAAAAGGGGCTGCCGTAGCAACCCCTTTGTGTTTAGTTCCAATCGTTCCAGCCGCCTGTGTCTTCACCGGGTTTATCGCCGGGAACGCTTGTTGTAATGACATCGGAAGTTTCCAAAGTCAAAATTTCCAGTTCAGGAGAAACGTATTTCTTTTTCATTGCATTCTCCTGACTCTCAATTAGCTGTTGCAAATTTTGCTTTGGCCTTCAATGCGTAATTCCAAGTGGTAATCAACAGGTTACGGAACGCATCAACGTTTTTGCCTCCGATATAATCTCCCAACTTTTCATCATACAACATATTGTTGATGTAGTCTGCAAGACCGTAGGCATATTGCTGACCGTAGATCACTGTGCCATCTTTTGCGATCGCATAAGGACGGAACTCAATCGCAGAGGTATAGTCCACAGACAACAAGTCCATGTAAAGAACCATTCTGCCGTCTGCGTTCAACTTATCCCAAGTTACAGAAGATCTGTCGCTTACTTCGTATTCCGCATCCTCGGGCAGGTACGGTTTGTTGATACCGTCTCCGGTGAACAAAGAATTGTTGTAAAGGATATACGCCGTCTTAACGTTCTCGCCGCCAACAGTCATACCGGTGGTAAGATCAGAGGAACCGACCAAAACACCAACCTGAAGGAAATCCTCTGCGGTCATCCCGGTAGAAGAGAATTGGAAGCCGAACATCAAGGACAGTCGCTCTTCGAACAGCACGTTTGCTCCCTTGGTAGTAAGGGTTACGGTAGTGCCGTTCTTGTTATAACTGCCTGCTTTTTCTGCAGTCTTGCCAAACGCTGTACTTCCTTTCAAGCTATCCTTGATAGACTCCGGGTTCAGTTTGACGTCGGGAGCACCGCCGGTGACAAAGTACTTCTTCGCAGCTTCGCCATAAGCAAGCAATGCGTCTACCAACTCATCCGTTGCGGTAGTGCCGTCTTTGCAATCGCGAATCGAAACGGTAACCGGCGCACTCATTTTTCCATCATACTCGATGATGAAGGAAATTGCATCTGCGATCTCGTCGGCGGGAACTTTCTTAACGATGTAGATTACGGGAAGTCCATCATCGCCTTCGACGACAACCGTATCGGCACCCTCCAACGTTATGGACAGCTTCGCCGGATCAACGGATACGTAACTCTTATCAAAATAACAAATCGCATTCAGCCACAAATAGTCCTGCAAACGATATTCCGCATTGATAATGAGCCCATCTTCGCGCTTAGCAGAAGAATGAACGTTCAATGTGGCAATATACCACACCCCGTCGATGGATTGGCCGGAGGCGACCGTCTTAGACGTAGGGGTATTCGGACTTGCCGAATCAAGATATGCATTATACGTATAAGATCCAAGTTCTGTAACAGCCTCACTTGAGAGACCGTAATAGGTCATGCCGTTTTGCATATCGATTAAGTTTCCGTCGGTATCGCAAATCTGAGCCTTCAATGTGCGCATCGTTGCGCCAGTGATAGCAACGTCCGTACCCATCAGACTTTGAACACCAGCGGCATAGTTTCGCGTAGTAATTTGCAAAGAACTTGTAGAAACGGTTATTTTGCCGCCGCCGTCGGTTTGAACGATGCCTCCAAATGAGCCGCTAATGACCATCTCTGCGCCGTTGTTGATTTTCAGAACTGCAGTTCCGGAAAAGCCAGCCTTCATCAACGAAGCGGTTGTTGGATAAGCTGCCCCGTGAGATTTGTGTGTGCAATAGCCATCGTAAACGGCCAAAGTTCCTTGAACCTTCAAAGTCGCTTTTTCGTTGATGTTCACAACACAGCCGGGCAATAATTTTAATGATTTGTCAGACGGTATCGATATCGTTCCGCCACTAAAGTTGAATGTGTAGTTGAACGGAATGACAAAAAAGAGTTTTTTTGAATCAATAACGGCCGTTACCCCATCAATCGGCGTCAGTCTTAAAATGAAAGACCCAAACGAGAAATCACCTTCGCAGTTAAGGACGCTTTTTCCACAAGCGCTAACAGTTTTGTTTGTCCCGTCGTATTGAATCCGGATAGAAGAGCCTTCGGAATCAATTGTCAGCAAACCACCGGAACCGATCATAGTTGAAGTTGTATAGTTGTGCTGATCATTCGCATAAATGTCAACATAGCCACCCATAGAAGAACCGTAGTTCATCCTTATTTCGGCTTGAATGTTTATCATCGCATATCGTTCGAAGGGCAAAACAGCCGTCTCTCCTTGGACAGTGGGCGTGGTCACCTTATGAAGGCCTGTAGCAAAGAAAGCTTGATAAAATTTGTTCGCATCGATTTCCGCAGCTGCTCCGGCCAACGCTAAAGTAATCCTTCCAGAATTGGAATAATCGAAGATTACAAGCGGCTGGTATATTGTCGCCTTATTATTAGCGACAACTTTGCCGTCACCAATAATGTAGCCACAGACCGAAAGGATGCCTAATTGTTCAACTTCAAGTGTTCCGTTTAATTGAATATTAGCGTGAGCACCATAACAAGCACCGGGATACCCGCCGCCAACAATTGTTCCTCCAACGGCAATAGTCCCGTTGCAATGAACTGTGATTCCGGAGGGAATTGTGAGCGTATACGAAACGTCTTTTGACGGATCTAGAGGATCATTTGCAGCAGGGTTAGTTGTGCTTCCTACAAAGTTAGCATACTTTAATCCGGCAGAAGCGTCCTGGACAGCGGTGCCGCCCTCAGTATAAGGGAGCACCAAGGTCACACCCGACGAAATATACAAATCGCTTTGTCCCAAAAGCCCATAAACGATCCCATCTGCAGCGAGAATAATGTTTTTTCCTTGCTCTACAGCAGCTGCATCAGCCTCGTCCAAGCAACGATATTGAGTACTGGCGTCCCCTTCAAGATAATATGTGGCAGCATCCGTTTTCACAAAAGACGGTGTTAAATAAATAGTTGCTTCCGGTAAACTTTCGGCAAGGCTGCCGCTTGTTGCCTTAGACAAAACATACGGGGTGTCGGTCGTAAGGTTAGCGTTGTCGGCTACCCAGCCAACAAATTCATAGCCTGCAGCAGCGCTCACCCCATTAATAACGAGAGATGTTACGTTTTCGTACTTCTTCCCAATCTCAACAGGCGAAGCAACTGTATTCGTGCCCGCCATAACGCTAAGATCAACAGAACCGCCTACTGACTGACAAAGCACTATGTTTTTGGGGGTCTTTTTTACAATGCTTACAACCTCAAAAGTGTAGTTTTTTCTTGCGGATGAAAATGCATTTTCGAAGCTATCACTATACGTTTCTGAATCCGAGCTCCCTTTAAACACAAATGTTTCTCCGGGCTTTATGCTTTTGGCGCTTCCGTTCTCTTTGAAATACACTGTGCTGTCGCTCGGGGCCGTAATGCTTATCGAAAACGAAGTTTGATAGGTTTTTTTAGTATCTTTTAGAAAGCCCTTTTTGTAGTAATGAAATGTTGAAATTTCAATCGTTAACTTGTTTCCAGAAACGGTTGTAGATGCATTTGCAGTCAAATTTGATGCGGATAAATTCGGCGCATTGTTTGTATACGTGACCGTTACTGTAGGCAAAACAGAAGACAACAATTCTCCGGGGGTGCCACTTGCAGTTTCGCTTGAACTTACTGCATACACTCGCATGGCTAAGGTACAAAAAACAATAACCAAAAATAGAATCGGAAGTTTTAACCATGCTTTTTTCATAATGTTTACTCCTCGAAAAAGCAAGAAAAATTATTGCTGGTCAATTGGATATGCTTGAACGCTAACCGCGCCATTATTGTCCATGGTCACAATAACGACAACGTCTCCTTCGCTTGCGCCAGGCACGCTGGTAATCGGCATATAGGTGGTAACTACATTAACAACCGCCTCGCTACCGTAAAGATTCTCGTTGTCCAAGTCGCTTCGAATCAAGTCGCCATTGTTTTTTACGGTATTCATTACTTCCAAGAAAGCACTGGCGTCATTTGCAGATTGACCAGAAGTATACAAAGTCTCTTCGTGCACACTTGCGGCGCAGCCATTGTCAAGATGCCCCTGCAACACGTCAAACAAAGAATCAATTTCGTTCATAGCGTGTTGATAAGCTGCTTTACTATCTTCAACACCAGTCATATCGATTTCAAAAGACGACATAACGCCGCGAATAGATTCATCATCCGTCGTTTCAGGGTTGTCACAGGTGCAATATACATCGCATGCGTTAACCATCGCCTCTAACTTGGCGTATTGAATGGCGACAAAGCCAACGGCACCCAGTTCGGCAAAAGCCTCGTCGGACATCTCATCTCCATTCCAAGCCGCTTGGAATTCATCTTCGTCAATCCCGGTCGTTTTTTCAGCAACATACAACGCAAGCAGGTTTGCTTTTTCCTGAGCATTATAAGTGCCGTCACCCATCCAAGAACCAAATCCAGTACCGGTGACAAAAGAGTCGGTGTTCCAGTCCTTGAATGCATTGGTCAACATTTGAACATCGCCAAGAAGCTCGGAAGTATATCCAGCGTAGCTGGACATAGCGATAGTACCGCCAGTCCAACCGTCGTAAGAAAGCTTCAAAGAACTAAATTCACCGAAAGTCTTCTCCAATGCGTCCACTAACAAAGCTTGAGAGGCATCGGTACTGCCGTTAGCTTTTACAACAGTCGTACCCGCGTCAGTGATAACTACAGCGCCAACAATGCCGCCATTGGGCAACTTCTGATACCAAGATTCGCCGACAGCAGCGATCTCGATGGCGTGCTTAATTTCGTCCACCATCTGGATGTCCTTGTTCTTCTGGGTCTTCTCGATATAGCTGGTATATACGGGCACAGCTACGCCGACGAGGATCGCCATAATTGCGATTACGACGATCAGTTCCACAAGGGAAAAACCTTTGTTTTTCATAAGTATAGTTTCCTTTTCTTTTTTATGTTTTTTCTTTTTTTGCTATCTTGACGGATTTCTCCTATATGATATCATACTCAAAAAAAAAAAAAAACAAGGTGTTTTACACAAAAAGTGCTAAAGTTGGCACGAATCGTTGGTTTGACTGATTTTGGGGGTCTTTTTTTGGGTATTTTTATGGGTTTTTTCGGGTTTGGGAATCCCCTCGGACGCCTGTCGGCGCCGGTTTTCCTCTGTTGAAGGGGCGGCGGGGGGCGGCGAGGGGAGAGCGGGACAATCCCCTCAGTCCCGGCGGGCGGACACGCCGTGACAGCTCCCCTTACTAAGGGGAGCCTTGGGGCGGCGGGGGGAGCGGGGACAATCCCCTCAGTCCCGGCGGGCGGACGCGCCGTGACAGCTCCCCTTACTAAGGGGAGCCTTGGGGAGGCAAGGGGGAGCGGGGACAAAAAAACACCCCGCGGTGAGGCGGGGTGCAGGGTACGGTCAGGGTTTTGGTTGTACGTAGGGTTTGAATTCGTCACGGTCGCGGAGGTAAGGGATCATGTCCTTGTCTGCCTGCTCCAGGGCGGGCGTGGGGAGGCTGAGGCGGACGCCGTTGGGTTTGTTGAAATACAGGATGGTGAGGATCAGTGCGTAGGCGTTGGCGTCCCGTTCGATGTCCTGGCGGAGGTTTTGCTCCTGGGTGGCGGCGTCCACGTTGCGGACGTAGTTGGTGAAGTCGTTACGCCAGGCGCGGAGGACCATGAGGGGTTCGCGGAGCTCTTTTTTGACTTGCCAGAGGCCGATGGCGGCCTGTTGGTACAAGTGGCGCAGCTCGTGGAAGAGGTAGAAGGCGACGTCTTCCCTATGGGGGCCGATGCGTTCGTAGACCCACTGTTTGTTGAACCAGATCTTGTTGCCTGCGCTTTCCGCGGCGTTGTGGGCGCAGGGGAAGCGGGGCGAGGGGCAGTCGTCGTAGTACAGCTCGACGGTTTGCGGCAGGAGCATGAAGCGGCGGGCGTAGGCGATGCATTTTTCGAAGAAGGCGCGGTTGGTTCCGGTGATGGGTTCGGACATGGCGGGAGCTCCTTTGTGTGGGGGGGGGGATTAGCGCTCGATGCGGTCGGCTACGGTTTGGATGTCGCCGGGGGCGTCGGCCTCGATTTTGCGGAGGAGGGTCTCGAAGGCCTCGGCCAGGTTGTTGCCCAGGGTCTGGGCGGACGGAACGCCGGGCACGTCGTCTTTCTCGCGGATCTGCCCTTTTTGCAGTTGGTCGATCAGGCGCTCAACGTTGCCGATCTCCAGGGTGTATTTTTCACGAAGGGTCATGGGGTGAGTCCTTTCTTGTTTTTGAGTGGGGGGGATTTTAAACGTTTAGCAATTCCGCGCAAAGCGTTTTTCTCTGTTTTATTTGTGCCGAACAACAAATAGCCGCCGAAAGCGATTATTACGTATGTTGCTCCTCCTGCAAAAAAAGACCAAAACACATTCGATATAGCTTCAGAAACAGCATAACCTGTCACAGCTGCAAGCAGTTGAAATACCAAAATCCCCTTATACGAATACCGGTATAGCCAAAGAATATTTATCCCAATCACTTTTGAATAATAAATGTTTAGTATCACAACCTGTCCTACAACCACACAAATCGAAGTTGCTACGGCAGAACCAATGCTCCCCCAAGCGTCAATTAAATATATCGACAACAGAATATTTAAAACAGCCATGCCACATAAAATCAGCGAACGAACCAAACGCTTATTCATTACGTCAAGAACGTTGATTACAACGCCTGAGGTCATATTGATAAACATGGGAACCATTAATATCAAAGCAATCATCCACGCAAGGTTATATTGTTCTCCATAAACAAGGCGAATAAATGCTCTTCCTGCGGCAAAAAAACCAAACAAAACAGTTCCCCCAACCAAAGCGATCAACCGACTTGGTTGAACCAGATGCTCAGTTAATGTTCTGCCTCTTAATCCCGATAAGACGTCTCGCGTGATCTGTGGCATATACATAGAAATCGGCACCGTTGTCAAGGAAGAAAAAACACTATAGATATACAATCCCACCGAAAGCAAAGATACTGCCTCGGGACCAACTTTAACCCCCAGTATAAATTTTCCAACATTATTGTTAGCTTGGTTTACGAAGCCTTGCAAGAATATTGCTAAACAAAACGGAAGAGATGTTTTTAATATCGCTTTGTCAAAGTTGTGTAAAGTGATTTTCACACGATATTTTCGACGACAGTAGAGATAGGAAAACGCTGCAATCGAAAAACTTAAAATAACATCAACGACCGCAATGATAATGGAGTTCTTCCAATTCAGCAATAACGCAACGAGGAGGCAGGTGCGTACAACGGTACGTATAATCGAACTCAGCGGGGAGAAAGAATAGTCTTCAAATGCAAGAGTGACGCCACTGAGGGTCTGCGAATAAAAAGAAGCGACCAAATAAAATGTAATTAACGCAAAAATTTTCTTACCTGCTATGATCTGTTCACTCGTGAGAGAATTGGCGTATAGTTTATCAATAGACAAATAAAATATAGTCGATACAAAAACAATCAGCAACGATAAAAAGCCCGTAATTGCCCATATGGTCGAAATATTCTTTTCTATTTCAATTTGCGAATTACCTTTTGCTCTGCATGCCGCAATATTCCGAGACATAACTGTTCCCGTACCGAACTCCAGCAAGACTAAATAGTTAGCAAACGATGACATCGTTTGGTAGAGACCATATTCTGCATCTCCTAATTGGCGCAGCAGAAACGACGAGAGGAAAAGACCGCAAAGCATATTTAGAAAAGTATTTGTATACGAAAAAAGCAATCCGTAATTTCTTTTTTTCATTTTTTATCTCACCAAAACTTTGACAAACCTCTCCTGATTTTCGGGATCAAGCCTTTCCCTAAATAACGTTCAATGTTTTTACTGATAGATAGTTTATGGATTCTTTCAAAGAAATGATCTCTGCATGGATGATGTGCCGCAGAATGACCATACAAAGGATTGCTTGCTATTGCGGCAGAAAAAGCCACTTCGCAACAATCTACCGTTGAAAGAATATCATTGAAAACCTTTGCGCCTTTTTTTGTATTTAGCATCACCAGCGATATACCTTTATCATCATTGAACTCGGGAATCACGGTGTCGACTCCCCAAAAATCCGCCACCGTTATATCACTTTGTCTATGCACTTGCTTAAACGAGCACCGCGAACACGATGGACGCAAATACAGATTGGCAACAAACCCTTTTAAAAAAAGATCTTCTCCCACCGGGTTGCAGAAACTACTGTTGCTGTCAAAATGTATTTTCAAAGAATAATTTCTCCACCCCAAAGTCTTATCTCTAAAAGAAACGGAAGAAGCCCTTGATTCAGTTTTCGACTCATGCTCTTCCAAATACCTCGACCATACCTCCGGAGAAGGGACTCCGTGACAAATAAAATCCATTGTAGTAAGATTATCATCATTTTCCCCTAAATATGCATAAAGACCTGCAATTTGACAAGGAGTTCCCGTGAATAATACTTTTCGTCCTTCTTTTAAAAAAGTATTCGCTTGTTCATACACATCTGATATTTTACTCTGCACATATTTACTACCTCGAAGTTCGGAAAGTGCATCGATAGAAAAACACGCCTTGTGCAAAACTTTAAAGTCATCCGAAAAGCCTGCGCCAAAAACTACTCCCCCCTGCTTGATCGCACGCTCTGCAATTGCGGTAAAGGCGCCGCCGGATGAGCTATTTGATCGAACTTCATTATCTCTATGCTTTACAGCGTAGACTATAGGACTAATACCATCATCGAGCGGTTTATTAGCAACCGGACAAACATACCGACACTTTCCACAATGTCGACATGCAGAATAATCAACTACAGGATACTCAAACCCCTCCTCATCGGATTCCATTTTAACACAGTCAAAAGGACAGATATTAGAACATGCACCACAACCACTGCATAGTTCCCTTTTGCATATTTCGAACTCGTCACGCTCATTCGCTTTCAAAATCGGTCGAATATATCTTTCGATGGCGGAAGTTAACTGCGCCGTGTATTTAGGAACAACTTCAAGAAGATGATTTCTGATCTCTGCTTCTTTAGCAACAAGATTCAAGAATGCAACGAGAATTTCGTCGTCGCTCTCCAGCGTTTGATACTGTAATACATACCCCTCATATGTGCCAAACAAATCTTTAGCAATTCCCTTGGATTTTACAGAATACCCAATCACCAAAGTAGGAACAAACGATGAATAAGCAGCGATAGTTGCGTGCGTCCTCGCACCAATAAAAAATCTACACTTTGAGATTATAAACTTCAACTGCTCGCAAGTATATTCTTGGTCAATAATCGAAATACGTTCATCAGAAAACTCGTCGTAAATTTGCTTCAAAATAGGGTAATCGCAACGGTTTTCCTTAATGCTATAAACATGAGGAATCAAGCAAACCGACATATCAGTTTTATCAAGAATATATCGAATCACATTTACCACATTTTGATAAGTTTTGGAATCTCCTGACTTTGCTACAACCTCACTAACATTAATACCAACGGTATTTCCACAAATAAAATTTCTGGGAAGTTCAACCTCAACAGAATCCAGGAAGAAAGCAGGGTCGCAACCCTTTACTACACGTTCTTTCGGAATGCCGTTCGACAGTAGGGCTTCGTATGAAATTTGCTCTCGCACAAAAATATACCTATATTTTTTTAAGTCCTTGAGCATTTCTCCCTTCATTTGATTCGGTTCGATAGAACAGCACCATAGAATATTCGGGATTTGATTTTCAAAAGCAAATTGATTCAACGCATAACTAACTGTAGGCCGACCATAACAATAGGTATCTCCACCAATGTTGAAACAAACATCATCAGGCGCGACACGCGAAAATAAAGGTTCCTGAATTATAGTCTGACCGCAGTTGTGCCGCCGAAAAACCTTTTTGACAATGGCGCAACCACACCGCAAGATTTGATTTGGATAATTCGCATAGGGCGACAAATTGATTCCAAGATTTTTCGCCATCTTCTCATCTTGCGAAGGTGCAAACGACATAAGAGTTATGTCACCATTTTTTTGTTGCAAAACTTTAACAGTCGAACGCACGATCGCTTCGCACCCACGATTAAGGCTTCCCGTGTGTCCGCATAAAAAAATGTGATTCATAAAATCCCCCCTATCAAATTTTTTCGCATACGCCCTTAAAATGTAGCGAACGATTCAGCAAAATGGAGTCCACCGCCCTCACAAACCGCTCTGCTGCAACCTCAGCGTTCCATTTTTCGGTGATGGTAGCGTAGGCTTTTTTACTTTTTTGCACACGCCGGGCGGGGTCGTCCAGAAGTGCCTTCACCTTGCGGTAAAGATCGTCGATATTACCATCCTCGTAGATATCCCCGTTCACGCCGTCCTCGATCAAGAAGGGCACCGACCCAATGGCACGGCTTGCCACCACGGCACAGGCGGAGTTCATGGATTCATTCAGCACGGCGCCCCAGCCCTCGTTGCGGTCGGAGGTAAAGAGAAAGACTTGGCTTTGCTCCATATACCTACGCACGTCCTCAGGGGACATGGAGCCCAGGAGATGGACGCAGTCGTCCAAGCCCAAAGCCTCTACTCGCTTGCGGGTGGCTTCCAGTAACTCGCCGTTGCCGATCATATTCAAGGTAAAGTTATAGCCTTCTTGCTTTAATCGGCGAGCAATCTCCAAAGGAATTTCGGGGTGTTTCCAATCGATAAACCGCGCCACCCACAGAATAGAGCCGGACTGTTTTGCAGCAATCAGATCGTCCACGTCTTCATACCGCTTGGTCTCCGGAAAATACCCCCATTTGTAGCACTTGCCCAGGTACATCCCCATTTTGGCATAATCCGATGCGGTATACGCACTGGCGCAGAGCATATACACGGGCTTCCAAAACGGGGTGCGGAGATTCCACAGAACCAGCCGCGGAAGGTATTTTTTCCACTCCATGCCTTTCTTAAAAGGGCGTTCCGAATAGCGGAAAACCAGTTTTCCCTTGCGAATGCGGTTCTTCACCAAGGAATTGGGAGCCGAGCCGATGATGACCGCATCCGCAGAATCGATCATGGCCTGCGTCTCGGGGGTAAAGGCCTCCTCCGGGCTAATGACGTAAGAGGGATATGTGATACCACCCCACCCCAGGCTTTTCCGCTCGTCATCCATGGGCTCCGTCTCAACAAAATGGTATGACTCACCCAGAAGACGGAACATAGCGTCACAAAAGGGCTTTTGGTGATGATTGAAGTAATTGGAAAGGAAAAGGACGGTCATTTTTGAACCTCGGTGTAGAGTTTCACGTATTCCTCAAATCGTTGGTTCATGTCGAATTCTTTCGCCTTGTTCAGGCAGGCGTCCAGGGAGTAGGGCTTCGTTTCTGCGATGCGGAGGATCTCCTGCTCTAAAGCGTCAATATCGTCACAGGGGACGACGGAACCACAGGCGGGGTCGATACACTCGGGACTGCCGCCGGTCTGAAAGGTGACTACGGGAGTGCCGCAGGCCAGAGACTCCATGTTAACCGTGGGATAGGTGTCCTCGCGGGTGGGATTGACAAACAGATCAGCAGCGGTGTAGATCTCCGCTAGCTCGGCCTGGTTCTGGGTGCGGTGGATGGAGATGATGCCTTCGGGAAGGTTGCGGTCAACAGCGTCGTCCGTGCCCACCAGGACGATTTGAAAGCGGTCGTCCAGACGGGAGGCAAGCTCCACAAACACGTCCAACCCCTTGCGGGCGCCCCAGCCGAAGGCCACCCCGAGAAGGACGAACTTCCCCTCGCAACCGTGCTTTTTGCGGAAGTCGCTCTCCGTGGGCTTGAACACCGTGAGGTCGATTCCATTGTGGATCACCTTCACGGGGTAGTCTTTCAGGAAGGACTCCCCTACCAGCTCCGCAAGCCAGTGGGAGGGGGTGACGATGGTGAGATCAAGATCCTGTGCCAGTTGTTTTTTACGGTTGTGAAGTTTTTTGCTTTTGTCAAAAAACCAACTGAAGAAGCGCGCTTGCGGGCAGGCAAAGCAACCGGTTTTCCATTTATCGCACTTATTCATCACAAAGTGCGGACAATACCCGGTAAACGCCCAACAATCATGAAAGGTCCAGTATACTTTGATATGGTGTTCACGCAGATAGCGAAGCAACATTTCCAAGTGGCAATTGTGCCCATGGAGGTTATGAAGGTGAACGATCTCGGGAGAAATACGATCCAGTTCTTTGATGAGACGTTTGGTCATGCCTTTGGAGTTAAACCCATAGTTGCCAAAAACGCGGGATTTCAAGGCATTCCATTTGATCTCGTATTTGTTCGTATAGCAAATGCCTTGCGGATGATCGCTATGGCCGGAGGCGTACAAAATATAATTTTCTACCCCTTGGGCGGTCAACAAGTCGCTGACGGAAACGCATATTTTCCCGGTACTTCCTGCACCACAAGTGGCATTGATTTGTACTATTTTCAAGTTAATCATCCTTCCCAAAAAGGAATGTAGGGAATCAAGTTACTACCGTGGAGACGGTATGCTGATAATGCAATTGCGAGCGTGTATACAATCATCTTTAACGCAACTCGTTCGCGCTGTTCAAAATGCTGGAGGGTATTCGGTAACAATGCGATCTGCCCAAAAATGAAATAAAAGCTGATTCGTTCTGCTATACCGACGCCAAAATATCGCGCAATATAAATCACCAATCCGGCCAATGCTACATAAATAAGCATTGTTTCGCTGTCATTCTTTCGTACGCGTCGGTTGAAGACAACTGCAAAAATCAGAATAAGGAAATGAATCGCAGTCGCTATATATCCACCACTCTCGAAGACGCCGGTATATTCTTTCTCAAATAATTCATTGGCAATTGCTATCAACCGCTCGATGCTTAAAAGGAATATGACTACCGCAACAGCAGAAAAAGCAAATGATTTATAATTAAACTTCAAAAAGCGAATTGCATACAAGAGGAACAGAACTACTGCGGTTTGGTGAAAAAACGTTGCCAACACCACCAATAAAGCAAAGCATATGATTTTTCGATTCTTTACGCATTCGTATGCAAATAATCCTATACTCATTGCAATTGCCTGCCGCATGCCTTGCATATAAAATGTCATGCCACAAATCGTAATAAACAGCACAAGACTCAAAGCCATATCGTCGGAATTGCGGTAAATAAAATAACAAACGCTATACGCAAAGAATGCTGCCGTAACAACAAGAAGCATTTGTGGAGAAGTAAAAACACGAGACAACAAAAAAACGAAGAACTGGAATCCAATTTCCATATCATAAAAGCCGTAGAATTGACTCCAGTTTTCGGATTGTATCGCACGTTTCATAACACTGGTGTATACTAAAGTGTCGCCGCTACCAATGGAAGGATCACGCAAAGCGAAGAAGAGGAATATCAGGATTCCAGAAAAAAGCAACAATGTTTTTTTTGCCTTTCTTTCGGAAAATCTTTTTTTCGCAACTAAGTAATCCATCCCAAAGGATAATACTATTGGTGATATTGCCAATAATAAATACGGTGTCATTTTATACTCCCAGGATAACAGAAAATGAGCTCAGCGATTCAAAAAACAACGGTTTCAAAGACTTTTTTTATCAATGCAGGATCATGATTCATTACTGCAGCATTATTTGCACAGCTAACAATATCCCGCAGTAATGAAGGTCGACCATGAATTTCTTTCAATCGCTGTAAGATCTCCTCATCGGAGCAAGCGATGACTGCTGCATGATTGGTTGCTAAGTAATGCATTGGTGAGGTATCTTGGTTTCCAATTGCAAAAATCGGTTTGCCCGCAGATAGATAGTCTGTGATTTTGGTAGAGAAAGAGAGCCTTGCGACCAAAGCATCCGGACCATCGATATCTTCCAGGAACAACAGGATATCTGCTTCCTCTTGTTTTTTAAGAACCTCGCTTTGCGGAATCGGCTCGTGCACCGTACATAGAGCAGGATCAAGGGCGCACATAATCTCGTCAGAAAGATTCGTTTGCGTATAAACGTCTACAACGGCAAAATCGGCAGGCATTTTCTTTAGGGCATTAACAAAACGAACCAAGCTTCTGTCGCGTCCTATTAACAGATTTCCGGTGTAAAGAATTCTCAAAGGATTCCTGACTCGGAATTCATATTCCCGGGGAATTCTGCTAAGCGGCTTCGTAAGTATTTTACAATCAATTCCAAAAAATGCATCCGCTTCTTTCTTGGTGTAAGGCGAAATGGCAAAAAAATCCGACGTGTTTTTAGCCAGCTTTTTCAAGGAACGTCTCTGAAAAAAACGGTAAAATTTGTATCCTATCTTTTTGGACTGCTTATACGTAAAGTTATCATCCCAAATATAACCGATCACTTTTGCTCCGGTTCGACGAATGGCATACATTGTGATCCGATTCAAATGGATATATCCTTCCATGGAATGCAGAATAATATCCGGTTTAAAATCATCGAGAAAGTCATCCAGCTCTTTCGTGTGCCATTTGCCAACTTTCCAAATAAATTCTCGCGCTAAAAGCATAGAATAACGCCGCTTTTTTCGCATTTGGTTGTAGCGGGCGTTATGTTCCATCAAATCGCGAGTCGATTCTATGGACATGTTTGTAGAAAGCTCTCTTCCCGTTTTCAAAGAACGACGAAGAACGCTTTTAATTATTTTGTTTTCGGAAATGGAAAAATAACGAGAACAAACAGGGCTATCGGGAATTTCGTCACGAATACAGAGGTTGGCAATATTTTCTGCGGAATAGCATCTTAGCAAAGAAGTCCACGTGTTGGAACCAACTTTTGAATTCCACGAAGCAACTGTAATTACTAGAATCTTAGGAGATGGCATACCGACTTAACCGTTTCAACTCTATTGCTTCAACGACAATAGTTTGACATATTCCTTTCTTTGCTGCTCAAGCATTGCAGAACGTTCATATAAAGCTTCCGTTCTCAGACGAGCATTTTCACCCAAAAAGCAAACTTTTTGCGGGCAGGAATATACTTCTTTCATAGCACGCAACAAATCGTCGATGTTCTTCGGTTCAACGAGCATACAAGACACGCCGTCTTCCATAACTTCAGAAGCACCCGGTATTTTAGTCGTGATAACCGGAACTGCAAGTGCACCCGCTTCCTGAATTACCATACCAAACCCTTCTCGATAGGTAGGATGGACAAGAACGTCCATTGCAGCATAAAACTTGCACATGTCGCCTTTTGCAACTCGGCCGGTAAAAATTATTTGCTCGGAAGCTTTAGCGAAACTCAGCAATTCGTCTTGCAAGCCGCAATTATCCTCAAACGGACCAACTATCAATAACTTGGCGGAAGGTACATCTTGAGAAGCGATGCGAAACGCCGCAATAAGTTCATTGCAACCCTTATCAACAGAGATTCTGCCTGCAAAGCCAAACACGAAATCGGAATCTGTTAGGTTATACTTGGATCTGATTTCTGTTCGCCACGCAGCCTTTTCTGCGATATTATATTCTTCCAGATCTACGCCAATCGTACCGCCGTTTCCAACAACGCTCGCTTTCGTAGCAGGGTATAATTTTTCTCGCACCGCGAATTGCATATTCCCGTGACTTGCGCAATGAATGTGCGTTGAGAGCTTGCAAACCGTTTTCTCGATCCGCTTAAAGATCTTTCTTGTTAGCCCGTGCAAGCCAACATATCGTATCCCCCATTGACAGTAAAGCCTAATGGGAATCCGCTCAAGTTTAGCTGCTATACTTGCATAGCAGGATGCGTTGGGTGTCGCATACTGAACAAGATCGAATTTCTCTCTTCGAAAGATGCGGCGAAACTCCTTGATCGAAGCGAATCCGGATAAATTGATACCCCGCTCCATTTTCACGGGAATATAATGGAGATACTTCGGCAACTGATTCGCAAAGGCCTCGTCATGATTACATATCAAGGTTATGTCATACCCACAAGTATGGTATAAATGTTTGGCAATTTCGACCACGAAAGATTCCAACGTTCCGGAAACGGTCGTGATCATACAAATTTTTTTCATCCAAGAGATTCCTTGCTTTTTACTATTTCCCGGACTTTTTGAGCTACGATCCAGCGATTCTCGGCAAACTGTTCCAAAGAGAGATGCTCGAGTTCCTTTTCTTTCTTTCGAATATTCTCTACGCCTTCAATAAAGATGTTTTCAATCGTAGAAGGATCGGCAACAATATTTGCATCACAAAAACCGCGAGATAAAATAGCACGCGTTGAGCCCAAGCGATAATGCTCCCCCATGATATACTCCGCCGGAAGCATTCCGTATCCGACTCTGGCGATTCCGCCAAAGCCGTATTTAAGACCTTTAGCGGCGATTTTTTTGCACAGCTTTTCAACGGTGCCATCCGCCAGCAATTCAAACATGAACTTCATCCCATATGCAAGATGAAGATCATTGAGACCAATATGCACCTCATCGATCCCCGGGACTGAAAGGATCTCATCAATGCTTGACACAGCTTCCGCAGTTTCCACCAAAATCATAGCAGTGGCTCTACCGTTGACGCAACGAATAAAATTCGTAACCTCTGCTTTCGTTTTGAAATACGGAAGCATGATCACATCAGCGCCGGCATCAATTACAGCATCAATTTCCTCCTCAGAGGAACCGTATTCATCCGTCGCACAATGCCAAGGATTGACACGCACCATCAGTTGCGAGCAGGTTACGATAGAGCGTAATGCACGAACGTCTTCGACGGTATGGAACGACTTGACGGTATTCATACCTTTTTGGCGGTCTTCTTTTCCAATATATTCCATATCAACCCAAATACGGTCTACGCCCGCTTTTTGTGCAATAGCGGCAACCTGAGGGTTGTTCGTGATGTACATGAGCGTAAGGGACATAGTTACTCCTCAAACCTCGTTATTTAATTCTCGCAGGAACTCCTATATATTTACCGGGTTCACGTATGGTCTTGACAACCACAGCCCCTGCACCGATCAAACAATCGGGGCAAATGTCCACGTTATTAACGACTGTTGCTCCTGCGCCAATCCATGTGTTTTCACCAATACTAACCGTTCCGCTCTTTACACGAAGAAGGTGGATTCCACTTTCGTGTAGAAACTCGGTAGGTTTTCCCTCGCGCTTTTCATTTGCGCACACAACGTATATGTCATGCCCATTGTTTCGAAAGGTTCTCAGCAGATCGGTATATATGGAGTGGTCTTCAATACTGTTGAATGAACCAATGGTAAGAAACACAATGTTCATTTTTCTATGCCTTTTTCAACATTAACTCGTTGTATTTCATCATGTACACATCACTATCGTATGAGCCTATCTTTTTTTCGTTAGCAATTCCGCAAAGATTTTTCAATATCATGGCAACATGATCGCATCCGCACTCATGCGCATGAGGATAGCCACCGCCAAATCGAGGATTCACTTCAGATATGTAGTACTCTTCATTGACCTCAAAAATATCAATGTCAATTTGTCCCAACCAACCGCTTTCATTTGCGAATTTTTCAATTAGTGCAAATAATTTTTCATCCTTGAAAGAGACAGCTTTATCTGTTTCGCCAGCACGCATTACAATTTTCTTTTTGGTAAAGATCGACACAGTTTCTCTACTGAGCATATCAATATATACATCGGCACCGATTTCCTGTCCGTCAAGAAATTCTTGAATCATCAAGTTATCATTATGTGCAAAAAGCAACTCAACTGTTTCTTTATCGTAAACCTTGGAAATGGCAATACTTGCACTTCCTCGAACAGGCTTTACAAATACCGGATATGTAATGATTCCAGCATCTACGTCCGCATAGAACTTTTCTTTGTTTATATAGCTCTTTGCACAGTTATACCCATGAATTGTAAGCCAATTGTACATTTCCATTTTGTCAAGCGCTCGTTCACATAGTTCGTATGAAGAACCAATAACTTTTACTCCGAGTTCTGCAAATTTGTCTTTGTGCTTTGCAAGCAGCGAAAGCTCTGGATCAATTAAAGTCAACACACTTCCGATATTCTCTTTCTTACAAATATCAAAAACAACATCAATATAACCATCATCGGTCATTCGAGGGACTTTGTAAAACTTATCCGCTTCATATACAGCCGATGCAAGTTCACTCATATCGGTGGCGATTACATTGCCAGTAACACCAACGGTTTTCTTAAAATATTGAACTATCTTATTGCGAGTTCCGACACTTAATAATAAAATATTCATCTCTACATCCGCCTCAAATAATCGAAGAACAAAGGTGTTCCTCCTGTATGAACAAACAGAATATTCTTGTTTTCAATGCTTTCTTTCTCTAAATACTTTTCCATCCCCCAGAATGCCTTTCCTGTATATGTTCTGTTTAAGGGGATACCATAGTCCGTTAGGACATTTTGGATTGTTTGATCTATTTCTGTGTTATATTTCCCGTAACCATCAAGAACATAATCGTCTATCAGTTCAACTTGTCCAGCATAATCATCCGTAAAGCCTACCGAGGTCATATATTCATTTACACTATCTAACACGATCTGCTTGCCTTTGGGATTCCTTCTGGCAATGCTCACTCCGATAATTTTTGTATTATGGTTATTCAATAGCTTCCCGCATACAAGGCCCGCCTGCGTTGTCCCTGTACCCGAAGCGTGAAAAATGCAATCAAATTGAATGTTATGGTCGCTTTCATAATTCATAATTTCAGAGAAGCAATCAACATAAGCTTGAGTGCCTAAATTACCATGTCCTCCCCCCATAATAAAATATGGAGTATATCCTTGACATTTCATCGCAACAACTGTATCTTCTATTGTTTTTGAGACATTCGATATGGCGCAACGGATTATATCCACCCCAAAATAATTCAACATCTGCAAATTAAATGTAGACCCATCATCTTCTTCAGGCGAAATGATTATACATTTTACTCTCAGCGACGCCGCCAGATTAGCAATGATTCGACAATGATTACTACTGTTACTGCCATATGTAATAATGCAATCAGAGTTCGTTCTTTTTATATCATCAAGAAAATACATTGCCTTTCTTGCTTTGTTTCCACCAAAAGAAAATGGTAACAAATCATCTCGCTTAATATACAGATTATTATTTTTGAATCGTCCCAACGACTGCATCAGTGTCGGCATTATCTGCTTGTTTTTTTCTATATTCATCAAAATTCTCCAACGCATTCAATTCTATGCTATCGTGAGAAAGAACGGCTTTTACGGTGTTGATGATTATTTTTACATCATTCATAAAAGTTATATTGTCACGATATTCCACATCCAGCTCAAATCTCTTTTCCCATGAAACCGTATTTCTTCCACTAACTTGTGCCAATCCAGTAAGACCCGGACGAACATCATGTCTTTTACGCTCTTCTTCAGTATAATAAGGCAAATAACTGACCAACAAAGGCCTCGGGCCGACGATGGCCATGTCGCCTTTGAGGATGTTCAGCAGCTCGGGGAGCTCGTCCAGGGAGGTGGAACGCAGGAATTTGCCGTATTTATTCAGGCGAGCATCGTCGGGGAGGAGGTTGCCGTTTTTGTCCTTTTGGTTGGACATGGTACGGAACTTGATGAGCTTGAAGATCTTCTCCTTGCCGTTTTTGTCCTTTTTCCCCGGGCGGGGCTGAACGAAGAAGGGGTTGCCCTTCATAGCAATGGCGCCGATGATAGCCAAAAGCAGCAGAACCGGCAGGAGAATAGCAAGGGCGATGAGAGACAGGGTAAAGTCGATGATGCGCTTGAAACACTTTGCGTACATATGCATCACTCCCCCGTCAGTCAAAGCAGGATCTGACGATAGCGATGATCTGTTCCTGCTCTTTTGCCGTCATCTTGATATCGCTGGGGAGGCACAGGCCTCGGGCGAAGATATCTGCACCCACGTCTGCGCCGGGGGTTACGGAAACAAAGGGTCTGCCGCTGTAGATGGGCTGGAGGTGCATGGGCTTCCAGATAGGGCGCCCTTCCGCATGACAGCTTGCCAGGGTCTCCAAGATCTGTGTGGGGCAGGACTTCCCTGCTTCGCTCACGTAACTTGCCTCGGTAGCTGTTCTGGTCTGCTTGCACATGGCGTTTTCTTCAATGAGCAGGCAAGAAAGCCAGAAGTTCGGCTCCGAAGCGGTCTCGTCGTAAGGATTCATGGATACGGGGAGACCTTCAAAGCCTTCCTTGTAACGGAAGTAGATCTCCTTCTTTTTGGCAATATGTTCTTCCAAATGGGGGAACTGCCCGCGGACCACCCCTGCGATCACGTTGCTCATACGGTAGTTATAGCCCAGCTCCTCGTGCTGATACCAGGGAGCGTTCTCCCGGCTTTGGGTAGACCATTTCCGCACCTTCTGTGCCGCAGCGGGATCGTCGGTCAACAGCATCCCGCCGGAGGAACCGGTAATGATCTTATTGCCGTTAAAGGAAATGGCGTTATAAGTACCGAAGGAGCCTGTCTGGCGGCCTTTGTAAGTGGCGCCCAGGGATTCTGCGGCGTCTTCGATCAGGACCGCACCATGCTTACTGCAAATAGCGCAGAGTTCGTCCAGCTTAGCGGGGGTACCGTACAGATTGACGGCAATGACCACCTTGGTATCGGGATAAAGGGCAAAGGCCTTCTCCAGTGCCACGGGATCCATATTCCAGGTATCGTATTCCGTATCAATAAAAATGGGGTTGCCGCGCTCGTACACCACGGGATTTACAGTGGCGCCGAAGGTCATGTCGGTACAAAAAACGTTGTCGCCCGGCTTGACGCCTGCCAGCTTCACCGCCATATGGAGTGCCGCAGTGCCGCAAGAAAGGGCTACGGCATATTGGCAACCGACCTTTTCGCAAGCGATGCGCTCGATCTCGTTGATATTTTCCCCCAGGGTGGACATCCAGTTGGTGTCGTACGCCTGTTGCATATAGGTAAGCTCTTCCCCGTGCATAGTGGGCGAGGAGAGCCATATTTTTCGTTCAAAGGGTTTGAGTTCCATCCGCATGAAACCTCTTCTATATCAAGAGCATACCGCCCCTATTTTTACGGAGACAGTATAGCACGAAAGTGGAGTTTCGTCAAGGGATTTACGGGGGCATTTGTGCGAAAAGAGGGTACAATCGTGTTTTGGACGGGAATTCCGTCGGAGGAAGATATATGGTAGGGCGGTATTCTTTTTCGTTATACGAGTTGTGGAAAATGTTGACATTTTGTGAACAAGGTGATAAAATAATTAGGAAGAAATGAAATGTCATCGGGAGGTTTTCTATGACACGCAAAGGAAGAATCGTTTTGGCGGTCATTCTGGTGCTGGTGCTGGCGACTTCTGCTTTGGCGGCGGTCCTGCTGAAGCAGTCGGTACGCCGTTCGGAGCTGGAGGAGCTGCGCAATTCCGCTTTGGAGGAATTGGAGCGGAATATCGGCACGTACGACGAGCAGAGCATCGTGCTGAATCAGACGTCCAAGGCGAATGCGGAGGAGCTGGCGGATCTTTTCGGCGCCAAGCTCCGCATTACGGAAGACGGGCGGTTTGCCACGCTGACGTTACCCGAGGGGGTCACCATTCGGGACGTGTATGCGGACGAGGAGAATCTGGAGCATCTGGAAAAGATGGCTGTGGACTATCAGGTTCGTATCAGCGACGCAGACGGCGCGGGGGACTCTGATGAACGGTTGCCTACCCGTCCGCAATATACGGTGAGCGATACCGACTACGAGCTGCAGACTTATCTGGACTACCTGAACATGCAGGACGTCTGGAGCAGCTGCAACGGTGCAGGCGTAACGGTTGCCGTGATCGACACGGGTATTGATACGGACCATCCCGAATTTGCGGGAAGGATCAGCGAGTATTCCTACAACGCCACCGAGGATAAAATCGTCAAGGATTGGGCGGATGAAAACGGGAATTACGACTGGTCCTTGGTAGAAGATGAAGTCGGACACGGTACCGCCGTGGCGGGCGTTATTGCCGCGTCCATGAACAGCGGGAACGTGGTGGGTATTGCCCCTTATGCGGAGATCCTGGTGATCAAGGCGGAGTGCGATGCAAACGGCACCTTCTATCGCACCTCCGATCTGGTGTTCGGCCTTTACTACGTCATCGAGCGGGACGTTCAGGTGGTGAATATGTCCTTCGGTACGTATTCTCCCGTAAATCCCTTTGCGGAGGCAGCACAGCTTGCCGTTGACAGCGATATCGTCTGCGTGGCGGCGGCGGGGAACGACGGCACCACTTCCCTTTGCTGGCCTGCGGCAGACCCCAACGTCATTGGCGTCGGCGCTTTGGAAGCAGACGGCTGGGAGCTTGCGCCCTACTCCAACTATGGGGACAACCTGGATCTGGTTGCTCCCGGTACCACCTACACGGCTTTGATCCACGGAGCTTACGGCAATATGAACGGCACCTCTCTGGCCTCCCCTGTGGTGGCGGGCGGGCTGGCTTTGCTGATGCAGAACACCCCCTATACCACAGTCAAGGACGTGACGGAGGTGCTGTATGCCTCCTGCCGGGACCTGGGAGATCCGGGTGAAGACTGGACCTACGGCTTCGGCGCCCTTGATCTCCACGCCCTTTTGCTGGAGGAGCGGAACACGGTGACCTTTGAAATGCTCACCGATGAGCTGGAAAACGAGGAAGCGTTGTTTATCCGGGGACACACCCTGCAGCAGCTCCCCGAGCCGGAGAGACTTTACACCGTTTTTGACGGATGGTATTACGACGATACCTTTACCCAGGAATACGTATACTACGAAGATCCATTTTACGACGATATTACCTTGTACGCCAAGTGGGCCAACGAGGAGGACGGCGTGCCCTTTACCTACGTGGAGCTGGAGGACGGCACCATCGAGATCCGTTCCTACACCGGCAGACGGAGATACATTACCATCCCCGAGAAGATCAATGGGAAGGTTGTGTCTTCTATCGGCGAATTTGCCTTTGCGGGACAGACCCGTCTCCGCGAGGTAGGCCTGCCTGCCGGACTGACGACCATCAAGCGTTATGCTTTTGAGGGATGCTCCAATTTGCTGAGCATTTATATCCCCGAGAACGTCGTCACCATCGGCGAATTTGCCTTTACGGAAAACATCCGTCTTTCCACCGTGGCGTTTACGGGGCAGAGCAAGCTGAAGACGGTGGGGATTTTTGCCTTCAGCCATTGCGGAAGCTTGAGAAGCATTGAGCTTCCCGCCTCGCTGGAAGGAATCAACGCAACTGCCTTCTACGGGGATCTTTCCCTTTACGAGATCAAGGTGCAGACAGGGAACGCTCTGTTCGTTTCCGACGGCGGCGTACTTTACAACACCACGCAAAGCGTGTTGGCGGCCTATCCCGCCGCACACGGCAACAGCTACACGGTGCATGAAAATACCAAAACCATCGCCGACTATGCCTTTGCCTTTGCACGGCTGACGAACGTGGAGCTCGGCAGTGTGGAAGCCATCGGAAGCTACGGCTTTGAAGGCGCTCTTCTGCAGGAGCTGGTGATTCCCGACAACGTTGCCTCCCTGGGCAAGGGTGCGTTTGCCGCCAACCGCGATCTTGGGTCCGTGACCTTGGGGAACGGACTGACGGATGTGGCGTCTTACTGCTTCAATTCCTGTTCATCGCTCCGAGAGATCACCATTCCCGCGGGAATCGGCTATATCGGGTCCGGGGCGTTTGCGCAAAGCGGACTGGAAAAGATCGCATTTGCGGAAAACAGCACGCTGTCTCTCATCGACCAAAACGCCTTTGCTACCTGTTCCCTCAGAGAGATCGAGTTCCCCGATTCCGTCGCAGAGATCGGAACGGAAGCCTTCATCGGGAACCCTTTGGCGAAGGTATCCTTCGGTGAAAACAGCAGTCTTCGGGTGATCGGGGGATCCGCCTTTAGGGGCTGCGCTATTCTTGAAGAGATCCGCCTTCCCGGGCGGCTGGAGTCTGTGGGGAAGCTTGCCTTCGCAGAAACGGCGTTGAGAGAAGTGACGGTTCCCGCAAGCGTTTCCGTGCTGGGGAACGGTGCATTTGCTTTCTGCCCACTGCTGACGGCAGTTCACGTGGAGGAGGGCAATACCGTTTACCACGATCTTGACGGCGTTGTATACGATCTTTCCGATAGGATGATACACCTATCCCGCAGGACGGACGGAGACGGAATACGTTCTTCAGCCTGCCGTCACCACGGTGGCGGCGTACGCCTTTGCGGGTACGAAGAACCTGGTCACCGCCGTTCTTCCCGAAGGGTTGACCTTGTTGGGTGAGTACGGCTTTTGCGCATCCGGGATCGACTATATCACGTTGCCCGACTCCTTGGCAGAGATCCGGGAATACGCATTTTCTTCCTGTACCGATCTGACAAATATCCATATTCCCGATAACGTTTTGCAGATCGGGCGGTACGCCTTTGCGGAGGATTGGAATTTGTATTCCGTAACCTTCAACGAGACCGCAAGGCTTCCCCGGATCGGTTTTGCCGCCTTTGCTTATACGGGGCTGCAATCCTTCACCGTGCCCGCAAGCGTTTCCACCATTGCGCAGGAGGCGTTTGTGGGAAGCAGATCGCTTTCCGCCATCACCTTTGCGGAAAACAGCAAGCTGGAGAGCATCTCCGCTTACATGTTCGACGGGTGCGAGAATTTGCAAACGATTACCTTCCTTCCCGGAAGCAAGCTGACTTCTATCCAGGCCCACGGCTTGGAGGGGATGGACAAGCTGAGCTACGTGGACTTCGGAGATGCGAAGCCGGAAAACGTTGACAACTTCGCCTTCCGCTTCTGTGAAAGCCTCACTTCCCTCTCCCTTCCCGACTCCGTGAAGAGTGTGGGAAGATACGCCTTCTACGGTTGTAAGTCCCTCTCCGATCTGGCGCTTCCCGAAGGTGTTGAGCACATCGGAAGCTACGCCTTCCTGGGGACGAACGATCTTGACCTTTATATGAAAGCCGAGACCATGCCCGCATACCTGGATGAAAACTGGGATTACGGCATTCGCGGCTATTACACCGGAGTTTCCGCTGTTGAAACGGCGGGAGACTTCCGTTATGCGGTTCTCGGCTCCGGGAATCTTGCGATTCTGGAATACTTAGGTACGGAAAAGACGGTGGATCTCACTACCGTCAACCTTGGTGCGCCCATTACCACCATCGGCGGCGGGGCTTTCAAGGACAGCACGGCGGAAAAGGTGATCCTGCCCGAGACCTTGACCACCATTCAGGCGGAGGCGTTCCAATACGCCGCTTTGAGGGAAATTGCCATTCCCGCTTCCGTGACCTTCATCGGGCGTGAGGCCTTTGCGTATTCGGAGCTTCAGAGCCTTACCTTCGAAAAGGGTGCTGCCGTTTCCGTGATTGAGCAGTATGCTTTCCGGGGGACGGAGAAGCTGACCTCCGTGAAGCTGCCCGCATCCCTGACCGCTTTGGGAACCGGCGTCTTTATGGAAAGCGGACTGACCTCCCTGACCTTTGCAGAGGGCTTTGCTCTGACGGAGATCCCCAAGAACGCCTTTATGGGGACGAAGCTGGTTTCCGTCGTCCTGCCCGACAGCGTGGTCAACGTAGGGCACAACGCCTTCCGGGATATTTTGACGCTGAAGTCCGTGACCTTCGGCAACAACGCAGGGCTGAAGCTGCAAAGCAACGTGTTCTACAACACGGGGCTGGAAAGCCTGCATATCCCCGCCAACGTGACGTATATCGGGGAATATTGCTTCGTGGGCCTGGAAAACCTTACCGCCATCACCGTGGACGGGAATAACCCCAACTTCAAGGCGGTGGACGGACTGCTCCTTTCCAAGGACGGCAGAAAGCTGGTCACCGTGCCGGCGGGCAGAACGGGCTCTTTGACGGTGCCGATCTCCGTGGAGGAGATCGGGTTCGGCGCCTTTGAGAACACGGCGCTGGAGGAGGTATTGTTTGATCCTAATGCCAACATTCTGACCTTTGGCTACCGTGCTTTCTTCCGGGCGAAGAATCTGACCGTGATCCACGTCCCTGCCAGCGTGGTGTCTATTGACTACTACGCATTCGCTTACTGCGAAAAGCTGCACACCGTGAATTTTGCAAAGGGCAACTGTCTGAAGGGTATCTACGAGGGCGCTTTCTGCGGGGATATCAATCTGGAGAACATCGTGATTCCCGATGCCATCGTGGAGATCTCGGATTTCGCCTTCTACGGGTGCGCTAAGATCACTTCCCTGCCCCTGGGCGAAAGCAACGCCGTCAAGGGGATCTATGACTATGCCTTTGCGTATACCTCCATCGGCGGGGAGTTTACCGCTCCCGAGACGCTCATCGATATCGGGGCGTACGCCTTCCTGGGCACGGACATCACCAAGCTGACCATCCCGGACACCAACAAGAAGGAGCTGATCATCGGCATCGGCGCTTTTGAGGATTGCAACAAGCTCACCGAGGTCACCCTGCCCTTTATCGGCGCCTCTTACGAGGACGAGGAGATCTCTTGGTTTGGTTATATCTTTGGTGCGGGAGCGTATGAAGCGAACGAGACTTACGTGCCGGAAAGCTTGAAAACCGTGACCATTACGGAGGGGATTACCGCGGTTTATACCGGTGGGTTTGCTTACTGTCTCGGCTTGGAAACCATCAACATGCCCCATTCTGTAAGTGTATTACACGAAAATGCTTTTGCGGAGACGACGGCGAAATATGAGTTGACGAATGTGATCACGGCATATTGGTATGATACTTTCCAAAAGAAAGTAGTGGTAAAACCTTACAAAGGGCACTTTGGTTCCGGCATACAAGGAAGATTGGAGCTTTCGAAAGAAACAACATCTATCGGGTATTATGCATTTGAAAATGTTCATAATATCACGGAGCTGATCCTTCCGAATAGTTTAACTACCTTAGAATTGTGCGCCTTTGCCGGCTCGGGCTTTGAGACACTTGAGATCCCCGATAGTGTTACAACTATGGACTATGGAGTATTTGGAGGTTGCTCAAATTTGTATAAGGTATCCCTCCCGAAAGGCCTCACATCAATTGAAAAAGGAACCTTCCGTCTGTGTCATAACTTAGCGATAGTCGAAATTCCTGAAGGAGTAACCTACATCGGTGCAGAAGCGTTCGATGGTTGTTATAAATTACAGAATATCGTCATACCGGATAACGTTATCACGATTGAAGAAAAGGCCTTCTCTTGGAGCGGCCTAAGCATGATCACATTGGGCGCCAATCTGAAAAACATCGAATCATATGCGTTCGAGTTCAGTGATCTTCGAACTATCTATAATTATAGCACACTTGATCTGCAGCTGGGAAGCGATTCTTACGGTGGGATTGCTGTAAACGCAAATTTGATCGTTGATAGAGATGGAAATAAGAACTATGTGGATACAGGAATCGAATACATAGAAACAAGCGACCAATTCTTGTTCACGAAAGATTCGGATAACACCTATACACTGTGCGCATATAAAGGTTTATCGGAAACGATTGCTTTACCCAAAGATATAAACGGTAACCCCTACAAAATAGATCGTTTTATCGGCGGCGTAAATGTGGTCATTCCCGAAGGGAGAGTCCGTATCGATGAATATGCTTTTTATGAAAACAAATCTATTAAAAGTGTGACTCTACCGAATAGTGTAACTGAAATAGGCGTGATGGCGTTTAGTCAGTGCTCTAACCTCAAATCCATTAAAATGTCCGAACGAGTGAAAACCATCGAAGTCTATGCTTTTGCCAATTGCTCAAGCTTGTCGGAGATAGAAATCCCTGAAGGAGTGCAGCAAATAAGCTGTGGTGTGTTCGAAGGTTGCGATAATTTGGGATCGGTCTCTCTTCCGAATACTGTTTCTACAATAGAAACGCGTGCCTTTGTGCAGTGTCCCAAATTAGCAAAGATTGACATTCCGGAAAGCGTTTGCGACATTGGCGAAAATGCGTTTTCAAAAAACACGGATGTGGCTTTTGTCGGCTCAAATACAGCGTATCGGATGCTTGACGGTATCCTATATGACGCAGACTTTAAAAAAATCATATTTGTCAGCGACAAGATTCCGGAAAATTTGAGTTTGCCGAACGGAATAACACAGATTCCCGATTCTGCTTTTTCCGAGAACGTAAAGTTAAGAAGCATCGTAATCCCGGAAGGAGTTACGCGGATTGGTTCTAATGCATTTTCGAATTGCATTCATTTGACAAGCGTCTCCCTTCCGGACAGCTTAACCCAAATTAGCGGGGCGGCTTTTAGAAACTGCAGTAGTTTGCTAAACATCGCGCTTCCCAACAACCTATCTGTTATTTACGATCATGCATTTTTGGGGTGCAGTAGTTTAACAAGCATCAACATTCCGTATGGCATAACAACAATTCCTATCGAAGCTTTTAGCGGCTGCAGCAGTTTGAAACACATTGAGCTTCCGAGCAGTGTTGAACGGATCGAAGGGTATGCGTTCCGTTTTTGCGGTAGCCTGACCGAAATTACAATTCCCGATAGGGTTACTGCAATCGGAGCGTGGGCATTCAGTCAATGCGAAAATTTGAGCACTGTCACTTTGCCTGAAGGCTTAACTGCAATTGACTACGGCGCTTTCATGTATTGCTACAAGCTAAAGTCTATCACGATTCCCGATACGGTAACTAGTATTGGAGAGAGTGCGTTCCCCCAAAGCACTAAGTTGGAAGTGTCAAGCAGTAACAACGCTTTTGTCTGGAAGGACGGGATCCTTTACGACAAAGAGCTGACGCGAATTGTTTACGTTTCCGATGAGATTCCGGGAAATGTGATTCTTCCCGAAGGAATCACGACAATTCCAGCACATATGTTTACCGGATCAAACAAGTTGATCAGCATTACGATCCCCGATAGCGTGACTCGGATTGAGACTCAAGCGTTTATGGATTGCCAAAATTTAAGAACGGTCTATATTGGTAAAAATGTAACCGATGTTGGTGAAAGTATCTTTAGCGGTTGTTGCAACCTTACTCAAGTTACGTTGCCCGAGAATTTGAAGGCGCTCAGTTGGTCGATGTTCTTCGGTTGCTCCGGATTAACGAAAATTACAATTCCCGAAAACGTGGTTGCAATTAATACCAATGCGTTTAACGGCTGCGTCAATTTGTTTGAGGTAGTTAATAATAGCTCCCTTACGATTATACCCGGAAGCGAAGCCGCAGGCTATGTCGGCTATTATTCAAAAGTTGTAACAGATGCCAACGGAAACAAAATTTGGTTAGATGAAAACAGCAAGAGCACCTATGTTGATACCGCAGAGGGTTTCCGCTTTATCTACGAAAAAGATCGGTATACATTGATAGCATACATCGGAGAATTGGATGCAGTAGAGCTTCCCACGAGCATTAATGGCGTTACTTATTCAATTCATAATTTCTGCGGCGTCAAGGAAGTTATTATTCCGAATGAAATAACATCAATCCCTACGTTTGGAACCGAAAGCGGAGTGCAGAGAATTACCGTTGCGGCAGATCACCCAACATTTTCTTCCTACGATGGCGTTCTGTATTCTAAGGATGGCACAAGAATTATTTACGTTCCCGCCAGAATCCAAGGAAGTGTTTCGATTCCCTTCGGTGTGACCTACATTGGACATAGTTCGTTTAAAAACCGCACAGGACTAACAAGTATTGTCATACCGGGCAGTGTCACCTATATCGATGAGAAGGCTTTTAGCGGATGCAACAACCTAACCAGCATTACGCTTCCGGATAACATTAGATCCATTGGAGAAGGTGCCTTTGAGAATTGCTCTAACTTAGAAAGCATTAACCTTCCCGAAAGTTTGGAAAGCCTTGGTCTGTCGCCATTCTTCGGCTGTACCAAATTGTTCAACAACCCTAAGTATCAATGCTCCCAAGGAATTATCATCGACGGTTGGTTGATTGAATTGTCAGAAAATTGCGAATATATGAGCAAAATAGACGGGATTCGAGGCGTTTGCTATAGTGCATACCAAGGATGTAATATGCTTAAACAGGCGATTTGGCATCATTTAAATGATTTACCCACCAACGTCGAAACTCTTTTCATCTATAAAATAGATGAATTTACAAGTGGTTTGTACAATCTCCCGTTGACGCTGAAAAGCGTTGTGATCTGCGATACTGTTTCTCCCTCCGATCTGCGGCATTGCCAAACCCTCTTCACATCAGAAAACATCACCGGGATTACCATTTACGTGGAGGCGTTGGAGCAGGATCTGCGGTGGGACGATAACTTCCCGGGGTGGAGCAACGGAAACAAGGTGGTTTACGGAGATGAATGGAGCTGGGTGACCTTCTACGACGGTGAGGGGAACGTGATCAGCCGTGAGCCCAAGCTGAACAGCGAGATCATTCGGCTACCCGTTTACGAGCCGGAAGGAGAAGAAGGGTTCTCCTACGTTGTGAAGGGCTGGGATCTGGACGGCGACTGGATAGCGGATCACATCCCCGCAACCACGGCGGTGGATCTGGAGGTCCGCCCCATCGTAGAGAAGGTTCAGAAACTTTACACCGTGACCTTCGGAGATCTGAACGGCAAGGTTTACCACACCGCTACCCTGCCCTACGGCAGTTTGGTGGTGTTGCCCGAGGCGCCCGAGAAGAAGGGGCACGATTTCCTGGGGTGGAGCAACCACTACGAAGGAATGACCGTGACGGGCGACGTGACCATCTACGCTTCCTGGAAGCATCACGGTGACGGACACGTTTACGGCGAGGCCGTTTGGGTGGCGCCCACCTGCGAGGAAAAGGGCTTCTACAAGCACACCTGTACCGTTTGCGACGAGTATTACGGTACGGATCACGTGGAGGCTTTGGGACACAGTGATACCTCCGTCACCGTACAGCCCACCTGTACGGAGGAGGGTTACGTGCTCCATACCTGCGGCACCTGCGGCCGCGAGGTGAGAACCGACGTGACGCCTGCCAAGGGGCATGCCTTTGGTGAGTGGACGGCGGATATCCCTGCTTCCTGCAAGAAGGAAGGGTTGAAGGTCCGTTCTTGCGGGGAATGCGGTCTGGAGGAAACGGAAGTGATTCCCGCCGCGGGGCATCGTTACACCCCGAAGGTGGTCAAGGAGCCTACCTGCGATCAGGAGGGGACGGCGCTTTACACCTGCGAAGAGTGCGGGCGTCAGGTGCGGGAAAGCATTCCCAAGACGGCGCACAAGTACGAGAAGAAGTACGTTGCCAAGTCCTGGCTGCGGATCCTGATCGAGAAGTTGCTGGATCTGCTGTTCGGGTACGAGGGCGATCGGGCGTATTACTTCGTGTGCTCCGAGTGCGGCAGGTTCCGTCGGGTAGACGAGGTGCAGGGCAACGGCACGGGCGTTCAGTCTGTGGGTTGTGCTCACGTGCTTTCCGATTGGGAGCTGTATCTGCCCGGTGAGCAGGGCGAGGACAGCGTGGAAGCACGGTATTGCACTGTTTGCAAGAAGCCCGTTGAGTTCCGCACGGCGGAGCCTTGCGCTCAGCACGGCGGAGAATGGGTGGTTGCAAAGGAAGCCACCTGTTCCGAGGACGGGTTGAAGCAAGAGGTCTGCATCCATTGCGGCGTTGTTCTGCAGGAGGAAGTGATTCCTGCGGCAGGGCACGATTGGAGCGATTGGACTGACGGTGCGCCCGGCAGGGAGGAACGTACTTGCCGCGTCTGCGGTGAGGTGGAGAGCCGTGAAAAGGCGGTCGATTACGACGTGGACGGGGACGGCGCGGTTACCGAAGGGGACGCACAGCTGCTCCTGTCCATCCTGGTGGGCAACACGGAGTCGGAGGCATTGTTCGACTTTGACTTCGACGGCGTGCTGACCATTTACGACTGCGTTCTGTTGATGCAGCAGATAGGTTAACATTCGAAAAGACAGCTGCTTTTTCGGCGGCTGTCTTTTTTTGGCAAAGCAAAAAGCGTACGGGTTTTTTCCGTACGCTGATTGGGGTGTTCCTTATGAATTGGCGGATGCCAGCTGCTGCTCGTAGGCGGCGCCTTTTTCCTCGGAGCCGTGCTTTCCTGCAGGGCGGTAGGTGGGGACGGCTTGGGAGACCAGGCTGCGGATCATGTCCTCTTCCCCGTCATATGCCGCAATCATCAACAGCCCAAGCTGCTCCAGGAATTCATCGGTATCGAAGGGAATGGGGCTTCCGATATGGATCAGGCGGTTGGGGGTGGTGCGCAGGCCTTCCTCGGACATCAGCTTTTCTTCGTAAAGCTTTTCACCGGGGCGCAGGCCCGTGTAGGAGATCTTGATATCCACGTCGGGCCGCAGACCGGACAGGAGGATCAGGTTTCTTGCCAGGGTGTCGATCTTTACGGGAGAGCCCATATCCAGGACGAAGATCTCTCCGCCTGCGGCGTAGGTGCCCGCCTGGAGCACCAGGGAGGCAGCCTCGGGAATGGTCATAAAGTAGCGGATGATATCCGGGTGGGTGACGGTGACGGGACCGCCCTTGGCGATCTGTTCCTTGAAGCGGGGGATGACGGAGCCGTTGCTTCCCAACACGTTGCCGAAACGCACGGCAACGAATTCCGTGGCGGGCTTTTCGGTCAGGGAGATCGCCGGCATGGCGTAGTCGGCCTCCTCGGAATGGAGGCGGAGGGGGCACAGGTCGCCCGCTCTTCCGTCACGGATCTTCCGATCGAAGGACTGGACGATCATTTCGCAAAGGCGCTTGGAGGCGCCCATGATGTTGGTGGGGTTCACGGCCTTATCCGTGGAGATCAGCACGAACCGCTTGCAGCCGTTGGTCATGGCGGCGTATGCGGTCTTATAGGTGCCGATGGCGTTGTTTTTGATGGATTCGCAGGGGCTGTCCTCCATGAGGGGGACGTGCTTGTGTGCGGCGGCGTGGTAGACCACATCGGGCTTGTACTTGGCGAAGACCTGTCCGATACGGCGGCTGTCACGCACTGAGCCGATGAGCACCTCTAAGTCCAGTGCGGGGAATTTGTCCCGCAGCTCCAATCCGATGGCGTGGGCGTTGTTTTCGTAGATGTCGAAGACGATCAGCTTCTTGGGGTGATGCTCTGCGATCTGACGGCAAAGCTCACTGCCGATGGAACCGCCGCCACCGGTGACCAGGATCACCTTGTCGGCGATAAAGTTGCAGATCTCCTCCATATCCACCTTTACGGCGGCTCTGCCCAGAAGATCCTCTACGTCAACGTCCACCACGGAGCTTGCGGTGATGCTGTCGGGAACCATGCAATAGGAGCTGGGGAGGTTTTTCAGCTCGCATCCCGTCTCCTTGCAGATGTCCAGAATATCCCGTCGTTGTTCCGGGGTGGCGCTGGGGATAACCAGGAAGATCTTTTCGATCTTGTATTTTTCGACATTCAACAATATCTGCTCTCTGCCGCCGACAATGGGCACGCCGTCGATAAAACGGCCCCATTTGTTTTCGTCGTCGTCGATGATACACAGCACACGGTTGGTGCTGTCCTTGGCACGGTGAAGATCCCGCAAAAGCATCTGTCCTGCGGTTCCCGCACCGATGAGCATCACACGGCTTGCCAAGGCGTTTTGCTCGGCCTTACGGCGCTTCCCACGCTCCAGCAAAATAAAGCGGTAGGTAAATCTTACCAAAACGGTGAACAG
This sequence comes from Oscillospiraceae bacterium, assembly GCA_015063885.1. Lineage (GTDB taxonomy): Bacteria > Bacillota > Clostridia > Oscillospirales > CAG-382 > Coliplasma. Next base: position 132,619 of record SVTH01000001.1, on the reverse strand, counting down.
GTACTGGAAGAAGAAGCCGATGATGTAATAGGTGATGGGCATCCGGCAGAAGAGTGCCGTGATGAACACCATGTGGAAGACCGCCAGGATGACGGTAGCCACGGAGATCCGCTCCAGCTCCACGAAGCTTGCGAATTTCCAGATGCTTTGGTAGAGGTGAGATTTCCAGAACACCAGCACCACCGCAATCGCATAGATGGGTGCGAAGGACAGCCAGCTTTGGAAGTAGTGGACGGGGATGGCCGTATACTGACAGTCAAAGCGGATCCACAGTGCCAGGAAGAAGGAGCCTGCCGCCACTACCAGGTCGTACAGGATCAAAAAGGCGGCCACCAGGCGCCATTTCTCAAACAGCTTTGTTGTTCGTTTACAAGAGGATTTTTGACGTTCCATATTCCCTCTCTTTTCGCAGGAAGCGGGAGGCTTTGACAGATTGCGACCTGCGGGTCGTAAGTATTTTAAAATGATCGGCAACGGAAGGGGCGCATGTAAAACAAAAGGAGCCCTCTCCGTTTTTCACCGTCAAGTATACCACGAAATCGAAAAATCGTCAAGAGAAGCGAGGAAGCATTGGCGCAAATCCGAGGAGTTTCGGGAAAACGGCGGGGTATGATCTCAGAGGGCTCCCCTGCCACTGAGACATCCGTAAGGCCGCAGAAGACGCCGGGAGAGGCGCTGTAAAACGTTTTTCCTTCCCCAAGCCGGTTGCCCTCCCGCATCCGGCATTTTGCAAAGGCGGGGCGGAGGGAAGCTCCCGGCCTATCTCACGGTGGGAAGGGTGATGATCGTCTCCCGTTTTTTTGACGGATCCCCTTGTGCAAGATCAAAATGCGTGGTAAAATAGAAATGAAACGAGACTAAGGAAGCAAAAAACGTACGTATAGAGTGAAAGCGCTTTCTTTGAGACATTGGAACACGAGGTGACGGCATGGAGGAGCAAAAGATCATAGAGCTGTATTTTGCCCGAAAAGAGCAGGCGATCCGTGAAACGGAAGCCGGATACGGCAAGCTTTGCTACGGCATTGCTTACCGCATTTTGGGGAACCGGGAGGATGCGGAGGAATGTGTAAACGATACCTACGCCGCATTGTGGAGAGCCATTCCCCCGGAGAAGCCCCAAAATTTCAAGGCTTACATTTGCAAGGTGACCCGCAATCTTGCCTTGAAAAAGGCGGAGTATTTGCACCGCGAGAAGCGTTCTGCGGGACTTTTGGTGTCCTTTGAGGAGCTGGAGGGCGTGCTCTGCGACGGCGGGATCTCTCCCGAAACGGGGGACGAGGAGCTGGGAAGAGCCATCGGCCGCTTTTTGAAAACGGAAAAGGAGGAAGCGCGGAAGGTGTTTGTGCGCAGGTATTTCTTTTTCGATTCCATCGGGGAGATCGGGAAGCGGTACGGTTTTTCGGACAGCAAGGTGAAGAACATGCTGTTGCGTACACGGAAGCGATTACAGGCATTTTTGAGAAAGGAAGGGTTTGATCTATGAAGATCCCGAAAATAGTTTCCGCCTTGGAGCATCTGGACGACGAGCTGATCGCAGAGGCGGCGGAGGAAGGAAAGAAAAAGGAAAGACGGCTGCCGCTGTTCAAGTGGGGCGGTATTGCGGCTTGCCTGGTGCCGGCAGTGGCGGTTTTGGCGGTTTTGGCGGTCTTGGCGCCTTGGCATGCCGAAGAGAGCGGGAGTGGGGATCCTGCGGTTTCGGAAAACGTCGGGAAGCCCGGCTACGTCTTCGCGGGGAGCGAAATTGCCGTAGAGTGGCCTTGGGAATACAAGTTAATGTGGGAGAAGTATTACTCTGCGGAGTTTGACGGGGCGGAATACGCCTCCCGAAACGCCGCCGTGAGGGAAGCCCTCCTGGGGGAGGCGCTGGGAAGCTGTGTGGTCCGCGGGGAGGACGTTTACACGGGAGAGATCCACAGCGAGGAGGCGGAGGTCTTTGAGATCCGCGGGATCTCCCCGAAGCGGATGGTGGCTTTGGGGAAGGACGGGGCTTACGGAGTCTATATAAACACTTCCGATCCCTTCCCTGCTACGCTGGGGGAAGCTGTAAAAGAGTTCGGGCTGGAGGAGCATCTGAAGCTTTCCCGCTTTTCGGAATGCGAGGGGTACGGCGAGAAGCGCTACCGCATTATGGAAGCGGACGGATCTATTTGGGAGGTGCTCGCCCGCTGCGGAGAGGCGGAACGGGTCAAGGATCCGTCTCCCTCCCTGCCGGCAGAACGGCGGTATCTCTCCTTCACGGCCACCTCGGAGGCTTTGGGGGTGTACAAGCGGGTGTTATACGTCACGGAGGACGGGTATCTTTCCACCAACATCTTTAACGTGGGGGCAGCGTATTTCATCGGCGAAGAAGCCGCAGGCGAGATCATCCGCTACGCAAAAGAAAACAGCACGGAAGCGGAATTTGAGCCATACGAACAGATCGTCGCCGGAAAGGTGACGGAGGTCGGGGAGGAGTTCCTTTTGGTGGACACGTCGGTGCTTTACGGCGACCCCGCCCAAGGGAAGGTGTATCGGGTTCCGCTTTCAGAGCTTTGCATCCGCCGATACGTGGAGTATATGGGGGTCAAGGCGGGGGACGTGGTGGCGGTTGCCTTCCGCGGTGAGGTCACCCGGGAAAACGTGGTATTGGGTGCCGTTTCCATTGAACGGGGGAAGTTGGTGGAAAACGGCGTTGCCATTCCCGAGTGAAGAAACGAATCTTAAAAGGACAATCCCCTCAGTCACGGCAATAAGGAGTCCCGCAACAAAAAACATCCCGGTCTATGGCAGATCGGGATGCTTTTTTCAGAATTTGCGCCAAACCATTTTGTTGACCACACCGGTGTAGGATTGGATGATCTTCACCACCTTGGTGGAGACATTCTCTTCGGTATAGTCGGGAACGGGGATGCCGTGGTGGGCATCCTTGTTCATTTCTACGGCGGTGGAGACGGCCTGCAGGAGGGAGGTCTCGTCGATGCCTGCCAGGATGAAGCAGGCCTTATCCAGGGCTTCGGGGCGTTCCGTGGAGGTGCGGATACACACTGCGGGGAACGGATTGCCCACGGAGGTGAAGAAGGAGCTTTCCTCAGGTAGGGTGCCGCTGTCGGACACCACGGCGAAGGCGTTCATCTGGAGGCAGTTATAGTCGTGGAAGCCCAGGGGCTCGTGACGGATCACGCGGGAGTCCAAAACGAAGCCGGAGGATTCCAGGCGGTTGCGGGATCGGGGATGGCAGGAGTACAGGATGGGCATATCGTATTTTTCTGCCAGCTTGTTGATAGCGGTGAAGAGGGAGAGGAAGTTCTTTTCCGTGTCGATGTTCTCTTCCCTGTGGGCGGAAAGGAGGATGTACTTCCCTTTTTCCAGACCCAGGCGGGTGTGGATGTCGCTGGATTTGATGGCTTCCAGGTTCTCGTGAAGCACCTCCGCCATGGGTGAGCCTGTGACGTAGGTGCGCTCCTTGGGCAGGCCGCATTCATGGAGGTAGCGGCGGGCGTGCTCGGAATAGGCCAGGTTGACGTCGGAGATGATGTCCACGATGCGGCGGTTGGTCTCCTCGGGGAGGCATTCGTCCTTGCAACGGTTGCCCGCTTCCATGTGGAAGATGGGGATATGCAATCTCTTTGCGGCGATGGCGGACAGGCAGGAGTTGGTGTCTCCCAGGATCAGCAATGCGTCGGGCTTTACGGCGTTCATCAGCTTGTAAGAGCAGTTGATGATGTTGCCCACGGTGGCGCCCAGGTCGTCACCCACGGCGTTCATATACACGTCGGGGTCGGCAAGGCCCAGGTCCTTGAAGAACACGCCGTTGAGGTTGTAGTCGTAGTTCTGGCCTGTGTGGGCAAGGAGAGTATCGAAGTATTTGCGGCACTTTTTAATGACGGCGGCCAGGCGGATGATCTCCGGGCGGGTGCCTACGATGATCAGCAGCTTCAGCTTGCCGTTGTTTTGGAAGGAGATGTTGCTGTAATCAAGCTTGATGTTTTTATCCATTACTCTACCACCTCAAAAAACGTATCGGGATGTTGGGGGTCAAAGCATTCGTTTGCCCACATGAGGGTGACTAAATTTTCCGTTTCGGAAAGGTTGATAATATTATGGGTGTAGCCCGGGAGCATATGGACGGCAGTGATATGCTCGCCGTCCACGTAGAAGTTCAGCACTTCGTCGGTGCCGATTTTACGTTGCTGAATCACCCCTTTGCCGGAGACTACAATGAACATCTCCCATTTGGTGTTGTGCCAATGCTGTCCCTTGGTGATGCCGGGCTTTGAAACGTTCACGGAAAACTGCCCGTGAGAGGGAGTTTTGAGAAGCTCGGTGAAGCTACCTCTGGTATCCTCGTTCATGTGCAGGGGGAAGGCTATTTTTTCTACCGGGAGGTAGGAAAGGTAGGTGGAATACAGCTTTTTGGCGAAGGAGTCTGCGGGGATGGCGGGCATCATCAAGGTGGAAGGCTGTGCTTTAAAGCTTTCCAGAAGGCTTACGATCTCCCCCAGGGTGACCTTGTGGGTAGCGGGAACGCAGCAATAAGCGCCGTCGCGGTGTTCCTGCCCCGCAAGAGCGGCAAGCATTTCTTCCACCAGGTCGTCGATGTAGAGAAGCTCCAGCCGGGTGGCGGGGTCGTTCACCGTGATGGGCAGGTCGTTTGCCATGTTGTGGCAGAAGGTTGCCACGGCGGAATTGTAGTTGGGACGGCACCATTTGCCGAACAGGTTGGGGAAACGGTAGACCAACACCTTGGCGCCCGTCTCTTTTCCGTAGGCAAAGAGGCACTCCTCCCCTGCTTTCTTGCTTCTGCCGTAATCGTTGTCGTAGCGCCCCTCCAGGGTCGCCTGGATGGAGGAAGACAGCATGACGGGGCAGGTATTGTTGTATTTTTTCAGGGTGTTCAGCAAGGTTGAGGTGAGCCCGAAGTTCCCCGCCATGAAATCGGCGGGATCCTTGGGGCGGTTCACCCCTGCCAGGTGGAAGACGAAGTCCGCTTTTTCGCAGGCGGTCTCCAGAAGGTCTGCGGGAGACTCTACGTCGTAGAGGTACAGCTCGTCCGGGGTGATCCCGGGGTGGGTCCTGTCCTTGCCGTCTTTGATGTTTTGCAACGCGCAGGTGAGGTTTTTGCCCACAAAGCCTGCGGCGCCCGTGATGAGAATATTCATAGGCTTCATTTGCCTGCCAGCTGTTCTCTGACGTAATCGGTGGTGAGAATCTTCTGCACGGTGCCTTCCACGTCCAATCGGGTGGTGTTGTGGCTGGTGTAGGATTCCTCGGCCATGGTCTGCACGTTGCCCTTGACGAAGAACTTATCGTAGTTCAGGTCGCGGTTGTCCGCCGCAACGCGGAAATACTGCCCCATGTCTTCACTGCGGAGGCGTTCCTCGCGGGTCATCAGGGTCTCGTAAAGCTTTTCCCCGTGGCGGGTGCCGATGATGTTGGTGCCCGTGTCGCCGAAGAGCTGTTGGACGGCTTTTGCCAGGTCGCCGATGGTGGAGGCGTCTGCCTTCTGAATGAACAGATCGCCGGGGTTGGCGTGCTCGAAGGCAAACTTCACCAGGTCGACGGCTTCGTCTAAGTTCATCAGGAAGCGGGTCATGTTGGGATCGGTGATGGTGATGGGGTTGCCCGCCTTGATCTGGTCGATGAACAGGGGGATGACGCTCCCGCGGGAGCACATCACGTTGCCGTAGCGGGTACAGCAGATCACGGTATCGCCCCGTTCGGCGGCCACACGGGCGTTGGCGTAGACCACGTGCTCCATCATGGCCTTGGAGATGCCCATGGCGTTGATGGGATAGGCGGCTTTATCGGTGGAAAGGCAGACCACCCGCTTGACGCCTGCTTCGATGGCGGCGTGGAGGACGTTATCGGTGCCTTCCACGTTGGTGCGGACGGCTTCCATGGGGAAGAACTCGCAGGAGGGCACCTGCTTCAATGCGGCAGCGTGGAAAATATAATCCACCCCGGGCATGGCGTCCCGCACGGATTGGATATTGCGGACGTCGCCGATGAAGAACTTCACCTTCCCCGCAAACTCGGGGTAACGGGCTTGCAGATCGTGGCGCATATCGTCCTGTTTCTTCTCGTCCCGGGAGAAGATGCGGATCTGGCCGATATCGGTATGCAAAAATTGCTTCAGCACCGCGTTCCCGAAGGAGCCGGTACCGCCTGTGATCATGAGGGTCTTACCTGAGAAAAGGGACATAGTTGCCTCCTCTTTGATTCCGTAAAGGATGTTTAGACAGTTTCTTTCAAGTATAGTATACCACGAAACGGGGATTCCGTCAAGAGATACGGGAGGCGTGTTGGGGAAAAATCGGCGGGTTTTGGCGTCTCGGGGAGGTTTTTGGGGGAAGGTGGTCTTCTCTTTGTACTATCGCTTTTTTCCGTTCCGTTGGTTGTTATGGACAGTTCTTACGTTACAGAAGGGTACATCTAACTCCCAACCATATCCCTCAGCCCGCTATCGCAGGCTTCGGTTTTCTCCGCTCGGCTACGCCTCGACTACGAAAACTTCGACTCCGCCGCGGGATTGCCTTCGGTTTCCTATCCTTACACCCTTCTCCGCGGCTCCGCTCAGAATGACAGTCGAATTGATATAGCTCAATAAGCGCTACGTATATCGACAACGCCACCCTCGTTTGTCACTCTGAGCGAGTGCGGGATAGAACCGTAACGGCTGTGCACAATGAAACAACCCGCACGAGTCGAACTCTTATGAGTGGCGTGAGCCCGAATAAGAGTCAAAAAATGCCAAGCATTTTTTGAGGGTATGGTACCCCATTTGCTATACCGCTTTTTTCGTTCCGTCAGTTACTTAAAACAGTTCTTACGTTACAGAAGGGCTGATCTAACTCCCAACCATATCCCTGCGGGGCGCAAAGCACCCCTTGGTTTTCTCCGCTCGGCTGCGCCTCGACTACGAAAACTTCGACTCCGCCGCGGGATTGCTTTTTCTTTCCTATCCTCCCACCCTTCTCCGCGGCTCCGCTCAGAATGACAGTCGTAGAGCGAGGAAGGGTGAAAACGCTACGTATATCGACAACACAGCGTCTGTTTGTCACCCTGAGCAAGGCAGGGAGCACGGTGTTTTCCATAGGAGCACACGGCAAAATCCCTGCCGCGTCGAACTCTTATGAGCGGCGTGAGCCCGAATAAGAGTCAAAAAATGCCAAGCATTTTTTGAGGGTATGGCTACACATTTGCTATACCGCTTTTTCCGTTCCGTTAGTTACTTAAAACAGTTCTTACGTTACAGAAGGGTACATCTAATTCCCTACCATATCCCTGCGGGGCGCAAAGCACCCCTTGGTTTTGCTCCGAACGGTGCTGACGCACCTTTCCTTCTCCGCAAAACTTCGACTCCGCCGCGGGAGAGCCGCCCTTTTCCTATCCTTACCCCCTTCTCCGCGGCTCCGCTCAGAATGACCAAGTCGGCGCATTACGTTGGCAAAACGGGTAGCATCAGTACGCCGACATGCGCCTGCTGAAACCTGGGGCAAGAACGGCAAAACCGCTACGTATAGCACGAACTTTGTCCTCAACAAAAATCCAATAAAAATCCCTCCCGGGATGGGAGGGATGGCGAAAAAATTACTTCCCGTAGGGGAACTTGATGACGTATTCAACGGGGACGGTTTCTTGGGGCGGGATCACGATGGGTGTTTCCGGCACGGTACGGTCAAGCAAACACACCTTTGCGCCGCTGGCCAACGCGCCAAAGCAGCCGATCTCGGAAATTGTGACCGTCTCGTCCGTATTGTTGGTGATCTGATGGGTTACGGAGATGCGGTAGTGATCCGGTCCCTCTGCCCTCACCAAGGCGGTATCTCCACCACAGACACCGGTCACGTCGCCGGTCTTGATGGGATCCTCCAGCGTGTAGTCATCTGCCGTTGCCGGAGTGGTTCCCCTGCCATACCAAGTTCCTATGGTTGTCCCGCCGTACAGGGCGCCGTTTTGGGGCACAGTCATCGCGCCCAGGAGAGTGTACGGCTTAATCGAAGAGCTAAACATCGTTTCCGTGGTTGTTGATCCGCTGGGATGCACCACCTTGGCCGAGTAAGTATTTCCGTTCAATCGCGGCATGATAGCGCCGAAGATTCTCCAAAAGTTTTTTGTAAGCATAGTATATGGTATCCTTTCGTTGCACCGAAGGAGCAACGAAAGGATACCACAAAACATCCATCTTGTCATCTCGCAAAAATCCCACGAAAATCCCGCAAAAATCCCACAAAAGGATAGAAAAAACCCTCCCAAAGGGAGGGTTTATAAGGTTCAACGAAATTAGTCGGTGATAGAGGGAGAAACGGTAACAGAGTAACCGCTGATAGTGAAGGTATAAGAAGTCTCAGCATCAACCTTAACGCCGGGAACGATAGCCTTAACTGCCTTCAGGAAGTCGTCCTCGGTGGCATTGTCCTGATATGCCAAACCTTCGCTGGTCAAAACAATAACCTCGTTAGCGGGCTCATTGGTAACAGTAGGATCGATCAGAACTACTTCGATAGCGTGCTCTACTTCGCCTGCGGTCTGCTTGTCAACAGCCTTATTTGCGTTGCCGATGTACTGGGTGTAAACAGGAACTGCAACACCAACGAGGATTGCCATGATCGCGATAACAACGATCAGTTCAACGAGAGAGAAACCTTTGTTCATAATAATTTTTCCTTTTCTAATTTTTATTTTATTTTTTTCTACGATGCATTTTACAACAAAGTCTTTGCAAAATCAATAGGTTTTCACCGAAAATCTATTTTGCGACACGAAATGCCCGACGTGCAGATAGAATAAGAAGAGCTGCGGGAGATCCGCAGCTCTTGGTTTGGTGTTATGGGGTCAGGTAGCCGTTGCTGTCAATCGTGACGCCCCAGGCGTCGGTAACGGCGGGGGTTCCGCCAACGTCCGTGGTGCCTTTTGCCTGGACGGCCTGGGCAATGATCTCCACGTTCAGGCCGTAGCCTGCGGGGGTTTTGCCTTCCACGGGTGCACAGGTTGTGATGAGCACGGGGGTGGCGTTGCCGCTTTGGACGGGAGATTTGCAGTAATAGTAGCCGTCGGTATGGAGGAACCAGTTCGTGTCGTTCAAGGTGATGGTGTAGTCCGTGGGCGAGACGGGTTTGGTTGCCAGGACGTTGCCGGAAGCATCCTTCCAGGTCACTACGATGGCGGCACGGACGTACACGGTGTAGCCTGTCTTCCCTACCTGCACGGCAACATCGGTTTTGACATTGTCTGTGTCGGGGTTAAAGGATTCTGCGATAGTAATGTCGGGGTCCACGTCTGCGGAGAAGGAGTTGCTGACCGTATTGGTGGACGCGGAGAGGTAGGCGTACACCGTTGCCACGGTGACGGCAAGGACGAAGGTCACTGCCAAGATCACGGGCAGGATGCGCTTACGTTTGGATTGAGTCGGCATTGGGTACGCCTCCTTTCGTTAGGGGTTGAATTGGTTTTCGTTTACCGTCTCGTCGGAGAGCCAGTTGGACGGTTTGGGGGTGTTGGTGAAGGTGACGACGGTGGTTTCATGCTCGACCGTTTCGGGATCGTCCTCGATTACCGTAACGTCTTGTTTGTCTCTACTGTCGAAAGCGGTTTCGTACTTCCAGGACCAATCGGTGAGCTCCGTGACGGTGTAGTTGCCGATGGGGACTTTGTTCAGCAAGACGGTATCGACGTTCGGCGGAGCGTCCGTGATGGAAACGATGATGTCGATATGCTCATTATTGTGATCCTTTCCTTTCACACGGAACAGGAAGGTATCACCGGAGTAGCCTTCTCCGCCTGCCACGGTTTTGTTGATCTGCAGGTTGCCGTAGATGGGCTCGAAGAGGGCGTAGAAGTGTTCTTCACCGTCGGTATCTTCCACGATAGCTTTGGGTTTTAATTCATAATAGCCGTCCTTTTTGGTTACCCATTCAGATGGAACCGCTTGGGTGCAGGCTTCGTCGTAATACCAGCCTACGAATTGGAAGCCTATACCGGGCATTGCCTTTGAACCCGCAAGGCCACTGGGAGTTGCAGCACGCTCGTTGGCAAGGGAAACCTTGTTATTCTCCGCCAAAGAGGGTACGGTGCATACCACGTGGTAATTGACCTGGATCTTTTTCAGGTTGTAATAGAAGATCAGAACGTTGTCCTCGGAATTGGCTCGGATCTCCAACTGTTTGGTGCGCTGTTCCTCGGAGGCATCACTACCGTCGATGTAGATGTAGATCAAATCGCCTTCTTTGGGAGTTTCCGGGAATACCGCAGGTGCGGTATGGGTAATGGGGGCACCGAAGAGCCCTTTGGCAGTATCATTATACAAAACGTTGGTGGTACCGTATTCTACGTATCGAATGGTATAGTCCACAAGGATGCGGTCGTAATAGATATCGATCTCCAAGCCGCCGATGGACAAGGCGCCCTTGATTGCATCGGGGGCATTGATGGTCTTCGTGGTTGCAACCCATTCGCCGTGCTCATTTTCCTTGTAGGAGGTAACCTCTGCACGAGCGAACTTATAGCCGTTATAGCTCTTCGCATTTGCAGTGATCACCGTGGGATTGCCCTCGGCGTCTTCCAAGTCTGCGATCCCCTGCTCGGACTCTGCCTCGGTATAGGTGCCATCCAGGTTCTGCTTATGGTGCTTTACGTGGAAGGGCGCATGCTCATCGTCCGGCACGTAGTAGAAATAGAGGATGTTCTCCTCCGAAACGTGATCGGGGAACTCGTCATAATCCACAGGATCATAGGCAATGGCGCGCTGGATGTAGTACTGCTCGGGATAATACCCTTCGAAGGGCTTGTACTTCACCGAAACGATAGCTTCATAGGTAGGAATAACGTCGCTTTCACCCAAGATCTCACCGGTGACACGATCTTTATATACCACCTTGTAGTTGATAAACTCTTTGTTATAGTATTTGAAGGTGTACTTGTTGTTGGCGGAAGTCGCATTCATCAAAATGGAGTGAGAAGCGGATGCGGGGAACCAACCGGTTCGATATTTTTCATAGAGCAAGGTTCCCGCCTTTGCCTGGAAGGTCACCGTCTTGCCGGCGGTAGAATAATCGTAGATGGGATCTGCGATCTTCCCGTCTTCGACACTGTCGACGCCGTCCACGATCTTCCACGCTTGATAGGTGATCTCATAGGTGGTGGGGGTGGCAGACTTCCACTCCGCAAACAAGTCAAGGTCGCGGGTGACTGCCATGGAGTCGGGGGCGAACTTCTTTCTTCCGTTTTCATCGAAGTAGAACCAGCCGACGAATTCATAGCCTTCCCAGGTGGGGATCATGTGATAAGTGGTGCCCAGCAGTTTGCCGTGAGGCACCGGGATCGGATAGGTGATGGGATCATCGGGGTCGGGCTGCCAGGGATCGTCTGCTACCAGCTTGTCGTAGCTGTGGTAGAAGGTGACGTTACGGGTAACGGGGACCCATTTGGCGTAGATTTCAAGATCGGCATCCGGCATGGTTGCGCTTTCCCAATCCACCTCGGAGCCTTCGTAGCATCCGGGAGAGGTATACCAACCGGCAAATTCGTATGCACCGGGCTCCAGACCATACGGGTAATAATCACGTTCCATCTCTTCTTTGGAAACGTTATACTTCGCAAAAGATTCGCCATACCAAAGCGTTTGATCGGCAGGAGCGCCGCTGTTTTCGTTGCGGTTGAAATACTTCAGCGTGTGAGAATTAAGCGTGTAATACAGGTATGCAACACGATCGTTGAAGCTGGGAACCTTATTATCTCTCTGATCATAACCCGTAATCGGGAAATAGTCCTCATCGTAGGTCAAGGAAAGACGATTTGCCTTTACAGAGGTCGTATGATACCATTTGTATTTTATACCGTTTACTTCTCTGATTTGCAAACCGGTTAAGTCTTCAAAGGGACTGACCTGCAGATAGTAATGCCAAGTATACTTATTACCGGACCACTCGGTATATGTCATGGTAATGTCTTGCGCCGGCATTTTCTCCAAGAAAGAGTAATACTTTGAAGTAACGCTTGATTGCCAAACAATTCCGTTGTCGAGGTATGCTTTGATAGGGTTGTTTTCCCAAACATATGAAATATCCGAATCATACTTGGCAGTAATGCTATAAATGCCGTTGGTGCTATAGGACTGCTGGCATTCGGTGGTATGGGTGTGCTCCGTTATCTGACAATGCAAATACTTACAAGAGTCGTTATGCTCATGATCTTCGCCGCATGAGAAACATCCCTCACCATGAACGTGGTGAGTCGCATCTTTACACTCGCTGTAATCACAGCCCAATCCATGGGTATGCGCTTTTTTTCCACAGGAATAGCAGTCATCTGTGTGAACATGAGTGCAAGTCAGTTCGGCGGAAAAACCCCGGCCGAGATTAGAAATCAGATAGTATTCTCCGTTGAACTCGAGATAATACTGCCACTCATAGTTATAATTGTTCCACGAACGATAGATATCAAACCCGCCCATTTCAGTCCAAGGTCTTGGTTCGATGCCAGGAGTAGGGGTTGTTGCCACGGTACCGCCTTCAAACGTGTAGCAAGAAATTGAATGGGCAGTATGAGTACATTTTCCGAGCGGACAAGACGTGTGAGCATGGGCTTCCAGCTTACAGCAGGTCTCGTCATGCGGCTTCTCCGCAAAACCGCAAACATAACAATCGGCCGAATGGGTGTGACAAATGATGGTAGAGCACTCTGGACCATGGGTATGGGCTTCCAGCAAACACTTTCCCGTGTAAACAAAATCAATGGTATATCTTATGCGGGAATAGTACACGTTGATAACGGTAGAACCATCACCTTCCACCAACACAGTAGCGGGGTTTTCTGCAGCAGTCTTCGCCTCATTCAAAAAGAAATGCTGGGCATCCAATAAATTTTTGGACGCTGCCGAGTTAGCAGCTAACTTCGCAACAGCAAGAGGATCAATTTCAGAAGCGGACTGGGCACTCGCTTCTCCGGTTCCCCAATAACTGTAACCGGAATCATTTGCGTTTTCGTTCCAAAATACAATTGTATATTTCGTTGCAACGGTCTCCCAAATCGCTCTGTACGAGGAGTTGTACGGGGGCATATGGGAAGGCAGGGGGTCGGAAACTCCATCGTATTTGTCCACAAGTTTCCCGTCTTCCTCGACCTCTTCCGCTAAATCCCAGCCGGCAAACACGTAGCCTGCACGGATGGGGTACGGGATGGAGATATAGGTTCCGTAACGAACGTAGACGGTGTTGACGCCGTAACCGCCGTTACAATCAAACTCCATAAGGTAGTAGTTACGCTCGAAGTATACCTCGAAAACGGTGGAACCGTCTGCCGCGACGGTATCGGGCTGGTAGTACAGGGAGGTAAAGCCTTGGAAGTTGATGCCTTTCACACCGTCCTCAGGCTGCAAGCCGGTAACGCCGGTACCCTCGTAAATGGCACCCGTGATGGGTTCGTTATTTTCGTTGGTACCGATAACGGTAGAATCCTCTACATAGAGGTCGTCGTAGATGCCCTGGAAGAGATAGTGCACTTCGTAAGGAACTTTGGCAGGTTTGTAGTTGACGGTATAGGTAACGTCCTTCGTAACCTTGTCGAGATCGATCTCCACAACCGACTTGGAAGTCTCGGAGTCGCCGACAAAGGGTTCAAAGCCCACGATGGTGGGGTTGTTGACCGATGTGGTCAGAGAGCCGTTGTACACCAAAGTGGCAACGTAGGGGGAGAACGCCTCTCCCTGCATTTGCAAAACGTAATCATTTTTTTCCAAATCGTACACATAGCCGTATTTTACGTAGTTGATGGTTACGGTGACGAACTCGGGAGTATCGGAAGCGTCCCCCTCTGCGGCAAAGGTGGCGGGTTGTTTGGTTTGGGTGGGGGTGGTGACGGTGGTTTCGGCGGGGTCTGTTACGGTGACGGTGACGGGAGATGTGAGGTAGGCGTAGTCCTCGGTATAGGCGCGGCAACGGAGTTTGGCGGTGTTGTCGGCGCGCAAAAGGTTGCCCACCAGTGCCAGGGAGACGGGAAGCTCCTTGGAGGTGGCGTCGTAGATGTTGATCCAGGTATTTTCGTTTTCGTTGTGTTGGATCTGCCATTGGTAGGTAGCCTCTTCGGCCACGCCGTCGGCAGAGATGGTGATCTTTTCGTGGGAGTAGATCTGCATGGCGGAGATCTCTTCCCCGTTCAGGGTGATCTCCAGGGTGTCGTAATCGTAGATATAGCCGTCGGGAGCGGGAGTGCCTGCGGAGGGGGCAGAGTCCGTTCCGAGAGAGATCACGTTCAGGGGCAGAGAGGATGCCAGCATCAGCACTGCCAACAGGAAGGGCAAGGCGCGGTTATGAAGTTTTTGTAAGAGCTGTTTCATGGCGGCTTGCCGTCCTTTCTATAGGGTCAGGGGGTGGGTTTAAAGGATTCCTTCGGGGTGCCGATGTTTTGGAAAAGATAGGCGCGGAAGGTGAGGGTGGCGACAGTATCGCGGGGAATCTTGTCGCTGACATAGACGGTGTTGTTGTTTAAAATTTGGACGGTAGAGTCTCCCGTCGGCAAAACGTCGTTATAGTAGTACACGTTGGAATGACCTTCCAAGAGGGTCCATTTGCCTGTCAGGGCGTAGGTAACTCCCTCGGGAAGGGTGGAGTTTACTTCCACGTAGAGGTAGGCGGGGATGGCGGTTTTGCCTTTGATGGTGATCTTGGGGTCCTTGGGGACGTCCACGCCGGGCATGAGGGTGTAGGTGTTGTTTTCTACAGGCTTGCTCGTATCCAAAGAATAGGTGCCGTCGGGATTGCGGTTGGCCTCAGATTCCGTGAGGGTGAGGGATTCCGCCAGGGCGGCGGTGAAGGTGACTTGCCCTTCGAAGGGGACGTCCTTGATATACTTCGCCACGGCAACGAAGGTCACAGCGGACAAACAGAAAAGCACTGCAAGCAGGAGGGCGATCCGACGGGTTTTGTTCATATGCGGTTCCTCCTTTGCGTGCTTTTTTGGTTAGTCGATTTGGGTACAGCGGATGGTGGCGGTGAAGTTCACGGTTTCTGTTACAGAGAGGCCGGATGCGTTCTCGGTAAAGGTATTAAGATTCAGAGTAAAGGTGAGGGTACGGGTTGAATCCGCAGAGGCAGGGGCAAGGTTCGCCACATCGAAGAAGGTGACGGTGTTGCCGTCCGGGATGCCGGTTTCTCCCTGTAAAGAGACACTGACACCTGCGGGGAGCGCTTTTTCAAAGGTAATCACAAGGTCGTAGGTGATGGCGACCTCGGAGTCGTTTTCGACGGTGAAGGTATAGGTGCCGGAAGTTTCGCCTTGAGATGCGTCTACAGTGACGTCCTCGGAAAAGCCCTCGACGTTCACGTCAAATTTTGCCACGCGGGCGGTATCGTCTCCCCGTCCTTTGGCGGTATAGCGGGCGTAGAGGCCTGCCAGCATGGAGGTGGAAAAGGCGACCATGCAAAGCAGGATCAAGGCAATACGGAGCAACAAAGGCCCGGTGGACGTTTTCTTTTTGCCGTGCATTGTGCTCCCTCCTTTTGGGTTAGTCTTGGGGCGGTTCCTGCTGTTCTGCCTGCAGGCGGCGGATCTCATCCTTGATCTGCTCCAATTCTTCCAGGGATTCCTGCTTTTCCTTGCGGAAAGAACGTTCCATCAGCAGGAAGGCGGCGCCCAGGATGAGGATGATCCCCAGGGGGGAACGGATAAAGCCCAAAATCACCCCGACGAAGGGGATGGATGCCACCACTTCCCCTTTGATATCGGAGATCTTGATGGCAGGGTCGGGGGTTCCGTTGGCGTCCCCTTGGGTGATGACGGTCTCCCCGTCCATGGAGATGATTCGATGGACGATGAGGGTTCCGTAGCTTTGGTACACCACCACGTCTCCTACCTGGTAGGAATCTTGGGCGGTGACGATGATCATATCGTTGATTTGAAGCTCCGGCTCCATGCTGCCGGAAAGCACCACGGAGGTGGCGAAGCCTAAGGGCATGGGCATCTTGTCGCCGCCAAGGCTGCGGGCGTTCCAGGAATACAGCTGTACCCCCAGGAAGGCGCCTGCCAGGACGATGACTGCGATGCGCAGGATCAAGCGTTTTTTGTTGGTCTTCATAACTCGTTATCAATAGGACGGCGGTTGCGGGACTGGAGGACGACGTAAATGCCGCCCATTGCCACGATGGACGCCAGGAGCCACCACAGGATGGAATTGTCGTCACCTGTGGGCGGGATATCGCCGCTGGTGCAATCCTGGTCTGCGCATTGGGTGGCAACCGTCTCGATGGTGATGGTCAAAGAAAGCTCTTCTCCTGCGGCGGCAAGATTGCCCAGGAGGGTGTCGTATTGGTCGTCCCCTTCAAATGCCCACTGCCAATCCAGGACATAGGTGGCTTGTCTGCCTGCACCCAGGGCGCTTTCCTCTTGGACACGGTTCAGCTCCAGGACGTCCTCAAAGGAGGTTTCGGAGCCTACTGCGTAGCTGCCGTCGGCGGTGCGCAGGCGGGCGGTGACGGGGATGGCGTATTCCTCGTTGCCAAAGAAGGCTTTGATGGTGAGGGTATAATCCAAGGCGTATTCGCCGGAATTATCCAGGGTAAAGGCGTACTGATTCTCCGTGCCGGGGGCAATGACCTTCTCGGTGCCGCCGTCCACGGTGATCTTCTCTTCCCCGTTTTCGTAGGAAATCTTGAAGATCTCTACATTGGTAGTACCCTGCCAAACGGTGTTGCCGTCGGTGACCTGGTAGCCGGGTACCTTTTCCTGAGAGGATTCCTCCAGGGGGCGGAACACAGACAGAGTGGAAGGAGCCACGGGAAGGGTTGCGGTGGTCTCCGGGAAGATGATCTGCCCTTGGTCATCCATATAGCCGACCCGCACGGTGGTACGGGCGTCGGAATGGATCAGGGAAAAGACGTTGCGGGAAGAACCTTTGGAAAACAAAGAAAGGCGGCTCCCAAGCATCACCAGGGCGCATACTTCAAAAAGGAGAAGTAAGGCCATGAGAACGCCGAAAACGCCGTTATTTTTCTTTTTCAGGCTCTTGTACTCGT
This sequence comes from Oscillospiraceae bacterium, assembly GCA_015063885.1. Classification (GTDB taxonomy): domain Bacteria; phylum Bacillota; class Clostridia; order Oscillospirales; family CAG-382; genus Coliplasma. The sequence continues at coordinate 115,634 of SVTH01000001.1, read as the reverse complement.
TCACAGCCACGGTTCCTCCTTTTTGCAATGGTTCGGAAAAGGTTCCGTTCCTTTGTAGACTTCCGTCGCCCAAAAAGACGGGAGCTTGCAAAGAAATAGAAGCTTTTAGGGGTACGCCCCTCCGACCCTGCCACGTCGGGTCGGAGAGACGAATAAGGTTTCATTAGTCGATCTGGGTAACGGTGATAGAAACACCGATAGAGATGGTCAGATCTTCGGTAACGGCAGCGTTGCCAAGGAAAGTATCCTTTACATCGGTTTGGTTGTTCTCGGTGCCTGTAGCATTCTCGAATGCCCATGCCCAAGCCAGATCCAAATTGGTGTTATCATAGATTTCTGCAAGATTGGTGTTGGGAGCGTACTGCATAGACTTTCCCTTAATTTCATCTTGGATAGCTTTCGCAAAATCAGTAGCAGAAGCATAATCCAAGCCATTAAACTTAGCAGCACCAACAGTTACAACAACGGGGCAATAGAAATTGCCATCGCCATCAATCCAGTTTTCAGAAACTACAACAGTTGCAACGATGGAAACATCAACAGCTACTTCGGGAGTACCGGTGATCTTAATGTTAGCAAAAGAACCGCTCGTACCGGGTGCCAAAAGATCGTCACGATCGCCTTTAGCGGAAGATACCGAGTAGTCGCCAGTAAAAGTTGCTTCGTCATCATCGGTTTCATAATCCATCTCGAACATGCCGAAGTTTTTTGCTTCAACTACAACGCCCCACTTAGCAACGCGCGCCATGTCAGAACCTTCATCAGAAGTTACGTACTTTGCGAAGGTGCCGCTGATGGCGCAGGTGGACATCAGGACTGCGATCAAGAGAACGGAAGCCATTCTCATCATCAAGTTTTTCTTCATAAAAATGAATCTCCTTTCATGTTGGTTTTGGAGTCCCCCAAAACCTTTTGTTATTTATCCCTCCCGATCCTAACGGGGGGAATATTGCCGGGCATCCACGTGTTTTTGGTGATTGCCCATCGCGGAGAATGCCGCGGCATTTTTTATATTCACCCTCAGCGTGGCTTTTGAGGGATAAATACCGGGGGTCGTGTAAACAGTTGTCGGCGGGGTGTGGGTGAGGCGTTGCCGCTATGGGGGAACGAGACCCTCAAAAACGGCTTGCCGTTTTTGCCTCTTATTTGGGCTCACGCCGCAAATAAGAGTACGACTCGTCGGGGTTGGTTCTGCGGCGCTCCCACAGGAACGCTGTACGCCCCTCCTCGCTCAGGGTGACAAAAAGGGCGGGAGGCGGTAGTGCGAAGCCGTTTTTTGGAGTATGGTGCGAGAAGTTCGGCACACGGCTACAGATTAAAAGGGCCCTTAGCGTTCTGATTTGAGCGTGATGCGGGGAAACGGAGAAAGGTGTTTACTCTGCGGGGGTGTTATCCTCGGGAGATTCCGCAGGAGTTTCCTCGGGAGTTTCCTCGGGAGTTTCCACAGGGGTTTCTGCGGCTTTGGCTTGGTTAGCGGCGGCCTGCTGGGCATGTGCCTGCTGGGCACGGAGGGCTTCCAGCTCTGCCAGGAGAGCCTTAGTGTCCTCCTGCTTTTCCTTATCGAACTTACGGCGGCGGATGACCTCGTAAGCCACGAAGATGCCGATGGGCAGGACGATACATACGATCAAACCGGGAACCGTCTGCAGGAACATGGCGACACTGCCTGCGCCGGGGATGCGGCTGCGGTAGATGCCCACCAGGTTCTCGGCGGGGACGGGCAGGGCGTCGGGCGTGTTGTTGTTGGTACCCTGGGTACGGAAGGAGAGGGTGCCGTTATCGTTCAATATCTCGATGACCTTATGGGTGACCACACTGGTTCCGTTGCCCTCGGGGTCAAAGAAGGAGATCACGTCCCCCACCTTGATCTCGGAAGGGTCAATGGTTTGGCAGATGATCAAGTCTCCGCTTTCAATCTCGGGATACATGGAGTCGGTCAACACGAAGAGGGGCAAGTAGCCGCCTACGCTGGGGACCTCGTCCTGGTTGACAAAGCTTTTGACGATCAGGGTGACGTTGATCACCAGGATGGGGATCAAAATCACGCACAGCACTGCCCCGATGATCGTCAGGAGCTTTTGCTTATTGAACCCTTTTTCTTTCATAAATGAGAACCTCTTTCTACGCAGAATTTGCGCGGGGGGTGTGGGTCGATGGCAATATGCGACAATTCTTTGACAAAATGTAAATTTTCCGCATTATGGTTCTATAAGTATATCACAAGATTTTTCAAATTGCAATAGTTTTTACTCAAAAAATAGGATTTGTGTAGGAACTGTAAAAGGTTTGCAAAAAGACCTGCCGAAACTTGCAAAAACGGCAGGTCTTTCTATCGTTTACAACGCCACGTCCAAGCGGAGGACGGTGTATTTGGAGGAAAAGGAGTGCTTGACGAACAGGGTCAGGGGGTGATCGGTGTCTTGCAGGGTCTCGGCTTCCACGTTTTCGTGGATCTCGATGTTGGCAATACGGTAGGAGAAACGGTTGCCCGTCATGTCCGTGAGGGTGAGGAGATCGCCGACGTAGAGCTGCTCCGCCGCGGGGAAAAGGTGCTCTTGCACCCCTACGATCAAGGTACCGTCGTAGGCGCTCCCGGTGAAGCGGCAGGGGTATTTCTCGGGGCTCCCCCATTGGTTGCACACGGGGAGACGGGTTTGGAAAGCGGGAAGCTCCAGCAAGGCCACGAAATCCACACCCTCTACGGGAAGGACGGGCATGGTGTTGTTTCTGCCCGGCTCGGGAACGGCGTTTTCCACGGGAGGGAGGGTCGCCCCGATGGCGGAGACGTATTCCGCACAGCGAAAGCGGTAGAGGGAGCGGGAGGCCACGCTGAGGATCAGCAACGCCAAGGCGCCCACAATAAGGGCGCAACCTGCGACGATGCACAGGTTGCGAAGGGTGGTACGGTTGGTCTTTTTCATGCTTCAACGCCCTTTCTTCTCTGCATGCCCAGCAGGACCAAGACGATCCCTGCGGCGCAAAGGAAGAGAATGATGAAGTTCAGGTTGCCTGCGTCGCCGGGGTTGCCCATGCTGGAATCGTCGGAGGATTCCAGGGTATTCACCACGGTGTAGACGGTGTCGTTCTGTTCCACGGTGACGGTATAGCCCTCGGGAACGTTCTGCTCCGCCACCGTCCAAAGACTGCCGTCGTCGGCGGCAAACCAGGAGTAGCTCCAGCCGTTTTCCTCGGAGAGGGTGACGGTTTTCACCACGGTGCCGTCCTTCAGCAGGTCAACGGTGATCTCCGTGGGACGGGTCTCCTCTTCCCCGCCCTTCCACAGCTTGAGAACGCGGTATTCCAGGTCGGTGGAGGAGGGAGGGCGGACGTCGGGCTTGGGCTTGGCGGTGATCTCGTAGTTCCAGGTGCCGTCCTCACGCAGGTCGGGGAGGGCGATCACGGCGGAAGCGAAGTAGTAACGGAAGCCGTCCACGGTGACGGTTTGGGGAGAGACGTAGTACAGGCCCGTTGCCAGGTCGGCAAAGGATGCCGCGCCGTTCTCGTCGGTGGTAAGGGTGGCCGTAGGAGACACGCCGTTGGAGGTCACGTAGGAATCCAGGGTGGTACGCAGGGTGTTCCACTCGCTTTGGGAGAGCAGGCCGTTCAGGATCAAGCCGCTGTCGCCGAAGGCTTCCGTAAGGGTATAACGGAAATCCCGGGAGACCTCTGCCACACGGTACACCTCCACCGTAAGAGGGGGCAATGCAGCCTCGGCGGAGGCGTAGGTCAAGGTGAGGGTACACAGGGCGTCGGGATCGACGGGCTCCTTGGCTTGATCGGTGGAAAGAGCGTATACGGTATAGGGGATCAAAAGAAGGCATACCGTCAGGATGATGAGGCTGACTTTGTTTTTCATTCTTCGTTCTCCTTTTCCACAATGATGGGTTTACTGCCTTTGTCACGGTATTTGACCATCAGATAGATCAACAGAACCAGCAGGATGGGCGCCGCCACCACGGGGGTCGCCACCAGGGAGTCGATCATATAGGCATCGGACGTGACATAAAGGATGGGTTTTGCGTTTTCGATACGGGTGCCCCGCACCAGCAGACGGTGGGAATTGATGCCGTAGGGGGTGCAGGTCAGCAGGGTGCAATACTCTTCGTTGGGGACGATCTCCAGGTCCTCCGTTTGATCCGGACGCACCACCTTGACCTGATCCACCATGTAGGTCACGGTGCGGTCCAGGATGGTGATGGTAAAGGTGTCGCCCTGCTCCATTCTGTCCAGGTCGGTGAACAGCTTTGCGTGGGGCAGGCCGCGGTGGGCGGAAAGGACGGAGTGGGTGCCCGGCCCTCCCACGGGAAGGGAGGAGCCCTCCAGGTGTCCGCAGGCGTCGTTTAAGATGTCGGCGGAGGTGCCGTGGTAGATGGGGAGCTCAACGCCCAGCTTTTCGATGGTGATATACCCCATGATGCCCGTGCCGCTGACGTTGAGGATATCGTTGTAGCCCTTGACTTGGTTGTAGTGCCACAAGGGGGTGGCAAGGGTCTGCAGCTCTGCGTTGTAGGCGGCTGCGCGGTCGAACAGCTCTGCGTATTGGTCTTCCGTTAAGGAATCCAGGATCTCGCGGTAGTTTTCCACGGCCCGGGACTGGGTGCGGGAGTTCCAATACCGGCTGAAGGTGGGGTAAAGCAATACACAGATGCCTACGAGGAGGATCGCTAACAGGATGATTCCCGTTTTTGTGACGTTTTTTTTCATAGGCTTCTCTCTACTGCTTTACGGTGGGACCGTTGGAGGGCGGGAAGCCCTCCAACGGATTTAAGTTTGGAATCAGTCTTCGTATACGGACATCTTCTTGCGGGTCACCATCACAACGGAAGCGCCCAGGATCAGAACGCAGCCGGCTGCGATGAAGAGTACGGTGCCGATGCCGCCGGTCTCGGGGAGAACGGTACCGCCGAAGTTCTGGATCTGCTTCTCGGTGAGCCAATCGGAATCGGTATCGTTGGCAAGACCCTTCAGAGCGGAGTCGGGAGAAAGATCCCAGGTCTGACCGTAAACGGTATCTGCATTGATGGTGACGGGGATCAGACCCAAGATGTTGTTGTAGCCTGCCAGCGCCTTGGTCTCTTCTACATAGTAGGTGCCGTTGTCCAGACCGTAGATGGAAACGTTGCCGTTGGTATCGGTGACGTAAACTGCGGTGTACTCGGCAGAGGTGTAGTCGTAAACGTTGACAAGACCGTCGGAGTTGGTATCGGTGAGAGTACTTGCATCTACCCACCCTGCGAATCTCTTATTGGCATCGACGATTGCGAAAGCGGACTTGGCTTCGTCCTTCCAAACTGCGAACTCAACGCCCTTCAGCTTGGTAGCAGTGTTGGCGCCGTCAACCTTGTCCAGCTCAAGACCCATGGTGAAGACGATGACCTGATCGTCGGGAGTCTTACCGTGGCTGTCGGAATCGGGATCGTTGGAGAAGTTAAGGTATGCGGTATTCAAGTTACCGGGGGTGCCGATCACGGCGTTATTGTTGAGAACGGTGTCGTAGGTAACGACGATCTTGTCGCCCTTCTTCACAGATCTTGCGCCGGTGCCATCGTCGATGGTGATGCTCTTCAGATCGGGAATGTGTACGGAGATCAAAGTGTTTCCTTCGGGCATATGGGGAAGAACCTGGTTTGCGGTGGTGACGGGGGTGATTTCTACGTGGTAGTCGCCGGTGAATACGCCTTCGGAAACAGTGCCCTTGGTGATCTCCACGCCGCCGATGGTTACCTTGATGCTGTCGGCATCCAGGGTCAGACCCTTGGAAAGATTATCCTTGAAGATCATCTCGTACTCGGTGTACTGGGAGAGATCCGGAACTGTGGAATAGAGTGCGAAGGGAACGGTATCGCCGATGGAATAGGTTGCAACGTCGTTGTAGCCTGTGCCGTAGCCGTCGTCTGCGGTGTACTCGCCGTTTTCCTTGACCTTCTTTTCCATGGTGGGCTTTTCAACCTTGGCGTTGATGGTGATATCATCCCCTGCTACCTGCAGAAGCGCCGCGTTGTTCACAGCGTACTCGCCGGATACCACGGTGGTATCGACGATCAGGTAGTAGCCGTAAGGAAGGTCGGTGCCGGAGGTCACGATGGTGGTGCCGGAGCCGTGGGTGTGCTTGAATGCAATTTCGATAAACTTTTCGATCTCAGCGGAGGTTTCCGCAAACTCCTTGAGGATGGCTGCCAGATCGGAGGGGCAGGATACCTTAGTGGAATCCAGAGCGTCGAACTTGTTGGCAAAGACCGCATCGTAAGAATCGGACTTCAGCTCTGCAACCAAGTCTTCGCCGTCAACGCCGCTGCCCCAGGTGATGTTGGACAGGGTCTTGGAGGTTTCGTCGTAGTCGCCTGCGAGGATCTGATAAGCTACGAAGGTATGATCCGTCAGAACGTTTTCGGGATCGTTGATGGAAACAGTGGTTGCCACTGCGGAAATGCTCAGCGCCATCATCATGACGATGACCAATGCGAGAGATAAAACTTTTTTCATGTGAGTATTCCTTTCTGAATATTCTCAAATTTTTTTATTTCGTAAGTTGGTGAGAGAAGGGTGTTGAGGTTTAACACAATCTTCTCTGTTTTCGTCTTTTGTTCTGCAGGAAAAGGCAGAACAGAGAGACGGCGATGAGAGTGGATCCCACGATCAGATACCACTTGGTGCCCGTGCCTCCCGTGCCGGGAAGGTCGTAGGGCAGAAGGTTGAGGACCTTGCCGTCCCACTCAATGGCGGTGCCGTTGACGGAGGCGGCGTTCACGGAGGTAACGTCATAGGAGACGCTTGCCCAATACTTGCGCCCCGTATCCAGGTAGCCGGAGGGGATGCCCGTTTCCGTCAGCTTGTAGCGGTGCCCGGAGGGGATCTCCGTGAAGGTGACGGTGCCGTTTTCATCGGAGACTGCAACATAATCGGGAACCGTGGTGACGGAGGTGCCGTCGCCGTGGCAGATCTTACAGTTTTCCGTGTCGTGGCTGAGGGTGAATTCCGCACCCGCCACCGCCCCGCCGTTGGGATCCACCTTTTGGAAGGTGAACTCCCCGCGGTAGCCTTTGACGGAGGGGATGGGATAATTCAAGGTCTTGTTTACTGAAATGGTCTGCTGTCCGTCGACGGACTCGATCAAACGGTAATTCAGCGTGGTCACGTCGTTGGTGTCGTACTCCTGGTGCTCCACGAAGCAATGGCATTCGTTGCGTAGCCTCACCCGGTAGACCACCTCGTATTTGTAGTAGGTGACCCCTCCCGAGGAGACGGAGGTATAGCCGGAGTTCTTCAGGTCCCAATGGATCTGGTGATCGGAGGAATCGAAATACACCGTATCCTCCGCACCCGTCATGTGGGTGCCTGCCAGGGAGTTGGACTGTGACAGCGGAACCAGGTTACCGCCCACGTCGAAGAAGCCGATGAATTCTACGGAATGGGTCTCCGAGGCGCCCATGAGGGGCAGGGGGTCCGTGGAGGTCCAGTCCGCCTTGGCCCCTTCCTCGCGGAGCCGTCGGATCTCGTCGAAGACGGCGTCGTAGGCCGCTTTCAGGCCTGCGGTGTCGGTGCTGTCGTAGTAGTAGCCGGAGCCGATCTTATTGCCAAGCCAATTTTTGAAGGCGTTGGGATCGTCGGCGGAGCCCAATTCGTAGGTCTTGCCGGAACGGTCGATGACCGAGAGTCCGGTTCTTCCGTCGTAGCCTGCGATGGTCTGGCCGCCGATGTCGATGCCGATGGAGAAGATCTTGCCGCCGGCGTTCTTGATGCCGGTGGCCATTTGTCTTGCATAGATGGCTGCCTTATCGCTGTAGCTGGTACCGTAGGAGCAGTAGTAGCCCGTTACGTAATCGTAGAAGACGCCGTCCTGGCCTTTGGTGCCGCTCCCGGTGTTGGGGTCGTAGCCCGCATAATCGGTACCGTTGTGATTTTTCAGATAGGTGGTGGGGAATCCGTCACTCAAGAAGATGATGTGCTTGTTCTCGCAGTGGGAATCCTTGATCATATCCCATCCCATCTTCAACCCGCCTTCAATGTTGGTGAAGCGCATGGATTGATAATAGGTATTGGATACCGAATTGGGGAGATACTGACTGATGATCTTATTTGTCTCGGAAGACATCTTGCCTGCCAGTGCGGCGGCTTGCGCTTGGGTGTCGCACTGCTGGAGGTCAAAGATCTTATGAGCGGAGGTGTTGAAGGCTACGAAGCCCACTTCGCTGACCGCTCCCGCCTCTTCGGCAAAATGCTCCAGAAAATCCGTGGCGGCTTCCACCGCCGCGGCGTATCTGCTCTTACCGTCGGAAAGATAACCGGTGACCATGGTGTTGGAGATGTCCATGACGATGACCACCGCCATGTCCGGCTCCTCGTAGATCTCCTCGATCTTTTGGGAGGTCTCTACGGTAAGGGTGATGTCGAAAATGTTCTCAATGCCGGTGCCCGCAATGACCTTGCTGACCTTGGTGCCGTCGGTGGCGGAATTGGCGCCGCCCGGCTTGATGATCTGGGAGGAGGAATCCAGGGTAACGGCGTTTCCTGCTCCGAAGGTGGGAAGGGCGACGGAACGGCGCAGGCGGATGGTCCCGCTTTCCCACAGAACAGCCTGAACGGCGGAAACGGGTACGTAGCCTTGAACCGTCGTCTCGCTCTTGTGATAAGCAAGCTCCGAAACGGCGTCGTTGACGTCCCCTGCGATCAGCTTCAGGGAGGAGTCCGTCACCTCGGTGAGGATGCCCACCCCATCGGCCCGGCCGTCTCCGTTGGGATCCAGGAAGACCAGGTCTCCCTTCTCCGGATCGTGTTCCGCAGCGGGAACGTAGCGTCCCAGTTCCTCCCACGCCATGCGGAGGGTCTCGTCTCCGGAATACATGGGGATCACACCGTGGGGGACGCCCGTGTAGTACAGGCAGAAGGCCACGAACATGGAGGACCAATCGCCGTAGGGGCTTCCGTACCACTGTCCGTAACGGGTATAGCCGTGACGGACGCCGTTTTCATCCACGTGGAAGTTGGCGGTGCTTTCGGTGTAGCCCAGCTGGGTCTTTGCAACCGCAACCAGGTCGTTTGCCAGGCTGTCGGTGAAGGGGACGCCGCTGAGGGACAGCTCCCAATCCGCTTTTACCTCCCGATCGGCGTTCTCGTCGGAATAGCAGGTCATGGAGTGAACGTGCTCTTCCAAGGAGCAGTTCTCCCCGCAGGAATCGCCGTGAGAGTGCTCGATGATGCCGCAATGGGCTTCCCCTGCCATGGCGACGCCCGTTCGGCGCAGGGACCAGAACACCTCTGCGGAGACGCAGAGAGAAAGAAGCAACAGGATAGCTACCAACCGCAGGCGCTTTTTATGATTCAGTTTTCGGTTTTGCAGAAACTGTTGTACGGTGTTGGGCAATGTGGTTCCTCCTTTCCGTACTCGTATGCGAAGTATCAGATAAAATCAAAGCTGTTTAAGGGCCAGACTCTCAGGAATACCCTGCCGATGACCTGATCCTTGGGGATACAGCCGATGGCGGTGTTGCGGCTGTCTACGGAATTGCTTCTGCGGTCGCCCATGACGAAATAACTTTCCTCGGGAACAGTATAGGGGAATTCCAGGTCGCAGTCGCCCAGGCTCTTTTCGCTGACGTAGTCCTCTTCCAGAAGCCGGGCGTTGACGTACACGTTGCCTTCGCCGTCGATGACCACCGTATCCCCCGGGCAGGCGATCACTCGCTTTAAGAGGATCTTGCCCTGGTAATAGAAGCCGATCACGTCTCCCCTTTCGAAGTTGCTGCTTTTGAACAGCACCACGATCTCGCCGTCTTTAAAGGTGGGCGACATACTGTCTCCCGAGATCTGCAGGATGGGCAGGAACAGGGTTGCGATGAGCACTGCCACGGCGGCTACCACGATGAGCACGGAAACGGTGCCCTTCATGGCTTTGCGGTAGTAGAAGCCGCGTCGGATACGCTTCCGCTCCTTGTTGATCTCCTCCAAGGAGGGAACGTTCAGATCACGGTCTTGTTCACGGTTCTGATCCATGGGGCACCTCCCGCAATTCTTCGCAGTAACAAACGGCTATCACGTCCAGAGGGTCTTCTCTGCGGAAGTGGCTGCAGCCGCCGCAATCTCCGAACTCGGAATCGGAAAAGCTGCATTCGGACTCGAACACGTTCTTCCAGGGTCTTCCGCCGGGAGTATAGCGGGGCGTTTCCACGAAAACGGGATAATTACCGAGCCAGCGTCCGGTTTCGGGATCGTAGACGTATTCGATTTCAAGTACGTCGCCGTCTATTTCAAAACAGCGGATCTTACGGTCTGCCATGCGTTCCCGAGCCTTTCTTGTGCTGATGGCTTTATTATACCGAAAACAGGGCTTTTCGCAAGGGAACGGAGGGGGTCTTTTACTGCCTTTTTTAGGAATCGTTCGCAATACGAACGAAAAAGGCGGAACGAAAAATTTTCACCGCAAAAGCCGAAAAAGAGAAAAAAGCAACACTTCCGACGGGATTTGCCCCGAACGAAAGCGTTGCTTTTACTGTTCGTACCAAAAAATTGGCAGTATTTTGACGTTATTTTAAGACAAACTCCTTCAGCTCTGCCACACTGCGGATCCCCAGCACGGCATAGATGTTGGAAATATGGCGGTAGACCGTTCGCACCGAGATATCCAGGTGGGCGGCGATCTCCTTGGCGGACCAGCCCCGGGTATACAGCATGGCGATGGAGAACTCGGTGGTGGTGAGGTCGCCGCTGACGTTGTTGCCGGTCATCTCGTTGTGAAGGGTGCGCCAATGCTTGCTGAACACGGCGGCGCAATCGGAGATCTTTTTGTAGGCCTCGGGTTGGCTGTTCTTGAGACAGCGCTCCGCGATGCCCTGAAGCATGAGATAATGCTCTCCGAAGGGCTCGATGAACCCATCGGGAGCGGCCAGGTTCCAAGCGACCATAAACCGTTTCTCCGCATCCTCCACGCGCTTGAGATTCATCAGAGCGACGGCGTCGATGATCTTGCAATAGATCATGGGGATGGTATAGTGCTCGGGGCTGAGCTCCACGACGATCTTCGCCACGGCGTGGGCGCCCTGGAATTTATTTTCCAGCACCATTTTGTGGGCGATGATATAGCAGGCGAACATCTTCATACCCCCGGGGAGGTAGCGGAGCCAATCCTCCAAGGGCTCCACGTTTTCGTCGGAAAGATGAAGAAGCGTGGTGGCGGCGTGGCCGATCCACACCTTTTGGGAATGGATCTGCGGGATCTTGGCCACCGCATCCACCTTGGAGAAAAACTGCTGCAGAAGGTCCAGGGAGAACTTTGCCATATGGATATGGCCGCAGCTCAGGTTGGCGAAGGTATACATCAGGCACGCGGTGGTGCGCAGGTAGGGATTTTCGTGGCCGATATAGTTCTCGGCGATACGGATGGTCTCTTCCGGCTTGCCTCTGTAATAGCAGTACTCTGCGTAGGCAAGCTTCTTCTCGTCCTCGTCCGTAAGAGACTCCACGTAAGCAAGGCATTCCCCGGGCTTGAACTCCACGTTCAAAAGGGAGTTGTTCTGCCGCATGGGAATATTGACAGCAGGGGCCGTTCCGCCCTTGGGGGCGGGCTCCGTGAAATCGGCGGGGATCATCCAGTTCCCTGCCATTTTGGTTGCACCGGGGATCCTTCCCTCCACCGCCCATTTCTGAATGGCGCGGGTGGTTACCCCAAGTCGCTTGGCGGCCCGGGAAGGAGTTTCGTAAGTCATTTCTTACACCTTCTTAGCTTGATTTCCCATTGTTTTTGCGGAAAGGGAGAGTTTAATCCGCTTGCGGCTCCGCAGAGTCGTCTTTTTCCTCGGTCAAAGCGGCGTGGCGGCGGTTGATCTCCTCCACGTAGAGGGCAACGGATTCCTCCGCCGCTTGGAAGATATCGGAAAGGGCCAGGGCGGCTTCCGCCAGGGAGCCTACCTTCGCCACCTTGATCTCGCGGTCCTCTAAGCGGCGCTTCAGCTCGGCGTTTTCTTCCAGCAGTTTCTGCTCGTTCTTTTTCAATTGGTAAATGATGTCCACCAGCTCACTTCTGCTGAGCTTGCGCAATTCTTTATCTGCCATGGTAACACCTTTCTTTTGAAAAACGTGATCCGTTCTTCGTATTATAGCACGGCGTTTTCGGTTTGTCAATTTTCGGCGGTGAAAAAACGGTTATTTTTCCTGCACGAAGGCTTGCTCGAAGCGCCCAGCAATAAAGGCCATGCCCTTGACCCCGGGATGGACGCGGGAATCCGCAAAATAGGTGTTGAATTCCTCCTCTGCGGGGGAAATGCCGTGGGAATACAGATCCACCGTGGTGCACCCGAAACGGGCGTTGATGGAAGCAAGGCTTTGGTTGAAAGAAACGGGCTGGGGCAGGCCCTCCGGGTTCCCTTCCTTGCGGGGCAGGAGGGAAAGGCAATACACCTTGGCATGGGGATAGCGCTTGCGGATCTTATCCAGGATAATGGCGTAGGCCTCGCAAGAGGTAATAGGCTCCTTGTAGGCGGTCCCTTCCGGGGTCTCGGTGATAAGGGCGGAGTAGTCGATCTCTTCCGCCGTGCCCAGGGTGGCTCCGAAATGGCTGTAATCGTTGGTACCCATAAAGATGGCGATATTGTCCGGCTCTTCCCCGGTATAATCGTTATGGAGCTGAACGCAACGGTCTGCGTAGGCGCCCACGGTACCGAAGCGGGGATTCAGCAGGCAGGAGCCGCTCCAGGAATTGTTCACCAACAGCGTCAGTCCCAATCGGGAAAAGGCTTTGTGCCACCAGGTGTCCTCCAGATAAACGCCCCAGGTGCCGGGGGTATAATACAGAACGTTGTTGCGGATGGTGGAATTGGTATGATCTGCGGCGGCGCCGTTTGACACGTCGGTATAGGTGGAGATGCTGTCTCCCAGGATGGAGATCGTTTGGCTTTTCAAGTCCATGGAGGTATCCTTCTTTTCGTTGATGGGAACAGTATACCACCGAAAGAAGGGATTGTCAATGGCAGGTCAGGCTTCTTCCCCGTTTAACAGAGTCTCCAGGGGGACGATGGGGCATTCTGCCGCTAAGGCTTCGCCGTAGAATTTGGCAAGGAGGTAGCCCGTGGTGCCGTCCAGGAAGCCGCATTCCACGATGGCGCCTCCCGCAGGAGGGTCGGAAAGGGTCTGACTGCTCCCCAGGGAGAGCTGTCCGTAGGCTTGGAGGGCGGCGGAGACGGTCTTGCTGTTCTGTCCTTCCGCCAAGCGGACGTAACGTGGGAAAAAGCCCGTATAGGACATAAAGCGTTGGTTCTCCTCCGCCATATAGGCCATGGTGCGCTTTTGAGTGAAGCGCTTGGGGGAATCCTCGTAGAGCAAGCCCAGGGTGGTGCCCGACAGAAGGGGAAGAAGGTCGCCGTTTTCCTCCAGCCACTCCGTAGTGACGAAGACGCAGGGGGTGATCCCCGTGCCCTCGCAGACGGAGGTGAACAGGCGCAGGGCAGTCTCCCCTTCCCTCCCCGTCAGCGACAGGGAGACGGTACAGGCGGAGGCGTCTTCCACGGACAGCACGGGGCTTGCGGCGGGAGGCAGATCCTCCTCGGAACGCAGGTGGCGGATCCAAAGGCACAATGCCAGGAGCAACAACAGCAGGATACACAGGTTTCGTTTCAGCTTACGGATACGGTGGCGCATCATAAGGCTCACTCCTCTCGGGACATTGTATGCGGAGGGAGAACGGCTTAAGAACCTTTCTTTAAGAAAAGAAAGGTTCTTAAGAATCTCCAAAGAAACCTAATACCGCAAACTGCCGTTTGCGTGAGAAAAAATATTTTTTGTTTTCCTCTTGACAAACTGGAAAAAGGGTGTTATGCTAAGTGTGCTATTCGAAGTAGCACACTTTTGTTTTTTCGAGGTACGGAAATGTTTGTAATCGACAACCGGAGCAGAGTGCCCATTTACGAGCAGATCAAAACGCAGATCCTTGCGCTGATCTCAAGCGGTGCTTTGCGCCCGGGAGATAAGCTTCCCTCTCTCCGCGTCATCTCCGCGGAGGTGCATTTGAACATCAACACCGTGAAAAAGGTGTTTGGGGAGCTGGAGCGGGACGGTGTCATCACCACCGTGGTGGGGAGCGGCAGTTATATTGCCGATTCCGCCATCCGTAACCCCATGGTCCTGAAAAAGGCGGAAGCAGGTCTGACCGAAGCGCTGCGGCAGGCAAGATCCGCAGGGATCACAAAAGAAGAGGCTATGAAGATGGTACAAAATCTTTACGAGGAGGAAATGAAATGATCCGGCTGAACCGTGTTTGCAAATCCTACGGCAAGACGGAAATTTTGAAGGATATCACCCTGGAGATGGAGGATTGCTCCATTTACGGGCTGATCGGGTATAACGGTGCGGGGAAGACCACCCTGCTGAATATCGTCTCGGGGCTTTACCGTCCCACGGGAGGAGAGGTGCTTCTGGACGTCGGGGAGGATCTGCGGGATCCCTTTGACGATCCCTTAGTGAAGCGGTCTCTGTTCTACGTAACGGATAACCCTTATTACTTTCCCGGGGCCGATCTGGTGACCATGCGGGATTTCTACAAGGGGTTCTACCCCAATTGGAGCGACAACAGCTTTTCGGAGCTGGTGAAGCTGTTCGGGCTGGATCCCGAGAAGAGGATCGGAGATTTTTCCAAGGGCATGAAGCGGCAGGCCGCCATGATCATGGGGCTGGCCTCCCGCCCGCGGTATCTTCTTTTGGACGAAAGCTTTGACGGGCTGGACCCCAACGTGAGAACGGTGGTGAGCAATCTTCTGGCGGAATACATCGCAGAGACGGAATCCACCGTGGTGGCGGCTTCCCACAACCTTTACGAGCTGGAAAACATCTGTGACACCGTGGGGATGCTCAACGGGAAGCAGCTTTTGTATTCCAAGCCCATTGAAGAGATCAAGGGACGGGTGAAGAAGTACCGCGCGGCGGTGAATACCGAGAAGGATCCCTTGGCGGGGCTTTCGTTCAAGTTCTTACGGAAGGAAGGGAATATCTACACCTTCCAGAGCGAGGAGCCGGAGGAGAAATTGAGAGACGCCTTTGGGAAGGCGGGAGAGCTGTTTTTGTTCGAGGCTTACGGCATGACGCTCAACGAGATCTTTATTTACGAGACGAAGGAGGAAGACAATGAAATTGAAGGCATTTTCGCAAAATAACCCCTTGCGGCATTTGATCCTTTCCACCGTGAAGCGGTATTTCTGGCTTCCTTTGGTGATGCTGTTGCTCACCGGCGTGGGATTTTTGGGGTTTGAGATCTTAGAGATACAGGATCTTTCCCGTTTGAACAGTATCACGGCACAGCTTACCTTTCGGTTTGCCGCCTCGGAGGTGTGGGAGCTGTTCCCCTACGGCGCCTTTCTGGTGGCCGTGATCTCCGCCTTGGTGATGTTCGGCTTTTTGTTCCAAAAGAAAAGCGCGGCGGTGATGCTGTTGACCGGGGTCTCCCGCTTACAGTTGTTCGTGGTACGGTACGTGTTCGGGTTGGTTTCCGTTCTGGTGCCTGCGCTGATCAGCTTTTCTCTTTTGCTGGTTTTGGGCGGCAGCAATACCGACCATGGGTTCCCTATGGGTACGGATACAGCGATCCTGCTGTTGACCCTGGGGATGACGATCCTCTTTGCTTACACCGTAGCGGTTCTGGCGGCGGTGGTTTGCGGGAGGAAAAGCGATTTCTTCGGGGTGTGCGCTACGTTTTTGTTTGGGGCAAAGGGATTGCTTTTGTTCTTCGGCGGGATGTGCGCCACCTTCCTGCGGGGGTTCCCCTACCCTATGCGGGAGGTCTACAACGCGGGCAATTCTTTTTTCAATCTGTTCGACGAGCATTATACCCTGTCTGCGGACGGGATCTTCGGGAAAGTGCTGGGCGACTACCTGGTAACAAACAGTCCCAATGCGCCGGAAGGATATCTGGAGCCTTGCCTGCTCCCCGTGATCCTGATGGGGGTGGTATCGCTGTTCCTTGCGGCCCTGGGATGCGTTCTGCTCCGCGTACGGAGGTCGGAATACGACGGCAAGCCGGGAGGCAATCCCGTCCTTACCTTAGTTTGCACGGTGATCCTCACCCTTTCCGCCGCGGGTTTGGCGCTCCCCTTCTTCGGCACCCTTGAGGGCTTCTTCTGGGCGTTGGGCGTGGCGCTGATCGCCTGCGTGACCCTTTGGGCGTTGTTTGCGGGAAGCCTTCGCAAGCTTTGGAAGGGTCTTGCCGTGACGGGCTGTACCCTGGCGGGCATGGGGCTTACGGCCTTGGTGCTGTATGCCGATCCCTTGGGGTACGGTACCGCCGTTCCCGCCCCGGAGGAGATCCAATGGGTGAGAATGACCTTCAAGGGGGATTTCACCGTCAACGGAGATCACAGTGAGCAATGGTACGGGGATCTGCTTCACTCCACCATGGTGGACGATCAGTATCTTCCTTTGCTGGAAAGCGAGACGGACATCCGCAAGGCGTTGGAGGTCCACAAGCTCTTGGCGGAGGACGGCTCCCATTGGGTCAAGGAAGGAGAAGTCTACGAGGACAGCGCCGTGTATGCGGACTTCAACGTGATCTACCAAATGAAGGACGGCAGAGAGATCAAGCGCTGTTATACCGCGGTAAAGCTTTCCACCCTGTTTGAGACCCTGCGGTTGGGAGATACGGAGGCATTACGGGAGCTTGAGAGAGAGTTCCTGATGCACAACGCCACAGAGGGGACGGAGTTTGCCATCTCCGACAATATGCTTTCCTTTGCGGAGGTGCTGACGCTGACCGTAGAGGAAAAGAAAGAGCTTGTGGAGCGTATTCTGGAGGACAGAGGCAAGAAGACTTACCTGCAGCGGTATCATCCTGCCCAAGAATGCCTGGGAGTGATCTGGCTGAATTACTACGGCAGTGAATACGATGACGCTTACGTGAAGGATCCCGTATTCGTTTACCAAGAGGATCTGGCCACATTGGCGTGGCTGGAGGAGAAAGGGCTGACGGCTTTCTTCGAAAAGAGCTACCGGATCCAATCGGTGGAGTGGTTCAGCCGTTCCTCTTTGATCAGCAGAGACTATATGAAGATCATGCCGTTGGATCGGTATTTCGCCGCTCCCTATCAGACGGGGGATCATACGATCTTCGGTGTGCCCTCCACCACCGTGGAGAAGAAGGATTGGGAAAGCTTTTTGGCGGGGTGCCGTTTGGAATCCTTTACGGACAAGGGAGAACGGTTTGCGCTGATCAAGCTGATGAACAAGGACGGGGAGACGGTATACACCGTGAAGTATATTGCGGAATGAGAGTAACCTCATCCACCATTCGCAAGCGGATGGTCCCCCTTCCCCAAAGGGGGAAGGTAAGGCTCGCCTGCGGCGAGCGGAAAAATAGATCTGTACGATTTCTCTAAGCGTATACACAAATAATATGAGTTTTTCCCAAGCCGATGTAAATCGGCTTGGCAGGAAAGGCTTTTGAAGATTCTTAAGAAACTTTTTCCTCAAAAAAGTTTCTTAAGGTAAAACGAAACAGAGCCGGGGACAACGGCTCTGTTTTTTGCGTTTATTTCTTGAAGATGCGGTGGATGAGCACTTCCAGCTCGTGAACGGCCAGGGGCAGGAGGGCCAGGATGGCGGTGACCAGCCACTGGGTACCGTTCAGTGCGGAGGTGGAGAAGATGGCGCCGACCACGGGGACCTGCACCACGATGAGCTGGAGAACCAGGCCTGCGGCGAAGGCGAGAGCCATCATGCCGTTTTTATTGCGGAACACCTGCACGGCGGAGTGCTTGCCCGTGCTGACGCCCAGCATATGGAACAGCTCGCCGAAGGCCAATGCGGTGAAGGCCATGGTACGTGCCTGCGCAAGGATGGCGGGATCGGATTCCAGCAGGCTCTTGATCTCTCCGAAGGTGGAAGCGCCACCCATGACAGCTGCGGAAAGGTACGCGCACAGCACGGAAACGGTGAGGATGGTGCCGTAAAGGATCACGTTGCGCAGGCCGCCGCCGTGGAAAATGCTTTCATTAGGATCACGGGGCTTTTCGTCCAGGATGTCGGGGGATTTGGGATCCATGCCCAGAGCGATGGCGGGCAGGCTGTCGGTGATCAGGTTCACCCACAAAAGGTGGATGGCGATGAGGGGTGCGGGAAGGCCTACGCAGATCAGAACGAACATGGCGAAGACCTCGGCGATGTTGGAGGACAGCAGGAAGCACACCGTCTTTTTGATGTTGGCGTAGATGCTTCTGCCCTCTTCCACCGCTTTTTCGATGGAGGCGAAGTTATCGTCGGTGAGCACCATATCGGCGGCGCTCTTGGCAACGTCGGTGCCGGTGATGCCCATGGCGATGCCGATGTCGGCGGCCTTCAGGCTGGGTGCGTCGTTGACGCCGTCGCCGGTCATGGCGCAGATATTGCCGTTGGCCTTGAAGGCCTTGACGATCTGTACTTTATTCTCGGGAGAAACGCGGGCGAAGACACGGACGGTCTTGCAGGCCTCGCGGAGCTCCTCCTCGGTCATGGCGTCCACCTCGGCGCCGGTGCGGCACTGGTCTTTGGACTTGCAGATGCCCAGGTTCTTGGCGATGGCGAAGGCGGTGTCCTTATGGTCGCCCGTGATCATGACGGTCTCGATGCCTGCACGGACGAATTTTTCCACGGCGCCCTTAGCCTCGGGACGCTCCGGGTCCACCATGGCCACCATGCCGACGAAGATCAGGTCTTCTTCCAGGATGGAATCCCCGTCACGGCAAGCCAGGGTGAGAACGCGCAGGGCGCGCTCACTGAAGGCGCTGTTGGCGGCGGAGATGGCGTTGCGGTCAGCCTCCGTCATGGGGCGGATGGTGCCGTGATCCAGGATGCGGGTGGCGCGGCTCATAATGGAGTCGAAGGCACCCTTTGTGAAGCTTCTCGTGCCTGCGGCGGTCTTGTGGAGGGTGGACATCATCTTACGGTCGCTGTCGAAGGGCAATTCGTCGATACGGGGGGACTCCCCTTCCAGGTCGGCCTTGTGCATTCCCATTTCGTTGGCAAAGCGCACCAGGGCGATCTCCGTGGGGTCGCCGCTGACGCCCTCGTCCACCACGGCGTTGGAGCAAAGGGACATCCCCTTTGCCAGGAGGCGGAGATCCTCGTCGGAATGGGTGGGGAATTCTTTCTGCAGAGTGACGGTGCCGTTTACGTAGGCTTCCACCACGGTCATACGGTTTTGGGTGAGGGTGCCGGTTTTATCGGAGCACACCACGGACACGGCGCCCAGGGTCTCCACGGAGGGGAGCTTGCGGACGATGGTGTTGGCGTTTACCATTTTGCGGACGCCCAGAGCCAGGACGATGGTGACCACGGCGGGAAGTCCCTCGGGGATGGCGGCCACGGCCAGTGCGATGGCGGAGAGGACGGCTTCCACGTAGGCTTCCATCACGCCGCCCTTGCCGTCTGCGAACAGCCAGATGATATCGGCGGCCAGGACGAAGATCACCACGCCCAAGGCGAGAAGACCCAGGGTCTTGGAGAGCCCTGCCAGCACCTTCTGGAGAGGCGTTTGCTCTTCCTCTTCGTTATCCAGAGCGGTGGCGATACGGCCGATCTCGGTGTTCATACCGTGACGGCAGACGATACCCGTGCCTCTGCCGTAGGTAACGGGGGTGGACATATACACCAAGTTTTTGCGGTCGCCGATGCCCACGGGCTCGGAGAAGGTCAGGGAAGCGTCCTTTTCCACCTGGGTGGATTCACCGGTGAGGCTGGATTCGTTCACCTTCATGTTGTAGGATTCCGTCAGCCTCAGGTCGGCACCGATGGTGTCGCCTTCCTCAAGAACCACCAGGTCGCCGGGGACCAGATCCTCGGATTTGACCCGCATACGCACACCGCCGCGGATCACGTTGGATTCCGGGCTGGAAAGCTGCTTGAGGGCGTCCAGGGAGGATTGGGCTTTGATCTCCTGCACGGTGCCGATGAGGGCGTTCAGCAGGATCACGGCTAAGATGATGATCACGTCGGGCCAATCCCCTACCGCCAGGAAATCGAAGGCGTTGCCCGCCTTGATCCAATGGACGGTCTCGTAGACGGAGATCCCTGCGGTCACTGCGATGGCGGCGAAGAGCACGTAGATCATGGGGTCCTTCAGCTGGGCGAAGAAGATGGCAAGAGGGGTAAGCTTTTTCTTCTCTTCCAGCTTGTTTTTGCCGTACTTTTGGAGTCTTGCGGCGGCTTCCTCTTGGGATAAGCCTTTGACGGGGTCCGTTTGCAACGCTTCGCAGGTCTGTTTGACGGATAGCGTTTCAAATGCTTTTGGTTCCATTGTTCATTTCCCTTTCTATGTGATTAAATGATTCCGGAAATAAAGATCTCCAGCCCGATGGCGATGAGGATCGCGCCTCCCAGGATGGATGCCTTCCCTGCCAGCTTGGTGCCGAATTTTCTGCCGATGAGAACGCCTGCCAGGCAGATGAAAAAGGTGACGGCGGCGATGAGCAGGGCGCAAAGCAGGGCCATGGGTGCGTTATATTCGGAGATGGTGAGGCCTGCGGCCATGGCGTCGATGGAGGTTGCCACTCCTTGTCCCAGCAAGAGAGGCAGGGTGATGGCCTCCAGGTTGCAGGCTTCCTCTTGGTTCTTCAGCCCTTCCACCAGCATCTTACCGCCTAAGAAGCTCAAAAGGCCAAGGGCGATCCAGGGGATGCAGGGACGGAAGGCCTGGAAATAAGTGGCGGCGGTATGTACCACGAACCAGCCCAGCAAGGGCATGGCCGCCTGGAAGAAGGCGAAGACTCCCGCGATGAGGGTCATCTTTTTCCTCGGCATACAGGGACAGCTCAAGCCGTTGGCCAGGGACACGGAGAAGGCGTCCATTGCCAGGGCCACCCCCAGGGAGATGGAATTGACAAAAAAGGCGAGATCCAACATAAGTATGCTCTCTTTTCCATAGTTTGCATCCGAAAAGAAGAAACCCGGTATGACCGAATGCCATACCGGGAAATTCCGACAAATGGATAACCCAAGTATAACCTCGGTTATACATGAGTCTCGCAAATGAAAGCAAGCCAGGCAAAGAGCCAGGATGTTGACTTGCTACGCAGAAGGATCTGCGCTTGCTACTCCCTCACGAATGAAGTAGGGATAGTTTACCACAAAGGGAAGGCTTTGTCAAGACCCTTTTGGGCAGTTTTTATACACGGGCTTCGATGTAAGCGGCTACGTCGCCGATGGTGATGAGAGAAGCCAGGTCCTCATCCTCGAACACGATGCCGAAGCGATCCTCACACATAACGATCAGGTCTGCCAGCTCCAGGGAGTTGAGCCCCAGGGAGGAGATCATCTCTGCCTCGGGAGTGATGAGAGAGGGATCGATATTCAGCTCGCTGACCAGGATGCTTTTGATTTTCTCGAACATAAGTAGATACCTTTCCTTGCTTTATACTTTATACCGCATAATTTTTCTGGTAGTGGTCTTCTCGAACTCGGTCTTGCGGAGCTCGATGTTCCGCACCTGCTTGAAGGTGGGGAGCTTTTTGTTCACGGAGGCTACCTCTGCCTTCACGGCGGCGATGATCTCCTCGTCGGTCTTGCCCTCAAACTTCTCGTAATCGGGATAGATCACGGCGGTGATCACGTCGTCCTCTTCCCCTTTGGAGCGGGCGACGACCACGCACTCCTTGATGATCTCCAGCTTATACAGGAATTCCTCGATCTCCTCGGGGTAGACGTTCTTACCGTTGGAGAGGATGATGATATTCTTCTTTCTGCCGGTGATATACAGGTAACCGTCCTTATCCATGTAGCCGTAGTCTCCGGTACGGAAGTAGCCCTCGTTGTTGAAGGCCTCTGCGGTGGCTTCGGGATTGTTGTGGTAGCCGATCATCACCTGGGGGCTCTTGACGCAGATCTCGCCGATCTCCCCTGCGGGAGCGTCGAACTCTCTGCCGCCGTCGTCGGTACCCACGATCTTCACCTGGGTGCCGTAGGCGGGAAGACCCACGGAATTGTTGCGGATGGCGGTATAGGGAACCACGCAGACCAAGGGAGAGCACTCGGAGATGCCGTAGCCCTGGACCACGGTGATGCCGAACTCGGCAAAGCGGTCAACCAACTCGGGATCCATGGCGGCGCCGCCGCAGATCACGTTCTTCAGTCTGCCGCCCAAGGCCGCAGTGATCTCCTTGAAGGCGGTCTCACGCAGGTCGATACCCACCTTGCGGAGCGTCTTGGTCACGGCGATGGCGCCCTTGACCAGCTTCTCTTTGTTCTTCTTTTTGATCTCCTCGCAGATCTTCTTGTAAATGGTAGACAGGAAGAGCGGCACCACAACCATGGCGGTGGGGCGGAAGATCTTCACGTTCCGCAGGAAATACTTCAGGCTGTTGTTGAAGCAGGTGGTGGCACCCACGCAGATGGCGCCCAGCTCGGCGCAGACCAGCTCGTAAGTATGGTGCATGGGCAGGACGCTGAACAGGACGTCGTCCTTGGTGATGTTGACCATGTTGGCGGAATGGAATACGCAGGCGGTCACATTATCCTGAGACAGGAGGACGCCCTTACTGGTGCCGGTGGTGCCGGAGGTGAACAGCAGGGTGCAGGCCTTGGAGGTATCAAACCGTGCGGTGGTATATTCCATATAGCCGTCGGAAAGGAGCAGCTTGCCCTTTTCCAGAAGCTCGTCGTAAGCCTCTACCACGTGATCCTCGGTGGTGACGTTATCGAAGTTGATGATGAAGCGGGCGGTGGCAAGCTCACCGAAACGCTCCTTCAGCCGCTGTGCGTAACGGTCGGAGCAGAAGATCAGCTCAGACTCGGAGCGGTTCAGGAACTCAACGATCTGATCCTCCTGAAGCTCTTTGTCCATGGGGACCACCATACCGCCGCCGCAGACCACGGCGCAGAAGGCCACCATCCACTGGGGACGGCTTTCTGCAAGAATGGCAACGGTAGCGCCCCGCAGGCCTCTTGCCGCCAACGCGGTGCCTACACGGTCCACGTCCTCACGGAACTGGCGGTAGGTCATCTCACCGATCTCGGTGCCTTTTGTAAAATAACGGTACTGCACCTTGTCGCCGTACTGCTCGGCGGCAAAGTCCAGCATATCACGAATGCTTGCAAATTTATCAAATTTCTGTTTGGGGTAAATTCGTTTCAAATTCATGACCACCTTCTGTTAGAATAAAGGGATTTGCTGTGAAAATGACAGCAGGGCAAAAAAGTCCATACTGACGCACTTTACTTATCATATTATATTCATTTTTGGGAAAATGTCAATAGAAATATGGAACGGGGTGCATATTTTCTTGACGAGGGGCGGAAAATAGAGGCAGAAAAAAATGGGAAAGAAGGATTTTTGGTGGAAAAACAGGCTTATAAAAAGTATACGGAGACACGGGCAAAGCGGTCGCCCTGGGTGAAAAACGGGGTGCGGGCGTTTCTGGTGGGCGGCTTGATCTGCTGTTTGGGACAGGGCTTGGGAGATCTTTACAAATGGGCAGGGCTTTCGGAAAAGGTGGCGGCCACCTGTGCTTCCGTGACGCTGATCTTCTTAGCGGGACTGCTCACGGGGATCGGGATCTTTGACCGCATCGCCAAGTTTGCAGGTGCCGGTACTCTGGTGCCCATTACCGGGTTCGCCAACGCCGTGGCCTCCCCTGCCATTGACGCAAGATCCGAGGGGTACGTTTTGGGGGTTGCGGCGAAGATGTTCACCATTGCGGGGCCTGTGATCGTGTTCGGCACGGCAAGCTCGGTGGTGTACGGGGTGATCTACTGGCTTTGGACGGTTTTGTGACGAAAAAGGTGTTGACAGGGGACGGTTTTCTTGGTATGATAAAAGTACGCTTAAAACTTTTTCTTTTTAGAAGAAAAAGTTTTAAGAATTCAAAAAGAAAATCTGTTTCCGAAAACTGTCGTTTTCGGTGAAATCGGACGAAGGGAACGAAGCATGAAAAAAGCGTGGTATCTTGACGAGGACGTGCTGCTGGTGGGTACTGTGGAAGGGAACAGCTTTTTCCCGGAGGACGGCGGCCGGTACTGCGGGTTCTATCGGCAGGAGTTTGCACCGGAAGACATCGGGATAACGGTGTTTTTTGACGTCACGGAAGCCCTTACGGTGTGCGGTGACGTTCCCGTGATAGACGGTAAAACGTATCAAAGAGAATAAAGATAAGGAGCTTCGGTTGGTGAAGCTCCTTTTTGTGTATAGAGAAAAAGTCCTTTTACGAAACCACGGCGGAGACGATGAGCATAGAGAAGAAAGCGGCGATGTAAGAGACGACGCCCATAGCACGCCAGAACTCGATGGCCGTCCATTCCTCATGGCTACACTGCAAACGATCGTCCATATTCGCCGTGACTGCGTAAGAGACCATGAAGTGCAAAGTAATGGGGATGATTCCCACCACCAGCCAACCGCCCCAAAGTGACAAAAGAAGATTGCAAGCGGCGTATACGAACTGGAGCAGGACGATGAATTTGTGATACTTTTGAACCTTTCTTGCCTTGGGATCTTTGAACTTAACGGTTTTTCTGATCTGCCGATACTCTTTCGTTTTGTCAAGCAGAGAGAGGATACCGATACCAAAGCCTGCCAAAAGAGCGATGGGTATGTTGCGTCCGTGATAAAAGGCCCGATGCCACCAAGGACGGGAGATCACCGTTTGCAGATCGCCGTTTTCGTCTGCGCGGAGAACGGCATAAGGCTCGAAGTAGTATTTTCCCGGCTCGTAGATCTCGGGAGCCTCCTGAACGGATTCGGAAATGGAAGGCAGATCCATCTCTTCTTCCTCAGCCGTTCCTAAAAACGTGCCGTCCACGGCACTGTACAGATACGCCGTATCGTAGTAGATGATCAGCTTATCCTCTTGTATGGCGTACCAAGGTCTTCGAAGATACGGTGCTTCCACAGCCCAAAGAAACTCTCCGGCCGTGTTATACACGTCCACGTGCTGCGTATCGTAGTAGCATACGTAGATCTGATCCCATTCTTCTGCGTAAAAGCCGCAGACGATATAATCGGGAAGGGTCAGTTCCTCTTGCAGACGATGGTATTCCCCGTTATCCACGAATGCGCAAAGACTCGTTCCGATCACGGTCAGAAGAATCCCGCCCAGAAAGACGCATAGAAAGACAACGTATAGAACAGAACGTAGTTTTTTCATGACAGAACGTAGTTTTTTCATGATTGTTCATCCTCCTGTTCTGCAAGGGTGCAAAAGGGCACGTCGAACAAGCCTACGTATTCACGGACGCGGATGGTATCGCCTACTTTGACGTAGCTGTCGTCCAACACGATCAAGCGGTGGTCGTGTAAGTCCACGGCCCGTTCTTCTCCTTTTGGATTTTGAAAGCTCGCCGTGCCGCCTCCGCGGTAGTATGCGTCGGTGACCACGGCGTCGTATTCCGATACGAAGGTGCCTTGGAGGCTGTTCACGTAAAAGTAGACTGCCCAACTCCCCGTCGTGGAAAGCACCGTGACTACAAGGATGAGGAAAAGACGTTTCCAAACGCTTTCAAAGAAGTTCCGCCGTATCATAAAGGCAAACAGACCCCCAAGGAAAAGGGTTTGAGCGATGCGGTGCCATATCGTGGGCATACCGCCAACGGTGAAGCCGTAGGCCAAGGGTAAGATGACGGCGCAAAGGGCGATGACGAGATACTTTGCCACCGGGTGGCGGAACAGCTTTTTCATTTCGGCGACCTCCTTTTTGAATGGCGGTCTTTTGACCGTCTCTTGCGTTTATTGTATCATAATGTGATTCGTTTGTCAATAGGCCGGGCGAAAAAATAAGCATTTCGGCAGTTCTGTTTGGCGCATAAGAAACGGAGCAGGATGGAAAACTAAGGGTATCAAAGCGGGAAGGGTGTTGTTTGTTTGGAAAACTTTGGATATATACGATTTAAGGACGTTTACCTTGGGGGAAGCTCCGCCACGGTGGGAAGGAAGGAGGCGGAAGGCCCTCTTGGGGATTGGTTTGATCTGGTGGATACGGACGAATACTTCGGGATGCCCACCTTTGAGCAGGGAGAAAGCGAGATGGTACGGCGGAATCTCGCCCATTTGTTTGAGAAGGCGGGCTTAAAAGACGAAGACGTGGGGGTGCTTTTGGGGGGAGATCTTCTGAACCAATGCGTGGGGACCAGCTTTGGGGTGAAGGAGCGCTGCATTCCCTTTTTGGGGCTTTACGGAGCCTGCTCCACCATTGCGGAGGGACTTTTGGTAGGCTCTGCCCTGGTAAGCGGCGGCTTCGTGCCCTCGGCGGTGGCCATGGCTTCCTCCCATTTCTGCACGGCGGAGCGGCAATATCGGTTTCCCCCGGAGTACGGCAGTCAGCGGCCGCCCACGGCGCAATACACCGTGACGGGCGCGGGGGCGTTTTACCTGACGAGGGAGAAGGCTTCCTTGCGGGTGGCGGACGGAGTGATCGGGCGGATCGTAGACGGCGGGATCACCGACGCCAACAACATGGGAGCGGCCATGGCGCCTGCGGCGGCGGACACCATCCTGCGGTACTTTGACCACAGCGGCAGGAGACAAGAGGAGTTTGACGCCATCGTCACGGGGGATCTTGGCATGGAGGGCTTGAAGCTGACACAGGAGCTGTTGCGGAGCGGCGGGCTGGACATCTCATCCCGCCATATGGACGGCGGGGTGTTGATCTTTGATGCGGAAAGGCAGGATATGCATTGCGGAGGCAGCGGGTGCGGCTGTCTTTCCACGGTATTGGGAGGGTATTTTATGAAGCGGTTACAGGCAAAGGAGCTGAAACGGATCTTAGCGGTAGGGACGGGGGCGCTGTTGAGCGCTTCCACGCCGCTGCAAAAGCTTTCCATTCCCGGGGTGGCTCACGGGGTTTGTCTGGAGGTGGTTTGATGGCGTATTTCAACGCCTTCTGGGTGGGCGGTACGTTCTGCCTTTTGGCGCAGATCCTCATTGACAAGACCAAGCTGACCCCTGCGCGGATCTTGACGGGATACGTGTGCCTGGGGGTGCTGTTGAGCGCCGTGGGTGTGTTTGCGCCCTTGAAGGAGTACGCGGGTGCGGGGGCTTCCGTGCCCTTGGTGGGGTTTGGGCACTTGCTTGCGGAGGGTGTCCGCACCGCCGTGGAGAAGGACGGGCTTTTGGGGGCTCTGACGGGGGGCCTTGCGGCGGCCTCTGCGGGGATCACCGCTTCCCTGCTGTTTGCGCTGGTTTGGAGCTTGGTTTTTAAGTCCAGGCAGAAGTGAAGGTATTACGAGGGAGGAGCGATGCGGGGAACTTCTTTCGAAAAAGAAGTTCCCCACACCCCTCAAGAAACTCATTGTGAAGAAAAAACAGGCTTGGAGTGTTTCCGAGCCTTTTTTTGCGGGCGATTCGTGAAACGGATCGGGCATTAAGGTTTGAGGGGGATCTTAAGGGGGAACTTTTTCGAAAGTTCTCCCTTAAATCTTGCGCTTCTTAAAAAAATATGATAAAATTTTGTTATACACCCAACCTTTTGACATCTTTTTCCCCTCTTATGGTCGAGTACTCAAAAAAAGACGGAGGACGCCATGAACAAGTACACAGACAAATCCGACGGCACCCTGGTGGAACTGTCCCTTTTGGGGGAGCAGTACGCCTACGAGGAGCTGGTGCGCCGTTACGAAAAGGCCGTGAAGGGCACGGCGTACAAGGTGACGGGAAACCAATTCTCTGCGGAGGACGCCTCCCAGGACGCTTTCGTTTCCGCCTGGATGAAGCTGGACGGCTTGCGGGAGCGGGAGAAGTTCGGCCCTTGGGTCTGCGCCATCGCCAAGAATTGTGCCAAGGCGGTGGTGACCCATTACAGGAACACCTGCGGGGAGATCAGCTTGCATCTTTTGGAGAATACGGAGGCTTTGGGTCTCCGTGACGAAAAGCTGGAACAGCAGATGGATCTGCAGGAGGCTCTGGAAACGCTCAGCGATAAGATCCGACAGACGGTGGAGCTACATTATTTTGAAGGGCTTTCCGTGAAGGAGATCGCAGAGGAGCTGGGGCTCCCCATCGGCACGGTGAAGTGGCGGCTTTCCGAGGGAAGAAAGCTTTTGAGAAAGGAATACGGTGTGATGAACGAACGTATGGACGAAATGACCTTTGTGGAAAAGGTGATGTACCAGGTGGAACAGCTGAAGCTCTGGGGGCTCAAAAACGACCGCTCGGGGGTGGAGGCGGAATACCGCATGGTTTTGAAGAACGTGGAATCCTTAGAGGACTCCCCCGAGAAGCAATACGCTTTGGCGGACGTGCTGTTGCGAGGATACTGGTGGATTCCCGGAGAAAAGAACGACGAGACCTTTGCCCGCATCAAGCAGGCGGCGTTGGACAGCCATAACGAGGACGTGATGCAGTCCGTGATGGCTTATGAGAACGATAAGCTGAGCAAGGAGCAGATGCGGGAGCAACAGATCCCCTTTTTGGAGAAGAACGGATTTGTGGAGGCACTGGCCTACGAATGGTTCTGGCTGGGCTATGCTTACGTAGACGGTCAAAAAGAAGTGGACAAGGCGTTGGAATGCTACCGCAAGGTGATGGAGATCTTAAAGCCCGGCGACTTGTATTACGCCAACGCCAAGGCGGCCATTGCTTTTGAGACGGTTGCCAAGAACAGCCCTCACGACGTACACGGCACTCCCACCGGGGAGCTTTACAAGAACATCGGCGGGAAGTGGTATTTCTGGTCCCAGCCCGGCTACTCCCGCGGGGACGATATGGAGTGCGCGGAGTTCTGGAACTGCAGTCAGGTGGACAGCTTGATCCTTGACCCGGAGATGGAGGACGGCCAGGTTCTGGAGGCCTCCGACGGGAAGATCAAAATGACCTTCAAGGGGAGAAACTTCACGGTGGAGACCCCTGCCGGGAAGTTTGAAAACTGCATCTGCACGGTGCTGGAGGGAGAACGCTACGGGCTGACCTATGCGGAGACCTATTTTGCTCCCGGGGTGGGCATCGTCAAACAGAAGGTGAATCGGCAGGAGCGCTACGAATGGTTTTTGACCAAGGCGGAGATCAAGGGCGGAGAAGGATATCTCCCCTTTGCAACCGGCAACCGCTGGGAATACGGTTGCGTGGGCGACCCCGACGTGATCCAGAAGGTGGAGCGTGTTTTGGAGGTCACCGGCACCGGCAAGGATTCCGCTACCGTAGCGGCGTACCTTGCGGCAGAGGACGTGGGATATTCCGACACCTTCCGCGGGAACTGCCTTGCGGCGCGGCACGGGTATTTCGAGCGGTACACCGAAAAGGCTATTGACGTGCGGAAGTATACCGACCGTGCTGTGTCTTTGGCGGTGACGGAGCGGGAAAAGGCTCACGCCGCCGTTGCAAAGGAGGTCATGGAGAGGATTCTTCTCACCAACCCGGATTTCAACCCCGAAACTGCCGTGCAGGGGGTGTGGAACTTCTTCTGCTATCTGGAGGCGGACAAGGAAAAGCGGAAGTTTAACGACAACCGCTCCTACTCCTTTGAATGGAAGTGCCTGGGAGACTGCGGGGAGCAGGGCTGGAAGCTGCTTTACTCCTTTATGTTCGACAGGCTGGAGGATGATCTGGGGACGCTGTGGTCCGATGAGTGGGTCCCCGGATATCACATGGAACGGAAGGGGATCGACGCCTGGAACCCGGAGGTGAAGATCGTCATGGACGTTTTGGAGGACGAGACGGTGGAGGTGGCCGCAGGGCGGTTTGAGAACTGCAGGCACGTTACCTACACCGCCGAGGGCTTTGGAGGCGGCATGGGCTACGGCAACGGGAAGAAGCAGTACTGGTTCGCACCCGGTGTGGGCGTGGTCAGGTTCGAGACGGATTTCTGGGGCGGCACGAAGACCTCCGTTTGGGAGCTGGTAACGTATTGCGGCCAAGGCGAGGGGTACTTCCCCATGGTCGGCGGGATGTTCCGTCGGTACGAGCCTGTCGATATTTCCGGGATCTGGCACGGTGCGTTGGAGCATACTTACGTGGAGGACGAGGACGGGCTTTTGGTGCTTCATAACGGCATCGGGTACAAGGATCTGGAATGAGGGGGAGACGGTTTGCAGAAAACTTCTTTCGAAAAAGAAGTTTTCCGCACCTTTCAAGAAACTCATTGTAAAGAAAAAACAGGCTTGGAGTGTTTCCGAGCCTGTTTTTTGGTTGTGAAAATAGGAACCTCATCCACCATCCGCTTTGCGGACGGTCCCCCTTCCCCAAAGGGGAAGGTTAGCACACCTTTGGTGTGCGGGAATCATTTGTACGCCCTGCGGGGTAAAAAGAAACCCGATTCGTGAAACGGATCGGGCATTGAGGTTTGAAGGGGATTTTTAAGGGGAAACTTTTTCGAAAGTTTCCCCTTAAACGTACTCTTATCCGTACTCTTATTCGGCTTCGTAGAGAGTGCGGAACTGCTCCACGGCTGCGGCGAAGTCGGCGATGGCGTCCTCGATGACCTCGGGCTTGGTGAGGTCGATATCGGCAACCAGCAGGCTGTCCAGAGGACTGCGGGAGCCGCCGCACTTCAAGAAGTTCAGGTACTTCTCCACGTATGCGTCGCCCTGCTCCTCGATCTTCTTCACGATGGCGGAAGCGGCGGAGATACAGGTGGCGTACTTATAAACGTAGAAGTTGTAGTAGAAGTGAGGAATACGCATCCACTCGCAGGCGATCTGCTTATCGCAGACAACGTCCTTGCCGAAGTAGCGGCGCACCAGCTCGTAGTAGCGCTTGCACAGCAGATCCTTGGTGAGGGTCTCCCCTGCTTCCACCATGGCGTGCATTTCCTTTTCGAACTCTGCGAACATGGTCTGGCGGTAGAGGGTGCCCTTGTAGGTCTCCATCAGCTGGTTGAGGATGTACAGCTTCTCTTCACGGTTGTCGGACTCGCGGAGGAGCTTGCGGAACAGCACCAGCTCGTTGACGGTGGAGGCAACCTCTGCCACGAAGATGGTGTAGTGGGATTCCTGGGGGGTGTTGGCCTTGGCGGAGAAGTAGCTGTGCATGGAGTGGCCAGCTTCGTGTGCCAGGGTGGAAACGTCGTCCAGGGTGTCGGTATAGTTCAAAAGGATGTAAGGCTCGGTATCGTAGCTGCCGGAGCTGTAGGCACCGCCACGCTTGCCCTTATTGGGATAAACGTCTGCCCAGCCCTTTTCCTTGAGGCCTGCGGTAAGGGTGGAGTGGTATTCCTCGCCGAAGAGCTTGATGGCATCCAGGACGATGTCAACCGCTTCCTCGTAGGTATACTTACGGTCGCAGGAGGAGATCAGAGGGGTGTAGATATCGTAGAGGTGGAGCTTGGGAACGCCCAGAGCCTTCTTCTTCAGTGCGTAGTAGTCGTAGAGGGGCTTCAGGTTCTTGGAAACGGTGTCGCACAGGTTGTTGTAGATGGCGGGAGTCACCTCGTCACGGAAGACGGAGGCGGTGATGCTGTCGGGGAAGTTTCTCACCTTGGCGTAGGTGGTGCGCTCCTTGACGAAGGAGTTCATCAGTGCGGCGTAGGTGTTGCCGAAGGAGGAATAGGTGGCGTAGATCTTATCGAAGGCCGCCTTACGGACGCGGCGGTTGGTGCTCTGCAGGAAGATGCCGTAGGTGCTGTCGGTGAGTGTCACGGGCTTGCCGTCTTCCCCTTTGATCTTGCCGAAGGTGAGGTCGGCGTTGGAGAAGGTGGAGCGGATGTTGCCGTGGGTGTGGAAGCCTGCGGACAGGTCTGCCATCAGCTTTTCGCACTCGTCGGACAGGGTGTGGGGACGGTAGCGGAGGGAGGCCTCGATGGAGCGGCGGTATTCCTCCAGCTTGGGGAACTCGGCGAACCATTTGTTCAAGGTCTCGTCGTCCAGGCGGAGGAGGTAGGGATCCACGAAGAAGGCGGCGGCGGACAGGTCGTTATCCAGGTTCATCACGCGGCCCTTCAGGGAGACGTAGCTGTTATCGGAGGTATCCACGTCGGAGTTGAGAGAGGCGTAGCTGTAAAGCTTCTGGAGGATACGGCCCAGGGCGGTCATATCGCAGAACATATTGTACAGTGCCTCTGCACTTGTGAGCATGGTGTCCTTATGGGCGGGGAATGCGGCGATCATTTCCTTGGCGCGGTCATAGTCGGCATCGAAGGCCGCCATGTCCGCGTAGATCACGGAGAGATCCCATTTGTACTTTGCCGGAATATCGGCTCTTACGTCGGTCATGTGTTTTCTCCTTTATGTGTGTTATTTTTTCATTTCCAATACGGTAACGCCGGTCTCGCCCTCTCCGTATCTTCCCATACGGAAGGAGGCGATGCGGTTATCCTTGCGGAAGAACTGCCAAAGGGCGGCGCGCAAGGCTCCCGTGCCCTTGCCGTGGATCACGGTGACGGTGGTGAAGCCCGCCATGCGGACCTCCTCCAGCCAACGGTCGATGACGAACCAGGCGTCGTCCCCGGTAAGTCCCCGCACGTCGCATTCGTTTTTGGTGGCCGCGGCGTTCTGGGTGTAGGAGGTGTTGCCGGTCTTCTTTTTGCCGGTCGCTTTGGGCGGGTTGGTGAGGCGGACGTTGGACAGGGCGGTACGGGTCTCCGTTCTGCCCACGATGCACACCACGGTCTCCCCGGAAACGCTCTTGACGGTGGCGTTACAGCCGATGTCTGCCAACAGGATGGCGTCTCCCGGCTTCAGGGGGCGGGGCAGGACGTAATCCTCGTCCATATCGCGGCGCTCTTCCAGGGCGCCTACCTTGTCACCCGCATCCTTGATCATCCCGCGGATGGAACGGCGGGCTTCCTCGATGCGGGCGGCGTCCATCTTCTTGGCTTCCTGCTTTTTGATGGCCTCCAGCTCGGTAAAGATCTGGCGGCTGGCAGCCTTGGCGGCCTCCAGGATGCGGTTTGCCTGCTGACGGGCACGGTCCAGCTCTGCGTCGGCACGGTCCAGCAGCTCGCGGCTCTTCCGCTCGGTCTCTTCGGCGGTGGTCTGGGCCTTCCGCTTGGCCTCTGCGGCGGCGGTCTTTTCTTTTTCCAGGGTCTGCTCGCTTTCCTCCAAGCGGGAGATCACGTCCTCGAAGCGGATGTTATCCTCTGCCAGCAGGTTACGGGCGGAGTCGATGATGCTTTCCTCCAGCCCCAGACGGGAGGAGATGGCGAAGGCGTTGGATCTGCCCGGCAGACCGATGATGAGGCGGTAGGTGGGACGCAGGGTATCCACGTCAAACTCGCAGGAGGCGTTCAGCACTCCGGGGGTATCCAAAGCGTAAAGCTTCAATTCGGAATAGTGAGTGGTGGCGGCGGTCAAGGCGCCCATGGAGCGGACACGCTCTAAGATGGAGATGGCCAGGGCGGCGCCCTCGGTGGGGTCGGTACCTGCTCCAAGCTCGTCGAACAGCACCAGGCATCCGCTGTCGCACTCCTTTAAGATGGAGACGATGTTCACCATATGGGAGGAGAAGGTGGAGAGGGATTGCTCGATGCTTTGCTCGTCGCCGATATCCGCAAGGACGCCGGTGAAGACCGGAAGGGCGGTGCCGTCGTCACAGGGGAGCAGGAAGCCCGCCTGTGCCAGGTAGGCAAACAGACCCACGGTCTTCAAAGTGACGGTCTTACCGCCCGTGTTGGGGCCTGTGACGATGAGGGTCTTTTCCCCGTCGCCGAAGCAGAGGGAGGAGGGGACCACCTTTGCGGGATCCAGCAGAGGGTGTCTTCCCCGCACGATGCAGATCTCCTTGCCCCCCATTCTGGGACGGGTGGAGCGCATGTGGGAGGAGTAAGAAGCTCTGGCAAAGATCACGTCCAGGTCGGTGACGGTGCGGTAGTTGGTGACGATGGTGTTGCCGTAGGAGGAGACGGTGGCGGAAAGCTCCCGCATGATCTTTTCGATCTCTTCTTTTTCCTGACCCATCAGGTCACGGAGCTTGTTGTTGGCCTCCACCACCCCTGCGGGCTCGATGAACAGAGATGCACCGGAGGCGGAGGAATCGTGGACGATGCCCTTGACGGCACTCTTTTCCGAGGCCTTGACGGGAACCACGAATCTCCCCGAACGCTGGGTAACGATGGCCTCCTGCAAATGCTTCTGGGCGGGGCCTGTGATGATGCGGTTCAGCACCTCGCGGACCTCGTTTTCCGCACGGCGGATGGCACGGCGGATGCGGTACAGGTCGTCGGAGGCGTCGTCGGCGATCATATCCTCGGCGATGATGATCCGTTCGATCTCTTCGGCAAGGGGACGCTGTTCCACCAGCTCGCCGAAGTACACGCCCAGGGCTTTGTGCTCCTTCCCTGCGCCGTACTGCTTCACGGCGATGGCGGTACGAAGCAAGGCGGCGATGGAAAGCAGCTCTCCGGGGGTGAGGACGGCGCCCTTATGGCTCCGCTCCACGGCGTTGATGATACCGTTTGCGCAGGAGAGGGGGGGCGCACCCTTATAGGTCAGCAGCTCTAACGCTTCCTCCGTTTCGTCCAGGCGGCGGTTCACCACCACGGGATCGGAGGAGGGGTAGCTGTCAAGAATGGCGCTTTTGCCGCTGTCGGTATAGGCGAACCCCGCGGCGATGGCCATGATCTTATCAAATTCTAATACGATTTTTCCTTTTTCGAAACCTTTCATGGGTTGTTCCTTTGCGATGATAGGTGGTGTATGGAGTACGCCAAGGGGCTCCGCCCCTTATGATCCCCGCCAAAGGGATTGCAATCCCTTTGGAAACCCGCATTTGTTATCATTCTTCCAAAAGCGCCAGCTTTTGGCAATGAGTTTCTTTGAAGATTCTTAAGAAACTTTCTTTTTCGAAAGAAAGTTTCTTAAGCGTACTCTTACAGATTCTTCTTTAAAAAGTCCAATGTTTTCATTTTGCGCTCTACGCGGAGTAAGAGGTATTCCTCGGTGAGGGCGGAAAGCTCTGCCAGAGCGGACTCCTCCAGGCGGAACAGGAAGATCTTGTTCACCGGGGAGGCCAGCAGATGCTTCATGGCGGCAAAGCAGGCCGGAGACACGGGAGCACGGCGGGTGAAGCCCTCCTCGGGAGAATCGCAGGAGGCGCAGAACAGGTAGCCGTCGGTCAGCTCGAACATACGGTTTTGGATCTGCTCCGCGGGCTTGCCGCAGAGGGGACATTCGGAGAGCTCCGGCTCGTAACCGATGAGGGCGGCCAGGCGGAACTCGAAGGCGGTCTTGATGAGCTTGGGAGGAGCGATCTTCTTTTCCGCGGCGTACAAGGCGTTGAGCAATAACCGCAGGATCTCGTTCCCCTCTTCCCCGCCCACGGAGACGGCGGAGGCAAGCTCGCAAAGGTAACAGCCCAGAGCGAAATCCGTTACGTCCTCCCGCAGGGCGTAGAAATCCTCCCGCAGGATGGATTCCTGCAGGGTATAAAAGCCGTTTTTCACGTATAAAAGCAGGTCGGAATAGGCAAACAGCTGGGCGGAGCGCAGGTTGGAGGCGGAAAGCTTCCTCACCCCGGGGGCTCTCACGGTGAGAACGCCCTCTTCCCCCGTGAGGACGGTGAGGAGCTTATCGTTTTCCCCCTTGACGGCCTCGCGGACGACGATGCCCTTCACTTTGTGTTGCATCAGTAATCCTCGCCGTTGTAGCCGAAGTTGTTCAGCAGAACGGGCTTGTCGCGCCAGTTCTCCTTGACCTTGACCCACAGATCCAGGTACACTCTGGCACCGAAGATCTCCTGGGCTTCCTCACGGGCGTAGGTGCCGATCTTCTTCAGCATCTCCCCGTCCTTGCCGATGATGATCCGCTTATGGGAGGCACGCTCGCAGAAGATCTCCGCGCGAACCACCAGGACGTCCTTCTTTTCGGTGAACTCCTCGATGGCCACGGCGATGCCGTGGGGCACCTCCTCGCTGAGGAGGCGAAGTGCCTTTTCGCGGATAATCTCCGCAAAGATCTGGCGCTCCGGCTGGTCGGTGATCTCGTCGTCGGGGAAGAAATGGACGCTTTCCGTCATAAAGGGCTCCAGCTCCTTGAAGATGCCCTCCAGTCCGTCCTTGTTGGCGGCGGAAACGGGGATGACGGCGTCGAATTCATATTTGGTGGAAAGCTCCATGATCTGAGCGGCAAGCTTGGCCTTGTTGGCCTTGTCCACCTTATTGATCACCAAAAGCAAGGGGGCGCGGGAGTTGGAATACTTCTCTAATGTGGCCTCCTCGGTGGCGTTCAAGGGGGTGCAGGCCTCCACCATGAACAGGATCACGTCGGAATCCGAGGCGGCGTTGCCCGCCTGCTTCATCATATATTCACCCAAAAGGGTCTTGGGCTTATGGAGACCGGGGGTATCAATGAACACGTACTGATCCTCCCCCTTGGTGAGGATGCCCGTGATACGGTTGCGGGTGGTCTGAGGCTTGCGGGAGACGATGGCGACCTTCTCTCCCAGCAGGGCGTTCAGCAGGGTGGACTTGCCCACGTTGGGCTTACCAGTGATGGTGATGAATGCGGTTCTTGTCATATATCAAAATTCCTTATCTGTTATCGTTTGATGCCCAGGGCATCCAGGATCTCTCGTTGCTTGGCTTCCATTTCCTCACGCTCGTCCTCCGTCTCGTGGTCGTAGCCCAGCAGGTGCAAGGCGGAATGGGCGCACAGGAAGCAAAGCTCTCTTTTCAAGGAGTGGCCGTATTCCTCTGCCTGGCGGCGGGCAGTCTCCACGGAAAGGACGATGTTCCCCAGGGAGACGTACACCTCGGGCATGGAAAACTCCATCATGGGGAAGGACAGCACGTCGGTGGGACGGTCGATGCCCCGGAATTCCTTGTTGATGCCGTGGATCTCCTGATCTCCGCAGAGGGTGAGCTCCACCTCGAAGCGGTGGTGAGGGTACTGCTCCTCCACGCAGGTGCGGATCACCTTCTTCATCAAGGGAAGGTAGGTGACGGGAATGGGATATGCGGGATCTTGTTCTACGTAAAAGCGGATCATGAAAGGGCTCCTTTACTCTCTGTCGTCCCGTGTGCGGGTCTCGTAGGCCTCGATGATCTTCTGTACCAGGGGGTGGCGCACCACGTCCTTGCGGGAGAAGCGGAAGATCTCAATGTCCTTGATGTTCTGCAGGATCTGCACAGCCTCTACCAGGCCGCTCTTGCAATTGCGGGGAAGGTCGATCTGGGTGACGTCACCTGTGACCACGGCCTTGCTGTTGTTGCCGAGGCGGGTCAAGAACATCTTCATCTGCTCGGGAGTGGTGTTCTGGGCTTCGTCCAGGATGATGAAGGCGTCGTCCAAAGTTCTGCCTCTCATATATGCCAGGGGGCAGACCTCGATGATCCCTTTTTCCGCATTGCGGGCGGCACCCTCTCCTCCCAGCAGTTCGCCCAAGGCGTCGTACAGGGGGCGGAGGTAGGGATCGATCTTGCTCTGAAGATCACCGGGCAGGAAGCCCAGCTTCTCCCCCGCCTCCACGGCGGGACGGGTGAGGATGATGCGGGAGACCTGCTTTTGCTTCAGGGCGGTGACTGCCATGGCCACGGCCAGGAAGGTCTTGCCGGTGCCAGCAGGTCCGATGCCGAAGACCAAGGTGTTCTTTTGGATGGCGTCCACGTATTTCCTCTGCCCCACGGTGCGGGCCTTGACGGGCTTGCCTTTATTGGTGAGGCAGATGCAATCGCTGTAAAGGGCGTGCAGCTCGTCGGCACGATTCTCCCGGATCATGGAGATCACGTAGTGAACGGAATTCTCCTCCAGATTGCCTGAGATGGAAAACATACGGTAGAGCTGGGAGATACAGGCCGCCGCCTGCTCCACCTCCGCCCGGGAGGTTCCCTGCACCTTCACGCCGCCGTCTCTGCAAAGCACGGTGACGGAAAAGGCGTCCTCAATGACGGTCAGGTTGGAATCCAGGGTGCCGTAAAGCCGCGAAAGAAAATCCACGGACAGTTCTTCGATGATCTTTTCGTACATAAATATCCTTCTAAATGAAAATAATCAAACTCTCACAGATGGAGTATATCATATTTTTTTGCATTTGTCAAAGAAAACAGGAATTTTTCTTGACGAAATGAAAAATTTGTGGTATGCTATCAGCAGATAGTGCAGTTTTACTGCAAAAAACATCAAACGGAGGCTTCTTTTTATGAAGAAAACCAAGCGTACCCTTTCCCTTTTCTTGCTTTTGGTCCTCATGCTTTCTCTGCTGTTGACCGCTTGCAGCAAGGACCCCGCAACAACCACTTCCACCCCCTCTGCCGGAAACGACGTTTCCCAGGAGACTTCCAAAGAAGAAGAGTTCGTTCTCTTCTCCAACCTTCCCGAAATAGATTACTCCGGCGAGACCTTCAAGGTCATCGTTGAGGGTGACCACATCACCACTTACATGTCCGTTGAGTTTATGCCTCAGGAGTCCTCTTACGACACCCTGAAGAAGGCCGTGGCTGAACGTAACGACCTGATCACCGAGCGGTTCGGCGTGGAATTCGAGGAATACCGTACCACCTCCAGCACCGAGATGGTCTCTACCCTTACCACCAACGCCGTGGCAGGTACCAGCGAATACGACATGGTCATGCCTTACATGAGCGACGCCGCTACTCTGGCGCTTGAGGGTCACTTCTACGATCTGAACGACGCTATGTTCGACGGTCTGATCCATCTGGATATGCCTTACTACGACCAGGGCTCCGTTCGCGACCTTTCCGTTGCAAACAAGAACTATTTCGTTACCGGCGACCTTTCTCTGCTGTCTTTGGCTTGCACTCACGCCATCATCTTCAACAAGAACGTGATCGGCGACCGCGGTCTGGAGAATCCCTACGAGCTGGTCACCTCCAGCAAGTGGACTCTGGATAAGATGCTGGAAATGTGCCGCGGCATCACCGCTGACGACGACGGCGAGTCCGGCTGGGGCTACAAGGATACCTACGGTTTCCTGGTAAACGACAACTTCGTGAACAGCCTTTACATCGGCGCAGGCCAGCGCTTCACCACCAAGAACAACAACGACGA
Source organism: Oscillospiraceae bacterium (assembly GCA_015063885.1). Classification (GTDB taxonomy): domain Bacteria; phylum Bacillota; class Clostridia; order Oscillospirales; family CAG-382; genus Coliplasma. Next base: position 76,835 of record SVTH01000001.1, on the reverse strand, counting down.
GCCTATCATCGCAGTGGGCAGTGAGTCTTCTGCACGGGTTTACGACAAGATCTACTCCTTCGTAACCGACACCACCGCAGTTTGCCAGTTCAGCGCAGCCAACAACGGCTACAACACCACCTCCGCCGCAGCAGGCAAGAACATCTGGGTTGCCGCTCTGGAATCCATCGCGGAGAATCGCGCGCTGTTCCGCGCAATGGCGATTATCGATATCTTCGATCAGGGCGACTACGAATGTGACTTCGGCGTTCTCCCCGCTCCCAAGCTGGACGAGTCTCAGGACAACTACTACAACCGTGTTTCCACCGTTTACGCTACCTGCGTAGCCATCCCCAAGAACGTCAGAGATCCCGAGATGTCTGCCATCATCACCGACGCTCTGATGCAGGCTTCCACCAATACCTCCAAGTACGCTTACTTCCAGACCATCATGCAGGACCGTAAGGTTCAGGATACCGAAAGCGAAGATATGCTGCAGCTGATCTTTGACAGCCGCGTTTACGACCTGGCTTCCATCTATCACTGGGGCGGCACCGGCGAGGGCGACTTGAACTCCATCTCCGGCTTCATGAACGCTATTGCAATCTCCGGCGCAAACACCTTCACTTCTCAGTGGGAGACCATTGAGTCCGCCGTTCTTGCCGACATGGAGGACACTCTGGACGCTTACTACAACGATTAAGGAGAGACTTTTTAAATGATGAAACGTCTTCTTGCTTTTTCTCTGGTATTTCTGATGCTGGCAAGCCTTGCGGCCTGCTCCGACACGCAGGAAACCCTTTCCGGCACGTCTTCCGCCGCAGAGTCCGCTCCTGCGGAATCCGAGGTTTCCGAAGAAGAAAAATTCGTTCTCTTCTCCAACCTGCCCGAGGTCACTTTCGACGGCAAGACGGTGAAATTCTTGGTAGAGGGCGACTACATGGACACCTACAAATCCGTGGAGGTCATGCCCCAGCCCAACTCTTACGAAACGCTGAATTCTGCTATTCAGGATCGTAACGACCTTGTGGAGGAAAGATTCGATGTGAAGATCGAAGAGTTCCGCACTTCCTCCAGCACCGAGATGGCCAACACTCTGACGGAAAACGCTACCGCCGGTCTCAGCGAATACGACATCGTCATGCCCTACGTTCCCGTAGCCGCCACCGCCGCTCAGCAGGGGTATTTCTACGACCTGAGATCTTTGGAGAATATTCATTGGGATATGCCCTATTACGATCAGGGCTGTGTGCAGGGTCTTTCCATCGGAGGAAAGAACTACTTCCTCACCGGTGACATGACTCTGTTGGCTTCCGACGTGACCCACGTTCTGCTGTTTAACAAAGACGTTGTGGTGGACTACAATCTGGAAAGCCCCTACGACCTTGTAAAGAGCGGCAAATGGACCATTGATAAGCTGGCAGAAATGGCCAAGAAGGTCACCGCAGACATTGACGGCAAATCCGAGTGGACGCACGAGGATAAGTACGGATTCCTGGTAAACCACAACTTCATCTCCAGTATGTTCATCGGCTCCGGCTTGCGTTTCACCGACAAGGATAACAACGACGAGCCCATCATCACCGTTTACTCCGAGAATGCCACCAAGGTCTTCAACAAGATCTTTGATCTGGTCAACGATCCCACCGCCTGCGGTCAGATCGACAACAACGCAAGAGGCTTTGGTTCTACCGCCGTTGCAGACGGCAAGACCGTTTGGGTAGCAGCTACCGAGGCCATCGCCAGCAAGCGTTGCCTGTTCCGCGCGGTTTCTCTGAACTCCATTCTGGCACTGGGTGAATACGATTGTAACTTCGGCGTTCTGCCCACTCCCAAGTTTGAGGAGGCACAGGAGAACTACTACTGCCGTGTTTCCACTATTTACGCTTCCTGTATCGCCATTCCCGTAAACGTGGAAGACGTGGAGAAGTCCTCCGTGATCGCAGACGCGATGATGCAGGCTTCCACCGATACCGTGACCGAGGCTTACATCGAGGTCATCATGAAGGAGCGTAAGATCCAGGATGACGAGAGCGAAGCCATGATGGATCTGATCTTCGATTCCAGAACCTACGACTTCGGCACCGTGTTCAATTGGGGCGGCTCCGGCGAGTCCGATTCCAATTCCATCACCGGATTCATGAACAATATCGCATGGTCCGGCACCAACACCTTCGTCTCCAGCTGGGAGACCATTGCAAACGGTGTTGAGAAGGCTATGAACGATACCGTTGAGATCTTCAAGAACTTAGACTGATCAAGCAAAAAAGACCCGTGGGCGACCGCGGGTCTTTTTACGTGTGTTGTTTTATTTCTCACACCCGAAAACGACAGTTTTCGGCATCAGAAGTTTTTGAGGAGATATACCTCGCCGAGGCGAGCTAAAAGAGGAACTTTTTTCAAAAAGTTCCTCTTTTTCGTCGTCCTCTATTCGGTTTTACAGCTCCATGAGGATCTCACGGTTGAGGGCTACGTAGGCGCGGAGCTCCTCAGGGGTGAGGGGGCGGGCGAGCATTACGGCGGAGAGGTAGATATGCTTGGCGATGCGGGAAGCCTTTTCGTCTCCTTCGGGGAGGGTTTGGAGCTTCTGCACCAGGGGGCTGCCCACGTTGACGGTGAGGATCTCCTCCACGGGGAAGGAGAAGTCGCCTTCGCCCTGCATACTGTACATTCTCATCATCTCTGCCATACGGCGGCTTTCCTCGCTGACGGAGAGGAGCGCAGGTGCGTCTTCTTCGCCCAGGGTGACGAAGGATACCTTGGCGTCCTCCTTGCCCACGGCGGCCTTAAAGAGGGTCTCCAGGGATGCGGTGTCCGTCTCCCCTTCTCCCTTGATGGCGTCCAGGTCGGCGTCGATGCGGCGGAACTTCACCTTGTCGTTCTTGCTCTCACGGAACTGGGCGTAGTTGGTGTCCATGATGGTATCGAACACCAGAACGGGAATATTTTTCGCGGCGTAGAGATCCAGGTAGTAGCTCTGGGCCTTGGGATCGGTGGTGTAATAGACGGTGCCTTCTTCCTTGTCCTCCAGGTATTCGGACAGGGTGCTCCAGCCGCCGGTTGCTTTCTCGAAGAGGATCACGCCGCCGGCGCGGTCGCCAAACTTGCTGTCCTTGATACAACCGTACTGGATGTAGGGCTTGAGGCCTTCCCAATTCTTTTCGAACTCCTCGCGGTTATCGTTGAAGAGGAAGTTAAGACGGTCGGCGACCTTCTTCACGATGTGGGCGGAGACCTTGCGGACGTAGGCGTCGTTCTGCAGGTAGCTGCGGGAAACGTTCAAGGGAAGCTCGGGGCAATCCAGAACGCCCTTCAGGTTGATCAGGAACTCGGGGCACACCTCCTTGATGTTGTCCGCCACGAACACGGAGTTATAGAAGAGACGGATCTCGCTCTCCTGGGTGTCGAAGGCGTTCTTGCGGCGGGGGAAGTACAGGATGCCCTTGAAATTCAGGGGGTAATCCGCATTGATGTGCACCCAGAACAGGGGGTCGGCGTAATCGTGGAATTGCTTGCGGTAGAATTCTTTGTATTCCTCGTCGGTGCAATCTGCGGGGTTCTTCTGCCAAAGCGGGGTGGTCTCGTTGATCTGCTCTTCCTTTTCCCCGTCGTGGAGGTAGATCTCCACGGGCATGAAGGAGCAGTATTTCTCCAGGATGGGCTTCAAGGCGTCGGCGGAAAGATAGGATCCCTCGTCCTCCATGAGGTACATGGTGATCTCCGTGCCCCGTTCGGTACGGGTGCCGGGCTGCATTTCGTAGGCGCCTGCCTCGGTACACTCCCACAGCACGGCGGGAGCGTCGGTGTAGGATTTGGTCTCCATGGTGACCTTATCCGCCACCATGAACATGGAATAGAAGCCCAGGCCGAAGTGACCGATGATGCCGCTTCCCCCCTCTCCCTCGTATTTGGAGATGAAGTCCACAGCCCCTGACAGGGCGATGTTGTTGATGTATTTCTCCACCTCGGCTTCCGACATACCGATACCGTTGTCGGAGACGGTGATGGTACGGGCCTCCTTGTCGACCTGCACGTCAATGCGGTAGGGGGTCTCGCTTTCCTGCGCCTCCCCCAGGGAGACTAAGCGCTTATGCTTGGTGACTGCATCGCAGGAATTGGACAGCACCTCACGGAGATAGATGTCCTTCTCGGAATACAGCCATTTTTTGATGATGGGAAAAAGATGCTCGGTATCTACCGACAATGCACCGTTTGCCATATAGTTCACACTCCTTTGTTTGATCTGTCAAATGCAGTATACCCCTGTGTTATGAAAGAACTTCGGGATATTTGTGACCAAAATGTTAAAATCAGCACTCTCAAGCAGAGAGTGCTGATTTCGTATCTTTGTTTAGTCTTCGCCGAAGGTGCAATCGATGTCGCCGTCGAAAATGTCTTCCAGGTCGTCGATGAAATCGGTGTCGTAATCCTCGAAATCCTCTTCCATCTCACGGGAGATCTTCTGATTGCGGAGCTCGTTCAGCACCAGGTAGGCACCTGCCACGCCGCCCACCGCAGAGAACACGGCAAGGGTGCGGGAAAGGCTCTTGGACTTGTTCCAATACACCAAGAACAGGATGAAAAAGAGAATGGATTGTCCGATGAGGCAAAGGCCTGCGATGAATTTTGCTTTTTTCATGTGGGTGTCTTCCTTTCGTAATTCGGTTATGATCAGCTCTCGGTTCCCTTGCAGGAAAGCTTGAGGAATTCGTTGATAAAGTCGTCCAGCTCGCCGTCCATCACTGCCTGGATGTTACCCGTCTCACAGGAGGTGCGGTTGTCCTTCACCAGGGTGTAGGGCATGAAGACGTAGGAACGGATCTGGCTGCCCCACTCGATCTTCATTTTGTTTCCGGTGATGTCCTCGATGCGCTCCAAGTGCTCACGCTCCTTGATCTCCAGAAGCTTACTCTTCAGCATACGCATAGCGGTCTCTTTGTTCTGCACCTGGCTTCGCTCCGTCTGACAGCCAACCACGATGCCCGTGGGGATGTGGGTGATACGGATGGCGGAGTCCGTCTTGTTGACGTGCTGGCCGCCTGCGCCGCTGGAGCGGTGAGCCACGATGAGCAGGTCCTCGTCACGGATCTCGATGCCCTCGTTCTGATCGGTGAACTCGGGAAGCACCTCTACGGAAGCGAAGGAGGTCTGACGTCTGCCGCCTGCGTCGAAGGGCGAAACGCGGACCAGGCGGTGAACGCCGGATTCGCTCTTGAGATAGCCGTAGGCGTTGGTGCCCTCCACTAAGAAGGAGACGGATTTGATGCCTGCTTCGTCGCCGTCCAGGTAATCCAGCACCTTGACCTTGAACTTCTTACGCTCCGCATAGCGGAGATACATTCTGTAGAGCATCTGAGCCCAGTCCTGGGCCTCGGTGCCGCCTGCGCCGGGGTGGATGCTGATGATGGCGTTGTTGCCGTCGTATTCCCCGCAGAGAAGCACCTCGATGCGCTGTTCCTCGTATTCCTTGCGGACGGCCTCCAGGTCTGCCAGGACGTCGTCCACCATGGATTCGTCATCCTCCTCGATGGTCATATCGATGAGGACGGCTACATCGTCAAACACACGGCGGAGGTGGAGATAGTTTTCCATAAGGGATTTCTTCACCTTCAGGACCTTTAAGATCTTCTGAGATTCCTGGGGATCGTCCCAAAAGCCTGCCTCGCCGGTCTTCAGCTCCAGGTCGGCAACCTCCTGCTGTAAGGTATCGAATTTGATGGAAGCCTTGAGATCGTTGATCCCCGCCTCCAGGTCGCGAAGGGATAATTTTGCCTGTTCCAATTGAATCAGCACTGTCGTTTACCTCTGATGTTCATATTCATTCAAGGATATTATACTAAGAAAGGGCATTTTTGTCAAGAGAGTATTTGGGGAAATCCTTGTTTTTATACTCTTGGTTGACAGGAAAAACAAAAGACCCCCGAAGGGATCCATGTTCCATCGCCTCTGTAAGCCGGGTTCTGTCGTGAACGATCATCTATCTTGGACGTACGTCGCCGCACGTCTCTTTGCCACCCGTGAAGCTGCCGAGCAAGCTTAAAACGCTTCGGTGGGTGTTGCTCCGGATAGGGTTTACATGGCCGCACGGTCTCCCGCACGCCGGTGAGCTCTTACCTCGCCTTTCCACCCTTACCGCAAAAAATGCGGCGGTATCTCTCTGTTGCACTGGCCCTGAAGTCACCTTCGGCAGACGTTATCTGTTATCCTGCTCTGCGGAGCCCGGACTTTCCTCACAGTACGGGTCTCCCCGTACAGCGCGATCGTTTAAAGCGGTGGATTTTTATCTTAACACAGAAATTTTATTTTGTCAACCTATTGATTATTTTTTGTTTTGAAGATATAATGTATTGAATATATGTTTTTTGAAGCGGAGGAATTTGATCTTGCTTTTGGAATATGCAAAATCCTTTGAAGGAAAAAAGGTGGGCTTTATCGGCCTCGGGGTGAGCAACACCCCCATTCTCCGTTTGCTTTTGCAGGCGGGGGCTCTTTGCTCCGTACGGGATATGAAGGACATCTCCCGGGAGGAAGCCTTTGCGCCTCTGGCGGCGGAAGGCGTAGAATTCATCTGCGGAGAGAGCTATCTGGAGAACATTGACGAGGACGTTTTGTTCCTCTCCCCCGCCGTGCGGCAGGATCTGCCCGGTCTTTTGAAGGCAAAGGAGCGGGGAACGGTGCTGACCAACGAAATGGAGGAGTTCTTCCGTTTGTGCCCCTGCCCTGTCATCGGGGTGACGGGAAGCGACGGCAAGACCACGACCACCACCCTCATCGCCAAGCTTTTGGAGGCGGAGGGCAAGACGGTACATCTGGGAGGTAACATCGGCAGAAATCTGCTGTGCGAGCTGGACGCCATGGAAAAGGATCATTTTGCGGTGGTGGAGCTTTCTTCCTTTCAGCTGATGAAGATGACGAGATCTCCCCGCATTGCGGTGGTGACCAATCTTTCCCCCAACCATCTCAACTGGCATATCGACATGGAGGAATACGTCACCGCCAAGGAGAACATCTTCCTGTTCCAGAAGGAGACGGACACCCTGATCCTGAACGCCGACGACGGGTATGCAAAGCGGTGCGCTTCCAAGGCGAAGGGGAGCTTGAGGTTCACCTCCGGGAAGGAGAAGGGGGACGTTTGGTTCGACCAAACCGGGATCTATCGGGGAGACACCCTTGTGGTGAAGGACGAGGAGATCCGTTTGGTGGGCGTCCACAACCGCTATAACTACGCCCAGGCCATCTGTGCCACGGAAGGGCTCGTTTCCGATGAGACGATTCGGAAGGTAGCAAGGGAGTTCGGCGGTGTGGAGCACCGCTGTGAGTTTGTCAGAGAAAAGGACGGAGTGAAGTATTACAACTCCTCCATTGATTCCAGCCCCACCCGTACCGCGGCCTGCGTCAACAGCTTCAAGGTGCCCTTGGTGGTGATCTGCGGCGGGTACGACAAGAACATTCCCTTGGAGCCCTTGGGCGAGCTGTTCCCCGGGAAGGTGAAGCACGCCATTCTTTGCGGGGCCACCTCGGAAAAGATCGAGAAGGTACTCACAGATGCGGGGTACACGGCCTTCACCCGTGTGGAGAAGTTTGAGGACGCGGTGAAGCTGGCTTCCCAAAAGGCGGTTCCCGGTGATTGCGTGGTGCTTTCCCCTGCGGCGGCAAGCTTTGATATGTTCAAGAACTTTGCCGTGCGGGGAGAGACCTTCAAAAAATTGGTACGTGAATTGTAATCGTTACAGAAAGGATATACGGAATTATGGATCGCATTTACGACTTGGCGAAGACGCTGATCGCTCTGCCCGGTGTTTCCGGGGATGAAGACCGCGCTCTTCCCGATCTGGAAAAGCTGTTCGGGCATTATTTTGACGAGACGGGGATTACCCCCGTGGCTTCCTTCTACGGCATCCGCAAGAGCAAGAAGCCGGGCGCCAAAACCGTGCTGTTGGACGCTCATCTGGACACCATCGGGTTCATCGTGACCCAGATCTGCGAGGGAGGCTTTTTGAAGGTTGCCGGCATCGGCAGGACCGCAGAAAAGAACCTTTCCGCATCCGAGGTCTGGATCTACGGCAAGAAGATCATTCCCGGTGTGTTCGCTTCCAAGCCTCCCCATCTGCAGGAGCCGGGAGAAAGCGAAAAGAAGATGGAGCTTTCCTCCCTCTCCATCGACACGGGACTTTCCAAGGAGGCATTGGAGGAGATCGTCCGCGTGGGTACCTACGTGGGCTTCAAGTCCGAGACGGAGAGATTGAACGAGCACGTTGCCGTCAGCCCCTCCTTTGACGACCGTATCTGTGCCGCGGCACATTTGCGGGTATTGGAGCTTTTGGGGGATGAGGATCTTGGCATCAACATCGCCGTGCAGTTCTCCGCAAGGGAGGAGCAGGGCTACAAGGGTGCCATGACCACGGCTTACCGTTTGAACCCCGATCTGGCCATCGTTATGGACGTGGGACACGCTTACGTTCCCGGTGCGCCGGAAAAGAGAAAGTGCGTACAGATGGGCAAGGGCTGTATTCTGTCCTATGCGCCCCAGACCACCCGCAGATTTACCGCCTTGGCGGAACGGCTTGCGGAGGAAAATAACATTCCCATTCAGCTGTTGGCAGAGCCCGGCAGAACCGGTACCAACTCCAACGCAGTACAGACGGTGAGAGGAGGCGTGCCCGTATGCCTGATCTCCGTGCCGTTGAAGAACATGCACACGGCAAACGAGATCGTGGATCTGCGGGACGTGATGGCCGCATCCCGTTTGGTGGAGGCACTGCTCCGCAAGATCGGCGAACAGGAGGGCATTTGAGATGGAATTTTTTGCAAGACTGAAGGAATACTGTGACATCCCCGGCCCTTCCGGCATGGAGGATCTTGTCAGAGAAAGAATCATCCAAGACATCAAGGATTCCGGTGCGGAATACGAAGTGGACGCCGTGGGCAATCTGGTGGTCTTCAAGAAGGGCAGACAGCGCCGCGACAACAAGCTGTTGGTTGCCGCTCACATGGACGAGGTGGGCTTTATGATCACCTACGTGGGCGAGGACGGCTATCTGTGGTTTGACACCGTGGGCGGGATCGACCGCCGCGTGGTCAGCGGGCGGAGACTGAAGCTCTGTAAGAACGGGGTTACCGGTGTGGTGGCTTCCAAATCCATCCACATTCAGAAGCCCTCCGAGTTCGGGATGTGCGAGCCTGTTTCCGAAATGAACATCGACATCGGCTGTTACGACAGGGAGACTGCCTCTCGGTACGCCAAGGTGGGAGACTGTGCTACCTTCTGTCCCAACTACGAGGATTTCGGAGACGGGTTGATCAAGTCCAAGGCCTTGGACGACCGTTTCGGCTGTGCCTTGATGGTGGATATGATCAATTCCGATTTGGAATACGACACCTATTTTGCCTTCAACACCTGCGAGGAGATCGGATGCGACGGTGCGGCTGAAGTTTGCTACCGCATCCGTCCCGACGTTGCGGTGATTCTGGAATCCACCACCGCGGGAGATATCTGCGGTGCACCCGAGGGCAGACGTGCCTGCGAGGTACGCAAGGGCGCCGTGATCTCCCATATGGACGGCGGTACCATCTACGACAAGGAGCTGGTGGCTCTGGCGTTGCAGGTGGGTAAGGAGCAGGACATCCCCTGCCAGCTGAAGAACATCGTAGCGGGAGGCAACGAAGCAAAGGCCTTCCAGAGAGAGGCGTTGGGGGCGAGAGTGCTGGCCATTTCCGCACCCACAAGATACATCCATTCCGCCTGCAGCGTTGCCGCCAAGGAGGATCTGATCTCCGTGGGCAAGCTGGCAAGAGCGATCATTGAAAGGAAGATTTGAGTATGTTGACGTTGACGAAGAAATTTACCTCCGCTTTTTCCGTTTCCGGCATGGAAAAGCCCTTGGCGGAGATCATCAAAAAGGAATTGGCTTCCGTGGCGGATGCCATCGAGACCGATCCCATGGGCAACCTTCTGGTTCTGAAGAAGGGTAAGGACTCCTCCCGCAAGGTCATGATCGCCGCTCATATGGATGAGATCGGCTTTGTGGTCACCTCCATCGATGGGGACGGCTACGTTCACGTTTCCAACGTCGGCGGGATCCACGCCGTGGCTTCCTCCTATCAGAAGGTGAAGTTTGCAAACGGGGTCACCGGTGTGATCGTTTTGGAGAACGGCACCAAGGCGGCGGATATCTCCGTGAAGAAGATGGTCATCGACATCGGCGCCAAGGACAAGAAGGCGGCTGAAAAGCGCGTGAAGATCGGCGACGTGTGCGCAGTGGTTCCCATGCTTCAGAAGCTGGGCGGCTCCCGCTATGCGGCAAAGGCCTTTGACGACCGCATCGGCTGTGTTGTGGCGGCTTACGCGGCGTTGCATTGCGACACCCCCGCTTACGACACCTGGTTCGTGTTCACCGTGCAGGAAGAGGTGGGCTGCAGAGGCTCCCGTCCTGCGGCGTTCCGCATCATGCCCGATTACGGTATCGCTTTGGACGTGACCACCGCTACCGAATGCGGCGGAAGCGGTGCCACCAAGCTGGGCGACGGTGCGGCCATTAAGATCAAGGATTCCTCCGTGCTTTGCTCCCCCATGATCATCGACCGTCTTACCGAGCTGGCAAAGGAAGGAAACATTCCCTATCAGTACGAGGTCCTCACCGCAGGCGGTACGGACACCTCCTCCATGCAGATGGCAGGGGCGGGCTGTGCGGCAGGATGCATTTCCATCCCCACCCGTTACATCCACTCCCCCGTTGAGACCATCGACATGAAGGACCTGGATGCCTGTGCCAAGCTGTTGACCGCCTTTGTGGAAAAAGGAGTATAACCGACTGTGAAGGAATTTTCTAAAGCGCTGCTTGACCGTGCGGCGGAATGCGAAAAAGCCTTGGCGGGTACCTTTGCCCGTCTGGAGGAAACTGCCTTTTACAACACCCGCAAGGTGATGGGTGTGTTTGCGGACAATCAGCTTTCCGAGCGGCATTTCAACGGCACGGTGGGCTACGGCTACAACGACGACGGGCGGGATCTTTGCGACAAGCTGTTTGCAGAGTCCTTCGGATGCGAGGCGGGGTTTGCCCGCGCCTCCATCATTTCCGGCACCCACGCTCTTGCCATCGGTTTGCAGGGCTTGCTGCGCCCGGGAGACGTGATGGTCTCCGTGACGGGCAGGCCTTACGATACCTTGAGCGGTGTCATCGGGTTGACCCCTTGCGCAGGCTCTCTGGCGGAGTTCGGAGTGAAGTACGAGCAGATCGACATGATCGGCGAGGCTACCCTTGACCTCCCTGCCATTAAGGAACGGCTGGACAAGGGAAACGTGAAGATGATCTACGCACAACGTTCCAAGGGATATTCCGCCCGCAGGACGCTGACTGCGGCAGAGCTGACCCAATTGGGAGAATTGGTGAAGCAGTATCCGGGGGTCTTCTTCGTGGTGGACAACTGCTACGGGGAATTTGTGGAGAAGGAGGAGCCCAAGGCTGACCTTCTCATCGGCTCTCTCATCAAAAATCCCGGCGGCGGCATGGCTGAGTCGGGAGGCTACTTAGTGGGCTCTGCAGAGGCTGTGGAGCTGGCTTCCTACCGTTTGACGGTGCCCGGCATCGGGTTGGAGGCAGGGGCTTCCCTGGGGACTACCAAGCAGCTGATCAAGGGCTTGTTCTACGCACCTCACACGGTGCTCCAGGCCATGAAGACGGCTCATTTTGCGGCGGCTATGTTTGAAAGCTTCGGCTATCATTGCAATCCTTCCGCCTTGGAGCCCAGAAGCGACATCATTCAGACGGTGGACTGTAAGACCAGAGAGCTGCTGCTGGCATTCTGCGGCGGTATTCAGGCGGGGTCTCCCGTGGACAGCTACGTTACCCCCGAGGGCTGGGCCATGCCCGGTTACAACGACGAGGTGGTGATGGCGGCGGGCGCCTTCGTGCAGGGGGCTTCCATTGAGCTTTCCGCCGATGCCCCCATTCGGCCGCCCTACCGCGTTTATATGCAGGGCGGGCTGACCTACGAATCCGGCAAGTACGGTATTTTGACCGCGCTGGAAAAGATGGGGCATTGATATAAAAAAGAGGACGATTAAGGGGCCTTTCTTTCAAGAAAGGCCCCTTAAAAATCCCCAAAGAACTTTGAGTGCCGAAAACTATCGTTTTCGGGAAATGGAAAGGCCGATACGGAAGTGAATCCGTATCGGCCTTTTGATTATTAGGAGAATTACTTCTTGCGCTTGATGATAATGATGACCACCACAGCGGCAATCGCAACCACTGCTACCGCGATCAGGATGATGGGCAGAGCGGAGCTTTCGTCTTCAGCGGGAGCGGAAGATTCTGCGGGAGTAGAAGCTGCAGGAGTGGAGGCAGCTTCCTCGGAGGAATCCTCGGGTTCCTCGGAAGACTCGTCGGGCTCTTCGGAGGACTCGTCAGAGGGCTCGGAGGATGCGCCGGGGTCCTCGGAGGGAGGATCTACGGGTTCTTCTTCGGGAATAACTGCCTTCACAGCTTCCATATCGCCCACGATCTCGAAGACGTCGCCCGCCTTAACGGACATAGCGACTACCTTGCCCATCCAGTTGGTATAGGCGGGATCGTTATCGTTGGAAGCGGAGGAGTGGACTACCAGGGCGATCTGGTTCTCGCCGATGGTGATGGCGTCGGCGTTGCCGGGGGTCACGATGGCGTTCTGCAAAGCCGCGTAGGTGCCGTCCTCCTGCTTTTCCAGGAAGATGGTGATAGCCCAGTTGGGGTTACAAGCCTTGTAAGCCTCGTCGGTGGTGCAGACGGTGATGTCCTCACCAACGATCTTACCGTCAACGTAGTTCAGGATCCAAACGTAGCCGTAGGGAACGTCTGCGGTATAGTTACCGTCGGCGCCCTTTTCCGCAGTACCGATCCAGTCGGCGGTGGGATCTACGGGCTCTACGGGGTCGTCGGAGGGAGGATCCACGGGATCGTCAACGGGAGGAACTACGGGAGTATCGCCGGGCTCGCCTACAACGAAGCCTGCGTTGGTCAGCTTCATGTTGCCTTCCAGGCCGCGGAATACGTCCACGTTCAGGTTGATCAGGGTGACCTGCTGGCCTTCCTTCACGTTCTTCAGCACGTCGTAGCCGATCTTGTTGCCGTTATAGGAGATGATGTAGCCGCCTTCGGGGCAGACAACGTCGGACTTGGCTACCGCCAGCTCGCACCAGGACTTGGTGACGATGCCCTTGCCGTCTACAACGATGATGTAGGCGTAGTTCATATCTCTGGAGGTGCCGTTGTTGCCCAGAGCGGTGAGCTCTTCAACGGTCATATTATCCCCTGCCACGATGGAGAATTCCCCTGCGTGCTTATAGCCTGCGTAATCCAGGGTATAGGCGCCTGCGGGAAGCGCGGAGGGCTTTGCGGGCTGAACGGGAAGGGTGTAGGAAACCACTTCGTCGTAGCCGCAGGAGCATGCCATCTTCTTGGTACCGGGGGTAGAGAAGGTAGCCTTTACGATGATCTCCTCTTTATAGGAGTGGGTATGCTTGGAAGCGTCGGAAACGGTAACACCGGTGAGGGCAACGAATTCCCAGTTCACCTTACCGTCTGCGGGGTTGGCGCCCAGAACGGGTCTGCTGCTGCCTGCAGTAAACTTAAACTGCACGTACTTAGCCTCAACCTCATCGAAGACGAAGACGCTCTTCACGGTGCCGTAGTTATCGGTCTTCATTTCGGCTTCCTTCAGCTCGAAGGTGCCCACCTCGGTGTAAGTCTTGCCGTCCTTGGAAACCAGAACGGTCACGTCACCCTCGGGGTAGCCGATCATCACACCTGCGCAGTGGTAGAAGCCCAGTGCCGCGCCGTTGATCTTCTTGGTACCGCCCAGGTTCAGATCCACGGTGACGTTCATGCCGGTATGGGTGCAGTTGGGGTTCTGGATCAGGGTGATCTTGTCGGTGCCGTCGCCCCAGTTTTTGTTGATCACGGGGACGTCCTTGGTGTTCACGTCGTCCTTATCCAGGGTAATCTCGGGAATGACGTAGTTGGGTGCGATCTCGTGGCGGATAACCTCGATCTCGCTCCAGAAGAAGAAGCTGATACGCTTGGGAGTGATGCGGACGTAGCGCGCCTTCACGCCCTTCTCCAGCTCCAGAGACAGGGTGTAAGCAGAGCCCTCTTCCTTACGGGTGAGGCCCTCGGGATCGGGGAAATCACCTACGTCGGTAAAGCTCTTACCATCCTCGGAAACAGCAACGGTGATCTTGGAGGGGACGTTGATACCCCAGGAGGTCAGCTGCAAAGCGTGGATCTTGAACAGGGTGATGTCGTCGTAGACCTCGCCCAGGTCAATGGTGAATACGTTGTCGCTGTTCCAGCCTGCCCATGCGGGATCGTATGCGCTGGATGCGGAGCCGTAGAAGCCGTCGGTCATCTCGGCGCTGCCGATATCGGGGTAGGTGGTGTTGGAAGCGGTCTTGGAAGTATATTTCTTACCGAGAGCCAGGTTGTTCTCGTAGGGACCGTTGGAGCTGAGGGCGCTGCGGAGAGCGGTGCCCACCTTTTCCATCTCTTCCAGAGTGGGATCCCCCTTCAGGAGAGCGTCCGCTTCCTTCTTCAAGGTCTGGATGGAGTTCCAGACGGTGATGGCGTAGTCATCCTTCACCGCGCTCTTTGCATCTGCGGCGGCGGAGGTCAGAACCGCTTCTGCGGTTGCCACGCTCTGCAATGCACAGTACGCACGGTAGAAGTCGCCGGTAACGGCGGTCTTGTTCTTCAGAACCTCTTTTGCGGCAGTAACGGCGGTCTTATACGCCTTGCCGGTCTTGCTTTCGTACTCGGAGGCAAGGGTCTGCAGCTCGGTCTTACCCTTCTGCAGAGCGGGGCTGGAACGCTTCACGATGAGCAGACAGTCTGCGATGGAACGGCCGGAGTACTGCTTGAAGCCTGCCTTGCCGGAGCCGTCGTCACAGACGTACATAGCGGAGGATCCGCCGCCGTCCAGACGGAGAACGTCCACACAGCCCATCTCCATCATTGCCTTGGCAACGTCCTGGAGGGTCACGGAGCCGTCGGAGCCGGTGGAAGCGCCCTCGGTGGTGAAGAAGACGTAGGAGCCGTCTGCCTTGATACCGAATGCGGTCCAACGGGCCTTGGTGGTGTTGGAGTGTGCCGCGCCGCTGTTAAAGGAAGCGTTGGCAGTCAGGTCCTTGCCGTCCTTTACCAGGTAGCCGCAGATTCCGATGACGGAGTCTGCCTGAGAGGTAACGCCGGAGGCATTACCGCCCAGCTCGGTAGCGGTGATGTCGATGGGATCCCCTGCCGCCAAGCCCTTAACGTAAGAAGCGTTGGGAGAGCCTTCCTTCACGAACAGGATGAACTCGTCCTCCGCCAGCTTGGTGCGGTAGGCGTTGTTGGAAACGGAGATGACCTCGCCTCTCATGGTGCTGTCCACAGAGAGACGGGAGCCGTCCACCTTACGGCAGAGCACCTGGTAACCGGGGATATTCTCGAAGGTCAACGCCTGGGAGACCATCTCGCCGTAGACCTTGCCGGTGCTGTCTGCGGAGGTATCGTAATACAGGTCGCCGGAATGGGTATCGAAATAATAGAAGCCGTTGCCCCAGTTATCGGGGTTGAATCTGCCGCCGTACTTGTTCACGTGGCCCAGGCCGCCGGGAACGGATTGGCCGTTGATGTACAGGCCGAAGGACAGGCAGGAATCCGTCACGTTGACGAAGGAGCCGTCGGACATGAAGGCCACTGCACCGCCGAATTCGGAGGCGGTGTTGCCGTTGTCGGCAGAGTAGATCTCGCCGCCGGAGATCAGATACTCGTTCAGGTAGCCGTAGTTACCGTGGCCGGAGGTATCCATGGAGAAGAAGGAGCCGTTGATGGCGCCCACCACTTCATAGCCGTCCTCGGTGGCCAGACGGTACTGGTTGGCCAGATAAGCCGCGCCGCCTGCGGCACCGCCGTAGGCGATCACCATGTAATCGTCGGTGTTGAATTCCAGAGCGGAAGCGGAAACGTAAACGTTTTCGTAAACGCCGCTGGAAAGGGTGTACTCACTGTAGAAGACGCCGTCGGTCACCTCGTAAGCCTTGGAGGAATCTTCCTGAAAGGAATATTCCGCCGCCGCAGAGGCGAGCATGCCGCCGAAGGCGGGCACGACCATCAGCGCAACCAGCAGGAAGCACAGAACTTTCTTTGTGCATTTCATAAGAAATCTCCTTTGTTGCCGTTTGTTTTTTATGCTTTTATGATACTCCTTTTCCGCAGAAAAGTCAACAGAAAACCCCACGGCAAAATCAACTAAAAAACTCCCTCAAATTTGTATAAATGTTTGCATTGGCTTCATATTTTATTAGCATTTTGTTTGGTATGATAGGATGAAGGATAATAGCAAAGGAGATTTTTGCATATGTTTGGACACAGACCTCCCTTCCGTCAGCGTTTGGCGGGGTTCTTGATGGGACGCAACGGACCCGATACCATCTACAACGTTTGTATCTGGTCGTCTTTGGTGCTTGCCGTTTTGGGGATGTTTTTTGACAGCTTGCTGTTTACGCTTTTGTATTTCGGGCTGTTTGCTTACGCTATGTTCCGTTTCTTTTCCCGCAACGTGGTGAAGAGACAGGCGGAGAATCGGGCGTTCCGCAATTTCTTCGGGAAGTTCCGCAGAAATTCCGCTCTGAGAAAGCAGCAAAAGGCAGACAAGGAGCACGTATACAAGAAGTGCCCTTCGTGTAACGCACAGCTTCGTCTGCCTTACAGAAAAGGAGAGCATACGGTGTGCTGTCCCCGCTGTAAAAGGGAATTTTCTGTCAAAATCCGATAAAAGCCGTTCCCCCGGGGAGTGAAACTTTATCGGGGCGTACTATTGACAAACGAAGGATTTTTTGGTAATATATTGGGTGTATGTATACTCGCATACTATGTGCCGTCCCGGCACCAAACATGATTCTTTGCCGCCCGGAGGGTTATTCCGGGGTGCAAAATGAAGATCAAGAAAGGAACCCGATATACGTATGAATGAAGTAGCGAACGTTCCTACCGTGATCAGCGGTGTGCATTATGCGGGCATGGTCCGCTCCGGCGCCAACGCTTTGACCAATCAGAAGGATCTGATCAACCGGTTGAACGTATACCCCGTTCCCGACGGAGATACCGGCAGTAACATGAGTATGACCATGAAGCCCGCCGGCGATCTGAACGGGTTTACGGGCAGTCTTTCCGAATGCGCCGATAAGGCGGCAAGTCTTTTCTTGCGCGCCGCAAGAGGCAATTCCGGCGTTATTCTTTCGCTGTTTTTCCGCGGATTGGCAAAGGGGTTTAAAGGGGTAACGGAGGCAGGCGCGGCAGAGGTGTCCGTCGCTTTCCAAAAAGGCGTTAAAGAGGCTTACAAGGCGGTGCAGTATCCCAGAGAGGGTACCATCCTCACCGTTATGAGAAGCTGTACGGAATTTGAGACGGAGGGTCTGGATCTTTTGGGTCTGTTTGACCGCATGTACGACGTGGCGGCGGACACCCTGGAAAAGACGCCCGATATGCTTCCCGTTCTGAAGCAGGCGGGTGTGGTTGACTCCGGCGGACGGGGCTTCCTGGAGATCCTGGGCGGTATGCGCGCTTACCTGAAGGGTACGCCCGTAGAGGCCGCCGCAAGCTCCGAGCTGAAGGAAAGTGCGGATTTTGCAAGCTTTGATACCGAAAGCATCGAGAATCCCTACTGCACCGAGTGTATCGTGACCAAGAGTGAGGAATACCGCGCCGAGGGCAGTGTGGAGAAGTTCCGCAAGTTCGTGCTCTCCATGGGTGACTCCGTGGTGTTCGCAGAGGACAGCGAGATCGTGAAGATCCACGTCCACACCAAGGATCCCGGCAGAGTGCTTTCCGAGGCGTTGAAGTACGGTTCTCTGTATACCGTGAAGGTAGAGAACATGAGAAACCAGCACAGCGAGCTTATCGGGGAACAGCCCGCAGAGGAAGCAAGTGCGCCTGCGGCAGCTGCTCCCGAGGAAGAATACGGATTCGTTGCCGTGACCATGGGGGACGGCATGCGCAGTGTATTTGAGGATCTGGGCGTGGGAAGCTTCGTCAGCGGCGGGCAGACCATGAATCCTTCCACCGATCAGTTGGTGGAGGCGGTTTTGCAGACCCCTGCCAAGAACGTGTTCATCTTCCCCAACAACTCCAACATCTGTCTGGTGGCGGAGCAGGTCTATAAGTTCGTTGAAGACAGAAACGTCATCGTCATCCCCACCAAGAGCGTGCCCCAGGGGATCACCTCCCTGATGCAGTTTGATCCCGACGCATCCGCAGAGGACAACAAGCAGGCCATGCTGGAGGCGCTGAAGACCGTAAAGACTCTGGATATGACCTATGCGGCACACGATTCCACCGTGGACGGGGAGTCCGTGACCTGCGGGCAGATCCTGGGATTGGTGGAGCACAAGGTGCGTTACGTTGCCAACAGCAGAACGGAATGCCTGGAAAAGATGCTCCCCGAGCTGGAAGGTGCTTCTTTCATCACCGTCTTCTACGGCAGTGACGTGGAGGAAACGGAAGCCAACGAGACGTTGGAATATCTGCAGAAGAATGCTCCCGATACGGAGATCGCTTTGCTTGCCGGCGGACAGCCGTTGTATTACTACGTTATTTCTGTTGAATAAGAGGGAAAAGGGCACTACCGCAAGGGCGGGTGTGTCCTTTTTGCCGTTTTCAACCTTTTCACGATCTTTCCTTGTTTTTTCACGGCAAGGATGTAGAATGGTTTTATGTTTTTTGCGGAAGATCCGCTTGCTTTTTGAGGAAACACAAACATGGAAACTATGATGGAATTACCCATAAAGAATACCGCCGTAGGCATCGACATCGGCTCTACCACGGCAAAGCTGGTGATCGTGGAGGACGGGAAGGTGCTTTACGCCAAATACGAGCGCCATTACTCCCAGGTACGGCAGAAGACCGTTGCTATGCTGGCGGATGCGGCACATTTGCTGAAGGGCAAGACGGTGTCCGTTGCCATTGCCGGCTCTGCGGGATTGGGGACTGCCCTCTCCGCCGATCTGCCCTTCGTGCAGGAGGTTTTCGCCACGGCGGAAACGGTACGCACCCTGGCTCCCGAGACGGACGCCGTGATCGAGCTGGGCGGTGAGGACGCCAAGATCATCTTCTTCGACGGCGGGTTGGACGAGCGTATGAACGGCTCCTGTGCGGGAGGCACCGGGGCGTTTATCGACCAGATGGCCACCCTGCTGGACGTGACCAACGACGAGATGGACGAGCTGAGTCTCGCTTACAGCCGTATCTACCCCATCGCCTCCCGTTGCGGCGTGTTCGCCAAGACGGACATCCAGCCCCTTCTGAACCAGGGGGCACGGAAGGAGGACATTTCCGCCAGCATTTACCAGGCGGTGGTGAACCAGACCATTGCGGGGCTTGCCCAGGGCAGAAAGATCGGCGGGAACGTGATGTTCCTGGGCGGTCCTCTCTACTACTGCAAGGGCCTGCGGGCACGGTTTATGAAGACCTTGAAGCTGGACGAGGAGCACGCGACCTTCCCGCCCTACGCGCTGTACGCCGTCTCTTTGGGTGCGGCGCTTTATGCGGACAAGCAAAAGAAGCCCCTGGCCTTTGAGGAGCTGTTCCAAAGATTGCAAAACAGCGTGGGGGAAAAGGAAGAGCTTTCCACCACCCCTGCCCTGTTTGCCAACCGGGAGGAATACGAGATCTTCTCCGCACGCCACGGCAAGGCCACCGCAGAATTCGGGGAGCTTGAAAGCTACCGCGGGAAGGCTTATCTGGGCATTGACTGCGGCTCCACCACCACGAAGCTGGTGCTGATCTCCGAAAACAACGAAATTTTATATACCTATTACGATTCCAACAAGGGCAATCCCGTACAGATCGTCAAGGAACAGCTGGCCATCATCTATTCCCGTATGCACGGGGACGCTAAGATCTGCGGCAGCGGTGTGACGGGGTACGGCGAGGAGCTGATCCACCACGCCTTCCACACCGATGCGGGGTTGGTGGAGACCATGGCCCATTATTCCGCCGCCAAGTATTTCAATCCCAAGGTGGATTTCATTCTGGACATCGGCGGGCAGGACATCAAGTGCTTTAAGGTACATAACGATTCCATCGACAGCATCATCTTAAACGAGGCCTGTTCCTCGGGGTGCGGGTCGTTTATAGAGACCTTTGCAAGATCCATGGGGTATTCCGTGGAGGAGTTTGCAAAGAAGGGCTTGTTCGGAAACGCCCCCGTTGACCTGGGCACCCGTTGCACGGTGTTCATGAACTCCTCGGTGAAGCAGGCACAGAAGGACGGCGCCTCTGTGGAGAACATTTCCGCAGGGCTTTCCATCAGCGTGGTGAAGAACGCCATTTACAAGGTGATCCGTGCCGCCAACGCTGACGAGCTGGGCAAGGAGATCGTGGTGCAGGGCGGTACCTTTATGAACGATGCGGTGCTCCGCTCCTTTGAGACGGAGATCGGCAGGAACGTGATCCGCCCCAAGATCGCCCCCTTGATGGGTGCCTTCGGTGCGGCGCTTCACGCCAAGTCTTTGAAACTTGAGACCTCTTCCCTGCTTTCCAAGGCAGAGATCGAAGAATTCACCCACACCGCCAAGGGCATTACCTGCGGCGGATGCGGCAACCGCTGCCATATGACGGTGAACACCTTCGGCACCGGTGAAAAATACATTTCCGGCAACCAGTGTGAGAAGGGCGCCGGTATTCGTACCGAGGGAGAGCCGTTGCCCAACCTGTACGCCTTCAAGCGGGAGCTTCTTGCCTCCCCGGAGAGCAAGCCCGGCAAAAAGAAGCTGGGGCTTCCTCTGGCGTTGGGCAGCTTTGAATTGCTTCCCCTGTGGCACGGGATCTTTACGTCCCTGGGGTACGAGGTGGTGGTCTCCGACTTTTCCACCCGCAAGACCTACATGAAGGGGCAGTATTCCATCCCCTCGGATACCGCTTGCTATCCTGCCAAGATCATGCACGGCCATATGGAGGAACTGATCGAGAAGGGGTGCCACATCCTGTTCTACCCTGCTCTAACCTACAATATGGACGAGCATAACAGTGATAATCACTACAACTGTCCCGTGGTGGCTTACTACGCAGAGCTGTTGAACGGGAATATGGAATCCTTGAAGGACGTGAAGTTCTTCTTCCCCTATCTCAACGTGAACGATGAGAAGGCTTGTGCAAAGGAGCTTTACGCTTACCTGCAAAAGCACGCTCCCGAGGAGAACCACTCACGGAAGGATTGCAAAAACGCCGTTGCCAAGGGCATGGCGCAGTACCGCGCCCACATGGCGGCGGTGAGAGCGGAGGGCGAAAAGGCCGTTCGCTTTGCCAGGGAGCATGGGAAGAAGATCCTGATCCTGGCGGGACGTCCCTACCATATTGACCCGGAGATCTGCCACGGTATTGACAAGCTGGCGCTTTCCCTGGGGTTCGTGGTGGTTTCCGAGGACAGCGTTGCCCATTTGGCAAAGGTTCCCTCCGTGCAGGTTTTGAATCAATGGACCTACCACTCCCGTCTTTATGCGGCGGCGCAGTTTGCGGCGGAAAACGAGGACGTGGAGCTGGTGCAGATGGTATCCTTCGGCTGCGGCGTGGACGCCATCACCACCGACGAGGTACGGGCGATCCTGGAGAAGCAGGGTAAGCTTTACACCCAGCTGAAGATCGACGAGATCACCAACCTGGGTGCCGTTCGCATCCGCCTGCGCAGTATGCTGGGCGCTCTTGAGGAGCGGGCAAGAAAGGGGGCGAACTGAAATGGAAGAAAAGAAGCGTGTTCTCTTCACCGAGGAGATGCGGCAGGATTACACCATTTTGGTGCCCACCATGCTTCCCATTCATTTCCGTCTTATCTGCCGTGTTTTGAACCATTACGGCTACAAGGCGGAGGTGATGGACGGCAAAAGCGAGAAGATCAAAGAATACGGACTGAAATACGTTCATAACGACGCCTGCTACCCTGCCCTTCTGGTCATCGGACAGATGATCGACGCTTTGGAAAGCGGAAAATACGATCCCCACAAGGTGGCGTTCCTGTACTTCCAGACGGGGGGCGGGTGCCGTGCCTCCAACTACATCTTTTTGATGCGGAAGGCCTTTGAGAAGGCGGGCTATCCCTACGTGCCCATCATCTCCATGAGCTTTACGGGTCTGGAATCCAATCCCGGGTTCAAGCTGACCCTGCCCATGATCGTCAAGGGGATCTCCGGGGTGCTTTACGGCGACCTGCTGATGGATCTGCGGAACCAATGTCGTCCCTACGAGACGGTTCCCGGTGCCACCGAGGCTTTGGTGCGGGAATGGGAGGATAAGCTTTACGGCGACATTGTGAACAAGCGCTTCAGCTACCGCAGGATCAAGGAGAATTACCGCAAGATAGCAAGGTCCTTTGCGGCCCTTCCCATGGACCGTTCCGTGAAGAAGCCCAAGGTGGGCATCGTGGGCGAGATCTTCGTGAAGTTCTCCCCTTTGGGGAACAACAATCTGGAGGAGTTCCTGGTGTCCGAGGGGGCGCAGCCTGTTCTGCCGGGGCTGATGGAGTTCTGTCTGTACTGCATTTACAACATGGTAGCGGACGTGGATCTTTACGGCGGCAGCAAGCTGAAGCGTAGGATCATGCATTTCGTTTATAAGTTCCTGGTGAAGAAGCAGGGGGATATGAACCGCATCATTGCCGAAGAGGGCTTTGACCCGCCCTTGGATTTCGAGGAAGCGCGGAAGGGCGTGCAGGAGATCATCGGCATCGGCGTGAAGATGGGCGAGGGCTGGCTGCTGACGGCGGAGATGCTCTCCCTCATTAAGGACGGGGTGAACAATATTATCTGCACACAGCCCTTCGGGTGCCTGCCCAACCACATCTGCGGCAAGGGGATGATGAAGCCCTTGAAGGAAAAGTATCCTCAGGTGAATCTGGTGGCGGTGGACTACGATCCCGGCGCTACCAAGATCAACCAGGAAAACCGCATCAAGCTGATGCTTTCCAACGCCAAGCCTCCCGAACAGCAAGAAGAGAAAAAAGAGCCTGCGTTGGTATAACAAGACATACGTTTTTACGAGAGGGAACCTTTTTCGAAAAAAGGTTCCCTCTCATGCTCTCCCTCGAAAAACTTATTTCGAAAAAATAAAAGGAGTCGGTGTTTTTTGCGTAAACCTATTGACATAAGAAAAATATTATGATATTATAACGAAAAAGTTTTAAGTCGAACAAGAGGAAAACCGTTATGATCATCGTATTGAAGAATCAGACCACCCTGCAAAAGCGGGAAGAATTGATCGATTGGCTTCGATCCAAGGCGCTGGACGTGCATATTTCCGAAGGGCAGTACCACACCGTTCTGGGGTTGGTGGGCGACACGGGAAGCATTGACACGGATATGCTGGAGGGACTGGAGATCGTGGAGAAGGTCCAGCGGATCTCCGAGCCCTTCAAGAAGGCAAACCGAAAGTTCCACGAGGACGACACGGTGATCGAGACGGACACCTTTACCGTAGGAGGAGGCGGCTTCACCTTGATGGCAGGCCCATGCTCCGTGGAATCCGGGGAGCAATTGACGGGGATCGCCAAGGCGGTGAAGGCATCCGGGGCAACCATGCTGCGGGGCGGGGCTTTTAAGCCCAGAACCTCCCCTTACGATTTCCAGGGCTTGCGGGCCGACGGCATCGAGCTTCTTTTGGAAGCCAAGAAGGAGACGGGGCTGCCCATCGTCACGGAGATCATGAACGCTCAGCACCTTCCCCTGTTTGAGCAAGTGGATATGATCCAGGTGGGGGCGCGGAATATGCAAAACTTTGAGCTTTTGAAGGAGCTGGGAAGGATCGATAAGCCCATTCTGCTGAAAAGAGGGCTTGCCAACACCATCAAGGAGCTTTTGATGTCTGCGGAATACATCATGGCGGGAGGCAACGAGAAGGTGATCTTCTGCGAACGTGGAATCAGAACCTTTGAGACCTACACCCGCAACACCTTGGATCTTTCCGCAGTGGCGGTGCTCAAGGAGCTTTCCCATCTTCCCGTCATCGTGGATCCCAGCCACGCCACCGGCGTTTCCCGCTACGTGAAGCCCATGGCTCTGGCGGCGGTTGCCGCAGGAGCGGACGGCTTGATGATCGAGGTGCACAACGATCCCGCTCACGCCTTGTGCGACGGACCCCAGTCCTTGACTCCCGCACAGTTTGAGGATCTGGCGAAGACGGTCTTTAAGGTAAGGGAGGCGTTGAGATGAGAGTGGGCATCGTAGGCCTGGGAACCATTGGCGGTTCCTTTGCCAAAGCCATCAAGACCTACGGCGACCACACGGTTTTGGGCTTGGATCGGAATAGCGACGCCATCGCGTTTGCAAAATTCACCGATTCCATCGACGGCGTTCTGACGGAAGAGGGCATGAAGGAATGCGACGTATTGCTCATCGCCCTGTATCCTCAGGCGTCGGCGGATTTTCTGAAGGAAAACGGCAAGTATCTCTCCAAGGATGCCGTAGTGGTGGATCTTTGCGGCGTGAAGCGGGCTATTTTTGAACAGATGAAGGAGACGGCGGCGGAATACGGCTTCACCTTCATCGGCGGTCATCCCATGGCGGGTGCGGTGGCCTCCGGCTTCCGTGCGGCCAAGGAGAAGATGTTCCGCGGGGCAAGCATGATCTTGGTTCCCGGGGATTGCGACGATCTGCCCAAGCTGGATCGGGTCTGCAGCCTGTTCCGTGAGGTGGGGTTTGCCAAGATCGTTACCTGCACCCCAAAAGAGCACGACAGGCGCATCGCCTTTACCTCACAGCTCCCCCACATTCTGTCCAACGCCTACGTAAAAAATCCAACGGCGGCGGAGCACAGAGGTTTTTCCGCAGGAAGCTTTCGGGATATGGCCCGCGTCGCCAAGGTGAACGTACCTATGTGGACGGAATTATTTTTGGAAAATGCAGATTTTCTTGCGGAAGAACTTGACATTATGATCCAAAATCTTGTATTATATAGGAAGGCGTTGGAAGAACGCGACGAAAAGGCCCTTGCCGCCCTTTTGCAAGAAGGGGCTATGCGTAAGGGTGAATTGGAAACGATTTGATTACAAACGAGGCACTCCATGGCAACCGTAAAAGTAAAGGCATCAACGGAATATGAGGTTTTGGTGGAAGAAGGTCTTCTGGACCGTGTGGGGACTCTTGCAAGAAAGCTGCTCCCGGGGAAGGCTGCCGCTTTGATCACCGAGGAGCGGGTGAACGCTCTTTACGGCGACAGGGTGGAACAAAATCTTGCCGAGGCGGGATTTACCGTGTTCCGTCTGGTTCTGCCCGAGGGGGAGCAGACCAAGTGTCTTGCCTGCCTGGGGGAGGTTTTGGAGTTCTTGGCCTCTCATAAGCTGACCCGTACCGACGCCGTGTTCGCTTTGGGCGGCGGCGTTATCGGAGATCTGGCAGGGTTTGCTTCCGCTATCTATCTCCGCGGTATTCGTTTCGTACAGATCCCCACCACCCTGCTGGCGGCGGTGGATTCCTCCGTGGGAGGTAAGACGGCTGTTGACTTAGAGGGCGGGAAGAACCTGGCAGGCGCTTTCCATCAGCCTGCGGCGGTGTATTGCGACCCCTTGGTGCTGAAGACACTTTCCCCCGAGATATTCTCCGACGGGTGCGCCGAGGTGATCAAGTACGCCGTTTTGAAGGGAGAGCCCTTGCTCTCCATGCTGGAAAGCCCCAAGGAAGCGGATTGGACCGCCATCATCACCCAATGTGTCTCCATCAAGCGGGACATGGTGGAGGAGGATGAGTTCGACATCGGGGTGCGGATGTTTCTGAACCTGGGGCACACCGTGGGGCACGCCATTGAGAAGCGTTCCGCTTTTGCCCTTTCCCACGGGAAGTGCGTTGCCATGGGGATGGTGATCGCCGCAAAGCTTTCGGTCAAGCTGGGGCTGTGCGGTGAAGCGTTGGTGCGGGAGACCGTGAAGCTTTTGGAAGCCTACGGACTGCCCACGGAATCTCCTTACGGAGGAGACGTGCTTTTGGACACCATGCTTTCCGATAAAAAGCGGGCGGGAGATACCCTGCGCTTGATCTTGCCCCGAGGGATGGGAGACTGTGTTCTTTATCCCGTGGACGTGAAAGACCTCCCCGACTTGTTTGCACAAATCATCTGAACCGAGTAGTTACCATGAACGTATTACTGACCCCCTCCCCTTTGGAGGGCGAATTGAGGGTGATCCCCTCTAAATCCTATATGCACCGCGCACTGATCTGCGCTGCCTTGGCTGACAAACCGACGGTCTTACATTGCCCCAAGTCCAATCGGGACATCTGGGCTACCGCCGGTTGTCTTTCTGCTTTGGGGGCAGAGATCAAGGAGGAAAACGGAGTGTTTACCGTGTTTCCCATTGAGGGAAAGCAAGAGGAAACCGCTCACCTTTGCTGTGAAGAAAGCGGCTCCACCCTGCGCTTTATGCTTCCCGTCACCGCCGCTTTGGGGCGGAAGGCCGTCTTCCACGCCAAGGGAAGGCTGTCTCAGCGTCCCCTTTCCCCGCTGTACGAGGAATTGGTCCGCCACGGGGTGATCCTATCCCCCAACGGAGTATTCCCCCTTTCTACGGAGGGACGGCTAACGGGCGGAAAATTTGCTTTGGAAGGTTCTGTCAGCTCCCAGTTCTTTACGGGACTGCTGTTGGGGCTGCCCCTGCTTCCCGAAGAAAGCGAGATCACCGTATTGGGCAGATTGGAGTCTGCTCCTTACGTGTCCCTTACCTGTGCCGTGATGAAGGAATTCGGCGTCCGTCCTGTGGTGACGGAGACGGAGATGCGTATCTCCCCCGCTCCCTTCCGCTCCCCCGGAGCGCTTTTTGCGGAGGGAGACTGGTCCAACGCCGCCTTCTGGCTGGTGGCCGGCGTCTTGGGCGGGAAGATCCGTCTCACGGGACTGGAAAAGGATTCCACCCAGGGGGACAAGGCCATCGTCTCCATCCTGCGGGAAATGGGAGGAAACGTCCGTGAAGAGAACGGCGTGTATATGGCAGAACGCTCTGCCCTGCACGGTGTGACCATCGACGCCACGGATATTCCCGACCTGGTGCCCGTGCTGGCCGTTGCGGCGGCTTGTGCCCGGGGCGAGACGGTGATCAAGGGCGCGGCAAGGCTCCGCTTGAAGGAAAGCGACCGCATTGCCAGCGTTTGCCGGATGCTGACGGCTTTGGGCGCTCCCTGTGAGGAAACGGCAGACGGTATGATCATCTGCGGCGGCGGTTTGACAGGCGGCGTTGTGGATGCCTGTAACGACCACCGCATCGCCATGAGTGCTGCTGTGGCATCTCTGGCCTGCTGTGAGCCTGTGGCCATCGTGGGTGCGCAGGCTGTGGAGAAATCTTACCCCGACTTTTTCCGCCATTTTGAAAGTCTTGGCGGTGTTTATACGGAACTTAACTGAGAGAAGGTAGTTGGATGTTTACCTATGGAAATCGCCTGCGGGTGCAGGTATTCGGGCAATCCCATTCTGCGGGAATGGGCGTGGTGATGGACGGCTTCCCTGCCGGCATCCCCGTGAACACGGAAGGTCTTGCCGCTTTTATGGAGCGCCGTGCTCCCGGGCGGAACGCTTTTTCCACTGCGAGAAAGGAGCCCGATAAGGTGGAATTCCTTTCCGGCGTAGTGGACGGTGTCACCACAGGCGCCCCCGTTTCCGCCGTGATCCTGAACACGGATACCCGCAGTAAGGATTACGCAAAGCTTGCGGATATTCCCCGCCCCTCCCACGCGGACCTGGCGGCGTATTTCAAGTACGGCTCCCATAGGGATCACCGCGGCGGCGGAGAGTTTTCCGGGCGGTTGACTGCGCCTTTGTGCGTAGCGGGCTACCTTTGCATGACCTATTTGGAGACCTTGGGCGTCCGCATAGGGGCCCATATCGCTTCCGTTGGCGGCGTAGAGGACGATCGGTTCTCTTTGGAGCCTGCCGCCGAGGAGCTCCTTTCCCCCGGGAAAAAGGACTTCCCCGTTTTGAACGAAGAAAAAGGCAAGGCTATGCAGGAGATCATCCTGCGTGCCAAGGGAGAAGCGGATTCCGTGGGCGGCAGTATCGAGTGCGCCGTGACGGGGATCCCCGCAGGCACGGGAGACAGCTCCTTCGGCGGGATGGAGGGCAGGATCGCCCCGGCCATGTTCGGTATTCCCGCTGTGAAGGGGATCGAGTTCGGCAGCGGCTTTGCAGGCTGTGAAAGGAGAGGATCGGAGAATAACGATCCTATCCGTACCGACGGGACGAGAATTTACACCGAAACCAACAACGCAGGCGGTCTCATGGGCGGGATCGCCAACGGGATGCCCGTGGTGTTCCGCGTGGGGATCAAGCCCACCCCTTCCATTGGGAAGGAACAAAAGAGCGTTTCCCTTTCCCGCATGGAAAACACCACGCTGGTGATCGAAGGACGGCACGATCCCTGTATCGTCCAGAGAGCCGTTCCCGTGGTGGAGGCTGTTGCCGCTTTGGCGGTGGCGGATTGTTTGCTTTAAGAGGTTATCATCATGGATATCAAAGATTACAGAGATCAATTGGACGTGCTGGACGCACAGCTTGTGGAGCTGTTCTGCCGCCGTATGGAGATCTGCGGTGACGTGGCCAGATGGAAGAAGGAAAACGGAAAGCCCATCTTTGACCGAACCCGTGAACGGGACAAGCTGAACACCGTGGGCGAGCTTTCCAAGGAGGAATTTGAGCCCTACGTGCGGTGTATGTTCCGCTCCCTGTTCGGCTACAGCCGTTCCTATCAGCATAAGCTGTTGGATCCCCCTTCCGCATTGGCGGAGGAGATCAATACGGCACGGCTTGGGACTCCCGAGCTGTTCCCCACGGAGGCCGCCGTTGCCTGCCAGGGGGTGGAGGGGGCTTACTCCTCTCTGGCCTGTGAAAAGCTGTTCCGTGACCCCGAGATCAAGTTTTACCCCACCTTTGAGGACGTATTTGCGGCGGTGGACAACGGGGAGTGCCGCTACGGCATTCTGCCCATTGAAAACAGCACGGCTGGATCCGTGAAGGCCAATTACGACCTTTTGGTGAAGTATCAATGTAACATCGTCCGCAGCACCCGCCTTCTGGTCAGCCATTGCTTGCTGGCAAAGCCCGGTGTGAAGCTTTCGGATATTAAGGTTATTTATTCTCACGAGCAGGCCATCGGTCAGTGCTCTAAGTTCCTGGCGTCCCTGACGGGCGTGGAGGTGAAGTCCTGCGCCAACACCGCCGTGGCGGCACAGATGGTTTCCAAGAGCGAGGATCCCGGCATTGCCGCCATCTCCTCCCGTTCCTGCGCGGAGCTTTACGGTCTTTCCATTCTGGCGGAGACCATTCAGGACACGGGGGCAAACCGCACGCGGTTTATCTGCATTTCCAAGAAGAAGGAGATCTATCCCGGGGCAAACAGGACTACGTTGATCCTGGTGCTGAAGCACAAGCCCGGCGCCTTGTTCTCCGTTTTGGAGCGGTGCAACGAGCTGGGTGTGAACCTGGTGAAGCTGGAAAGCCGTCCCTTGCCCGAGAGGGATTTTGAGTTTTTGTTCTATCTGGATCTGGATATTCCCGCCGCATCCCCCGCCCTTTACGAGCTGATCGCACTGTTGGAGGCGGAGACGGAGGAGCTTCGGTATCTTGGCAGTTATTTGGAGGTTGTTTGATGAAGCCTTACGGTCTTTTGGGCGAGAAGCTGGGGCACAGCTTTTCTCCTCTGATCCATTCCCGTTTCGGAGATTACGAATACCGTTTGTTCCCCACCCCCAAGGAGGAACTGGAAGCCTTTCTGAAAAGCGGAAGCTTCGGCAATCTCAACGTGACCATGCCCTATAAGAAGGACGTGATCCCCTACTGCAAGGAGCTTTCTCCGTTGGCAAAGCGGATCGGCAGTGTGAACACCATCAAGGTGAAGGAGGACGGACTTTACGGCTTCAACACCGACTACTACGGATTCTGCTATATGCTCTCTGTGGGTAATATCTCCGTAAAGAGCGAGAAGTGTGCCGTGATCGGAAGCGGCGGCGTTTCCTCCACCGTTTGTACGGCGCTGGAGGATCTGGGAGCTGCGCAGATCACCGTTGTCGCGAAGGCGTTGAATACTCCCGCATATATCGATACCATTTCCGATCATACCATCGTGGTGAATACCTCTCCCGTGGGAATGTACCCCAAGAACGGCAGATCTGCCGTGGATCTTGCTCAGTTCAAGGAATTGAAGGGCGTGGCGGATCTGATCTTCAACCCCTTGAAGACGGCGTTCATGCTCCAAGCAGAGGCGCTGGGAGTGCCCTGCGTGGGCGGGTTGCCCATGCTGGTGGCGCAAGCCAAGCGGGCGGCGGAGATCTTTGAGGACAAGGTGATCGACGACGCTTTGGTGGAGCCCGTTCACAAGGAGATCCACGATCTTTGTGAGACCATCTGTCTCATCGGCATGCCCGGAAGCGGGAAATCCACCCTGGGGCAGATGCTGGCGGAGGCCTTGGGGAAGACCTTCGTGGATACGGATGCCTTGATCGTGGAGATGGCGGGAAAAACCATCCCCGAGATCTTTGCCGAAGACGGTGAGGACGCTTTCCGCAGTCTTGAGACCAAGGCGTTGGCTGAGGCCACCGCTAAAAGCGGATGCGTGGTCGCCACAGGCGGCGGTGTGGTGAAGAGAGGCGAGAATCATCCTCTGTTGAAGCAAAACGGGCGGGTGATCCTGGTGGAGCGTGCTTTGGAAGCGCTTTCCACGGGAGGCAGACCCCTCTCCTCCTCCAGAGAGGCGCTTGAGAAGCTTTACGAGGAGCGCCAGCCCCTTTACTCCGCTTTGGCGGATATAGTTGTTGCCAACAACAAAACACCCGAAGAAGCCCTTACAGAGCTTTTGAGGAAGTTGAACTGAACAACGCAAACGAAAAGCCACCCTGCGGGGTGGCTTTTTTGACGGGGCAAAGAGCAAAAAGATCCTCCGCAGGGTTCCTGCGGAGGATCGATCTGTTTAGACTTATGCGCCTTTTTCGACGATCAAGTGCTCAATGGTTTCCCATTCGGGGAAGTTCTCGTAGATATCGTAACGATACATAACGTGAAGCTTCTCCATACCGTAGTCGACCACGTTTACCTTGCAGTCAACGTTCACGTCAGCAGCAGCCAGCATTGCGCCGGTCAGCGTGTGGGTGCCCATTACATAGCGCTTAACGTACATGTAGTCCAGAGAGTTGACCTTGCCGTCGCCGTTGATATCGGCGATAACGGCTACGGTGAAGACCTCGCCGCAAGCGTCGCAGACGAAGGTGCAATCGGTACCGATGTAGTCGCTGTCATCCATCAGCTCGCCCTTCTTGTTGTAGACGGTGATGGAATCGAAGTTGGACTTGAATTCGCCAACGGTCATTCTGTCGATCTTAACGATGAGGTAACCGTCGATGAACGCCATGTTCGGTGCGTTGCCTCTCAGAGTGGGATAGTAGATATTCTCGGTGGTCATGTTCTGGGTGAGGCCGCAGAGTGCGCAGATCTCGTAGTCCACATGAGGATTGCAGCAGTTGAAGCCTTCCTCGTGAACGTCAACCCAGACGTGTGCGCCGGTAGCGGGAAGCACGTCGGTCATCTTTTCGCCACAGTTGGGAACAATACAGGTGTATTCAACTACGCCATCCTTGTTGCAGGTAGCAGGATCCAGAACAACTGCATTGCCCCAAGTGTGAACGTTGGTAGCGGGAATATCAATTACAAGGGTAGCGCCGCACTTGGTGCAGGTGAAGGTCATGCTGCCGTTGTCAACACAGGTGGGAGCAACGTACTCGCCGCCGTTCAGATCCCATGCGTGGCCGAGAGCAGGAATAGGCTCTTCAATAACGATGTTGCAGAAGATACAGGTGTGGACGTACTTGCCTTCGGTTTCGCAATCGGGAGCGGTCTCAACGTGGGTCTTGAAGCTGTGTGCGTTGGGATCAATATCGGTGTAGTACTCTTCGATGCAATCGCAAACGGTGCAGTACTTAACGATTTTGCCGGGAAGTGCACAGGTAGCGTCGTGCTCCTCGATAATCTCCCAGGTGTGGTTGCCGGTAGCGGGGATGGCAAGAGTTCTTACCATGCCGCAGCCGGAGCAGACCCAACGATCGTAGCCGTCTTCGCCACAGGTAGGATCAACGGTTTCGGTGTGGATCCAGTTGTGACCGGTAGCGGGAAGAACAACGATGTACTCTTTGCCGCAGCCGTTCACACAATAGAACTTTTTGTAGCCGTCTTCCTCACAGGTAGGAGCCTTCTCGATGATATCGAAAGCGTGAGGAATGGTGGTGGTGTATTCAACGTAGGAATCGCCGCAGAAGACACAGGTATAGGTGATGTAACCGGGATTCAAGCAGGTGCCTGCGGTAACGGTGCTTTCGTATACGTGGTCAACAGCGGGATCGCCTTCCTGCTCCCAATGATGTCCGCAACGGTTGCAATCGTACAGGATCTTACCGGAGCTGGTGCAGGTAGCCTTAACGATGGTGATGGTATAGTCGTGACCAAGTGCGTCACCCTCTACCACGTAGCGGATCTCACCACAATCGGTGCAGGTGTAAACGTGATAGCCGTCTTCGGTACAAGTGGGATATACGTAATCAACACGTACGAAGGTATGCTCACCGGTGGAAGGAATGGTCTGGGTCTGGGTATCACCGCAGACGGAGCAGACTCTCTCTTCAAGACCGGTTTCGGTTTCGGTGGGCTCCTTAATGGTTACCCAATCACCCCACTTATGACCAAGAGCGTCGATCAGTTCATGGTAGCAATCGCCGCAGTTAGAGCAACGGAAGTGCTTAACGCCCTGAGAGATACAACCGGGCTCAAGAACGATTTCTTCTACGTAGTTGTGACCAAGGGGATTGATAAGATTATGTTCATCGGTGGTTTCGCCGCAACGAGAGCAAATCTTCTGAACAAGACCCCAATCGGTGCAAGTGGGAGCAAGCACCTCTACCCAAGTCCAAGCGTGGCCAAGGGCGGCGCCGTCCACACTGTAGGTGTCGCCGCAGACGGAACAGGTGTAGGTGGTGTAACCCTTATCGGTACAGGTAGCATCGGTGTAAACTACTTCATACTTGTGGCCCAGTGCATCTACGTAGTCGTCAACGTAGCTATCGCCACAGACGGAACAGGTGTAGGTGGTGTAACCCTTATCGGTACAGTTGGGTGCGGTTACAACTGCTTCATACTTGTGGCCCAGTGCGTCTACGTAGTCATCAACGTAGCTATCGCCACAGACGGAACAGGTGTAGGTGGTGTAACCCTTATCGGTACAGTTGGGTGCGGTTACAACTGCTTCATACTTGTGGCCCAGTGCGGGTACGTAGTCAGCAACATAGCTGTCGCCGCATGCGCAGGTGTAAGTGGTGTAGCCCTGTTCGGTACAGGTGGGATTGGTTACAACTGCGATATAATTGTGAGTGTGGCCAAGTGCAGGAATTACATTCTCCTCTACCTCGCCGCATCTGTTACATTCGCGTCTCTCCAAACCGGTCTCGGTCTCGGTGGGAGCCTTAATGGTTTCCCAATCGCCCCAATCGTGGCCCAGTGCGGGAATCACTTCAGTCTTGATGTGGTTACATTCAGTACAGATAGACTGCTTCTTGCCATCTTCGGTACAGGTTGCAGGTTCATAAGCATGGGGAACATAGTTGTGAGGAACCAAAGGAAGGATTCTTTCGTCCACCTCGCCACAGTTTCCGCAGATTGCCAAATAATAGCCTTCCGTGGTACAGGTAGCGGGAATTTCCGTGATTACCTGCCAGTCATGTGCGCCGGCGGGAATCACTTCGGTGTAGGTGTCGCCGCATCTGGAGCAGGTGTAGGTCTTCAAGCCGTCCTCGGTGCAGGTTGCTTCCTTGGTGATCACGCCAACGTAGTGGTGGCCCAGAGCGTCAATCTTCTCGGTTACGACATAGCCGCAACCTTCAACGGTACAGTAAATAGTCTTAACACCGGACTCGGTGCAGGTTGCTTCGGGATCGATCACTTCAACCAGCTTGTGCTTGGGGTAGAGGGTAACGACCAGATCGGTCATTACGTTCTCGTAAGACTTGTCTGCGGTATAATCGGTGTTCAGGCTGGAGCCGCCGTGGAAGTAAGGATCCTTGGCGTAATCGCCTGCAACGACGGTCTGAACGTCGATCACGTTGCCGTTTTCGTCAACGAACTTCACGGTGTAGGTCTTGAAGAGAACCAGAGTGAAGGTCATGTCCAGATCGTACTTACCGTAGTAGATCTTGCTGTATCTTTCCTTAACGGCATCCACGTATGCCTCGAGGGAAGCATAGCCGTGAGCCTTGAGGGCCTTGGAGACTCTGTCTGAAACCTTATTGTTCAGAAGCTTGTTGAGAACAGCATCCGTGTAAGTAGCAAAGCCCATGGGAGCGAAGCCGTTGCCAACGGTGAAGGAATAGGAGCCGTCGCCATTGTAGAAGTCGCCAACGGACTTGTTCAGCTTGCTCTGAACGTAGTCAACGCCGTAGCGGTTCTTGATAGCGGTCTTCAGGCTTTCGGGGATCTCAGCCTTTGCTTCCAGAGCAAGGACGATCTCCTTCAGCTTGGCTGCGCCGATGGAAACCAGCTCAGCGTTGGCGCCGTATACCTGCAGGATAGCAGCCTTTACGTAGCCGGGGATCTGAGCCTTATTGTCCAGAGCGATGAGGATGTTCTTCAGATCGGCAGCGTCGATGTCGGCGATAGAAGCGCGAACAGCGGCAGCCTTCTGCATAGCAGCCTTCACGTACAAGGAGAAGAGGTTCTTCTCGTCGATCAGGCGGATCAGTGCCTTCAGGTCGTTGGGCTCAGCGGGGTTCAGGTGGAAGTGAGCAACGATCTTATCTACCAGAGCGTCGAACTCAGCAGTACGGCCGAGCTTAGCGGCAACGAGCTGCAGGTTCTTCAGATTCATCTGGTCGATCACGTCGTTCATGGAAACTGCGTGGAGCTTCTCACGAACCATAGCGTACTCCTGAGCGATATACTCGGGCAGGAGATATTCCAAAACGTTATCGGTGTAATCGGAAACGTCCAGGATGCCTTCCAACTCAGCGGAGAAGACGCCGCCGTCCTCGTTGAAATCGCCGTTGACTTCAACCAGGTCGGCAAGCTTTGCTGCGGCAGCCTTGATCTTACTCAGCTTAGCCTGAGAGCAGTTGATCACGAAGCTTACGGGAAGCTCGATCTCAACGCCGCGGCAAGCCAGAGAGAAGTTGTAGGTTGCAAGGGTGTTGCCCTTCATGTTTGCGATGGTGGAGAACTCGATGGGGTTGGATCTGTAGATCTCTACCAGGGCGTTACGGATGTCGGAGGGGTCTGCCAGGTCGTAAACGGTGTAACCGTCCACGGAAACCTCATCAAAGAGGAGAACCGCACCGGCAACCATCTTCAGAGCGCCGAGAACGTCGTACTTCTCGACGATGGATTTAACAGCCTCCAGAACGTTCACGTCATCGGCAGCTTCCAACACGAAGTTGATACCTGCGATGTTGCCGTGCTCGTCATAAACGCGGTCGATATCAAAGGGGTTCTTAACGGTGACGCCTTCCATGGCTTCCACAACACGGTTCAGGATATCCTTAGCCGCACGCTTCATGGTAGCAATGAACATTGCTCTCATGAACTTCTTGGAATCCGTGCCGGGAAGATCGTCGGGACCGGTGATCTCGCCGTTCTTAACAGCCTCTTTGAGCTCTTCCTGCTCTGCGGGAGTCAGGGAGTCGTAGTAGTCTTCGACGGCGTCAATCTGCTCGGGAGTCAGATCGAACTCGTCGGCGATGTCCTTGGCTGCGTCAATCTGCGAATCGGTCAGTTCATACTTTTCCTTCAGATATTCCCAGTCGATATCTGCCGAAGCGGCAGAGACCAGAGAGGCGGGAACAGCTGCGACCAGCATGACGACCAACAGCAGAGAGCTGATCAGTCTTTTGAATACTGTCTTCATAGCATCCTCACTTTATATAAATTATTTTTTTGCATAAGTTAAACCCGACCTTGTACCCCCAAAGTAAGGTCATCCTAATACATAATCCATTATATACCCTTTTATGAAGATTGTCAACCTCTTTTTTCAAGTTTTTTGGCTATACTATGGGAAATATTTCCCAAATCTTTCACCAATTTTTTGACAAATCGTACAGTTTTTTTGGCAAAAAACAAGCGGACCGCTGTTACGCCGTCCGCTTGTGAGTAAAAATTCCGTTTTCCGGGGAGTCTATGGGGTTATACCCACCACATACCGGTAGGCTTGGGGTCCTTAATGATGGCCTGCTTCAGGAAGTAAGCGGCCTTTTCCAGACCTTCCACGTTGGTCATGATGCTGTCCTCATGCTCGATGGAGAGGATATCGTCATACCCAACGAGGCGGAGGTTGCTGATAAAGTCGCGCCAATACTGCATATCGTTGCCGTAGCCCACGGAGCGGAACACCCAGGAGCGGTGGAGCTCGTCGGCATAGGGCTTGGTATCCAGCACGCCGTTGACGGCGGTGTTGAGAGCATCCACCTTGGTGTCCTTTGCGTGGACGTGGTAGATGGCGTCCCCCAAGGTACGGATGGCGGCAACGGGGTCGATCCCCTGCCAGATCAGGTGAGAGGGGTCCATGTTGGCACCGATGAGGTTGCCCACCTCGCTGCGGAGGTGCAGCAGAGTCTCGGGGTTATACACGCAGAAGCCGGGATGCATTTCCAGGGCGATCTTCTCGATGCCGTGGGCTTCGGCAAACTGCACTTCTTCCTTCCAATAGGGCACCAGGACTTCCTCCCACTGCCATTTCAGCAGATCGGAGAAATCGTTGGGCCAGGGGCAGGTCACCCAGTTGGGGTATTTTGCGTCCGGGCTGTCGCCGGGGCAACCGGAGAAGCCGATGATCTTCTTGATCCCCAGCTTTTCGCACAGGAGGATGGTGTTGCGGAAATCCTCGCGGTAGCTTTCACGGGTGGCCTTGTCGGGGTGGACGGGGTTGCCGTGGCAGCTGAGGGTGTTGATGGGCAGGCCGTGGAAAGCGATGGTCTCCTTGAAGGATTCCAGAGCCTTTTCGTCCTTCAGAAGGACGGCGGGATCACAGTGAGCCTTGCCGGGGTAACCGCCTGCGCCGATCTCCAATTCCTCGATGCCGATGGATTTCAGATACGGAAGGGTCTTATCCAGCGTTTGATCGCCGAACAGAACCGCACATACGCCTAATTTCATGGAGCTTTTCCTTCCTATTTAATTAAAGTAGTAGGGCTCTCCGGTCTTGGCGGAGATGTAGATGCCCTCCAGGATGCGGCTGACCACCAGTGCCTGCTCGGGGAGCACGAAGGGATCGGTGTCGTTGATGACGGCGTTGAGCCACAGGCGTGCCTCGTTATCCTGAGGAGATCCTGCGCCTGCGCCCTCGTAGAAGGCCACGCCGCCTGCGGACAGGTCGGGCTTCAGAACGTACTGTCTTCCGTTGCGGATGCCGTTGATACGCACGCCGCCTTCCATATCTGCGCCGCCGTCGGTGCCGCACAGGGTGGTAACGGCCTCACGGACGTCCAGGGAGTTCAGCGCCCAGCTGGATTCCAGAACCACGGTAGCGCCGTTTTCCATAACGATGAAGCCGAAAGCGGAATCCTCAACGGTGAGCTCGCCGGGCTTCCAGTCGCCCCAGGCGTTGCCGGTGGGGAACTTATCGCCCAGCTTGTGGTACACGGTGCCAACGCAATACTTGGGCTTATAGTTATCCATGCACCACAGGGTCAGGTCCAGAGCATGGGTGCCGATGTCGATGAGGGGGCCGCCGCCCTGCTCGTATTCGTTCATGAACACGCCCCAGGTGGGAACGGCTCTGCGGCGGATAGCGGTTGCCTTGGCGTAGTAGATCTCGCCCAGGGTGCCGTCCTCGCATTCCTTCTTAATATACATAGAATCGGGACGGTGACGGTTCTGGTAACCGATGGTCAGCTTCTTGCCGGTGCGCTTTGCGGCGTCCAGCATCTTCTGTGCTTCCTCGGAGTTGATGGCCATGGGCTTTTCGCACATAACGTGCTTACCTGCCTCCAGAGCGTCCACGGTGATGAAGCTGTGGGAGCGGTTGGGGGTACAAACGTGGACCACGTCGATGGTCTCGTCTGCCAAAAGCTCCTTATAGTCGGTGCAGACCTTTGCGTCGGGGGTGCCGAACTTCTTGGCAGCCGCCTCAGCGCGGGAAAGCTCCAGGTCGCAGAAATAGACCATTTCCGCCAGGTCGGAGCAGTTCTTAAGCGCGGGCATGTGCTTGCCGTTGGCAATACCGCCGCAACCGATGATACCGATTCTGAGTTTCTTATCCATTGTAGATCTCCTTTACATTTGATCAATCACGGTAATATTTATAGTAAGCAAGGATGGTTCTTTCCTTACCTTCTACCTTATCGAACCCCGTCAGGGTGGCTCCCTCCAGGGACAGGAATTCCCACGCCTTCAATTCCGAGGCGGTGGTGACGAACAGGGTCTTATCCCCCGAGATCACGCTGAACTCCCCTTCGTACAGGCTGAGAACGCCGCCTTTGCCGATGACGCGCTCCACGCTGTCCTCTCCCCGCTCCAAAATGTACCGCAGGGATCTGCCGTCCAGCTTTTTCGCCATCCACAGACGGAACTCGGCGCTGTCCGTATTGCGGGGCGGTTTATCTTTTCTCTTGAAGCCGAACATGGTCCTTCTCCTTCAGGTCGTTTTCCGTCTCCTTGGAAAGATAGATGGGACGGTGCTTGCTTTCCAGATAGGTCTTGGACAGATAGCCGCCCAAAATGCCGATGGAAAACTCCAAAACGCCCCCCACGAACAGGATGACGCACATCATGGACGCCCAGCCGAAGGCGGAATCCACACCCAGCAGGGCGCGGATGATCACCACCAGGATCCCGATAAAGGCCGCAAAGCAGAACACGAAGCCCATAACGGAGGCGATGGCCAAGGGGGCGGTGGAAAAGGCGATGATGCATTCCAGGGAATACTTAAACAGCTTCCAGAAGGAGAACTTGGTCTTCCCCGCGCTGCGCTCCACGTTCTCGTAGGAGATCCATTCCGTCTCGTAGCCCACCCACTCGAAGATACCCTTGGAGAAACGGTTATACTCACACAGGGAAAGGATGGAATCCGCCATGCGGCGGGACATGAGGCGGTAATCTCTTGCCGCAGGCACCAAGCGCACGTTGGAGATGCGGTTGATCATCTTATAGAACACGTTGGCAAAAAAGCTTCTGATGGGAGGCTCCCCTTTCCGGGAGGAGCGGCGGGTGCCGATGCTGTCGCATCCCTTCTCCTTCAAAAGTGCCATCATACGGGGCAGCAAGGAAGGGGGATCCTGGAGATCCGCATCCATATACACCACGAAATCCCCTTTTGACGCCTGCAAAAGGGCGTACATGGCGGCTTCTTTGCCGAAATTGCGGGTAAAGGAGACGTAGCGGAAGCGGTCGTCCCCGGCGGCAAACTCCCGCAGGAGGTGCAAGGTCTTATCCTTGGAACCGTCGTCGGCAAAGATCACCTCAAAGGCATATTCCGGCATGGAAGCCATCACCCGCAGGATCTCCTCCCGAAACAGAGGCAGGGATTCTTCCTCGTTATAACAAGGAACCATAACGCTGATCAATTCCATACAAAAACCCTCCCTCTCCAAGGCATTTTTCTCTTGTTCAATAGTACCATATCTTCCCTTTTTTGTCAACGGGTTTTAAGACTTTTTTCCGAAAAGGTGCATAAAAATGATTGACAAAGAAGGGGGCTCTATGTTAAAATATACCCAAGCAAAAATTCCCAAAAACAGAAAGGCTTTTGCAGCATGGCTGAATATCATACTCTGACGACGGAGCAAAAAAATGCTTCCACGTCGCAGATCGACAAAATGAGTGCCCTTGAGATCGCAAGGTGCATCAACGAAGAGGACAAGACCGTAGCCTTTGCGGTGGAAAAATGTCTGCCCGAGATCGGGGAGGCAATTGACCTGCTGGCGGAGGTATTGAAGAACGAGGGACGCATCTTTTATTGCGGTGCGGGAACCTCCGGCAGGCTTGGGGTGGTGGACGCTTCCGAGATCCCGCCCACCTACGGGCTGTACGGCAGAGTGATCGGCCTGATGGCGGGCGGTTACAGCGCCATCATCAACCCCGCGGAGGATGCGGAGGACAATCCGAACAGCATTGCGGATCTGATGAAGGAGGAATACGGCTACTGCGGGAAGGATATTCTGGTAGCCATTTCCGCCAGCGGATCTGCCAACTGCGTGAAGGGTGCTCTGGCCTACGCAAGGTCCTTGGGCACCAAGACGGTGTGCATCACCTGCAACAAAAACAGCGACCTCATCCCTCTCTGCGATCTTGCCATTGCGGCGGAGGTGGGTCCCGAGGTGATCAACGGCTCCACCCGCATGAAGGCGGGGACGGGCCAGAAGATGATTCTGAACATGCTCTCCACCGGCGCCATGGTGCGGTACGGCAGGGTACGGGGAAATTACATGGCCTATATGATCCCCTCCAACCAAAAGCTGGTGGCAAGGGCCATCCGTATGATCTGCCAAAAGACGGGATGCTCTCCCGAAAAAGCAGAGGAAGCACTGAAACGGGCGAACAACGTGATCGCAGACGCTATGGACGCCGTTGAATCCGAAAATATTTCATTATAATACAGGGGGTATACCGATGAAAATGAGAAGAGTTTTATCCGCATTGCTGACGGCGGCCATGCTGTTTTCGGCAGCTGCCGCCCTCCCCTTCACAGGCTCTGCCGCTGAGGGAGATCCTATCGTCATCAGCAAGACCAATCCCGTGATCACCGCCGACGTGGGCGAGGAGATCGACCTTTCCCGCTACGACGTCACGGCAGACAACGGTACCGTTCTGAAGGCCAAGGATCTGTCCTGGACGCTGGACGGAAAGGCCGTGGAAACGGTAAAGGCCGGGAAGAAGGGCGTTTTGACGCTGACGGCCGCCGCAGGGAGCGTTACCGAAAGGGTGTACCTGGTTGCCAAGGAGCCCGAGGAGACGGAATTCGTGCTCTACGAGAACGATTTCGACTGTACGGCGGAGGATCTTAAGGCCGAGGGATGGAATTTCCTGAACGCAGGCTCCGTCACCGTCAGCGACGGCGTGTTCCACATGGGCAATAAAAGCGGTGACTATTACCGTGCCATCCTTCCCGAATGGCTGGGGGATTTCGGCGACTACGCCATTTCCATCATGGCAAGCCAAACGGACGTGCTCAACGGCTCCAGATGGTGCTCCATCGCTTACCGTATTGAAAACGCCAACAGATATTATTACCCCTATTACCACATGTGCGTCCGCGCCAACACCACCAGCAGTACCGTGGAGTTTGCGGAACGTACTCCCGCCAACGGCTGGAACGTGATCTACAAAACCTCCGAGACGTTGAATATGACGGATGCGGGATATCATAACCTGACGGTGATCGCATACGAAAACACGGTGCAATACCTCATCGACGGGAAGTCCCAGCTGTTCATCGGCGACGCCAAGGCACATCCCAAGGGCTACGTGGGCCTGATCTCCAACTACGGTACCATGAACGTGGATTCCATCCGCATCACCGTGCAGGAGGCGGCTCCGGAACGTCCCAAGGTGGTCCCCAAGCTCATCGACAACTCCGCAAATCGGGGAGACTCCACCATCACCAACTACGTTTCCAACCATGCGTACGTGGGATTCCCCCGCTTGGAAGAGATCCTTCAAAACGAGGAGCTTCCCGCGGCGGTCTATATCAGCCTCAAGAGCATGGGGGGCAGTGTTATGGACGATCCCTGGGTGTTCGAGCAGGCACTTACCATGTGTGCGGAAAAGAACGTGATCCCTCAGTTCAAGCTGACCAGCAAGGAACAGGTGGATAAGCTCAACGACGCCTTGAAGGTCACCAAGGTGCCCGAGGTCCTGGTGGGCTCCGATGATCCGGAGGTGGTAAAATACGCCCGCGAAAAAAACAAGACCGTGATCCGCGGTGCGTTGGACCTTTCCGAATGGGACGGCCCCTTCAGCGACCAGAAAATCTACGATATTTACAACATGGCGGCGGGTGCTTACGCCCAAGCCGTTATCCTCTCTGCAGAGGCGGCCACCAAGGACGTGGTTGCCAAGCTCCAGGAATTCGAGCTTGCCGTATGGGTATTCGATGAAATGGTTCTGACGGTTACCCAGGGGGCACGTATGATCGCCTCCGGTGCCAACGCCGTGGTGAGCAACGATTACCAGCTGATCGCTTCCGTTCAGAAGGAGATCTTCACCGCCTCCGACGCTTTGACCCGCACTCCCGTGTGGACCGCTCACAGAGGCTATTCCACCAAGTACCCCGAAAACTCCATGGCGGCTTGTATCGGCGCTTACGAGGTAGGCGCGGATTGCATCGAGATCGACGTACACCTCAGCGCAGACGGCGTGGTGATGGTGATGCACGACGGTTCCATCGACCGTACCACCAACGGCACGGGTAATATCGCCAACATGACCTGCGACCAGCTCAAGCAGTACCGATTGAAGAACGCCAGCGGTGTGCTCACCCAGGAGGTGATCCCCACCTTCGAGGAGATCCTGCAGG
This sequence comes from Oscillospiraceae bacterium, assembly GCA_015063885.1. Classification (GTDB taxonomy): domain Bacteria; phylum Bacillota; class Clostridia; order Oscillospirales; family CAG-382; genus Coliplasma. The sequence continues at coordinate 34,349 of SVTH01000001.1, read as the reverse complement.
AGTTCCAGGGCAAGGACGTGAAGTTCCTTTGCGAGATCAAATCCGGGCAAGCGGGACTTTCCAAGGCCTGCGTGGATCTGATCAAAAAGTATGAAATGGAAGACCAGGTGGTGTTCATCAGCTTCTACGCCAACCAGCTCACCGAAGCGAAGAAGTATCTGAACGTTTCCACCGGCTACCTCATCGGGGCAACCGGCTTCTCCGACGGCTCGGATCACGCCGGGACCCTCAACGCATACTACGAAAAGCAGACGGACATTCTGAGCTATCACGCCACCATGGCCATCAACTACGGCAATCTGACGAGCGAATTCCTGCGGGATGCCAACGACCGCGGTCTCACCCTTTGGACCTGGACCTACAACCTGGGCTCCGCGGCACAGGTCTGCAAGATGTTCCTGGCGGGGGTGAACGGCATGACCACAGACGATCCCCAGTATCTGAAGAATACCGTGAAGACCATCTCCGCACCTGCGGAGCTGAAGGTAAACGTAGACAAGAAGACCCGCTTCGAAATCAGCTCCCTGACCTACGGCGGCAAGGAAAAGGCCGTTACGGATAAGGCGGAGATCGTCATGCTGGAGAACGACGGCGTCATCCGCGTGGAAGCGGACGGCTCCGTATGGGGCCTGAAGGCAGGCACCGCCTCCTTTATGGTGGCTTATCAAACCAAGCTTCCCGACGGACAGACCTACACGCTGTATTCCCAGCCCATCGTGGTGGAGGTGGGGAATGAATTCGGAACCCTCACTCCCAAGGCACTCAGCGGTTGGCAGTTGAAGGATGGCTTGCTTACCGGAGTAGAGACCCGCCTGAATGCATCGGATCTGGCTGACGGCTTTGTGGAATTCAAATACGGTCAGATCTATGACGAAAACGAGGAATTCCTTTCTCCCGAAGCTCCCGTCCGTACCGGCACTCTGGTTTCCCTCTACGGACAGACCGCCACCGTAGTGGTCAAGGGCGACCTGAACGGCGACGGCAAATGCAACGCCGTGGACTATATTCTTCTGAAGCGGTTTACCGCAGGAAAAGAGTTGGCGGAGCTCCAGACGGCTGCGGCGGATATGAACGGTGACGGAAGCATCCGCTCCGCGGATTACGCCCTGCTGAAGCGCCACGCCATTCTGAATGCCGACGCACACGCATAACGACACCCCCCTTGAGAGAGCCTTTGGGCTCTCTCTTTTTCTGTGTTTTTTATAAAAATAGGAAAGACGTTCATGGTTTTTTCAAAAAACTATTGCATTCCGACAAAAGTTATTGTATAATATGTTCACAAAATAATATGCTCAGAATAGAAAGGAACATCTGCTTTTATGAGAAGATTTACATCGCTTTTACTGGCAGTCCTGATGGTGGTCACCATGGTGTCCGCTTCCCTTTTGTCTGTGTTGGCGGCAGAAAGTACCGTTCTTTCCGTTGACGCACCCGCAGAGGTAGGCTACACCGGAGACGCCAAGGCGGACGCATTCCAGGTTCCCTTTACGCTGAAGCTTGCCGACGGCTTGACCGCCATCGCAGGCTACCGGGTCACCGTGACCTGGAACCCCGAACTGCTTTCCTGGGAAGGGATCGAGTTCAAAGGGGCAGGCTTGACCGACGTGAAGGTTGAGGATGGCACCGCAACCCTTGCGGCTGTCAACCCCACGGACGTGCTTTCCGGAGAACTGTTTGTCGTGACCTTCGTACCTCTTACCGAGGGCGAAGCAACCATTTCCGCAGAAGTGGATACGATGAACAGCTTCGCAGTCGCTTCCGGTCTGATCGAAGCTTACGGCAGCTCCTCTACCGTTGTTATGAAAAATCCCGTGGTGATCTACGAGACCCCCGAGGAGATCGTCAACGCGGCATACCAGCTGGAGGATAAGGAGTATCTCTCCAATAAGCATATCTACCAGCTCACCGGCGTTGTCCTTGCCGTTAACACTCCTTACAACGAACAGTATAAGAATATCACCGTTACCATCCGCGTAGGCGACATGGCAGACAAGCCCATCCAGTGCTTCCGTTTGAAGGGCGAGGGCGTCGCCGAGCTGGCCGTTGGCGATACCATCACCGTTTCCGGTATGCTGATGAATTTCAAAGGCACCATCGAGTTTGAAGCAAACTGCGTTATGGATGCGTGTGTCAAGGCTCCCGCAAACACCAAAACGGAGATCAACGTTAACGACGAGCCCCCTCTCACCGACGGTAAGACCGGCTTCACCGGTGACTGGAATGATGTTGGCACCGGCAACGTAGTCCTGGTTGCCAACGGCAACTGCACCGCAGCAGGTATGGACGTAACCCTGACCTATGCTCTTGGCGAAGCTAAGAAGATCAACGGTGTGACCGTAGATCTGTACCACTGTGCAAACGTTATGATCGGTTATCCCGAAGGTCAGGCAACCGTAGAGGTTTCCTTGGACGGTAAGGAATGGAAGGAGATCGGCAAGTTCGATCTTGCAGAAGCTGACGTAGCAGTTGGCAAGTTCGGCACCGTTTCCAACGTATTCACCTTCGAAGAAGTTGAAGCCGCATACGTGAGAGTTCTGCTGTACGCAGGCTCCAACGAGGCTGTTCTGGGCGCCGATCCCCACGGCGGCAAGATCTTCTGGGAGTTCATCTCCGTAGCAGAGTTTGCCGTTTCCGAGGCTCCCGTTGAGCCTCCCGTAGAAATCTACGAGACTCCCGAGGAGATCGTCAATGCGGCTTACGGGCTGGCAGACGGCGAGACCCTTTCCGACGGTCATCTTTACACCCTCACCGGTGTGATCACCTCCGTAAACGATGCCTACAGCTCCCAGTACGGCAACGTCACCGTTACCATCCAGATCGGTGATATGACCGACAAGCTGATCAAGTGCTACCGCATGAAGGGCAACGGGGCTGACGTGATCAAGACCGGCGACACCATTACCGTTACCGGCGTTCTCAAGAATTACAAAGGCACCATCGAGTTCGATGCCGGCTGTACCCTGGATTCCTACGTTCCCGGTGAAGAAGAAGTGGTGATCTACAAGACTCCCGAGGAGATCGTGAACGCCCTCTACAAGCTGGAGGCAGGCGAGACCCTGTCCGACGGCTACGTATACGAGCTCACCGGCGTGATCGTTGAGGTAAACGAGCCTTACAATGAAGCCTACGGCAACATCGGCGTTACCATTCAGATCGGCGACATGGCTGACAAGCTCATCTATTGCTACCGCCTGAAGGGCGATGGCGCCGACCTCATCGACGTTGGCGACACCATCACCGTGAAGGGTTCCTTGAAGAACTACAACGGCACCAGAGAATTCGTAAGTTGCTCCATCCTGTCCTACGAGCTCAAGGAAGAAGAGCCCGTGGAGAACACCAAGGTTGACGTAGACGTTAACAAAGAAACCCTTCTCACCGACGGCAAGACCGGCTTCACCGGTGACTGGAATGATGTTGGCACCGGCAACGTAGTCCTGGTTGCCAACGGCAACTGCACCGCAGCAGGTATGGACGTAACCCTGACCTATGCTCTTGGCGAAGCTAAGAAGATCAACGGTGTGACCGTAGATCTGTACCACTGTGCAAACGTTATGATCGGTTATCCCGAAGGTCAGGCAACCGTAGAGGTTTCCTTGGACGGTAAGGAATGGAAGGAGATCGGCAAGTTCGATCTTGCAGAAGCTGACGTAGCAGTTGGCAAGTTCGGCACCGTTTCCAACGTATTCACCTTCGAAGAAGTTGAAGCCGCATACGTGAGAGTTCTGCTGTACGCAGGCTCCAACGAGGCTGTTCTGGGCGCCGATCCCCACGGCGGCAAGATCTTCTGGGAGTTCATCTCCGTAGCAGAGTTTGCCGTTTCCGAGGCTCCCGTTGAGCCTCCCGTAGAAATCTACGAGACTCCCGAGGAGATCGTCAATGCGGCTTACGGGCTGGCAGACGGCGAGACCCTTTCCGACGGTCATCTTTACACCCTCACCGGTGTGATCACCTCCGTAAACGATGCCTACAGCTCCCAGTACGGCAACGTCACCGTTACCATCCAGATCGGTGATATGACCGACAAGCTGATCAAGTGCTACCGCATGAAGGGCAACGGGGCTGACGTGATCAAGACCGGCGACACCATTACCGTTACCGGCGTTCTCAAGAATTACAAAGGCACCATCGAGTTCGATGCCGGCTGTACCCTGGATTCCTACGTTCCCGGTGAAGAAGAAGTGGTGATCTACAAGACTCCCGAGGAGATCGTGAACGCCCTCTACAAGCTGGAGGCAGGCGAGACCCTGTCCGACGGCTACGTATACGAGCTCACCGGCGTGATCGTTGAGGTAAACGAGCCTTACAATGAAGCCTACGGCAACATCGGCGTTACCATTCAGATCGGCGACATGGCTGACAAGCTCATCTATTGCTACCGCCTGAAGGGCGAGGGCGCCGACCTCATCGACGTTGGCGACACCATCACCGTGAAGGGTTCCTTGAAGAACTACAACGGCACCAGAGAATTCGTAAGCTGCTCCATCCTGTCCTACGAGCTCAAGCCCGAGTTTGCACGCGGCGACGTTGACGGCAACGGCAAAGTCAACGCTTTGGACTACGCAAAGCTGAAGGCTCACTGTATGCGTTTGAGAACGCTCAGCGAGGAAGAGCTTTCCAGATCCGACCTGAACGGCGACAACAGAGTGAATGTTCTGGACTACGGTGTTCTGAAGAAGCTCGTTATGAACAAAAAGTCTTCTTAAGAAACCGACCGTTTAAAACCGAAAAGGGGCTGTTGCCAAGAAGCGACAGCCCCTTTCTCTCTAAGAAAAGGATCGAACTGTTATGAAAATGAAAAAACTGCTTTGCATTTGCCTGGTGTGCATCTTCGCTTTGGTGCCCCTGGCAAGCTGCGACGGGAACGCTCCCGGGGTTTCCCAGCCCCAGGAGGGGACCTCTTCCCTGCCTTCCGAAAGCACCGACGTTTCCGTAAACACCGACAGCTTTGTGGAGACCGACGAGTTCCGCGGAGAGGTCATCAAGGTATTCACCGCAGCGTTTAACGACTCTTACGTCACGGAGATCGGAGACAACTCCAACAACGAGACCTGCGCAGAAGCCCTCTCCGTTGCCATCAAGGAGCGTACCGAGGCGGTAGAGGACGCTTACGGCGTGACCATCGAGGAGGAGATCCTCATTGACCCCAAGCGTTACGGCGGCACCTTCCTGGCGGCCGTTCGTGAGTTCGGATATTCCGGCACGGGCGAATACGACATTCTCTACCCCTGTCTGCTGGACGCAGGCACCATGGCGGCCGAGGGCCTGCTGATGGATCTTTCCACCGCCGCAGGCATCCGTATTCAGAACTCCTGGTGGGATCAGACCTTTATTGCCGACACCGCCATCGGGAACTGCACCTACTACCTCACCGGCGACATCGGCTTGCGCGCCAAGAACGCCGCAGGATGCTTGTACTTCAACAAGAAGCTGATGGACGATGCGGGGATCGAGTATCCCTACCAGCTGGTGAGAGACAAGCAGTGGACCATCGAGAAGATCCTGGAGCTGATGAAGCAGGCGGATCTCAGCGAGGACCTGGATAAGGACGGCAAGATCACCTACCACGATATGTACGGCTGGGCAGGTCAGAACGGCGATATGCAGAAGCTGTTCTACGCTGCAGGCGAGCGCATTGCCGCCGTGGACGAGGCAGGCGTGCCCTACATCTCCATTTACAACGAAAGAAGCGCCAAGGTAGTGGATTCCATTCTGGACCTGCTCCAGGACAGCGAGGATTACGTTTGCGGTGACGACTATTTCAACGAGTCCTCCACCCCCATGAACATGCTGTTGGATTCCTTTAAGGCTGACCAGTGCCTGTTCTATTCCGGCGGTATGGAGGATGCCTTGAAGCTGGGAGATATGAAGAGCGATTTCGGCATTCTGCCCTCTCCCCTGTTTGACGAGAGCCAGGAGCAGTACTACACCCAGGTGGGTGCTTGGTCTGCCAACGCTTACTGCATCCCCTACGGTCTTTCCGACGAAAGATCCTACCGTGCACAGGTGATCCTGGATGCCCTGGGCGCTTACTCCGTAGATACCGTTGCCACCGCTTATTACGACGTGGTTCTGCAGTATCAGAAGCTCCGTACCGACGACGACGTGGAGATGCTGGAGCTGATCTTCGACTGCGCAGGTGCAGATCTGGGCGCCGTTTACCGTGTGGGCGGTCTTTCCAATATGCTCACCCAGCTCATCGAGAAGCCCAAGGGCTCCTTCGCTTCCAGCTACGAGACCTTGGAATCCGGCGCAAAGGCGGAGATGGACAAGCTCATCGAGACCTTCGCCCAAAGAGAAGAAGAATAATCGGAAAAGGGACTCTGTAAAAAGGGTCCCTTTTTGCGGCGTTTTGCATTGACAAAGCCAAAAGTCTTGTGATATACTTAGGAAAATGAAAAAGCAGCGAGGTAACGGAATATGACGGAGCAGATCTGGAAAATTGACGGAGACCGTTTGGTTTGGGAGGTCAAAAAGGGGCAGGTCCACACCGATGACATCGAAATGAGCGGTTTTTACGCCGACGGGATCATTTCCTACGGCACCAAGGAGGACGGGAGCCTGCATTTGGAGCAGAGCTTTTACTTCCCCACTCTGCGCACCATTCCCAACCACACCCACGCCACCTATCATTTTGACGTGGCAAGGGAGCAGACCCCCTGTCTGCTGAAGGGCGGCGTTCCCGTGCGGGAGTTCCCCATTCAGGTGGAATTGGACGGCACCCTTTGCATCACCTGCGAGACGGACGCCGAGCTTCTCACCGTGCGCCGTTTTTATCCTGCGCAGAACGCGCTTTACTTTGTGGAGCAGGTGTCCCTCATTGCCATGGAGGACGGGGAGTTTACCCTTTCCCTGCCCGGTGCACATCTCCACGAATACGGGAGAGGCACCAAGGGCGTTTACCTTGCGGAGATCCGTCACGACGCCCCCGAGGTGATCCGTCTTGCCTCGGGTGACACGCTGACCTATTACGTTTACTACTCCGCGCGGATCGCCAACCGGCCCTGTCCCCGGGTAGACGGCGGGAAGGAGCTTTTGGCACGGCTTTTGCGGGTGGAGGAGCTTTGCGGTACCATGGTTCTTCACACCGCAAGCCCCGTATTGGACAGTATGTTCCGTTTTTCCAAGCTCCGTGCGGGGGAAAGCATATTTGAGACCCTTACCGGGAAATATCACAGTCCCGGGGGACGCTCCTATTACGCCGCCACCTGGTGCAACGACCAGGCGGAGTATGCAGGCCCTCATTTTGCCATGACGGGAGACAGAGTTGCCATGGAGGCTTCCCTGAACGCTTACCGTTCCTACACGGCTTTTATGTCCGAAAGCTTCCACAAGCTTCCCTGCTCTATCATTGCGGAGGGCTTGGATATTTGGGAGGGTGCGGGGGACAGAGGCGACGCCGCTATGTACTTATACGGCGCTTCCCTGTTCTGTCTTTACGCGGGGGACAAGGCCATCGCAGAGGAGCTTTACCCTGCCATCAAGTGGTGCGCGGAATACTGCCGCCGGCAGACATTGCCGGAGGGTGTGATCCGTTCCGATTCCGACGAATTGGAGGGGCGCTTCCCCACGGACAGGAAGGCCAATCTTTCCACCTCCTGCTTATGCTACGGCGGGTTGGTGTTTGCTTCCAAGCTGGCAGAGTCCTTGGGAGATGTTGACACGGCAGAGGAATACAAAAAGAGAGCCGCCGCTTTGGCGGAGGCCATTGACGGTTATTTCGGTGCGGAGTTACACGGGTTTGAGACCTACCGCTACTCCAAGGGGTACGACACCCTGCGGGCGTGGATCTGCCTGCCCTTGTGCATGGAGATGGGCAATCGAAAGGAAGGCACTCTGGGTGCCATGCTTTCCCCCTATCTGTGGACGGAGGAGGGGATGCTGACCTGCGAGATCTCCGACGAAAACCGTTCCAGCACCATTTGGGATCGCTCCACGCTATACGGCATGAAAGCGGCCTTCCTTGCCGGTGCGGGGGATCGGATCATGGCGCCCCTCTTGGGGTACTGCCGCAAGCGGTTGTTGTGCGATCGCGTGCCCTATGCGGTGGAGGCTTATCCGGAGGGTGGGAAGCGCCATCTTTCCGGGGAGAGTGCGTTGTTTGCACGGGTGGTCACGGAGGGGCTCTTCGGTATTCGGCCCGAGGGGTTGGACGCCTTCTCCTTTGTGCCTGTCTACTTTGAGGAGCTGGGTGAGATCAGCCTGGAAAAGCTGCCCATCTGCGGCGGGTGCTACGGTATCCGCGTAGGCAAGGACGCTTGGGTGGTTTGTGACGGCGGAAAAGAGATCGCCCGCGGAGAGACAAACGGCGAAAGAGTGGAGATACACAAAGGATAAGAACGCTTAAGGGGTCTTTCTTTCACGAAAAAGAAAGGCCCCTTAAGAATCCCCAAAGAAACCGTAATCCTGAAATGAAAAATACCGAAACGCACTTGCGTTTCGGCAATAAGGTTTTCGGGGTTGTTAAGGGGGACTTTTTTCCAAAAGTCCCCCTTAAAACGCACTTTTAATCTTCCGTATTTCCCATAAACTTTTCGTTCATGGCTTGGAGTTTGCGTTTTTCTCTGCGGTCGGCGAGGATAAAGAGAGGGATACCGAAGGCAACATACACGGCCAACATCACGACGGTAGCCAGAACAAGGATCTTCCAGGAATTGTAGATTCCGAAAGCGGAATAACTGCCTAAGGTGCAAAGGATCGCCGCCACTCCGTAGGAAGCACGATTGAGCCATAGCTCCGCTTTAGACTGATGTTTGCAAAGCAAAAAGACGTTGAGAAAAGCGGGGATCACAAGAGCAACGGCGGTGGGCAGAATAAAGCGATACACGCTTTCGATATGGCACCCCAAAAGTGCGAGCAACAATGCCGCTACGCCAAAAGAACCGAAATAGCTGTAAAACAAACGAACGAGCTTAGAGTTAGAGTTCATATTACACACCTAACCTTTCTTTGATGGTGTTCAGATACTGACGGGAGACCATGAGCTTTTCCCCGTTCAGCAGGGTCATGATCAGCTTGCTGTGCTTTTCCGGGGTGATGGAACGGACTTTTTTCAGGTTGACGATTGCGGATTTGGAGACTCTTGCGAAGGGGGTGCCGGAAAGCTTTTCCTCCAGCTGGTAGATACGGGCTTTGGTCTCGAAGGTATCCTTAGCGGTGTAGAGGAACACCTTGCCGTCAACCGTTTCGATATAGTAGAGGTCGGAAAGGTTCAAGAAATGGGTGGTGCCGCTCTTCTCCCCTGCTATACGGTTGTCGGCCAGACTGATCTCCGCCAGCAGAGCCTGCAGCTCCTCGGTGAGGTAGCCGTAGGTCACGGTGATCTGAGGCTCCTGCACCTTTGGGTCGTGGATGATGGTGATCTTCATGGGCGTTGCCCTCCTTTCGAGGATATGGTACACCAAAAGAAACGAAAAAGCAACCCCAAAAAGGGTTTGTTGCACCCCGGTGGATGTAAGTTGCACGGAAGAGGCCGAAAGGGACCCGTATGCATAAAATAAAAACACCGAAAACGCAAGTTTTCGGCAATAAGGTTTTCGGGGTTGTTAAGGGGGACTTTTTTCCAAAAGTCCCCCTTAAAACGCACTCTCAAATTAAATCTGTTCCAGCGCCTGTTCAATGTCGGCGATGATGTCCTCTGCGCTCTCGATACCGCAGGAGAAGCGGATGAGGTCAGGAGAGACGCCGCAGGCTACCAGCTGTTCGTCGGTGAGCTGGCGGTGGGTGGTGGACGCCGGGTGGAGACAGCAGGTGCGGGCGTCAGCCACGTGGGTGACAATGGCCGCAAGACGGAGGCTGTCCATAAACTTGGTAGCCGCCTCTCTGCCGCCCTTCACGCCGAAGGAAACCACGCCGCAGGTGCCCTGAGGCATATACTTCTGTGCCAGAGCGTACTGATCGTCCTCGGGCAGCATAGCGCACTTCACCCAGTTGATCTTGGGATGGTTCTGGAGATACTTGGCTACGGCCACGGCGTTCTCACAGTGGCGAGCCATACGCAGGTGGAGGGTCTCCAGCCCTACGTTCAAAAGGAAAGCGTTCTGGGGCGCCTGCACGGAGCCCAGGTCACGCATCAGCTGTACCACACACTTGAGAAGGTAGGCACCTCTGCCACGCTCTGCGTAAATGATGCCGTGGTAGCTGTCGTCGGGCTTGGTGAGGCCGGGGAACTTGTCGTTCTGGGTCCAATCGAAGTTACCGCTGTCCACGATGCAACCGCCGATGGTGGAGGCGTGGCCTTCCATATACTTGGTGGTGGAGTGGGTGACGATGTCCGCACCGAACTCAAAGGGACGGCAGTTGATGGGAGTTGCGAAGGTGTTGTCGATGATCAGGGGCACGCCGTTCTCATGGGCAACCTTGGCGAACACGGAGATATCCATGATGTCCAGGCTGGGGTTGGAGACGGTCTCGCCGAAGAAGGCCTTGGTGTTGGGCTTCACGGCGGCGCGGAGCTCCTCCTCCGTTGCGTGAGGAGACACGAAGGTGAAATCGAAGCCCAGCTTACGCATGGTCACGTTGAACAAATTAAAGGTGCCGCCGTAGATAGCGGAGGAGCAAACGATATGATCCCCTGCCTGGGCGAGGTTGAACAGGGCGTAGAAGTTGGCGGACTGACCGGAACCGGTGAGCATACCTGCCACACCGCCCTCCAAAAGGGTGATCTTGGCGGCGGCGTAATCACAGGTGGGGTTCTGCAAACGGGAGTAGAAGTAGCCCTCGCTCTTCAAATCGAAGAGATCCCCCATCTCCACGCTGGAATCGTATTTGTAGGTAGTGCTTTGCACGATGGGGATGACACGGGGCTCCCCGTTTTTGGGTTGGTATGCGCCTTGGACGCAAATGGTATCAAGTTTGGGCATAATGGTCTTCCTTTCCGTTTAGCTGACTGTATCTGCTGCAGGCCCCTTCTCGCCGTATTGCAGGCGGAGGATGGCTTCCATTTCTTCGGTGGTGGCTTCAAAAAAGTTGGTGTATAGCTCCGTGCCGTTCTTCACGGTGGGAGCGGTGAGCTCCATGCTGTCGGAGATCTCGTAGAGACGGCAACACACCAGCACGTCCCCCTGGGCGTAATCGCATTCGTACTCCAGCGCAAGCTCCTCGGCGGTGCGGTAGGAGGCATCCACGTTTTCCGAAAGGACGTAGAACATCCGCTCCGCCCAGCTGACACGGGGCAAGGGGTTGCCGCCCATTTCGTAATAGGTCATTTGGTAGAGGCATTTCACAACAAATCGCTTCTTTGACATACCGCACCTCCTTCTTTTGCGAAATCGTACGGTGTGATTATATCACGGGAAAAGAAAAATGTCAATCGTTTGGAAAAATTTTCGAAAAACCTATTGCAATTTGAAAAAGAATGTGCTAAAATACGCTGATGCGCCATGAAAGAGGCGTAAAATTCACACACCGCTTCTGCGGCTTGCACTTCGGGTTCATCGAAACAGGCAGTCGTAAATTCCCAAGGCGGTGGCGGGTAAAACCCGAAAGAAGGAGACAAACATGTCAGTCGTATCCATGAAGCAGCTGCTTGAAGCAGGCGTACACTTCGGTCACCAGACCAGAAGATGGAACCCCAAAATGGCGGAGTATATCTTCACCGAACGTAACGGGATCTATATCATCGACCTGCAGAAGACCGTTAAGAAAATCGAGGAAGCCTACATGGTGATCCGTCAGATCGCTCAGGACGGCGGCCACGTCCTGTTCGTCGGCACCAAGAAGCAGGCACAGGACGCTATTAAGGAAGAGGCTCTCCGCTGCGAGCAGTACTACGTAAACACCCGTTGGCTGGGCGGTATGATGACCAACTTCAAGACCATCAAGAAGTCCATCGCCAAGCTGAACAACCTGCAGAAGATGGCCGAGGACGGCACCTTCGACCTCCTTCCCAAGAAGGAAGTTGCAGTTCTGCAGAAGCAGACCGCTGACCTGGAGAAGAACCTGGGCGGTATCAAGAACATGAAGACCCTCCCCTCCGCTATCTTCGTTGTAGACCCCAAGAAGGAAAACAACGCTGTTGAAGAGGCAAGAAAGCTGGGCATCCCCGTAATCGCTATCGTTGACACCAACTGCGATCCCGACGTGATCGACTACGTCATCCCCGGTAACGACGACGCGATCCGTGCGATCAAGCTCATCGCTTCCGTAATGGCAGACGCCGTTCTGGAAGGCAAGCAGGGCGAGCAGTTCACCGATTCCACCGAAGAGGCTCCCGTCGAGGCAGCTGAATAAGCTTTTTGAGAAAGATTTTTAGGAGGAACTGAAAAATGGCAGAGATTTCCGCAAAATTGGTTATGGAGCTGCGCAAGAAGACCGGCGCAGGTATGATGGAGTGCAAGAAGGCTCTCGTTTCCGCTAACGGCGATTTCGACGAGGCTATCAAGGTCCTTCGCGAGAAGGGTGTTGCGGTTGCCGCTAAGAAGGCAGACCGTATCGCTGCTGAGGGTGTTGTTGATACCCTGACCGTAGACGGCGTGACCGCTATGGTTGAAGTCAACGCTGAGACCGACTTCGTTGCTAAGAATGCTTCCTTCCGCGAGTTCGTCCAGGGCATTCTCCGCACCATCGTTGCTAACAAGCCCGCTAACAACGAAGAGCTGCTGGCTCTCCCCTTCGACGGCGGCGAGCTCACCGTTGAGGGCGCTCTGAAGGACAAGATCTTCACCATCGGTGAGAACATGTCCATCCGTCGCTTCGTCATCGTTGAGGGTGCTTGCGGCACTTATATCCACGGTAACGGCGCCATCGCCTGCGTTACCAAGTTCGACACCGAGGGTGTTGACGTAAACGGCGAGGCTTTTGCTGACTACGCTAAGAACATCTGCATGCAGATCGTTGCTATGAACCCCACCTACGTTTGCAGACACTGCGTTCCCGAGTCCGTACTGGCAAACGAGAAGGAAATCGCTCTGACGCAGATCAACAACGATCCCAAGAACGCTTCCAAGCCCGAAAACATCAAAGAGAAGATGATCGAAGGCCGTATCAACAAGTTCTACGAGAGCGCTTGCTTGGTTGACCAGGGCTACGTTAAGGAAGACAAGATCACCGTTGCTCAGTACACCGAGAACACCGGCAAGGAGCTGGGCGGCAAGATCAAGATCAACTCTTTCGTGAAGTTCGAGAGAGGCGAGGGTCTGGAGAAGAGAGAAGACGATTTCGCAAGCGAGATCGAAAAGCTGGTCAACGGCTAATTCTCCCCTACTACAAAAAATTCTGCACGGAGAAAACTCCGTGCAGTTTTTTTGTTTACTCAAAAAGGGATGCGCAGGTCTCGTCCTGCCGCAGGAGGGTCAGCAATTCCTCTGGGAGGTTTTCCAAGTGCTCTTTCCAGAAGTCTTCCGCCACAGGAGGAAGCTTTTCCTCGGTGAGTTCGGGGATATAGGAAAGCAGAGGCGCCGTATAGCGGCAGGAGCCCTCCGAAGCAAGCTTTTCGTAGGCGCGGCAATGGAGGAAGCCTTTGCGGAAGCAGTTCAACGCTTCCGGCAGGTTATCGTGATGGCTGTGGTAGTCCGCCAGGGAAAAATACAGCCCGCCGATCGCGAAATGCAGGGCGCCGCAGTTGCCGTCCCCGCAGAGGGCCTCGTACAGGTTTGCCAGGGCGTATCCCACCTCCACGCTGTGTTTTGCCACCGCGGGGGAACAGTTTTGCGACCAAGCATTCAGCAAAACGTGCTGTGTCTCGCGTAAAAGTGTAACCAGGGCTTCTCCGTAATAGCCTGCCATCTCTTCCCCTTCGGCAGCTTCCGGCAGCATCAGTTCTCTGCTGTTATACAGGGAGGGTTGACCGGCGGCGATCTTCTTTGCCTTTTCGGTCTGCCCCATGTTCTTACAAAGCACGAGCATGGGCTGCAGAGCCGTTTCCCGCTCCAAAACGGTGCTGTCCATGGACAGGATCTTATCGTAGACCTGCAAGGCCTCCTGCCAATAGGGATTTTTGGAATTGTGTTCTGCATCACGGTAAAAGAAATCCGAGTCTTCGGGGCGGTGTGCTCTTGCGCCGTATTTGTTCCAGCCCAGCATATACAGGGCTTTCGCCAGCTTCAGCAGAATACGAGGTTCGTTAGGAAATTCCTCCACAGCGGTGCGTAAACGCTCCGCGCAGGCTTCCAGCGCCGGGGAGGCAATACCTTCCCGCACTGTAAAGCCGGTCATGTTCAAGGGTTCGTCGGCTTCCCGCAGGATGGCGTTGATCTTCTCTTCCCTGTCGCCGTGGTAGCCGAACAGCTCGTCGATGGCCACGTGGAAGTAATTTGCGATGGCGGGCAGAAGCTCCAAGTCGGGGTAGCCGCCTCCTGCTTCCCAGCGGGAAATGGCTTGGCAGGTGACGCCAAGGGTCTTAGCCAGGTCTTCCTGGGTACGTCCGTCGCGGCGACGGAGGGATCTGATGGTATCTCCTATTTTCAGTTGCATATTGATATCTCCATTTCGTTGTATTCACCGGTGTGCCTTTATGGTAACACAGGAGAAGACAAAAGTCAATTATCAATTCCTTGTAGAGTTATCAAGGGAGAGTTGATGCGCAAATCGAAAATACACGCAGATCCGTTTACCGAAAGTGTTGATTTCTTTCCGTTTTTGTTGTATAATCATAGCATCGAATTCGATAGTATATTTTTTGAAGGAGAATCGTTATGTTTATAGAAGAACGCCACGAGAAGATTTTGGAAACCATTCGCAAAAAGGGAAAGATCACCATCGGGGAGATCACCGCCTCTTTTGGGATCTCCGACGAATCCGCACGGAGAGATCTGCGGATGCTGGAGCAGAGAGGACTTTGCAAACGGACCCACGGCGGTGCCATCATCCCGGGGCAGGTGGGTATGCGCCCCCCTGCGGACAGGGAGTTTGAGTCCATGCCTGTGTTTGACACCTATCGGGAAATCGCACGGGCGGGCGCAAAGAAGATCCAAGCAGGCGACACGGTGTACCTCACGGGAGGCTCCTTGGGGTATCTGATGCTGGAATATCTGCCCCGGAATTTTCCCTACACCTTGGTGATCAATTCCGTGGACTTGGGAAAAATGCTTAGAGGATTTGACAACGTAGAGGTGTATCTGGCGGGAGGAAAAATGCGGCAAAGCGGTTCCTTGGTGGACAGCATGGCCACGGAGTTTGTGAGCAGACTGCATTTTGATCTGTGTCTGATTACCGGGGCGGGACTGACGGCGGAGTTTGGGCTCTCCAACGGCACGGGAGAAACGGCTGCATTCCAGCAGGCGGTGATCCGAAACAGCCGCAGGAAGTGTCTTTTGATGCCCGGGGTCAAGGTGGGAACGGACGCTTTCGTGAAGGTGTGCGACGCGGATGCCTTTGACGAGGTGATCACCGATTGGGAGTGCGTGGAGGAGCATATCCTGAGGCTGGAGGAAAAGGGCTTGCACGTTACCGTCGCCGAGGAAGTGAAATGAGTCGGGAGCAGCGGCTTCGCAATCTGATTTTGGACAGATATCAAAGCCTTCGAAGGTTTGCCATAGAGGCGGATATCCCGTACAGCACGCTGATGACGCTTTTGTCCAGGGATCTGGGCGGGGCCTCCTTTGACGTAGTGATGAAGATCTGCAGGGCCTTGGGGATCGATCCCATGGAACTGTATTGCAATTTTGAACAATAAAAACGGAACCTCTTCCCCAAAAAGGAAGAGGTTCTCTTTCATTCGGTTCAGGCCAGGTCCTTCAGCTTGCCTTGGTAGACCACGTCCACGCCGGGGAGGGTCATAAAGTCTACGGGGTGGGTGATGGGCGCTAAGCTCTCTACCCCGTCCACGTCGTGCTTTTCCAGCACGTCCTTTACGAAGGCGGAGCAATAGAAATGGTTCTCACGATGGTATTTCACACGGAAGCCTGCACAGCAAAGGCCGAGGAAGTCGTAGTGGAAATCCTTGCTGCAGGCGATCATCTCCTCCAGCAGATCCCCGATCCTGTGGTAAACCTCCTCGCTGACGGGAAGGGACAGCACCATCATGTCGGAATTTGGGAACCGCTTGAAGGTGCCGAAATGGGGAGACTCCCGCACGAAGCCTGCGCTGACGGGGTTGTAGGGATTTCTTCTGCCGAAGGAATACATACGGGTCAGCTCTCTGTTCAGGCTGATGGAGGAATGGTTATAGTCTTTTTTGGTGACGAAATGCAGGATCCTTGACAGGATCGTGCCTGTTTGGCTGAGCACGATGTAGATCCGCTGTGTTTTTTCTTCCATAAGGAGTTCTCTCTTTTGGATGGTTTACAGATCCTCGCCGTTATCTGCCGCCTCGGCAAGGGAGATCTCCAAATTGCCGTTGCGGACGCGGAGATCGTCGATGAAGGCCTGCATTTGGTTACGGTCCTTCAGGCGAACCTTGTAGAACAGCTTGTACAGACTGCCCATGTTGGTGGTCTTGGTGCGCACCAAACGGCAGGAGGAGGTATATTTTGCGAACACGTCGGCAAAGGCGTCGTGGAAATGCAAGGTTTCGGGGACGGTGACGGTGAGATCCATGATCTTCTGCACCCCCATGGGGATGAAGGAGAGCACCACCATCACAGCGCAGACCAGCACGGTGAACAGCACGGCGATGGCCACGTAGCCTGCGGCGCAGGCCAGGCCTGCGGTCATGGTCAGGAAGATGGCGGCGATGTCCTTGGCCTTGCCGGGGACGGAACGGAAACGCACTAAGGAGAAGGCGCCCATCACGGCCACACCGGTGCCTACGTTGCCGTTGACCATCATGATCACGGTGGTGACGATCATGGGCAACAGGATCAGACACATCAAAAAGCTCTTGGTGGCGTAGGAGCGGAAGCCTGCGGCAAAGGCCGTGAGAGCCCCGCAGACGAGAGATACCGCCAGGGCGATGAGATAGGCGTTCAGCATGGTATTTGTTTCCAGAATGGATTCAAAGGTGAATGGCATGGTGTTACACTCCTTGTTGCATAATATCGCGGTAGGCGGTGGCGTATTTTGAGAATTTTCCGGGATAGATCTTGCAGTTGCCCAGGGCTTCCGCCAGCCAGATGGGCATGGCACCGTCGGTCTTGATCTCCATCAAGGACAGATGATCGGGAAGGATCTGCTTGCCCGAGGAGCCCAGGGAATCCGTGAGGCCCTCCGAAGAAGACAGGCCGTAGTTGCGGTAGCGCACGGCGGAATCGAAGGTGATCCGCAGGTTGGGGTGCTTCACGTCGAAGTAGGCCTCCCGCTCGCAGGCGATGAGCACACGGGGAACGGGACGGCGGTAAAACTCCATGGCGTAGTGGATCTCCCGCATGATCTGGGAATCCTCCGAGGGGACGCCGCTTTGGAGGTAGGCTTCCGCCTTCGAAAGGGTGGTGGAAATACGGCGCTTATAGACCACGCCCTTGTACTTCTTCTTGATCTCGAAGAATACTTGTCCGTCCTCCCTGGGGACGCCGTAGCTGCGGATGCGGAGCTTTTCCTTGTAGGTAGTAGCGTCGATGGAGTTACGGATCAGGAGAAAGTCGGGGGTGTCCAGATACAGACTGCAGATGGTGCTTTTGCCGTGGGCGTCGGGAATGAGATGCTCCCCGATGACAGACAGGAGCTCCTCCTTCTTCTCCACGGGCAGGAGGTACTTTTTTTCCACGCGTTTGAAGATGCATATGTCTTTCAACGGTAAAAGCCTCCTTTCCCTAACTGCTTTATTATAATACAGATTGATAAGAATTGCAAGAGCCGGGAGGGAGAAATTCATTATTTTACAAGTTTCTCCCCTGCTTTACGGTTATTTTACAGGAAAAAGTTTAAGCAGAGTTAAAAAAGGAGGCGCAAGGCCTCCTTTGGGGATTTTTTGAAGGGTAGGTTACAGGAGTTTGCAATAGATCCTGACGTCTGCGGGGATGGAACGGCCTTTCAGCGGCTGCAATTCGTTCTCCTGGAGGCAGACGAACAGGTAGCCCTCCACAGGCTCCGTGGTGGCGTACAGTTGAACCTCATGGAGCCATTTACGTACCCACTCCGTTTTGATCTTCGAGGGGTGGCGCAGGATGGTAACCAAGGAGACTTTTTTTGCGGCGGGGTCGTTTTTTGCATCACGATAACCCAGGCGGATCAATTCGGTTTCGATCTTTGAAGAGCTTCCCAGGCAAACAAGTTGTTGCAACAAGGTTTCATTCATAGAGAGCACCTCACCTTTCGGAACATTAGGCTGATGATATACCGACTTGCGCCGGATGATATACCAAGCCGTAGGCTTGTCGCCTGCGGATTGGATAAAAAAATCCAAGCCCATCAGCTTGGATTTTTTGGTGCCGGTGGTGGGACTTGAACCCACACGGTATCGCTACCAACGGATTTTGAGTCCGTCACGTCTGCCATTCCATCACACCGGCATTTCTCTTGGCACTCGGGTATTATAGCATATCTTTTTGGAAATTGCAAGCCCTTTTTGAAAGAAAATAGGCCGTGTTTTCAAAAAAGTTTGTGAGAGATGTAGGGCCATCCCCGAAGGGATGGCGCGGGGTCAATTGCCGCAACCGACTTTACACCTTACGAAGCAGGCAGCTCCCGCAACCGTCAGGGAGAAGGACAGGAGAAGCAAGCCCACAAGGATCGCACTGAGGACGCTCCCGGCAGTGACGCCGATGGCAAGGAGCACCACGGAGAACAGGATGGTTCCCAGGATCCCCGCAAGCAAGACGTTCAGAAGGGTACACAGGCAGCGGTTGCCGCATTCACAGCCGTTTTCCCCTTGGGAAAGGGCGGATGCCACCACCAGCACTGCCAGATACACTACGGCGATCCCGAGAAGCACCCACAGGAAGGCCGGGGTGACGGTGATCTGCCCCGTGATCTGCAGGAACGCCGCCAGGACGCCTACCGCCACGGCGGCGATGACAGACCAGAGGGTGCAGTTGCATTTACGAACGCATTGACAGTTCATCATTGGAATAGCTCACCTCCTTTCGTAGCCCGCCTGATGGCGGGCGGTCAGGAGAGATTTTGTGAGCGAAGCCACAAAATCATAATTGAAAAACGATCCGTTTTTCAATTTTTTCACCTCCGTTGTCAATATATGACGGAAAAAGGCGAAGGGTGAAGCTCCAACCATGAGAATCAACCCCCTCAGTCACAGCGGGCGGACACGTGGCGCATGCGCCTTGACAGCTCCCCCTTCCGGGGGCAGCCTACTTGTTCCCCTTCCCAATTTCTATCTCAGCCGGATACGCAACCATTGTGCGTTTTTTTGCTGCAAAACAAAAAGGACTGAACGTTCAGTCCTTTTTCCCTTTATTTCGCTTTGGTGTCGCAATAGATGCAACGGTATTCTCCGCTGTCGGGAGAGTGGAGGCGGAAAATCTGGTGGATCCCCTGCTCGGTGGTGGTGATGCAACGGGGGTTCTTGCAGACCAGGATGTCCGTAAGGGTCTGAGGGAGGGAGATCTCCTTCTTCTCGATGACCTTTTCGTCGCGGATGATGCACACCGTGGCCTTGGGGCAGACGAAGCTCACCAGGTCCATATCCAGCTCTACGGCGGCGTCGATCTTGATGATGTCCTTTTTGCCAAGCTTGGGACTGTTCACGTTCTGCAGAACCGCCACGGGGCAATCGAAGGCGCTCAGTCCCAGCATAGTGTAGAGGGTCATAGCCTTCCCTGCGGGGATGTGGTCGATGACGATGCCGTTTTTGATGCTGTCGATTCTCATACCTGCACCTCCAAAAGCTTTAAGATCAAGGCCATACGGATGAACTTACCGTAATAGGCCTGGCGGAAATAGCAAGCTCTGGGATCGCCGTCCACACGGGTGTCGATCTCGTTGACACGGGGCAGAGGGTGCATGACGATCATATCGTCCTTGGCGTTCTTCAGCTTCTCGGGGGTGAGGATGTAGGAATCCTTCAGGCGGAGGTAATCCTCCTCGTTGAAGAAGCGCTCTCTCTGCACGCGGGTCATATACAGGATGTCCAGCTCCGGCATCACGTCCTCCAGGGAGGTGGACTGGACGTACTCGATGCCTTTCTCCTTGATATAGGTCTGCTTCACGAAGCCGGGAAGCTTCAGCTCCTCGGGAGAGATAAGGACGAATTTGACGCCTTGGTAGCGGGACATGGCCTCGATGAGGGAGTGTACCGTTCTGCCGAACTTCAAGTCTCCGCACAAGCCCACGGTAAGCCCTTCAAATCTGCCTTTTTCGTGATGGATGGTCAGCAGGTCGGTGAGGGTCTGGGTGGGGTGGAAATGTCCCCCGTCCCCTGCGTTGATGATGGGGATCAGAGAGTGCATGGAGGCCACCATGGGGGCGCCTTCCTTGGGATGGCGCATGGCGATGATGTCGGCGTAGCCGCTGACCACCGCTACGGTGTCGGCAACGCTCTCCCCCTTCTTGGCGGAGCTGGAGTTGGAGTCGGAAAAGCCCAGCACGTTGCCGCCCAAGCCCAGCATGGCGGATTCAAAGCTCAGTCTGGTACGGGTAGAGGGCTCGAAGAACAGGGTGGCCAGGGTCTTATACTTGCAGGCTTCCCGATATTTTACGGGGTTTGCAAGGATATCGTCCGCCACACGGATCAGCTCGTCGATCTCCTCTATAGAAAGGTCCAGGATGTCGATGAGGTGCTTCATACTTTGGCACCGTTGATGGCGAGGTAGTTCTTGATACGGGTGACGTTTTCTTTATTGGCGGGGTCTTCCTCCAGGTACTCGATGATGTCGTAAACGTCCACCACGGAGTATACGGGGAAGCCGTACTCGTCGGAGAGCTCCTGCATAGCGGATTTCTCGGTCTTACCCTTTTCTTTTCTGTCCACCATAACGAACACGGCGGAGATCTTCACGCCCTCCAGGGGGGACAGGATCTCCATGCTCTCGCGGATGGCGGTGCCTGCGGTGATCACGTCTTCAACGATGACCACTTCTTCCCCGGCTTTCGGCTTGTAGCCTACGAACATACCGCCTTCGCCGTGGTCCTTGACCTCCTTGCGGTTGAAGAAGAAGGGGACGTCCAGACCGTTCTTTGCCAGTGCGACGGCGGAGGAGACGGCGATGGAGATGCCCTTGTAAGCAGGGCCGTAGAGGACGGTGCGCTTGTTGCCCACCTTCTCCAGGTAGCTCTTGGCGTAGAACTCGCCCAGCTTTGCGATCTGCTCGCCGGTCTTGATGTCGCCGGCGTTGATGAAGTAGGGGATCTTTCTGCCGCTCTTGGCGGTGAAGTCGCCAAACTTCAAAACACCTGCGGACTCCAAAAACTGTATAAACTCTCTCTTGTAGCTTTCCATATATTTTTCCTTTCTTTGAGGCTCTGCCTCAAACTCCGTTTAAGAACCTTTCTTTGAAAAGAAAGGTTCTTAAAAATCTTCAAAGAAACTTGATTGCCAAACCTCATATACATGAGGTTTGGAGGGAAAAGTTTTTGAGGATTCCTAAGGAACTTTTTTCAAAAAGTTCCTTAGGCGTTCTCTTAATCTACAAATTCAGCCACGCAGCGCTCGTAGGCGGCAACGGGATCGGGAGCGGCGGTGATGGGTCTGCCCACCACGATGTAGTCGGAGCCGATCTCCTTGGCCTGTGCGGGGGTCATAACACGCTTCTGGTCGCCGATGTCCCCGTCTGCAAAGCGCACGCCGGGGGTGATGGTCAAGAAGCTCTTACCGCAGGTGTTGTGGACGGCCTCTGCCTCCAGGGGAGAGCATACCACGCCGTCCAGGCCTGCCTTTGCGGCGTTGGAAGCGTAGTGCATGACAACGTCTGCCATGGGCTTTTCGATCCACAGATCCTGCTCCAGGCTTTCCTGGTCGGTGGAGGTGAGCTGGGTCACGGCGATGAGCAGAGGGCGGGTGCCGTCGGGACGGGTCAGCCCCTCCAAAGCGGCCTCCATCATACGGACGGTGCCTGCAGCGTGAAGGTTGGTGATGTCAACGCCCAAGGTGGAAAGTACCTTCATGGACTTCTTGACGGTGTTGGGAATGTCGTGAAGCTTGAGGTCCAGGAAGATCTTGTGTCCTCTCTCCTTGATCTCACGAACGATGGCAGGGCCTTCTGCGTAGTACAGCTCCATACCGATCTTGACGAAGGGCTTTCTCCCCTCGAACTTGTCCAAGAAGTTCAAAACCTCTTCCTTGCCGGCAAAGTCGCAAGCGACGATGACGTCCTTACCCATGATGTGCTCCTCCTATGATATCCGTTAAATTATGAATTCCGTATTTTTCCATGACACGAGGCAGGTCTGCCACCATGTCTCTGCAGGCGTAGGGATCGATCAGGTTGGCCGCACCCACCTGAACGGCGGTGGCGCCTGCCAGCATCAGCTCGATCACGTCCTCCGCAGTGGAGACGCCGCCCATGCCGATGATGGGGATGTTCACAGCCTCGTACACCTGGTAGACCATGCGTACCGCCACGGGGAAGATCCCCTTGCCGGAGTAGCCTCCCATTTTATTGGCGATGACGGGCTTTTTGGTCTTCAGGTCGATGCGCATGCCCATCATGGTGTTGATGAGGCTGATGCCGTCTGCGCCCGCATCCTCGCAGGCCTTGGCGATGGAGACGATGTCCGTCACGTTGGGGCTGAGCTTGATGTAAACGGGCTTGGTGGTGACGGCTTTTACTGCCTTGGTGACCTCTGCGGCGGAGGCGGGAGAGGTTCCGAAGCTCATGCCGCCGTGGTGGACGTTGGGGCAGCTGACGTTCACCTCCAAGATGCCTACTTGGTCTTCTTTGTCCAGCTTTTCGCAGGTGTAGGCGTAATCCTCGATGGAGAATCCGCTGACGTTGGCGATGACCTTCTTGTGGAAGTATTTCTTCATCTCGGGAAGCTCGTGGGCGATGACGTGATCCACACCGGGGTTCTGCAAGCCCACGGAGTTGATCATCCCCGCAGGACATTCTGCGATACGGGGAGTGGGGTTGCCGAAGCGCTCATCACGGGTGGTTCCCTTGAAGGAGAAGGTGCCCAGGCAGTTGATGTCGTACAGCTCCGCAAATTCCTTGCCGAAGCCGAAGGTGCCGCTGGCGGGGATGATGGGGTTATCCAGCTCCCAGCCGGACAGGGTTACGCGTGTGCTTCCCATATGATCTCCTCCCTTTCCAGAACGGGTCCGTCCTTGCAGATCCGCTTGTTGCCGTAATAGGTCTTGCAGCTGCAGCCCATGCAGGCGCCGAAGCCGCAGCCCATACGCTCTTCAAAGCTGTATTGCCCGCTCGTCTTCACCGTCTTTTCGATGGCGCGGAACATGGGCATGGGACCGCAGGTGTAGAAATAGGTGTAGTCAAGCTCCTTCAGCACGTCGGTGACGAAGCCCTTGGTTCCGTAGCTTCCGTCGGCGGTTGCCACGTAGGTGGGCACGCCCAGGGCTTTGAAGTCCTCCTCTAAGAAGATCTCGCTTGCCTTATTGAAGCCTAAGATCACGGTGGGGTGCTTGCCCTCTCCCAACAGCTTCTTGCATAGGTTATACAGAGGGGGTACCCCTACCCCGCCGCCGATGAGAACGGGGCTCTCGCCGCTCTTTGCGGTGTCGTAGCCGTTGCCCAGGCCCAGCAGGGTGTCTATTTCCGTGCCTGCGGGAAGCTTTTCCATGGCTTCCGTGCCGTGGCCTACGATCTTATACAGGATGGTCACGGTGTTTTCGGTATAATCGCAAACCGAGATGGGACGGCGGAGGGTGAAGCCGTCCAGCTTCAGGTTGATGAACTGCCCGGGGGCGGTGATGGCAGAGGTATCCCCCGCCAGCACCATGCGGCAGACGTCAGCCGTGAGGTGAATATTCTCGGTGACGGTAAGTTTGGTTTGTATCATGTTTCACTCCGTTATGAGTCGATGGTGGAGATCTCCATGGTGATCTCTTCCAGAACGTCCAGCAGAACGCGGACGGTATCCAGGGCGGTGAAGATGGTGACACCGTTTTCCACGGCGCAACGGCGGATGTCGATACCGTCGGATGCGGCGCCTGCGGACTGGTAGTCACGGGTGTTGATAACGTAGTTCACGTAGCCCTGGCGGATGGATTCGAAGATCTCCTCACTACCCTCGTTCAGCTTCTTCTTGACGCGGGTACGGATGCCGTTTTCCTTCAAGAACTTGGCGGTACCGCTGGTGGCTTCGATGTTGAAGCCCATCTGATAGAAGCGGCGGATGAGGGGCAGAGCTTCTTCCTTATCCTTGTCTGCGATGGTGGCCAGCAGGGTGCCGTAGTTCACCACCTGCATGCCGGAGGCCTGGAGGGCCTTATACAGGGCGCGGTTCAGCTTTTTATCGTAGCCGATGGCCTCGCCGGTGGATTTCATTTCGGGAGAAAGGTATGCGTCCATGCCGCGCAACTTTTGGAAGGAGAAGGCGGGAACCTTGACGTACCACTTGTCCTTGTCGCCGGGGTAGATGTCGTTGATGCCCTGCTCCTTCAGGCTCTTGCCCAGGATGACCAGGGTGCCGATGTCTGCCAGGCAGTAGCCGGTGGACTTGGACAGGAAGGGAACGGTACGGGAGGAACGGGGGTTGACCTCGATGATGTAGACGTTGTCTTCCTTATCCACGATGAACTGGATGTTATACAGACCTACGATGCCGATGCCCAAGCCCAGCTTTTTGGTGTAATCCAGGATGGTATCGCGGACGGTCTGAGACAGGGTGAAGGTGGGGTAAACGCTGATGGAGTCGCCGGAGTGGATACCGGTACGCTCTACCAGCTCCATAATGCCGGGAACGAATACGTCCTTACCGTCGCAGACGGCGTCTACCTCAACCTCTTTACCGATGATATACTTATCTACCAGCACGGGACGATCCTCGTCGATCTCCACGGCAGTTTTGAGGTACTGGCGGAGCTGCTGCTCGTTGGCAACGATCTGCATAGCTCTGCCGCCCAGCACGAAGGAGGGGCGCACCAGCACGGGATAGCCGATCTCGGAGGCGGCGGCGATACCGTCCTCCACGCAGGTAACGGCTCTGCCCTTGGGCTGGGGAATGTTCAGAGAGAAAAGCACCTTCTCGAAGGAATCACGGTTTTCCGCACGCTCGATGGCCTCGCAGTCGGTACCGATGATGGTCACGCCGCGGTTGCGGAGAGGCTCTGCCAGGTTGATGGCGGTCTGTCCGCCCAGGGAGGCGATGACGCCGTAGGGCTTTTCCAGCTCGATGATGTTGCAAACGTCCTCGGTGGTGAGGGGCTCGAAATACAGCTTGTCCGAGCAGGTGTAGTCGGTGGACACCGTTTCGGGGTTGTTGTTGATGATAATCGCTTCATAGCCGTTGGCCTTGATGGTCATGACTGCGTGGACGGTGGAATAGTCGAATTCCACGCCCTGGCCGATACGGATGGGGCCGGAGCCCAGCACGATAATCTTCTTACGGTCGGAGGCTACGGACTCGTTTTCGTCGCCGTAGGTGGAGTACAGGTAGGGTACGTCTGCGGCATACTCACCTGCGCAGGTGTCGATCATTTTATATACGGGGAACAGGCCGTTTTCCTTACGGAAGCTCCAGACGGCGTCCTCGGTGGTCTTCCAGCAGTCTGCCACAGCTCTGTCGCAGAAGCCATAGTGCTTGGCTTCCTTCAAGGTCTCCAGGTCGAAGGGCTTTTCGGCAATCTCTGTTTCCAGATCCACGATGTGGCGGAGGATATCCACGAACAGCAGGTCGATCATGGTGGCCTTGCAGATGGTATCGGAATCCACGCCGCGGCGCAACAGCTCTGCGATGGCGAAGATACGATCGTCGGTGCCGTCGCAGATATAGGTCAGCATCTCCTCGGTGGGCATGTGGTCGAACTTCTTCATGTGGAGGTGGTACACGCCGATCTCCAAGGAACGGATGGCCTTGAGGAAGCTTTCCTCCACGGTTCTGCCGATGGACATGACCTCGCCGGTGGCCTTCATCTGGGTGGAAAGCTTGTTGCTGGCGTCGGCAAATTTATCGAAGGGGAAACGGGGCATTTTGGTAACCACGTAGTCCAGGGTAGGCTCACAGCAGGCAGGGATGGCGGCCAGCTTGATCTCGTCCAGGGTCATACCCACGGCGATCTTGGCGGTCACTCTTGCGATGGGGTAGCCGCTGGCCTTGGAAGCCAATGCGGAGGAACGGGACACGCGGGGGTTGACCTCGATGACGTAGTAACGGAAGGACTGGGGGTCCAGAGCAAACTGCACGTTACAGCCGCCCTCGATCTTCAGCGCGCGGATGATCTTCAGGGCGCTGTCACGAAGGAGCTGGGCTTCCTTGTTGGTGAGGGTCTGACAGGGGCAGACCACCACGGAGTCGCCGGTATGGATGCCCACGGGGTCCACGTTTTCCATGTTACAAATGGCAATGGCGGTGTCGTTGGCGTCACGCATGACCTCGTACTCGATCTCCTTATAGCCCTTGATGCTCTTTTCGATGAGCACCTGGTGTACGGGAGACAGCTTGAGAGCGTTCTTCATGATCTCACGGAGCTCTTCCACGTTGTCCGCAAAGCCGCCGCCTGTGCCGCCCAGGGTGAAGGCGGGACGGAGCACTACGGGGTAGCCGATCTGTTCGGCAACCTTTTCCGCTTGGGGAATGGATTCTGCGATATCGGAGGGGCAGATGGGCTCGCCGATCTCCTCGCAAAGCTTTTTGAACAGGTCGCGGTCCTCTGCACGCTCAATGCTTTCCGCAGGGGTGCCCAGCAGCTCTACGCGGCATTCCTTCAGAACGCCCTTCTTTTCCAGCTGCATGGCAAGGTTCAGACCCGTCTGACCGCCGATGCCGGGAACGATGGCGTCGGGACGCTCGTGGCGGATGATTTTTGCCACGTATTCCAGGGTGAGGGGCTCCATGTAGATCTTATCCGCAATGGCGGTATCCGTCATGATGGTGGCGGGGTTGGAGTTGGCAAGGACTACCTCGTAGCCCTCCTCCTTCAAAGCGAGGCAGGCCTGGGTGCCTGCATAGTCGAACTCGGCGGCCTGGCCGATAACGATGGGGCCGGAGCCGATGACCATGACTTTTTTGATATCTGTTCTCTTAGGCATTTTACTTGGCCTCCTTCATGGCGGTGATGAACATATCGAAGAGATAAGCGCTGTCCTGGGGACCGGGGGCGCTTTCGGGGTAGTACTGTACAGAGAAGATGTTGTCTTCCTTGCAGGCCAGACCCTCCACGGAGCCGTCTACCACGCAGGTGTGGGTGACGGTGAGGGGGGTGCTTGCCAGGGAGGCCTCGTCCACCACGTAGCCGTGGCTCTGAGAGGTGATCTCGATCTTACCGGTGACCAGGTTGCGGACGGGGTAGGTGCCGCCTCTGTGTCCCGTCTTCATGGCTACGATCTTGGCGCCGTAGGCCATGGCGATGAGCTGATGACCCAAGCCGGTACCGAAGATGGGCTTCTTGCCCTTCAGCTTGTTGATCAGGTCGCAGACCGGGGAAGCGTCTGCGGGGTCCCCTGGACCGTCTGAGATCAGGATGCCGTCGGGCTTGTTGGCCAGGACGGACTCCACGGTGGAATCCCAGGGCATGACGGTGACGTTACAGCCCAGCTTGTTGAAGGTGCGGATGACGGAAAGCTTGGTGCCGCAGTCGATGACCACTACGTTGAAGATGTGGTCGGGAGTGCGGGAAAACCAGCGCTTGCGGCAACTGACGCGGGCCACCAGATCCTTGACCACGGGGGTCTCGGCGATGATCTTCAGCCCTTCCTCCCGGGAGGTCTCCACCCCGGTGATGAGACAGCGGCAGTTGCCGTTGTCACGGAGGTGGCGGGCCAGCTTGCGGGTGTCGATGCCCTCCATACCGGGAATATCGTCTTCCTCCAGGATCTCCGCCAACGTCTTGGTGGTACGGAAGTTGGAGGGGTTGTCGCAATAGCTCCCCACGATCAAGGCACCCAGGGAGGGGGTGCGGGACTCAAAGTCCTCGTCGGTGATGCCGTAGCCGCCGATGAGGGGGTAGGTCATTACCAGCGCCATGCCTGCGGCAGAGGGGTCGGAAATGATCTCCTGGTAGCCCGTCATGGAGGTATGGAATGCGAGCTCGCATACGCGGTCGCAGGTTGCACCGAAGCCGTAGCCGTAATATTCGCTGCCGTCTTCCAGAATCAGTTTGCGGTCAAATTGTCTTGCCATACTGTTTTACACCTTTCTATATCAATGGAAACTTATCGGGTATAGTACTTGTCGCCCGTGGAGGTGAGCACCCATCTGCCCAGGACTTCCATGCCCTTGAAGGGAGTGCTTCTGCCTTTGGTGGCGAAGGTTTCGGGATCGATGACGTAGGGGGTCTTTACCTCGAACACCGTAAAGCCCGGGTCGGCGGTGATGCCGAATCTTGCTCTGGGGTTGGTGCACAGGAGATCCACCAGCTTTTCCACGGAGAGGATCCCCGTTTTTACCAGGTGGGTATACAACACCGGGAAGGCGGTCTCCAGCCCTACCACGCCCATGAGGCTCTTTTCCAGACCCTTCCCCTTCTCCTCAGCGGAGTGGGGTGCGTGGTCGGTGGCGATCATATCCACGGTCCCGTCCAGGATGCCCGCGATCAGGGCTTCCCTGTCTTCTTTTCCTCTGAGGGGCGGGTTCATTTTGAATCTTCCGTCCTCCTGCAGGTCCTCGTCGCACAGCACCAAGTAGTGGGGGCCCGTTTCGCAGGTAACGTTCAAGCCCTCTGCCTTGGCCTTGCGGATGAGCTCCACGCTTTCTTTGGCGGAGACGTGGCAGACGTGGTAGGCGCATCCCGTCTCTCTCACCAGCTCCAGGTCTCTGGCGATGGGCAGATATTCGCTTTCGCTGCAGATGCCCCTGTGGCCGTGCTGTTTTGCGTAGACGCCGTCGTGGATGTAGCCGCCATTCAGTAGGCTGTTATCCTCACAATGGGCGACGATCATCTTGCCCAGGGCCTTGGCACGGAGCATGGCTTCCTTCATCATCTCACGGTTTTGGACGCCTCTGCCGTCGTCGGAGAAGGCGATCACGTTTTCCGCCATGCCCTCCAGATCCGCCAGGGTCTCCCCTTTTTCTCCCACGGTGATGGCACCGTAGGGCAGGACGGCCATGCGTCCGTCTTTGCGGATAGCGTCCAGCTGGATCTGCAAGTTCTCCGGTGAATCGGGAACGGGGTCCAGGTTAGGCATGGTGCAAACTGCGGTATATCCCCCGCTCAGGGCGGCGTCGCATCCTGTATGCACCGTTTCTTTATAAAAATATCCCGGCTCTCGGAAATGCACGTGCACATCACAAAAACCGGGCAATATCAAATAGGAGTCGGAAAGAACAGGAGAAAAGCCTCCCGCTTCCAGAAACGTGCGGATGGCGTCGGACAAGGCTTGATTCTGCATGACCTGCTCTCTTTCTACCTGTTTCATGGTTTGCTTCCTTTCCTTATCTGTCGCAAATATAAACGGCGGATTCTCCGTCGATGCAATGGGTCAATACGGTGACCACCTCGGTCTTGGCGGTGGGAAGGTTCTTCCCCACGTAGTCCGGGCGGATGGGCAGCTCTCTGTGGCCTCTGTCCACCAGGGCCACCAGCTGAACGGAGCGGGGTCTCCCGAAAGAGAACACCGTCTCGATGGCGGCGCGGGCGGTTCTGCCTGTGTACATCACGTCGTCCACGATGAGGACGTCCTTGTCCGTGACGTCGAAGGGGATCTCACTCCCCACCAGAGCGGCCTGCTTTTCCTCGGGGTGGAGGTCGTCACGGTGAAGGGTCACGTCCAGCACGCCCATGGGCACGGTCTTGCCCTCGAAGCGGAGGATGTTATCGCACAAGGTCTGGGCAAGGGGGACGCCTCTGCGGCGGACACCCAAGATGCAGATGTTATCCACACCGCGGTTGCGCTCGATGATCTCGTGGGTGATACGGGCAAGGGCACGGGATACCGCCGCCTCGTCCATCACCTGGGCTTTACGAACCATATCAAAACTCCGTAAAAAACAGTTTTCTGTAACAAAAAAATCTTGCCAAGACGGCAAGACGACACAACAAACCTGTGGGCATACTCCCACCGGGAATTTTATATGACATCTTGCCGGTCTCTCTGTACCGAGTTAAAGATTTTTACTGTCCTATATTGTACCACCCAAATCCCCTCTTGTCAAGGGTTAAACTCAAGTTTTTTGAAGTTTTTTCGGAAAACCCCTTGACAGCGTAACAATGTTATGCTACAATGTGCGTAACAATGTTACGAAAGGTGTGAGGAAGTGGAGCAGGAATTGATCTCCAAGAAGGATCTGCTGGCCAAATACGGCATTTCCTACGGGGCCTTGTACCGCTGGAAGCGGATGGGGCTGATCCCGGAGGATTGGTTTTTGAAGAAGGCCGCGGTGACGGGGCAGGAGACTTTTTTTCCAAGGGTGCTCATCTGTGAGCGGGTGGAGCTGATCCTGGGAAAGAAGGACGTCTCCCTGGAGGAGCTGGCGGCGGAGCTGAACGGCAAGGAACGGGCGGAAGCGGTGCTTTCCCTTTCCACGGTGTACGGCGAGAAGCAATTTAAGGTATCGGAGCTTTTGCAGGTAAAAGTGATCTGCGGGGGCAAGGAGAAGGATCTGACGACGATCATCAAGGAGGAATTTTGAGATGGATATGAGAGTTTCGGGCAGCGGGAGCATTCCCGGCGGCGTATACGACGACGTAAGGATCAGCGGCAGCGGAAGGTGCCAGGGAGATATCAAGTGTAAGAGCTTTCGGGGCTCCGGTTCTTCCCATTGCGTGGGGAGCTTGGAGTGCGAAGGAGATCTTCACGTTTCCGGAAGCGGGCATATGGAAGGCAACGTAAAGGCCAACGAGATCCATTGCTCCGGCAGTCTTCACGCCGGGGGCAGCTTGGAGGCGATGGCGGAGCTTCATGCTTCGGGAAGCTGTCACGTGGAGAAGGACTGTATCTCCCACGGGACGTTACACGCCTCGGGCAGTCTTTCCGTAGAGGGCGGGATCGAGGCGGAGAAGGCCATGGTCTCCGGGAAGCTGCATTGCAAGGGGCTTTTGAACGCAGAGCAGGTAGAGATGAAGCTGGGGAGCCGCAATCCCTCAAAGGTGGGGGCCATCGGCGGCAGTCAGATCGTTGTGGAATACGGGAGCTTCGGTGACGGAAACGGGTTCTATCTCTTCGGCTTGCGGTTCGGCAGAGCGAAGGAGGAAGGACGCCGCGGTATCATTCTGAAGGTGGCGGAATCCATCGAAGGGGACGTTCTGAACCTGGAAGGGGTGGAGACGCCTCTGGTGGTGGGCAAGGACGTGCGGATCGGGGACGGCTGCCGCATCGGGACGGTGCGCTACAGCGGCGTGCTGGAGGTTTCCGAAAACGCCGCGGTGGAGAACAAGGAATTTATTGGATAAAGGATACGAGCAGGGAACCTTCTTTTCGGGAAAAAGAAGGTTCCCTGCACCCTCCAAGAAACCCTGATGTCAAACACATTTCATGTGTTTGGAGGGAAAAGTTTTGGAGGAGGGAGTTTGAGGGAGGTACCTTTTTCAAAAGGTGCCTCCCTCATATCTTTACCGTATAAAATTGGTTCTCGCCTTGGACTGCTCCGGGGGCGTGATGCCCTGCTTGGCACCTGCGTGGATGCACTGCAGAAGCCAGGCCATGTTCTTGCCGATGTTTTCCATGGCGGACATCCCCTCTGCATCCTGCTGTGCCTGCTCCCCGTTCCCGCCGAAGACGTTGTTCCAATAGGTAGAGGACACCACGGGCATGGAGGAGATGGTGAAGTATTTGTTCAGCACGTCGAAGGAAGCCACGGTACCTGCACGGCGGGCAACCGCCACGGATGCGCCGGGCTTGAACCGGAAGGCGGGCTTGCCGCTGTAGAAGGCGCGGTCCAGGAAGGACAGTACCCTGCCCGAGGGATGGGCGTAGTAGACGGGAGTGCCGAACACGAAGCCGTCGGCGTTTCTTGCCTTCTCCACAAATACGTTCACGGCGTCGTCGATGACGCACTTCCCTGTTTTCACACACTGCATACAGGCAAGGCAGTCGGAAACAGGCTCCCCGCCGATGTGGAAGATCTCCGTTTCGATGCCGCTTGATTCCAAGGTCTCGGCAATTTTTGTCAAGGCGGCGTTGGTGGTGCCGTTTTTGTGGATACTGCCGTTTAGCAACAATACCTTCATATTTATCTCCTTACATACGGTTTTCTTGGAGGGCATGGGAACCTTCTTTTTCCGAAAAGAAGGTTCCCATAAATCGCTCTTTTATCCTCTGTCCATTGCCGTGACGCCTGTGCGGGCGATCTCCACGATACCGTAGGTCTTCATCATTTCGAAGAAGGACTCCAGCTTGGAGCGGTCGCCGCAGATCTCGAAGACCAAGGTCTCGGGGGTGACGTCCAGGGGACGGGCGCGGTAGATCTCCGCAACCCCCATAACGGCGGTACGGTTGGTATCGTTGGCACGGACCTTCACCAGGAACAGCTCCCGGCAGACGGCGTCCGCCTTCAGCTCCTCCACGGAGATCACGTCCACCACCTTGCGGAGCTGGCTCTTGATCTGGGTGATGATCTGTGCGTCCCCGATGCACTCGATGGTCATACGGGAGACGGCGGGGTTCTCGGTCTCACCCACGGTGAGGCTTTTGATGTTATAGCCGCGGCGGGCGAACAGCCCGGAGATACGGGTCAGGACGCCTACGCAGTTGTTGACGAATACGGATAAAACGTGAATCTGTTCCATAAGTATGTTCCTTATCTGTCTGTAAGAACTTCGATGAAGCAAACGCCCTTTTCCTTGCGGGCCTCCGCCAGCACGGCAGGAAGGCCATTACTGTCCGTGGAACGGACGAAAGGCACGCCCATGGCGGTTGCCAGGGAGGGAAGATCCATGGCAGGTGTCTCCGTGAGGATGTGTCTGCCCTCAAAATCCCGATCCTGCAAATCGCAGATCATGCCAAGACGGCGGTTGTTGAACACCACCTGGGTGACGGGAAGCCCATACCCCACGGCGGTGGAAAGCTCCTGGAGGTTCATGGCAAAGCTGCCATCCCCTGCTAAGTTCACCACACGGTTCCCCGTAGCGATGGCCGCACCGATGGCGGCGGGAAGGCCGAAGCCCATGGTGCCCAGTCCCCCGCTGGTGATGAAGTGACGGGGCTTCAGAATGGGCAGGCTGTGGCAGGCCTTCACCTGGTGCACACCCACCTCGGTGGTAAAGACGGCTTCGGGGAAGGCGCCGAAAATTTGGGTATATAAGGGATCCCTGGGAACTGTGTCGGGATAGTAGCGGGGCGCTTTGGCGGAAACCAGAGGCAAGAGGGATTCCAGCACGGCGGAAAGATCCCCTACCACCGCAGAGTAGGCGGGAAGGTTCTTGCCGATCTCCGCTTCGTCGATATCCAGGTGGAGGATTTTGCAATCGGGAGAATGGAGGCGGATGTTTTCCAGCATCCGCTCGGAAAAGCGAAGTCCTGCTCCGATGAACAGGTCGCAGTCGTGAAGAGCCTGCAGGGTGGAGGGGTTGGGCTGCAAGCCCACCAGTCCCAGGTACTGATCGTCGTCCTGAGGGAAGCCTCCGATGCCCATGGCGGTGGTCATCACGGGAGTGCCCAGCTTTTTGGCGAAGTCGTAAACCTTCTCTGCGGCGTTCGATGCGATGACGCCCCCGCCCAGGCAAAGGATGGGACGGGCGGAGGTATTGATCAGCTCTGCCGCCTCCTGCAGTTCTTCATCCAAGGGCAACGGGAAGGGAACCTCCCCGGGAGCGGCCGGACTATATTTGGCACATTCGTCGAAAATATTTTTGGGAATATCCACCAGGACGGGGCCCTTGCGGCCTGTGGTGGCGGTTTGGAAGGCGAAGCGCAGGGTGTCCGCCAGCCCTTCCACGGATTTGACGATGAAATTATGCTTGGTGATGGACATGGTCACGCCGTAGATGTCGATCTCCTGGAAAGCGTCCCTGCCCAGCAGGTGCAAGGGAACGTTCCCCGTGATGGCAACCATGGGGGTACTGTCCATATAGGCGTTGGCCAGGCCTGTGACCAAGTTGGTGGCGCCGGGCCCCGAGGTGGCGATGACCACACCCGGCTTTCCCGTAGCACGGGCGTAGCCCTCGGCGGCGTGGGCGCAGAACTGCTCGTGGCAGTTGGTGTACAGCTTGATCCCCCGCTTGCCTCGCAAGGCGTCCAGCAGGGAGAGGATGGTTCCACCGGGGTAGCCGAAGACGGTATTCACTTGTTGCTCACGGAGTACCTTGACGATGATATCGGCACCTTTCATGGGCGGGAGCTCCTTTCTTTGGGGGATATGATAGGGATATGATAACACGGAAGAAGGAAAAAAGCAAGTATAAAAGCAAAAAAAGCCTCCGAAAAGGCTTTTCTTGTCCCGAGATCAATAAATCTGACTTACAATATATAAGTTGATTAGTTTGCTCTCTTTGCTGCGAAACACTCGCTGCAAAGTACCGGTCTGTCGGTCGACGGCTGGAAAGGAACTCTCGCTACTTTACCGCAGTTGGCGCATACGGTCTCGAACATCTC
>SVTH01000018.1 GCA_015063885.1 Oscillospiraceae bacterium | reverse complement strand
TCTCTTCTGCATATTGTTCTATGTGACGGTATTCTCTGGGCATAAAAATTCCTCCTATGGTAGATGTTTTTATTCTACCATAGGAGGGTGTTTTTTTCAATTGTCCGTTTTTAACGGACTTGTGCAGTCAGCCCGAGGCACTTTTTTACAACAAAAGCTACACGGCAATTGTGAAGCAAAAAAGGTCGCCCAATGGGAAAGCAAGAGTAACCGGCAAGCAGGCTCCCCTTAGCAAGGGGAGGAGCCTTCCTTTTTGCTTTCGTTTTCATGATACAACAAAACCGCGATGCTTGCAAAAGCACCGCGGTTTTTATTCACCATGTACACTCTTCCCAGCCGGGAATGCCCAGGATCTCGGAAGCGTCCTCGCCGTCACGCAGGTACAGATGGCACTCCCCTTCGTGGATCAAAGAGGAGAAGAAAACACTGCCGTCCTCACGATAGAACGTAGGATCCTCCGGTTTGCAATGCCCGCGGCCGTAAAGCCAAGAAAACAAGGAATCGGAAATAGACAAAAGCACCTCGTAAAGCTCAGGGCAAATACGGTAAAATCTGGTATGAGAGCATTGCTTTTCACCGGGTTTCGGGCCGAAATAAACATACCCACCGGGGATATCCTTTTCCGCAACACAGGCAGGCCGTTCTATTTCGAAGGGGCCCAATACGTCCTGAAACTGCCAAAAGCCTCTGAAACAAAACGCCACGCAGGACGAATACCGAAAGCAGATCGCAAGGAGTTTCCCAAAGTCCTCTCCCCGGATATCATATTCCACGTCCCCGTTGCCGCCCAAAAACCAATCGGAATCGTAAAAGTTGTACTTTTTCAAAGTCATGATTCAAACTCCACTTCGATAGAGCCCACGCCGCCTTCGATGTGAATACGGTTTGCTCCGTCGCCGATGGTGGCGCCGTCACCGACGCTGTTACCGTCTACCTCGGCACTGCCCACACCCTTTTCGATCCGGATGCGGTAAGCTTCCTTCCCGCCCAGGAGGGTCAGCTCCGTCTCGCCCACGCCCATGTCCAGATCGGAAACACCGGTAAGGGAAGCGGCCATGGTCAACTGCCCTACCCCCATATCCATGGAAAGGTCGTGGAGACTGCCGTTCTTCACGGTGATGGCCCCTGCGCCGCCGTCGATCTCGCAGGACTCGGTGGCGGTCAAGCGGTTTATGATCACTTCCCCCGCCCCCAGCTCCAAGGACAGCTTTTCTGCGGATAGCTCCTCCACCGTGAGCCTGCCCGCTCCCGTGGAGATCTCCACTTTCTCAAATACCGTCCCCTCGGGGAGGTACAAGGTCAGCTCGGCCCCGTTGTAAATGCCGAGATTCGTTTCGTCCTCAATCGTCAGACAGCCGTTTTTCGTTTCCACCTTCAGATTTTTCAGGTTGCTTTCCACACGGAGGGTTTCCCCGGTTTTGATCTCCAGATCAGCCCCGCCGATCTCCAGCTCCAGGGAGGTCACTTCCTCCTCCGCGGAGTAGGTCACAGTCTCGCCCGTTACCCCGTCTCCGGTGATAAAGCCCAGCACCATCCCAAGGGAGGCCACGATACTGCCGATGATGCTCACCGCCAACAGGATGGCCAACGCCATGGCGGCGTATTTAATGCCTTTTTGCAATTCCGTCATCGAATATCCACCCCGCCAAACATACATTCCCCGGTGATATACAGAGTTACCGTATTCAGATCCGTATCGGTGGTCTTATCGGAAACGCCCCCGAAGACGGAGGTGGTCTCCACCTGCACGTTCACCGTGGGAGGCACCAGAACGGTGATCCCGCCGAAGATGGCGGAAACCTTCAAAACGCAGTCTTTTTCTATGATGGCGCCCCGCAGATCGCACTTGACGCCGCCGAACACCGCAGAAACCGCCCCGCCTTCAAACACCTTCCCGCTGTAATCCACGTTGCAGGAGGAGAAGGTAGCGCAGGTCTCCTCGTAGGACCCGCCGGAGATCTTCTTTTCCGCCAGGATCTTCCGCACCTTGCCCCCGGTCAGCCCGCCCCAGATCAGCTTGATCCCGAAGAACACCACGAATGCGGGGATGATGAGCTTCCGTGCCAGGGAGGAATCCCAAACGTCCTGAGCGCAAAGCAACAGGAATACGCCCAACAGCAATCCGAACAGACTGCCCCACTTGTCCCGCTTGGTGATCAACCCCGCACCGCAGGGAACGATGATGAACAGCGTCCACCAGCCGTCAAAAAATACGTCCACGTCGGTGATCTCCATGGCGTTCAGGGCGAACAGAACGCCCGCCGTCACCAGCAGAAGACCCCAAATGATCTTATTCAGCTTATGCATAAAAACCTCCAAAAAGCAAAGAGTGCCCGCTTTACGCAGGCACTCAAATTCTCAAAGACCGATCTTGCCCAGCAGAGCCTTGGAGCAATCCAGCTGGTTGGGGATGGTACCGTTTTCGTCGCGG
Organism: Oscillospiraceae bacterium; assembly: GCA_015063885.1. Taxonomy (GTDB): domain Bacteria; phylum Bacillota; class Clostridia; order Oscillospirales; family CAG-382; genus Coliplasma. The sequence continues at coordinate 24,487 of SVTH01000018.1, read as the reverse complement.
ATACGCCAGATGTCGGGAGTGATCTCGTCGGCGACGTAGATCTTGCCGTTTTCGTCGTAGCCTACCTCGATCTTAAAGTCGATGAGGGTCCAGCCCAGGGAAGCCAGCTCGTTCTTCAGCACCTCGCCCACCTTCAAAACGATGGCCTGTGCTTCGTCGTACTGACCCTCCTTCAGAAGGCCCTTCATCAAGCAGATACGCTCGCTGATCAGGGGGTCGCCCTGGATATCGTCCTTCAAGGTCACCTCTGCGTAGGGAGGATCGAAGGGGATGCCCTCTTCCAGAGTAAAGCGGCGGCACATACTGCCTGCGGTATAGTAGCGGAGAACAAACTCCAGCTTGGGAACGGTGAGGTTACGAACCTTCATCAGGCCCTTTTCCACGTCTGCCCCCAGGTAATGGGTGGGGATGCCGTTCTTTTCCATCAGCTCAAAGAAATACTTGGAGATAGCCAGGCCGATCTTGCCCTTGCCCTCCACGCTGCCGCCAACGGTGTTGGAGCCGGGATCAAACACGCCGTTTTCACCGGTCATGCTATCCTTAAACAGCAGGTGAACGATGTTATTTTCCTCGTCCAAAAGGACGTCCTTGGTTTTGCCGGAATACAAAGTCTTCATAACGTCTCCTTTTCCGCAGGGAGCGGATAGAAAATTTTTATGCTTTATGATACCACAATTCCCGACAGATTGCAATAGGATACCACAAAAAAACGCCCCCGCGGGAATCAGAAATTCCGCGGGAATGCGTTTTATTTTTTGTGCAATTTGTTTCTATCTGTGCTTCTCCGCTTGGGAGGCGAAATACTCCTCTACCTCCGATACGGGGAATGCGGGAACCAAAGTTCTGGCATACGTGCAAATGCCGTTTTTCCCCTCCTCAAGCTTCTTGTAGAATGCGTAGAAGGGCAGCCATATCATTTCTTCCTCGAACTCTCCATCCAAAGCCGATACCCACTCATACCGCAATTCCACATGGTCGTATTCCCGGAAATCCACCTCGTCCTGCTGTTCCATGCACAAGGGGCAGGAATGTCCGCCGAACACGTAGCCCATTTCCAGCATGCGCTCTGCCTCCTTCAAGGAAACAGAGGCTACGGTCGCATATTCCCCGTACGTCCCGGAAACGCCCTCCCGCAGGCATTTGCAGTCAATAACCTTGGCAAACAAACGGGAATCCCCGCGCCGCATTTTTTCGAAGTAGATCGAAATGCGCGGCCGGTACCAAAGGAAGGTTTCGTCCGTTCCGCCGGGTTCGACAGAAAAGTAGTTTACGGTGATGCCTATTGTATCTCCGCTGTAATCCCTCGTCACGTTCCCATGGGAATATGCTACCCCAAAGAGATCCTGCAGAATGGATAAGGCGTCTTCCAGAGAAGCAAGGATCTCCTCATCGGATTGTTTGGGATCGACGGCCAGGGCTTTTCCGCCCAGCTCCATGGGAGCGTATAAGGAGTCCCCGCCCATACCAAAGCTCCAGATCAGGTAGTTGTTTACCATAGGACGCTGAATGAGATATGCGGAAATACTCCGTTCCCCCAGTTCTACGTCTGCGTGACGTTCAAAATAGACCGCATGTACCCCGTCAGAAACGTCTTCCTCCAGATCGTACGAATTGGGATCAATTCCGAGATGCGTCTCTGCCTTCTCGGCAAACACAGCAAACGCCTCGTCAAAGGCCTCCCGATCCGGGGGCAGCAGGGTTTCTCCGGGATAACGGTACAGCATCCACTTCTCCGGAGGCAGAACGTTGGCGCTCCCCGCCAATTCGTCGGCGGGCAGGTATACCTTGGTGTATTGATTGGTAGGAGCATATTCCGCTCCGTAGTTCATCATCCCTGCCAACTCCTCGGCAGAAAGCAGATAAGTTCCCTTGGGATAATCGGGAAGATCGACGATCCCGGGCTTGCTGTCCTCCGAAGCAGACACGGAGCTGTTCCCCGCCTCCGAGGTGGTCTCCCCCGGAGAAACGGTCAGCGCCGCAAAAACGCCGCCGAAAACCAAGCAAAGACACGCCGCCGCGGCCGCAAGTCTCATAGGAAAACGTTTCCGTCCCCCGCGCCGTTCCTCCCGCAAGAGAAGATCCTGATCGATCTCACCAAGCAAGTACACAAAGTCGTCTCGTTTCATCTTGTAAAACCCTCCTGTTCCAACCGTTCTTTCAGCTTTTTGCGAACGCGGGAGAGAATCACGTGGACGTGACTTTCCTTGAGGTGGTACAAACGGGCGATCTCCTCGGTGGAGGCCATGTAGAAATACCGTCGGATAAACAGGTTGCACTCCCGTTCCGGCAATTCGCGCAGGCAACGGTTCAGGGCGGACGCAAGCTCCTTGCGCTCCCATTCCCTTTCTACGTCGCTATCTCCGGGCAAAAGCTCCGACAGCTCCTCCAGGCAAACGGCGGTGCTCCCTCCGCCCCGCTTCTCCCGATGCTTGGAACGATAGCGATCCAAGGACAGGTTGCGAGTGATCTTTCCCACGTACAACTTGAGGCTATGGGGTTGATCCGGCGGAATGGCATTCCAAGTGCGCAGCCAGGTGTCGTTGACGCACTCTGTTGCATCCTCCCGATCGTGGAGAATGCGCAAGGCGATCTCCGTGCAGTATGGCTCATACTTGTCCATAGTGGCCCCAATGGCAGATTCGTCTCTTTGGTTGTACAAAAGAATAATGTCACGGTCTTCCATGCTTTTTCCCTCGCTTTCAACCATATAGACGCCATGCGGAAGGATTTCTAACAGAGATTTCAAAAATATTATCCCATTCTGTCCAGGCAGTCCCGCTCCAGGGCGTTCAGGAAGGCCCCTGCGGTGAAGACGCGGTAGCTTCCCACCTTGTCTCCGTTATCCAAAAGCCATTCCCTGCCCAGGTGTCTGCCGTAGACCTTGCGGGGCACGGGGTTGACGATGAGCACCTTCTGCCCTTCCCCTTCAAAGGTGAAGTTCCCCTCCGTTTCGTAGCGGAAGAATTCCACCTGCGCCAGGCGCACCTGATGGATAATACGGTAGGTTCCTTCGGATTCGATATACATGGGTGCCAAGGGCTTGTGGGTGGAAAGAAGCTTGCAGGCGTAGGTTTTGCCCTTGCTTTCCACGGTGAAGTCAGCCTCACCTTCCTTGAAGTACAAAAGGGAGCGGTAAGGGTTCTTCAAGTCCTTTTTGTCCATACGGGTAAGCTTCAACAGCCCCTTCACCAGCCGACGGCGGGCAAGAAACACCCGTCCCCAGCGGAAGGCGAAGAAGCCCGCCACCAGAATGACGATCCACGTAATGGCATAAGAGGACAAAACGGAAAGGAAGCCCAGAATGTAGGATGCCAGGAAGGGCAACACCAAATTCAAGAGAATGGTTCCGCCCAGCAGATAGGCCGTCATCCAGCGGGCGATGGCTCTGTTTCGTACCTTCTCCCGGAATGCGATGGGCTCGAACTTCAAGCGGTGCCATTGCTTCACCCCGGAGAGCCTGCCCATAAAGGACACCGCTGCCACCAAGGGAAGCAAGAGCAAAAGCAACTGCCATTTGCTTGCCAAGGTCTCCTCCGTGCCCGCCAGCCACCCGTGGAAGGCGGCGAAGGTCCACTTCATGGGAAAGACGGCGTGGAGCAGGGCGATCAGCCCCAAGGGGATCCAAAAATCCCTCTCCTTTACCAAGAACGCAAGTCTCCCGAGAGCGTTCTGGGAAGGTGTCTCGGCGTACCGCAGCATGGCCTCCTCGTGGTAGATGGTCTCCAAGCGGCACAGGCTGTAAAACGCCCACAGGGACACCGCCACGGCAAAGAAAAAGCAGATCTTAGGGATCACCATCTCCTCCCCTTCCTCCACCGTGCCCCAAAAGAAGCCCCAGGCGCGGAAGGAAAGGCAGAGAAGCTGGGAGATGAAGATGTAAAATAACGGTGCCGTTATCCAGCGGTCAAGTGTCTTGACGGTTTTCATAAAACTTCCTTATTCTTCAAGTTCTGCAATAAAGGCGTCTACGTAATAGCTTGTTCCCGCGATGAAGGTGTCCTCGGAAAGCATCACGTGCTTCATGGATTCATGCCCCCGGTCGTCGTGAACGATGCGGAATAGCTTCGGCAGGTACCTGGGATTCAGACAATCCAGCTTCCCGATGAGAAGATATCCCCTGCGATCCTCCGACACCAAGCAGTGACAGGTATCCAACGCTCTTTCGTAAATCGAATTGTTCCACGATTCATCGTAATCGTAGAAGGTATAGCCTGCCTTTTCCGCCGCCGCTACCACTTCCTCGAAGGTGAAGTCGACCTCGTGCCGATATGCACCGCCCTTATACAGCGGAGAAGCCTCGGGAAGGGGAAGACCGTAAACGTCAAGCAGATCCTTCGATCCCTGCTCGCTGTATATTGTACCGTACAGCATTCTGCCCATTCGCACCAAGCCGAAGGCGCTCCAAGGCATTGGCGCAAAAATATGGGAAATATCTTGAGCCATGACGCGGTTATAAACCTGCTTTGCCCGTTCTTCCGTCTCGCATTCCAGAATAAAAATACCCACTCTCTCCGTTTTCTCTCCCACGACGGCGTCCTTTACTGCAGTGTAGTAATAGGTGTCCCCGGACTCCTCCAAAAGATGGGAGGTGTCACGGAAGGTGTAGCCCTTCGCTTCCAACAGCGGTTTCACGTCCGCAAAGAGAAGGTCGCTTTCGTATTCGGCGTAGAGATAATAGCGTTCTCCCAGTTTCTCTGTAGAGGGTGCGTAAGCTTCGAAAACGGTGGAGGTCTCCAGAGCCGCAATATAATCGTCTACGTAATAGCTCGTTCCCGCGATGAAGGTGTCCTCGGAGAGCATCACGTATTTCATGGACCCTTGTTCAAAGGGATTTTCAAACAGCGGGAAGAGGGCTTCGGCCACCATTTGATAAACATAAAGCACCACGGGATCATCCTCGGGAAGCTCCCCTTCGAAGCCTTCCTCCAAGGTCGTCAGCTTCACGATGCTGAGATACCCCCGCCCGTCCGGAGTCAGATAATTGCGGCAATCGACGATGGGCGCCTCGTCCAACAGCTCGTTGTAGCCGTAAGCCGTACAGTTCATGTTTTCTGCAGTTGTCACAGCCTGTTCAAAGCCGACGAATCCCCAATAGGTATACTTGCCGCCCTTATAAAGCGGCGCGGGCTTCGGCAAAGGAAGCTCGTACAACCCCATCAGATCGGGAAAAACGGCGTCGTTGAAGGCTGTGCCGTACACCATCCTGCCCATTCTGGTGACGGTATAATTATAATTGGCGGAGATTCGATAACCGTACTCCCAGGAACATTCCATGGCGGCGGTATACACCTTTTTCGCTTCCTCTTCCGTGGTACACTCTACAAGGAATACGGTCGCTTCCGTGGAGTCATTCCTTGCCAAATAATAGAGGTTGTCGTCGTCCTCCTCCAAAGCTTCTCCCAAGTCAGCCAAACGATAGCCCTTTTCTTCCAAAAGCGGCTTCACGTCTTCAAACAGGAGATCGCTTTCGTATTCACCGTAGAAGTAGTAGCATTCCCCCAGCTTTTCCGTGGAATAGACGTAATCCTCAAACAGCACGACCTGTTCCCGCAGTTCCTCAAGAGTGGGCTCGTCGTCATCTGTCACTTCCTTGGGAATACAAGCCACCAAGATCACAGGCACCAACAGCAAACAACAAAGCCCCTGGGCCAAAAGCACACGGCCTTTCCAATTTTTGGGCTTTTCCCGCTCGCGCCACAGGCGGAAGAACGTCATCATCGGCGGCAAAAATCCAATGGTAATCAGCATTCCAAACACCGAGACACAGCCGTATTCCCAGAACACATCCATGCTATTCACGGAAAGAACGCCGTGCTCCGCCCAAGGCAGGATGAATTTGATCACCGCCGCAACCTGCACAGCAGTCAATGCAACCAAAAGCAAGCCCAACAGCACCGCATAGTACGCAAAGCCACCCCCGTAGCATTTACGCAATCCCAGACGGTGAACGTTCAAGTCTTCTTCCCCCGAAAGGAACGTCTCGTCGGAAACTCCCCGCGTGCCGTCCAGGTAAAGGATGCTTAACCCCAGCGGGGGCTTCTGTAAGCAACAGGAATACCCCTTTTCCTTGGCCGCGGCGATCAAATCACGGGCTCTCTTTCTGGGAACGATACGGGAGATCGTAAAATGCTCCTCTTCCACTCGTTCAAATCGATAAAGATTGCCGCCGACAACCTTGTCCAATCGATACCCCTTTTTGTTCATCTTTTCAAGGAACGCCAATTCCCTTTCATGGGAATAAAAAACCTTGAATTTCCAAATCATTGCCATGGTAACCTTCCTTTCATCATTTTCTAATGGTCGTTTGACCGTTTCGCAAGATTATTGTATCATAGAAAATGCCCTTTGTCAAGAGACATCACGCAAAAAAGACCGGCAAACGCCGATCTTTTTTCAAAAATGCTTAGAAGCACACTATCATAGGGTCGTAAGAAAAGGAGCAGATCAAACCGTCGTCTCCGATGATCTCCCGCAATTCCTCCCGCTCCACGGTACGGGCGTTTCCGTGACAATCGTACAGGAAATAGCAATCGTCTTGCAGGAATCCTTTTCCCGGACGTTCGTAGGTCCAGATAACCCGCAAAATACCGTAGAATTCTCCCTCTGCCCGGCGGTAGAAGCCTTGCACGTTATACCCCTGCAAGCGGTCTCCCTCCAACAGAGAAACGTGGGGCGGGGCCAGCTTGGAAACGTCCAATGTGGCCACGGCGGATCCGATATCCGGCAAAGTCTCCAGCTCTTCTCTCGTAAGCCAACAGCCGGAGCGTTCTACCCGTTCGGGATAAACCCGAACCCATTCTCCCGTGGGCACTCCGTTGACGTAACGGGCGTAGGTCACCACGGGGACGCCTCTGTTCACCCAAAACGTTTGACAGAATAAGGTCCCCTGCCCGGGAGCAACCTCGCCAAGCACCGCCTTCCCTTCTTCCGAGGCGAAAACATCCTTGGCGGTGAAGTACTTACAGGAGGGCAGGTTCTCTCCTCCCTCTGCGATCATGCCTTGCACCTTTTCCTTGACCTGCGCTACGGAATCCCCTTCTTCGGCGGGATATTCCCAGCCGTAGCCTGCATCCCACAGATCGTAAACGGCTTTTCCCTCTGCAAAGGGTACCACTGCGCCGTAATCGGGAAGATCCAAGAAGTAAAAACCAAACATATGGGGAAAATATTCTGCCCTGCCTTGATCCCTGTTCACCAGCAAGTAATTCTCGATCCCCACCTGCTCTAAAGAAAGGATCAAGGAGCTGTACCCGTCGAAAAGATCTCTGCCGTAGTTTTTCCCCGGGAGCTGATAGAAGGGCGGTTCTTGGTGGCAAAACCGCAGATAGATGGTTTGGGGCAAGCCCTCTCCCCGGATCACGTCCAGAACCTCCAGCTTTGCCACCCAGTAGGTCACGTTTCTGCCCGGACAGAGGTAAACGTCCGGCAGGACCTCCTCTACCCGCGCCTCCACAACCGTCCCAACTTGGAAGCGGGGGTGCACCAGCAGCTCGCTTGCATGACCGAACTCCGTACGTCCCACGGTGACGCTTTGGGTTCCCGTAACCGCATCTCCCAACAGCACAGGCCCCACGAAGGGCGGTTCTATATACCCCTCGGAAGGCTCTCCGGAGGGCTCGGAGTCCACAAAAGGCGTTTCGGGCTGCTTTTTCAATAGCGGCAACGTCAGCGCGCTCCCCAAAACCAAGCAGAAGCAAGCCGCCAAGGCTGCAAAACGAAGCCCTCTGCTTTTCCGCCTTTTTTCAAGGTGTTCTGTCTCTTTCAAATGCTGTTCCACCAGGGAAGCATCCAGGGCGTTCAAGCCTGCTTGCCAGTTTTCATTCTTCATACGCTGTAGCCCTCCTTCTCCAAATAGTCCCTAAGCCCGCCCTTGATGGCGGAAAGCTCCTTTTCCACCGTGGAGCGGCTGCACCCCAAAAGGCGGGCAGTCTCCCCGATGGAACGGTTTTCGTAAAATCGACACATAAATACCGTTCTGCGCCGTGACGGGAGGGAGGATACGAAAGCGGAAATCGCTCTGCCAAGCTGTTCCCCGTCAAAGGCGTCCGCCGCACTTTCCGCCGCAGAAAGCCCCTCGCCGTCCTCCAGAGGGCAAAGCAGCTCCCCGGGGACACGCCGTTTGCGGTTGTCCTTACGGTAGCGGTTCACCGCATTTCTCCGCAAAAGCACGGTGAGGAACGCTTTCATGGAGCGGGGCTCTTCGGGAGGAATGGCGTTCCACGCCCCCAAATAGGTGTCGGCAACGCACTCCTCTCTGTCTCGGCGGTCTGTCAGAAAACGCTCCGCCGTCCGCAGAAGGTAGGAGCCGTATTTTCGGTCCGTTTCCGCAACGGCAGATTCATCCCGCCGAAAATACAGCTTTAGGATCTCCCCGTCGGTGAGAGTGCCGTTTCTTTCTCTATTTCCCATCACGCGCCTCCTTTCTGTTTTGATGTGAAAGGATCCTTCACTGTAAGAAGTCAACTTTTTCGGAAAAATACGTAAAACTCTGCCCGAAAGCCGAGCAGAGTTTCTAAAAGGTTACACCTTGATCTTTTTATCCTTAAAATAATACTCCCGATCCTTTTCCCCGACGGGACGCATCACACGGCAGGGATTACCTACGGCAACCACGCCCGCAGGGATGTCCTTGGTGACTACGCTTCCCGCGCCGATGACGGTGTTGTCCCCGATGGTGACCCCGGGCATGATCAACGCCCCTGCGCCGATCCAGCAGTTCTTACCGATACGGACGGGTGCGTTATACTGATACCCCTTCTCCCGCAGTTCCGGTAAAATGGGGTGCCCCGCCGTGGCAACGGTGACGTTGGGGCCGAACATGGTATGCTCTCCCACGTAGATATGGGTATCGTCCACCATAGTCAGGTTGAAATTTGCGTACACGTGGGATCCGAAATGCACGTGCTTCCCGCCCCAATTGGCGTGGAAGGGCGGCTCGATATAACAGCCCTCTCCCACCTCTGCCAGCAGTTCCTTCAGAAGGGCTTGCCGTTTTTCCTGCTCCAGGGGTCGGGTGGCGTTGTAATCGTACAGCTTTTCCAGGCAGAGCAGTTGTTCTGCCATAATGGAATCGTCCAAGGGGAGGTACAGCTCACCGCTGTGAAGCTTGTCTTTTTCGCTCATAGTCTTCTCCATATACTCCAAAAGAAGTGCCGTCCGCACCACGCGGTAGGCGGGGCGTTCCTTGGTGCGGTAGCTTTCGCTGTGATGGATGGCGGGCATTCCTGCCTGCTTGTAGACCTCCAAGGTCTCCTGCCACAGGGGAAGCTTTTCGGGGTAACGCTCTGCCAGAAATTCTCCCGCCGCGGCAAGGTATGATTCCAACAGGTCCTCCCCCTCTCCCCCCACGGTGGCAGAGGCGGCAAACAGATCGAACAGCTCCTCCGGGGATCTTCCGTGGTATTTCCACGCCCCCAGGTTCACTCGGGAGACGGCAGGAGAGATCTCCTCGTACAAGGGCAGATCCAAAGCGGGCGTGGCCTCCCATTCCGCAAAGAAGTACCCCTTGGCGCGGGAAAGGTCGGCCAGCAGATGCTCTGCACCCCTTGCCCCTTGGTAGCATTGCTTGATCAGGTCACAGCACTCCCAAACGGGGTGGCGGTTTGTTTGTTCTTCCAGATAGGTCTTCATATCCTCGCCCTCCATGGGAGTATTCTACCACAGCAGGGAGAAAAATGCAATAGGGTTTCAATGATGATGGTGGTGATGATGCTCCCCGCAGGGCAAAGGAATCACGCACTCCCTGCAAGGACAGGTCTCCCCCACCCGTTCCGTTTCGATCACCGTATGCACCGCCCCGTGCTCCGCCAGCTCCTCCCGCAGGTGTGCCTTCGTAGCGGCGGCATCCCCCGTGATCACTGCGTGGAGGGTCGCCTCGTGACGGAAGCCGTCAAGACTGCGGAGATGGAGATGATGTACCTCCGCCACCCCTTCCACATCTTCCAAATGGGCTTTCAGCTCCTCAAGGTGGATTTCCGCGGGCACCTTTTCCAAAAACAGCCTGCCCACCGCCAGCAGTCCCTTCCCTGCGTGGGACAAGATGAACAACGCCACGCCCATGGAAAGAACCGCATCCGGCCATACCGCCCCGGTCAGCTTCATCACCACGGCCCCTGCCAGCACCGTTACCCAGCCCAAAACGTCCTCTAACATATGCAGGCTCAACGCCCGACGGTTCAAGGACTCCCCGCCGTGGGTAAACCACGCCGCCAAAAAGTTGACGCCTACTCCGAAGACCGCCAGCAGGATCATCCCGTCGTAGCGGATGGCCACCGGGTTCATAAGCCGTTCCGCCGCCCCTGCCAGCACCGCAAGGGAGCCTGCCGCTAAGATCCCGTAGGTCAATAGGCTCCCCAGCACGGAAAACCGCAGGTAGCCGTAGGTATACTTCCCGTCAGCGGGACGTTTGCTCACCTTCTCCAACCCCAGGGAGAGCCCGATGCTCAGGCTGTCTCCCAAGTCGTGCAACGCGTCGGAGAGGATCGCCACGCTCCCCGTAAACAGTCCGCCCACCAGCTCAAAGCAAGCGAAAAACAAGTTCAGCAAAAATGCAATTCCCATTCGTTTCATCTTTACAAGCCTCCGAAAATATGATACAATACATTCAAAACGGAACACATCGTTCGATATCATTGTATCTATGCAAGGCAAAAAAGCAAGAAACAAAGAACGCCTCATGTACGATACGGAACAAAAACCCAAAAATGTTCGGGAGACTGCAATGGACAGACGGCAACAAAAGACCCAAAGCGCAATTTTCGGCGCCTTCCGCGCCTTGCTGGAGGAAAAGCGCTACGACCACATCACCGTGCAAGAGATCATCGACAGAGCAAACGTGGGACGAAGCACCTTTTACGCCCATTTTGAGACAAAGGATCTGCTTTTGGACGCCCTTTGCCGGGATCTGTTTGAGCACGTCTTTGAAGACGACCCCTGCCCCTACGCCCCGGGCGGGGAGGATCTGGAGGGTCAGCTTGCCCACATCCTTTGGCATATACGGGACAGCAAGAAGGGTCTGACCAAGATCCTGGTCTCCCATAGCGGCGACCTGTTTATGACCTATTTCAAGGCACGGCTGAAAACCGTGTTCCAAGCCCACCTGTCCCGCCTTCCCGCAGAGGTGCCCAAGGAATTTCTGTTGCCCTTGCTGACGGGTAGCTTTGGAGAAATGGTGTGCTGGTGGCTGGCGGAGGGCACCCACATCCCGCCGGAAACCGCCGCAAAGTATTTTATGAACGTATTGGAAAAGCATTGAGAAAACCCCTCGGAGCTGTCGACTCCGAGGGGCTTATTGTTAGAAAGCGTTTAAGATTCCTCTTGTACGAACACGGTACCTTCCGTCCAGGCATTGCCGTAATTCTCACCGCAGTACACCAATTTGTCCCCCACGATGTCAAAGGTCAGAACGTATTTTCCATCATCGGTAACGGCGATCAATTGCCCGTTTTCCAATTTGTAGGTGCCCGAAGGATCATAACTACTGGCAACAGGGTGCAATATCCAGTCAAAACGCCCGGACGTCAGCACCCAAATATCCGCCCAGAAAAACTCGTTTTCCTCCAATTGGGAACTATAGTTGCCCACCGGCAAGGAGGTCCCGTCCTCCCCGAAGGCGACGGCGTTCACCATGTCGATCACCACTTCCCCGTTCTTTTCGGTCAGGACGGGCGTGCCCAGAATGGAAAGGGGCGTTTCTCTGTCACAAGGTGTCACTTCAAGGTACAAAAAACCGTTTTGCTCCGTCAGCCAGCAAGCGTATTCGTCCTTCACCCCTGCTTCGTATTTCTCCATGGCAACCATATCGTACACGCCCACGTGAGAACTGACGTTGCTTGAGCCGAGGGTATACCCGACTAACAGCTCCCGCAGACCGTCCCCGTTGAGATCCATGAAGTACGCCCCGGTAAGCTGATCAGCGCGGAACAGCAGATGATCCTCTTCCTCATCCCGCATGCGGATTTCCCATCTTTTTTCCAAGCTTCCGCCAATGTAGAAGGTCTTCCCCGGGTATTCCTCCAAGGCGATGTCCTTCACATAAGCAGGATACTGCCAGCCGAACCACTTCACGATGGATTCATCTAAGGGTGTCTCCTCGACGTATTCCTCGTTTTCGTTTGGGTCCCGCAAGGAGGTCTCATTATCGGAAGAAGGGGGCTCCACGGAAACGGATTCATCGGAAACAACGCCGTCAATACGCTGTTCCTTCATCACCAAACAGATCTCCCCGTTCTGCTCCTCCACGGCGAGAAGGCCTGTGGTTTGTTTATAGTGGTCGTAGCTATCCTTGGCTCGCACCATCAGGCGGTCATTTTCTTCATATAAGCAATAATCCGTTTTCGGGCGATCCGACAACTCATAGCATTCCCCCGCCGCATAATCATACACGTATACGTGGCCGGAGATCCAGCCGGAGCCCCAAAGGGTACTGCCGCAGATCTCGGGCAAGCCGTCCCCGTTGAGATCGGTAAAAAATACGTTTAAGATAGGCATTCCGTTAAAAAGCTCCTTCTCCCCTTCTTCGGTGAGAGCGACCAGCTCCAAGCTGCTGCAACGGAAGGTCACGCCCGGAAAAGCTTCCAATTCCAAAACCGCGTCTTCTTTTTCGTACTCCCTGCCCGGAATCTCCTCCCAGGCGATTACCTTCTCTTTCGCCTTTAGCGGGTCGGTCAAGAACCACACCGCCGCAAAGGAGGTGACCAGGATCGCCCCGATCAAGATCCAAAGGGCAGGCTTTTTGTAATGCAGGGCGGACTTCACACGGGCCTTCACGCCGTTCTCTCCGAAGGCCAAGGGGCAGGCGGAGATCCATTTCCGAGAGGCACTGCAATTGATCAGGGCGTTGGAATAGGGCTTTTTGCTTTGTTCCCCAAGCTCACGCAAAACCTTTTCGTCGCAGGCAAGCTCGATATCCTTGCACAGAAGGATATACCCCACCCACAGCAAGGGGTGGAACCAATACACCGCAAGGAGCAGGAACCCCAAGGGCTTCCAAAGGTGATCCTTCCGCTTCAAATGGGCTTTTTCGTGGGCGATGACGAAGGCGGCGTCTTCTTCCGCCAAGAAAGAAGGCAGGTAGATCCGCGGACGGAACACACCGAACAGGAAGGGAGTGTCCACCCCGTCGCAAGCCCAGATGTTTTCCTTTACCAAAACCGCTTCCCGCAGTTTCCGTTTCAGCAGGAAGAAGCTGACAAAGAAGTACAGCATCATCCCCGCCACGCCGACGATCCACACCCAAGCGGCAATCTCCGTCACCACCTGCATGGGGTTGACCGAGTTCCCGGGAGTGGGAGCAAAGGAATCCTGCAAAAAGGGATTCACCACGGCGTTTACAGAGGGGATACCGCTTTGGATGGCGGGCTTTTCCGCTTGCAGGATCTCATGAGGCACCGTCTCCCCGGAGGGCAAGAGGCTCAAGGCGCTTTCGATGGAAAACGGCAGCAGCAACCGCACCGCCACCAAGCCCCAAAGAAGCACGGAGATCCACTTGGGCGCCCTGCGGAAGCACAACCGCAAAACCACCACGCCCAGCACCACCCAGCCTGCGGTGATGCTCATGTTCAAAAGTTGAAGGAATATTTCACTCATTTCGTCATTCCTCCCGGTATTCGTCTACCATACGGCGCAAAGCAACCGCAAAGCCTACCATTTGCTCGTAAAGCTCTCCTCCGCGCCCATAAAGAGCCCCCCGGCGTGGCAGGAAAGGCATAATAGCCAAGACAGTAAATATAGAATAGCGGCATCGTGAGCCCTTGGATAATAGTTTTCATAAAACTTCCTTATTTCTCCAACTCTGCAATAAAAGCATCTACGTAGTAGCTTGTTCCCGCGATGAAAGTGTCCTCGGAGAGCATCACGTATTTCGCAGTTTCTAACTCGGGGCCATGGCCAAACAGATCAAAGAGTACCTTTGCCACCGTTTGATATGCATAAAGCACCACGGGATCATCCTCGGGAAGCTCCCCTTCGAAGCCTTCCTCCAAGGTCGTCAGTTTCACGATGCTGAGATACCCCCGCCCGTCCGGAGTCAGATAATTGCGGCAATCGACGATGGGCGCCTCGTCAAACAGCTCGTTGTAGCCGTAAGCCGTATAGTTCATGTTTTCTGCAGTTGTCACAGCCTGTTCAAAGCCGACGAATCCCCAATAGGTATACTTGCCGCCCTTATAAAGGGGCACCGGCTCCGGCAGCGGAAGATCGTAAATGCCCATCAGATCGGAAAAAGCCGCACCTGTATCAACTGTGCCGTACACCATTCTGCCCATTCTGGTGATGGTATAATGAAAATTGGCTTGTATCCGGTAGTCGTGCTCCCAAGAGCATTCCATGGCGGCGGTATACACCTTTTTCGCTTCCTCTTCCGTGGCGCACTCCACCAACCAAATTCCCGCTCCCGTGGTGTCATTGCCTGCCCCATAATAAGGGTTGTCGTTGCCTTCCTCTAAAAGATGCCCAACGTCCTCCAGGCGGTAGCCCTTTTCTTCCAAAAGAGGCTTCACATCTTCAAACAGGCGGTCGCTTTCGTATTCACCGTAGAAGTAGTAGCATTCCCCCAGCTTTTCCGTGGAAGGAGTATAGTCCTCAAACAGCACGGCCTGTTCCCGCAGATCTTCCAAAACGGACTCAATATCCTCTCCCCCCTTCGGCGGGTCGGTCAAGAACCACACCGCCGCAAAGGAGGTGACCAGGACCGCCCCGATCAAGATCCAAAGGGCAGGCTTTTTGTAATGCAGGGCGGACTTCACACGGGCTTTCACGCCGTTCTCTCCGAAGGCCAAGGGGCAGGCGGAGATCCATTTCCGAGAGGCACTGCAATTGATCAGGGCGTTGGAATAGGGCTTTTTGCTTTGTTCCCCAAGCTCACGCAAAACCTTTTCGTCGCAGGCAAGCTCGATATCCTTGCACAGAAGGATATACCCCACCCACAGCAAGGGGTGGAACCAATACACCGCAAGGAGCAGGAACCCCAAGGGCTTCCAAAGGTGATCCTTCCGCTTCAAATGGGCTTTTTCGTGGGCGATGACGAAGGCGGCGTCTTCTTCCGCCAAGAAAGAAGGCAGGTAGATCCGCGGACGGAACACACCGAACAGGAAGGGAGTGTCCACCCCGTCGCAAGCCCAGATGTTTTCCTTTACCAAAACCGCTTCCCGCAGTTTCCGTTTCAGCAGGAAGAAGCTGACAAAGAAGTACAGCATCATCCCCGCCACGCCGACGATCCACACCCAAGCGGCAATCTCCGTCACCACCTGCATGGGGTTGACCGAGTTCCCGGGAGTGGGAGCAAAGGAATCCTGCAAAAAGGGATTCACCACGGCGTTTACAGAGGGGATACCGCTTTGGATGGCGGGCTTTTCCGCTTGCAGGATCTCATGAGGCACCGTCTCCCCGGAGGGCAAGAGGCTCAAGGCGCTTTCGATGGAAAACGGCAGCAGCAACCGCACCGCCACCAAGCCCCAAAGAAGCACGGAGATCCACTTGGGCGCCCTGCGGAAGCACAACCGCAAAACCACCACGCCCAGCACCACCCAGCCTGCGGTGATGCTCATGTTCAAAAGTTGAAGGAATATTTCACTCATTTCGTCATTCCTCCCGGTATTCGTCTACCATACGGCGCAGAAGCGCCACTTCTTCTGCCGTCAGCTTCTTCTTTGCGGTAAAGGCCGCCAGAAAAGCGGGCAGAGAGCCCCGAAAGGTCTCCTCCACAAAGCGCTCGCTTTGCAAAGCGTAGAAGTCCTCCCGGGAGATCAAAGAAGTCACCACGCCCTTTTGGTTTTGGAACAAACCCTTGTCACAAAGGCGCTTTAACACCGTGTAGGTGGTGGATTTCTTCCAGCCGAAGATCTCCTCGCTCTGCTTGGCCAGCTCCGGGGAGGGAATCGGCTCCTGCTCCCAGATCAGATCCGCAAAGCGAGATTCGATGACACCCATTTGTTTTTCCATAGCGTAGCTCCTCTCCGTTCTACATCTTGTAGAACAACTACATTCTACACCATGTAGAATGATTTGTCAAGAGAAAAAAGAAAAAAACGGCAGTTCTCTGCCGTTTCAGCCGTCCCTATTCTTCGTCGTCGCCTTCAAACTCATAAGAGTTCAGCTCCGGAAAATCTAAAAATTCCCCGGGCGTCATATTAAAAGCAATGGCGATCTTGTGCAAGGTCATGATCCTTGGATTCTTGGTCAATCCTCGGACAATGTTATCCAAAGTAGATTGCTTTACGCCGCTCATCGTTGCCAGCTTATTGATGGTAATTCCCCGCTCCTCACACAAAGAACGAATGCGTTTGACAAAAATCTCCGAATACTCCATAACTGCCCTCATTCCATAGAATAACCCGTTTTCGGGTCAATATGATGATAGCAGTAGTTTTTCTACATTTTACCCGAGTACGGGTTGGCTTTTAAAATTATTTGGCTATTTGTACAGCTTGCAAAAAAGCAAGGAAAGATCGTCATCAACCTTGCGGAACCGTAAAACCAACCTAACGCCACACAAAAAGCCCCTTTCCAAACGGAAAGAGGCTTTGGCACGAACTGGCTTACTTGTTGTATTCTTCAAAAGCGGTGTAATCTTCCACCAGCTGCAATTCATCCAGGACGAACTTGGAGCCCTCGGCGGTGCCGGAGGAATAGTTCCAGAACAGGTACACGCCTGCGATCTCGTCGTAGGGGTACGCCTCGCCGGAGGAGCCGGTACCGCTACCGGTGCCGTAACGGTAGGTGAAGTCCTTCACGGGGAAGGCCATCCAGCCCTTGAAGCCCTTCACGCAGGAGGACTGATCCGCACCGAAGCATCCGTCGCTTCCGTGCTTGTATTCCTGCCAGGTGTCGCTACCCTCGGGGAGGTAGTAGAAGAACAGATCGGGAACGTTGTCGCTTTCGTCGGTGGTGTAGAGATCACCGGTGGGAGAGACCAGACCGAAGTTGGCCTTGCGGAACTCCACGTCGGTGAAGTCTACCCAAACGCGCAGGTATGCGGTGGAGGGGTACTTGGTGGTGTACTTGTTCTGCTCGGTGGCAAAGATGTACAGACCCTGGTTGTCGCGTCCGTTGCTCCAGACGGTCAGGGCGTTGGAGCCGTTGTAGCCGTTTTCGGTCAGCTCGAACTTGCTGTTGCTGTCAGTGGCGGCGGAGTTCCAGGAGCCTACGAACACGTCACCGTTGGCAGAGCCGCCGTAGGCCATGTTGCCGCCGGAAACGCTGAGATACTTCTTGGCGTCAAAGTTGGTGAAGGTTCCCACGAAGTTCACGGGGTTCTGAGAGGTATAAGGCACCTTTTCCTTCTCGGTGGTGGTAACGGTGGTCTTGATGGCCTCGCCCCGAACGCCGTAAACGTCCACGGGGAACACCTCCAGGGTGTATGCGGTGGAGGGGGTCAACCCGGCCAGGGTGAAGGTCATGGTCTTGGGCATGGGCTCGAAGTAATACTCGGAGAAGTAGTTGAACTCCTTCTTGCCGCCGTCCGCGGTGCAGACGATGTGGTAGCTTTCCACACATTCGTCGTCCTTCGCCTGGGGGAAGGTGATCTCCACGGAGCCGTGGGTCACGTTGCCCAGGGTGACGGAAGCGCCATCCTCAAAGGCCGGGGCTTGGTTCCAAGCCTTGCGGGCGGCGTCGGTATACAGCCAGGTGGATTTGTCCTTCAGATCGTCGATGGCGTAAACCAGCTGCTTACTGCCGTCGGAGGTCTTGAAGAAATCGTCGGTGAGCAGGTTATAGGGCATTACCTTCACGCGGTTGTCGGCGGAGACCTCCACGATGTAGAACTGGGCCGCCTGACCGGAGTTGGGGGGCACAGTGCCGTAGGTCATGCCGGACTCCATCTCAAAGTATGCCAGGGTTCCGGTACCGAAGAGGGTGTAATCCTTCTGATAGCAGGAGGTGGGGTTGTTGATGGGGCCGTGGGAATGGCCGGAGAAGTTCAGCACCTGGCTGTACTTGGAATACAAAGCGTCCAGCTGGGCGGACTCGTTGGCGTACCATTCGGGGCTGACGTAAACGGTGTCCTTGATATGGTGGTGCTGGAAGGTGATGATGGGCTTATCCCCGTCTGCCTGAGCGGCTTCCGCCAGGGCGGTCTCCAGCCAGTCCAGATCCTCGGAGTAATCCCCTTCCCCGTAGGTGGAGATACCGATGAAGTGGTAGCCGTTCACCACCACGTGCTTGTTCAGCTCGGGATCCATGTTCTGGGTATAACCATTCACGCCCCACTGCAGGTCGTTCAGGTTGCCGTAGTATTCGTGGTTGCCCATAACGGTGATGAGCTGAGTCTCTTCCTTGATGTTGGCGTCCACGATACTCTTCCAGGCGGCGTATTCGTAGGCCTGGCCGTAGTTGGTGATGTCGCCCACGGCAACAAAGGCGTCGATCTTATCGTATGCCTGGGTCTCGGCATAGGCGTAGGAGGACTTGAACAGCTGCTCCAAACGCTTGGCGGAGGTGTCGTTCACAGAGGAAACGTGGTTGTCGGAGGTGACCAGGAAACGGAACACCGTCTCGAATTCTCCCAAGGTCTCCTCCTGGGAGGTCTCGGGTGCGGAGGATTCCCCGGGGGTGGAAGACCCTTCTGCGGAAGGGGCGGTGGAAACGTCTCCCCCGCCTGCACAGGCGGAAAGACAACAGGTGAGAGCTAAAAGCATGGCAAGAATTTTGAGTCCTTTCATTTTGTTTTACCTCACATTGTGAAAATGTAAATGCCCGAAAAATGGTTCCGCTTGAAGGGCACTTTCCGGGCAGTCTTGATTGATTTTATTGTAGCACAAACACCGCAGTTTGTCAAGGGTGGGAGAAGGAAAGCACAGTCTCCTACCAAACAAAAAACAACGGCAGGAACCAAAGTCCCTGCCGTGTGAAAAGATTTGCCGTTTCTTATGTTCTGCGTTTCAGGATCAAAACGATTCCGACGCCCAAGACGATCAACGCTACCGAACAAATGACAACGATGACAGTGCTTCCCGAAGTCTCGTTTTCGGGATCCGTGATCGCAGAGCTGCCCGAGCTCTCGGTTTCGGGATCCGTAATCGCAGAGCTGCCCGTGCTCTCGGTTTCGGGATCCGTAATTTCCGTGCTTTCCGACGATGCTTCGGAAGACTCGCCCGAGACGCCGTCGCTTTCGTCGGGCGTTGGATCGTCCGAGACGTTTTTATCCTCGATGGTAAAGCTATCGAGAACGAATCCGTTGATCTGCTTGGTGGTGACGACGATCTTATCATTTTGAACGGTCACCGTGGTATATGCCGGTTGGGTGGGTGTGGGAGTCACAAGGAAGCCGATCTCCTCTTCGTATTTCCCGTCGTTTGCACCATCGTGGTTAAGCGCAGTAGAGCCGATGGTGGTATAAACCGTACCGATCCCCTTTTCGATCCTTTCGTCCACCGCCTTCGTGACGATTTTTCCATCCTTCATGGGATAGGTTCTCGTTACCAGGTGGGAATGTCCCTGGATAACAAGGTCAACACCGTATTCTTCGATAACGTCGTGGAGCCAGGGTCTGCTTTCCCCTGCTCCCAAGCGGTGATATACAGGCTCGTGGAAGAGCATAATCTTCCATTTTGCATCCTTGTTGGCTTCCAGATCGTTGATCAGCCATTCCCGCTGGGCATCAATGATGTGCTTATCCTGATTGCAGTAGCTTCCCGTGTTCAGCACGATAAAATGGGCGTTGCCGTAATCATAGGAATAAATCGTTTCGTCGGCATTGTCAAAAAGCTGCAAAACGTTTCCGTCGGTCACCTTGCTCTTGAAGCTTTGATCAAGAGCCGCCGTACCTCCGTTGTTGGGATGGTTGAAGTGGAGATCGAAACAAAGCGGTTTGCCCCAGGTATCGTGGTTGCCGATGGCGGCAAACATTGGGGTGGACGCACCAAAGCCGTTCAACGCCTTGAAATACATATTCCACATATTCTGGTTGTTGCCGGTTTCCACAACATCGCCGGTGTGAAGAATAAACGCAGGGTCCTTGACCTCTTCAAAAGCCTCTTGGTATGCCGCCATGGCGAACATGACCCCCTTGTCGCTTGAGGTCAACCCATTCCAGGTGAGCCCCTGGGTATCGCCCACGGCAACAAACGTAAACTCGTCTATGCTTTCCTTTGCGGTCTTGAACTTGAAGATCTTCGTCCAATCGGCATCCTCGTCGCCGTCCTTTTTGCCGATCTTATATTCATATTCGGTATCGGGCGCAAGAGACGAAAGATCGCACTTGAAGTAATCCTCGCCTGCGATATTCACCCTTTCGGTCTCCCGAACGGCGTCAACCGTTATCCAATCGGCTTCCCCCGCCTTGCGGTATTTGAGGGCCATGGCATCCTTGCCGATAAATGCACTTTTGGCCGTCCAGGCGAAATTACGTGTCGTCTGTGCCTCGTCAAACGAGGTTACAAGATTATAGATCTTCGCATCCACGCCGGTATAGATCGGCTCTTGCGTCGTAAGCGTATATTCATTGACACTGCAAGATTCGTACTTTACGTCGGAGGTAATCACCTTGCTTTCGCCCGTGACGAAGCAATTGATCGCACCGCCCCCCAACAGCGTGTAGAAGCCTCTGCGAACGACTTCTCCGCCGGGAGCAACGACCTCAACGGTTTGCATTTCCTGATCGGGGCTGATGACCGATTCGATGTGATAAGTACCTGCCCCGTAAGAGCCCTCAACGGCTTTTCCGCCCACTTTCAAGCTGCCGTTTTCTATGTAAAACAGTTCGGTTCCGCCGCATTTCAGCAAGACCTTGCCGTTTCCGCTGTACTCCACCTCGGCGGAATAGACCGCTTGTTGGCCCTTGGGGATGTTTATCTCGGTGGTGCTGTCCACCTGAACGGTCATCACGCTGAGCTTAAAATTGTCAAGCTCAAAGGCTCCATCCTCGCAGCGGAGGACGAGATTTGTCATTGCCGCCTTTTCGGCAGCCAGATCCGTAAAGGCATTCCCGCTTCTTCCGCCTTGGATCACCGCGTTACCCTTTGAATCGGTAATGACCGTCGAAATATTTGTGCCCTCCCAAGAAATCGTTACGTGCATTTGCTTGTTCAAATGCTGTGTATCCGAAAAGGTCTTGGTGGTTGCGCCAACCTTTATCACGTTTTCCTTCGTGGGCATTTCGATCAGATTATACCAGCCGCCGAATGCAATATAAATCCCGCGTGTACACACCTCGCCGCCCCAATTGCTTCCGTCGCCCTTGTCGACAAGCTTCACATCAAAATCAAAAATATAGGTTTTGGCAGGGTCGTAAGCCCCGATTCCGTCAACCTTTTGCCAATTGAACTTTACGCTGCTGTGTTCCTTGATCAGCAACGCGCCGTCGTTAAACGCAGGCTCCTTTGAATCGGTCCTGCGAACATCCTCAAGTCCCCAAACCCCCGACGCAGTCATGACATCGGTTTCCTTTTCAAAATCGAAGGATTGCGTATACGTTTTTTCCCCATCGCTGAAGGTTACGTTATCGATCTCCATCTCGCCGTCCTCGCAACGCCAAACCAAAAAGCGGGTGCTTGGATTGACCGTGCCGTAAACGGCGTCACTGCGGGATCCCTGTGCGATCACGTTTCCGTCCGCCGCAACGGTGGAGATAACGACTTTTTCCGAAGGTCTCCATTCAAACGTACAGTGATAGGTCTTATTCAGCACGTAGGTGGATTTATCATTCGTCCATCCGCCCTTGGGAAGAGAATCGGTCTTGTCACCGGCACGGATGCCGATCTGGCCCGAATAGTTGCCGCTTCGGAATTCGATCTGGTTGTAATATCCCGCAACCGCAAAATAAAGTTCTCGGTTCCAGGTTGCCGCAGCCCCCAGCGGTCGATCGTCACCGAAATCGGTAACCTTTACGTCAAAGGTTATCTTGTACGTTTTTGAAGCATCAAATTTTGAAAAGCCGTCAAGATTTTGCCAGTTGAAGCGAATCCCGTCGCCCTGGGAAAATTTCAAAACGCCATCGGACGGAACAGGCGCGGTACTGTCAGCCGAGCCCTTATCATCCTTATCCTTGGGCGTTAAATATTCCTTTTCCCAGGCGTTGTTTCCGCCGTAAAGCCCCGATGAGCCGAAAGCCTTGTAATCAAAGGAATCAAAAAACATTTCCTTTGTCTCCTCCGCTTCCGGGGAGATCGACCCAACTCCGAATGCCTGAGCACATACAAGCAAGCAAAGAATTGCCGATAGGATCTTCTTCATAATAAGCCCTCCGCAGTATTGAACATACCGTATTTTTAAAAAGTTTAACACAACCATGTTGACAAAGCAAGCCGAATAGTGTATACATTATAGCAAGAAGTTGACTTTTTGGTTTTGGAGGGAGCCTACCATGGCAATCAAAAAAGAAGGACGTTTTACTTCCGACAACCTCGCATTTGAATTTCATAGCTATACACAACGTCAAAGCAGAGCCATACGGCAATTTCACAAGAATTACGAATTTATTACGCCCCTTGAGGGAAATTGCGTCTGTACGGTAAACGAGCATCGTTACCGGCTTTCCCCGGGCGAATGCATCCTTTTGTTCCCTTTTCAGCCACACGAGCTGGTGCTTGCCCCCGACGCCTCCGCACAGCGAATCATATTCAACGACCACCTCATTCTCACCGTTGCACAATCCGTTGAGGGCATGATCCCAAGAGATCCTGTTTTTCGCCCCAAGGAGGAGGTTCTCGCTTTCGGGCTAAAAATGCTTTTTGACACCTTCGGGGAAAACAGCCTCCCCATATCCAGAATAGCTCCGTTTGAAGACCGCATGAGGATCAAAGGGCTTTTATATATGCTGTTGGGTGACTTTCTCGCCTCCACAACGCTCATCACCGCTCCCAAAGTCGATATGGCGGCAATGGACGTGGCTCTTTATATAGCAGAAAACTTCCAAAACAACATTTCGCTGAAAGATATCGCCAAGGAAAAGGGATATAATTATCAATATCTCTCCCGCACCTTCAACAGGCATATGCATATGAATTTTAAAAAGATGCTTAACTTTTACCGCATCCACCAGGCGTTCGCCATGCTGCAGGATACCGACCTTCCCATTTCCCGCATCGCTTTTGAATGTGGCTTCAAAAGCATCCGTTCCTTCAATCAGGTCTGCCACGACGTGTTTGACAAAAAGCCTACGGAAATAAGAAATATGCGAAGGATATAAAGCTACCTGCAGCGCAGATCCCAAGGCGAACAGCGCTTCGGGAAGCGGCAGAGCTTTCGGTAGCAGGGGTGAACCCGTCGCCCCGCCCGTGCGGACGGAATGACAGAAGGCGAGGGCTAACAGCATGGCAAGACTCTTGAGTCCTTTCATTTTGTTTTACCTCGCATTGTGAAAATGCAAATGCCCGAAAAATGGTTCCGCTTGAAGGGCACTTTCCGGGCAGTCTTGATTGATTTTATTGTAGCACAAACACCGCAGTTTGTCATGGGTGGGAAGCAGACGTATTGCCGAAAAGCGCACCCCCATCCAGCAAGTCTTCCAAGGATGCCTCCAGCACCCGTGAAAGATACGCCAGCTCGATATCCGTCACGAACCGCTTCCCCGCCTCGATCCGCTGGATGGCGTTTTTGTCCACGTTGAGCCCGTGGATCTGGAGCATAGAGGCCAGCCGATTCTGGGACCACTTCTTTTGTTTTCTCAGCCTTGCCACGTTGACGCCGCAAATGTTGTTTTGCCCGCCGGGGGTTTTGTTGATAAACATACGCCCACCTTTTGACATTCAGTGCTTGACTTTTTCTTTATTATATGCTACAATACCCACGATAATGACATTTACAGAATGTCATATTTGCAAAGAAAAGTCAAAAAAGGAGAAAAAACCATGCCGCAATTCGCCTCATCGGTTTCCGGAACGAGATTTTTCGGGAACGTGACGGTCCTGCCTTGGTTCACCCCGCGGCAGATCGCTTTGGCGGGCGGTCCGGGCATTTTGTTTTTCACAAGCGGTATTCTATGGGCCGTTCTGTGTGGTGCGGGAGTCCTCCCTCTCCCGATCGGCATTGCCGCAGCCGCCGCTTGCGGTGTTTTCTCCGTGCTTTGCTTTTTGCTTGGTATACGCTCCCTCCTCACGGTCCCTCCCCGCGGCTGCCGCAAGGCCGCGTTTTTCTCCTTCCTGCAAAAAAGCATCCTCTTTTTGCCGGCGTGGACGATCTGTGCGGTCGGTTGCGTTTTCGTCGTCGGGCTTTTTTGTAAGGCGTGGCGGCTTGGCACGGCAGCTTCCCTCCCCCCCTAAGGACTGCCACACCGCTTTCCCCGACGGGCGGAAAGTCCAAGTCACCCGCATCCGTGATGCGTCAAACCCGCACCGTCCCCTCTATCAAGACGCCGCGGGCAACCTCTACCGCCCGCCCCTCCGCAGTAAACAACACACGTAAAAAGCGCAGCCCCCCTCGCGTTGCACAAGTCCGTTAAAAACGGACAATTGAAAAAAACACCCTCCTATGGTAGAATAAAAACATCTACCATAGGAGGAATTTTTATGCCCAGAGAATACCGTCACATAGAACAATATGCAGAAGAGAT